>JAZUBO010000019.1:0-105880 GCA_045638585.1 Acutalibacteraceae bacterium | reverse complement strand
GTTCACCGCAATCAATACAATAATGTTTTTTACAATTCACATAGAACGGATTTTTAAATATTCTCTGTACATGCTGATACTTCATATTCACATCTCCAATCAACCAGGCTTAACCCTAAATACAAATCCACCGCCAACGCCCAAACTAGGACACAGGACACAGGACAGGGGACGCAGGACAGGGGACGGTTCTATGTCTTGTGTCCTGTCTCCTGTCTTGTCTCATCCCTTCTCATCAATAATTATAGTATATGTATCAGGATTGATGTCGATTTTGTCATAAATTGAAAGGGGGATTATAACAGTTTTTTTCTGTAATGAAAAGAACTCATCAGCAAATTGTTTTTCATAAAGAAAACTATAAACACACTTATCACGAAAGAATTTTGTTATCATTTTATTACTGTATGCGGCAACGTTGTATAATTTTCTGCTATGAAACATCATTTCTGATTTATTATAATCATCATGTTCGTGTAGCTTCTTTAACGTTGTTTCTATGTCCTCATTAATAATGTTAACCATATATTTCCCATAATACCTGAAGCCTAATACTGTATAAGACAAAACAAAAACCGAACAATCAGGTATAAAAATTTGTTCTGTGTTTTTTCTTTTTTTGCGGTAGATTAAATTATTGTTAATATAAAACTTTTCCATAAATGGGTAATAAAAACTAATAAAACAACCTATACCTAAAATAAAGAAATACAAACAAGCAAATGTTTCCAAACTTAAGGTTAATTTTTCAAGGGAGAAAAAAACATATCCACAACGCAATACAACCATAGCAGGAAGTATATTTATCAAATGAAATATAGGATACCTTCCATATCGCTTTTTATATACTTTTTTCATATTTTACTCCCACAAAAATCATGGGACGGTTCTGTGATTAGAGCGTTTTACAGCAAAAACATCCCATAACTTTTAATATTATATCAATATACTACCATAGCGTGTCCAAATATTCAACAAGTCAGTTATATTTTATTCACCTCAAAACTTGCGAAGCAAATACAACTATGCGAAGCATAATAAAACTGCAAAGCAATAGCACTCGCCGTAAGGCGAATAAAACTGACGTAGAGTCTGTAAGACTCTACGTCTATGCGAGTTTTCCTTTTCTCACGAGAATTATATCATCACCGATAACGACGATATCCTTCCAGCAAACTGTAATTTCTTCTCCCCTGCCAAAGAAACCACAAAAGCCTTTACCGCAAAAGACGGTGATACTCACAAGGCAACCTGTATAGGTATCTATTTCAACATCTGTAACACAACCGAGGCGGCAGCCGTTATCCGCGTTAACAACCTCTTTTGCTCTTAAATCTGATAAAGTGCATTTCAAAAAAACTCCTCCTAAAAGCCGAATTCATTATGGATAAAAGAACATCTTGTTAAGCTGTCAAGTCCGTATTTATGGCGGATATCGTCCTTTGTATGTTCAAGCCTTTCTTCTTTTTCTCTTTTTTTATGGTAATCTAAATCTAAAAAAGAAATCTGCTCGCATACGTCGTCACCGTTGAGAAGCTTCGTTCCCGTTACGGTTAAAGAACGAATCGGCTCTTTTTCTATATCAAAATTTGCCTCTATAAGTGAAAGCACAGCATTTCTCAAATCGTATGATAAATCTGTTGGTGACGGTAGCTGAGAAGACCGCTGAATAGTTTGAAAGTTAGTATTTTTTATACCTACCTGTAAAGCGGAGCATTCGTAATTATGCTTACGAAGTCTTGCGGCAACCTTATCGCACAAAAAGAAAACGCAGGTTCTTACATCTGTAAAATCAACTAAATCTCTTTTAAAGGTTGCACCGTTACCGATTGACTTATATGCTTCTCTGTAATCAAATGGTAAAACGGGTGAATAATCGTAGCCGTTAACGTAATTCCACAAGGTTTTTCCGTTTTCACCCAAAATACGCTCAAGAGCCCTCAAATCGCAAAGGGCAATATCACCAATAGTTACAAGACCCAAGCTACGCAGCTTTTCAGCGGTACGTCTTCCAACCATAAACATATCCCCCACAGGCAAAGGATATAAAAGCTCTTTGAAATTATTTACGGTTATTTCAGTTGTCGCATCAGGCTTTTTGTAGTCGCTCCCCATTTTTGCAAAAATTTTATTGTAAGAAACACCAACAGAAACAGTTACACCGATTTCTTTTTTTATAACCTCTCTTAACTCGTCGGCTATCTCTTTACCGCTACCGAAAAGATTAAGAGAGCCGCTGACATCAAGCCAACATTCATCTATTCCGAAAGGCTCAACTAAATCGGTATATCTGCAATAAATGTTGAAAATCTTCTCTGAATATTCCTTGTAAAATTTATAGTGGGGCGTTACCGTTACAAGCTTGGGGCATTTCATTTTTGCTTTCCAGATAGGCTCACCCGTCTGGATACCGTATTTTTTTGCCTTTTCATTTTTCGCAAGAACGATACCGTGGCGAAACTCGGGGTCACCGCACACCGCAAAGGCAGTTTCTTTTAATTCGGGATTAAGACTTGCTTCTACCGATGCAAAAAAGCTGTTGCAGTCACTATGCAAAATAACTCTTTCCAATTTTCTCTTCCTTTACATTTTACAGAACATTTGTTCGTGTTGTGTATTATAACAGAACATTTGTTCTTTGTAAAGTGTTTTTTCTCTCTTTGGAAAAAATTTTTATTTAATCATCAAAATATCAAAACAACAAGCCTGCTATCATCATTGACTCTACTCTGCTATAAATTTCATCGAAATCTTTTAATGGTAAAGGATTTTTGCCTTTGCCCACCTCTATTGTAAAAGCGGGCTTTCTGAATTCTTCAATAAACCAATCTTTAAGACCACCGCTTGAAGCAAGACCCTCGTTTTTCACAAGAGTATACTCTGTAAGTGATGACAACATTTTAGCTATGTACAATGATTTTTCGGGCGTATTGTTGCCATACTCATAATAGATTTCTTCCCCTTGAGAGTGAAATGTTACAAGAAGACTTATATCAATATTGCGACATAATCTTGTAATTGCTTTTGTTTCAGGCTCACTTTCGGGGTATCTTCCGCCATATCTTCTCGGTGATGGTCCGAAAATGCCGTTATCCTGCTCTTTTTCTCTTAACTTATACCAATCTGCATTAAAATTATGGTTTATATCCACACCTCTTGCATTGGCACTCCACGAACTGAAATCGCCATCACAAATTGCGATATTCTCTTCCTTATACCTTCCGCAACCATCCTCACCCATAAGAGCAATATCAATCCCATCAGGGTTAAGCTCGGGGATTAATATAAGCTTTTTATTTTTTAAAATATCTTCTACGTTAAAGCCGCAGATAAGCTCCCCGGTTTCATAAGCCGTTGCAAGATTTTCAAGAAATCTTAAAAGCAACAACGAGGTTATCCATTCAAGACCGTGAGTTCCGCCTACGTACAAAACGTTGTCGCTACCCTCACCTATTACAAAACCGAAAATTGTTTTTCCCAAAAGCGTTTTTCCGCAATCGGCAAGGGTTACGGATGGAAAATTTCTATTCAGCAAATTGATATAACGCTTGTAATTCTCATAAGTAAACTTTTCACCTTTAACAATTCTTTTCATATTTCCTACCTCTTTATTTTGTTTATTAAGATATTATTAAATATATTCGTAACCCCTGCTAAATATTTACAAACCAACTGAATTGTGGTTTAATATATGTATACATTTTCAGTAATAAAACAAACGAGGAATGTTTATGATTTTTATTTGTTTTGCAGTTTTTATAATAGCTTCACTTTTAGCTTTCTTCCTTTATAAAAAATCGAATAAAGAAAAAGATGTAAATAAATCACTTTGTATGGCACTTATAGCTATTGTGATTTTCAGCATCGGTCTTGAATGTTCTGTTTTTAATATCAATTTCTATTCTTCTTCAGGTAACGTTGAAGAGGATATTTCATGCCGTTTTTCAAGCTTTGAAAATTCTGACGGTAGTTATACGATTCCTTCAAACGAGGTTATTGAAATTCCCGAATTAAATCAAAAAATAAAAAACATACATTTCAACCTCGGTAATAATAACCCCGAAAAGCTTTCAGTATCTCTTTATCTTACAGATGAAGCAAATCAGTTTTACTTTGGCAATCCCAGCCGAGATATTTATAAAAATGTTGATAAAAGTCAGTATATAAATATCAATACCTCAGGGAACAGCGAAAACATTGCATTAAAATTTGAAGGTACAGAAAACCCTGTAAATTTAGAAAGTGTTTCAATAAACTGTAACAGACCCTTTGATTTTTCATTTTTAAGAGTAATCATAACAATAGCTTTGCTTTGCTTATTCTACGTTTTCAGAGCTTCTTCACCCTTATTTAAAACGAAGATAACAGAAGATGAATATTCAAAGAAAACTCTTATTATGGGCTTTTTAGGTATACAATGTGCCGTTATTATTGTTTTAGGAACGATTAATCCGGCTTTTATGGGTATTGCAAGCAAAAGCTACAACTCTTATAAATGGGACGGAAACGGCATTGATTTCGTTGAATTGAGTATGACCCACCACAACCAATACGATGAATTGGCACAAGCGTTTTTACAAGGGAAAGCTTATATTGATAACGATGACGTTCCTCAATCTCTTATTGATATGGAAAATCCTTACGATACAGCTGCACGCTCACAGCAAGCAGCTATGAGCGGTGACGATTACAGATGGGACGTTGCATATTTTAACGGTCATTATTACGTATATTTCGGTATAGTACCGTTACTGCTTATGTACCT
This sequence comes from Acutalibacteraceae bacterium, assembly GCA_045638585.1. Lineage (GTDB taxonomy): Bacteria > Bacillota > Clostridia > Oscillospirales > Acutalibacteraceae > DTU089. Next base: position 101,115 of record JAZUBO010000019.1, on the reverse strand, counting down.
ACCTTTCAGAGCTATTACAAATTCCCCCTTCCCCTCGGCAGTGGGTATTATGATTTTTGCTTTCATCTTTTGCATCGGGGTGTTTATGCTCTTAGACCTTATATGCAAAAAGAAATTCAAAAACGTTTCTGTGGGAGCTTACCTTTTATGCTGCTTGACCTTCGTTAACTGCTGCGGTGCTATGTTCCTTGTTAAAAGACCCGACTTTTATTCTGTGCCCATAATGACCTCTATGGCGTTTGTTATATGGGGAATCTACTGTTGGCTTAAAGCATTTGACTGTGACAAATGCAAAAATCTACTGTTTGCTCTCGGCTCTTTATGTATGGCGCTTTCAGTAGGATGCAGACCCCAATCGGTGTTGATTTGTGCATTAGCTTTACCGCTGTTTTTAGGTTATTTCTTTAAGGATAAATACATTCTCAGCAAAAAAGGTGTATTGAATCTCGTTGCATTAGCAGTACCCGTTGTGGTTGTGGCATCGGGAATTATGTATTATAACTATATCCGTTTCGGCTCACCCTTTGACTTTGGCTCGTCATACAACTTAACAACAAACGACGTTACAAATCGAGGAATAGTTTTCGGCAGAACAGGGTTAGGTTTATTCACCTATCTTTTACAACCACCTCAATTCACAGCAGTTTTTCCATTTATTAAAGCTGTTAATATAGAAACAAACTATATCGGCAAAACAATTACCGAATATTGCTTCGGTGGTATGATTACATCTCTTCCGTTTTTGTGGACACTTTTCCTTTTACCAAGAGTGAAAAATACACTTAAAGAAAAGAAGCTTTTTGCTTTTACTTGTACCCTTGTTGTAATCGGTTTAGCACTCGTTATTGCCGACACTCAGGCGGGCGGAATACTTCAGAGATACTACAGCGATTTCGGTTATATTTTCTTCTTAGCAGCATCAATTATTGCTTTTTCTTACTGTGAAGAAAAACACCTGGAAAATAATGCAAATTCAACAAACAAATTAACAAAAATTTTATCGTTTTTAAGCATTTTTTACTCATTTGCTCTTGCATTTTCTGTGGCAGATGTTACAATAGAATCACAGAATCCGACATTGTTCGGCACACTTGCCAACCTTGTTCAATTCTGGATTTAAAAGAAAAGGATTGAGACTATGTTAAGACACAAAAACAAATTCAGAAAAGCACTTTCGCTTATGCTTGCACTAATTTTTATTGTTAGTGCATTCGCAGGTTGCGGCGGTGATAAAGATAAAGACGAGGGCACAACAAAAGCTCCTCAGAACGATGTTATTGAAAACACAGAGCCTGTTGATACCGCAATAAGAAATCCCCTTACAGGTGAGCCTGATTACGATGAAGCTCTTTTAAACAATAAACCTGTTTTCGTTGTTGTTGAAAACTCTTCAGCAGGTAGACCTCAGTGGGGCTTAACCTCTTCAGATATGGTTTTTGAAATGGTTGCTGAAGGCGGTATTGCAAGAATGTTACTTGTATATTCTGACCTTTCAAGACTTCCTGATAAAATCGGTCCTGTAAGAAGCGCAAGAAACTATTTCGTTGAATTAGTTGAGGGCTTCGGCGGTGCATTCATTCACTTTGGCGGTCCTCCCAACGCTTACAACGCTCTTAACGAAAACGGTACTGTCAGAATGGATGGTCTTGCAAGTGACGGTACATATATTAAAAGAGATGCTGACAGATTAGCTTCAGGCGTTTCAAGAGAGCATACCGCTTACACTTCAAAAGAAATGGCTACAAACTATTTCACAAAAAACAATCTTGATTTAACTCTTGAAGATGCTTATAAAAAGCCCTTCAAATTCAATGCTGAAAAGGTAAAGCTTGGTGGCGGTGATTGTACAGAAATCACTTTCACACTTTCTTCCGGTTATAAATACACTTACACTCTCAACGAGGAAGATAACCGTTATTACAGCAAGCTTAACGGAAAGGCTTTCGTTGACAGTGAAGGTACTCAGCAGAGCTTTGATAACGTAATTATCTGCTATACAAGCATTTATCCTCTTGATGACGGAACTAACGACAAGAGAGTTGTAATCGAATTAAATGAGGGTAACGGTGTTTACGTTTCTAACGGTACTTATGAAAACATTACCTGGAAAAAGGGTGCTGCTTCCGATATGCTTAAATTCTATGGTGCTAACGGGGAAGAGCTTAAGCTTAACATCGGTAAAACTTACGTAGGTATTACAGAAGCTGATAATGCCACTAATACAGTAATTGCATAACTATTATTGAATAACAAAACACCGGAACATCAAAGTGTTCCGGTGTTTTAATTTAATTACCATTCGAATTCGGGTCTTGCTATTTTCTTTTGAGAGTGTTTTGCTGCTTTTAAAAGGAACTGTCTCATAGGCTCGGTCTTTCTTACGTAACACATTAAGTATTCGCAAAACTCTTCAAATGTTCCTATATCGTCATCGGGAATAAAATACATTATTGTCCAGTTTTTTAATTTTATATATTCAGCCGCAGGGCCATCGGCAGAAAAGCCTCGGGGAACGGTTTTCAGTTTATCACCATAAACCACAACACCCGTTTTTTCAATTATGCTTATAAACTCAAGAAAATTCTCCGATATATATGAGCGTATATCGTTCATTTTTTGAGTTGAATCGCACCAAAGACCTGTACCGAAGCAAGAAGAGCCCGGATACACGCTTAAGAAATAACCTATAGGCAACCAGGATTTTCTGTCAGAAGCAATATACGCTCTGAAAGCAGGGTTATAGGGAGGTCCGTTTTTATGGAAACGCATATCTCGGGCAATACGGTACATCCATTCTTTAGGCTCCATATACATAATTGACTCTGCTATATCAGGCACTTCCTTGCTTAAAGAAAACCTGAACATATCAAGAAAGCCTAAAAAATCCTTGCGAGCCAGCTTATAATCACCGTGATTCTCGTGAAACCATGTGCGGTTGTTATTAAGATTTAACCTTGCAGAATATAATAAAATATTTTCAAAATCCATACTTCACCATTAATTATTTACATAAATTTTCATAAAAATAAAATATCATATTAATACTTAAAATGCAATATTATTATTGACATCAAAGCATTAAATAAAGTAAAATTAGAGTACAGATTATACATTTTTTGCAACATAAAACGGAGGTTATTATGGCTGTTTTCAAACCATTCAAAGCATTAAGACCTATACCTGAGCTTGCTTCTAAAATCGCTGCTCTCCCCTATGACGTTATGAATAGCGAAGAAGCAAAAGAGATGGTTAAAGATAATCCCTATTCATTTTTACACATTGATAAAGCAGAGATAGATTTACCTTGCTGTACTGATATTTATTGCGATGAGGTTTACTGTAAAGCTTCAGAAAACCTTAAGCTTTCTGAAGAAAAGGGTTTTTGCAAATCAGATGAAACACCCTGCTTTTATATTTACCGTCAAATTATGAACGGAAGAGAGCAAACGGGTATTGTTGGCTGTGCGGACGTTGACGATTATATCAATAACCACATTAAAAAGCACGAATTAACCCGTGCAGATAAAGAAGCCGACAGAATCCGTCACGTTGACACCTGCGATGCTAATACAGGCCCTATTTTCCTTTGCTACAAGGGTAATAATACAGTAAATTCAATTATCTCACAATGGCAAAGCAAAGCTCCTGTTTACAACTTTGTTACTGACGACGGTATTCAGAACACTGTTTGGGTTATTGACGATGCTTGCATCTGTAACGAAATATCAAAGCTTCTTGAGGCTTCAGGTGATTTTTATATTGCGGACGGTCATCACCGTTGTGCATCTGCGGTAAACGTTGCAAAAATGAGAAGAGAGCAAAACCCCGATTACAACGGTACAGAAGAATTCAATTTCTTCCTTGCAGTGCTCTTCCCTGCTGATAGTCTTGAAATTATGGATTACAACAGAGTTGTTAAAGACCTTAACGGCTTTACCGAAGAAGAATTCATAGATAAAATCAGTGAGAAGTTTGCCGTTGAAAATGCCGATTGCGACGGTGCTTATCACCCCGCTGAAAAGCATACCTTCGGTATGTATCTTAATAAAAAATGGTATAAGCTTACCGCTAAAGCCGGTACGTTTGATGAAAACAACCCCGTTGACCGGTTAGACGTTTCAATTCTTCAGAAAAATCTTTTAACACCCGTGCTTAATATTGGTGACCCGAGAACAGATAAAAGAATTGACTTTATCGGTGGTATACGCGGTCTTGGCGAGTTGGAAAAACTTGTTGACGGTGGTATGGCAGTTGCATTTTCAATGTACCCTACAACTCTTGACGACCTTATGTCTATTGCTGATGCGGGTATGATAATGCCCCCGAAATCAACCTGGTTTGAACCGAAACTTTTAAGCGGTCTTTTTATACACAAACTTGAAACTAAATAAACGGTGATTATATGTTAATTATAGGATGTCATTTGTCAAGCTCAAAAGGCTATCTTGCTATGGGCAAGGAGGCTGTAAGGATTGGTGCTAATGATTTTCAATTCTTCACAAGAAATCCTCGCGGTGGCTCTGCAAAGCCTTTAGATTTAGAAGACGTGAGAGCCTTTGAAAAATACAGAAAAGAAAACGGTATTCTAAGCGTACTTGCTCACGCCCCCTACACAATGAATGCTTGTGCAAAAGACGAGGGACTTCGCGAGTTTGCAAAAAACACAATGCTTGACGATATACAACGTCTTGACAACATCGAGGGTGCTTTATATAATTTCCATCCCGGTAGCCACGTCGGTCAAGGTGAAGAGGTTGGTATTCAGCTTATTTCTGATATGCTTAATTCAATTTTAACAAAAGAGCAGAAAACAATTGTTTTACTTGAAACTATGGCAGGCAAAGGTAGTGAGGTTGGAAGAACCTTCGAGGAAATAAGAGCCATTATTGACAAGGTTGAGTTAAACGAAAAGCTTGGTGTTTGCCTTGATACTTGCCACGTTTTTGACGGTGGCTATGATATTGTAAACGATTTAGACAACGTTTTGGAAGACTTCGACAAGGTTATAGGTCTTGAAAGATTAAAGGCAATCCACCTTAACGACAGTATGAATTATTTAGGCGCTCATAAAGACAGACACGCAAAAATTGGTGAGGGCGGTATCGGTCTTGAAGCAATCGAGAGAATCATAAATCACCCTAAGCTTAAAAACCTCCCGTTCTTCCTTGAAACACCTAACGATATAGACGGTTATGAAAGAGAAATCGCACTCTTAAAAGCTTTATACAAAGAATAAAACCCATCAAACATATTTCCCTGAAAGAAAAATTTTCAGGGAAATATTATTTTTTGTATTGAAAAAACAACAATTGTATGATATCATATAAATGTTAACATAATAACATCTATTGATTAGGAGTGTTCTATTTGCCCGCACAAAAAAGACGTATGAACAACACTGACAGACGTGTTAAAAGAACAAAGAAGGCTCTTCGCGATGCTTTATTCACTTTACTTGAACAAAAATCTATTAACGAAATCACAGTAACAGAGCTTACAACGTTAGCTGACGTTAACAGAGCTACCTTTTACTTTTACTATACAGATTTAATTGATATGCTTCAGCAGATTCAGGCAGAAGCTTACGATGCTTTTAAAAACACAATAAACCAGTCGAACTCATCAATCTCTACTATCGAGGGCTTTACAGAGTATTCAGAAAGAATTTTAAACTTCTGCAAGGACCACGAAACTCTTTTCAAATTCATTGTAAAGAACGATATTAACAACCAGCTTTACAAGCTTGTTCAACAGCTTATGCTTACAAATATCCCCAACTCAAAAGAGATTTTCGATGAAAATAACCCTGCAAGATACTGTTCAAACTTCGTTCTTACCGCTATGACGGGTATCGTAATCGACTGGATGGACGAGGGCATGAAAATTCACCCCCACGAGCTTGCAGAATGTTGCGCTAACATTTACATAAACGGCTCATATAAAACAAAACAGCTTTACAGTACATATAAAGCTCCCGAAGAAGCTGAATAAAAAAATATAAAAACTGCGATGGTAACATTAATTACCATCGCAGTTTTCTTGTCTTTTAGTTTTTACGATTTGCAAATTTGAACGATTTTTGATGTAGTTTGGACTTTCTTCATCCCCGAAGGCGTATCAAGATACGTCGAGTGGGTGAAAAAGTTCAAAATATGCAAAAGCATCAAATTTATTCCACCGACTTTAATGACTCTACCATACTTATCTTCTTCAACTTAAAGTGCATAAGTACGTTAACAATAACCGCAAAGAGCGCTGTTAAGACAACTGCTAAGACGAAGCTTAAAGGCTCAAGCTTTGTGCTGAATGTAAGAGTATCAATATCAACAATACCTACAACAACTATGTTAAGCGGTATACCTAACAAGAGACCAAACACGATACCTATGAGGGTAAGGAATATGTTTTCACGATAAATATACGCAGAAACCTCACCGTTATAGAAGCCGAGAACTTTAAGTGTTGCAAGCTCTCTTATTCGTTCATTAACGTTGATGTTGTTAAGGTTATAAAGAACAACCATAGCAAGACCCATCGCTGCTATTATAAACAATAAGATAACCAAGTTCAATGTATCTACAATATTATTGAAGTTATCAATAACAACAGTTGTAAATACTGAGCCATTAACACCATTCACGTCATTAACTGTTTTCTCGATATAGCCTTTTTGCTCAACTGTAATATCATCAGCTATCTTACAGAAAAGATAGTTATAAGTAAGGTTTGTTCTCGTTACCGTACTGTAATAGTAAGGTGTCATATACACGTAATGGAAAGCATAGTTATCTACAATACCTGTAACCTTTACCTCGTACTCTACAACACGAGAACCCTCTGTCCAGGAAACTTTAACTGTATCACCGATTTTTGTATCTGTTTTATCAGCAAATTTTTTAGTAATAACTGCACCGTCATCAGTTAACGGAACTGTGTCATCACCATCTATAAGCTTGATAAAGTTATGAAGTCCCTCGGGATTTTCCGGAACAAGAACATCAACCTCAAGCTCAGCATCTGTTCTGTCTGAATAACCTTTACAAACCTTCAAGAAACCAAGCATTGAAGAATCAATGCCTTCGGTTGCATTTATCGCCTGAACAACTGCACTGTTGTTATACGAAGTTTGACCGTCTGCTAAAACAACCTGTAAGTCGTATTGAGCAACACCTTTTCCTTTTTCGTACTGATTATCAATAACACCGCCGATTGCATCCTTAAGACCGAATGATGCAAGAAGAAGTGCGGTGCAACCTGCAATACCTGCAACGGTAACAATAAATCTCTTTTTGTTTCTGAAAAGGTTTCTTACTGTAACCTTAGAAGTAAAGCTAAGCTTTGACCAGATACTGTCGATATTTTCAAGGAACACTCTTCGACCCGCTTTAGGTGCTTTAGGTCTCATAAGAACTGCAGGAACTGTTGCAAGCTCGTTTTTACAAGCCCAGAACGCTGCAAATACCGTTGAACCGATTGAAATTATGATACCAAGAATAACGTATATAGGATAGAAATGTAATTCTACCGAGGGTAATTCATACATAATACCCCACGCACCGCATATTGCTAACGGTATACCTATGAAGCCTGCAAATACACCGATCATAACACCTATAGAGCTTGCTACAGCGGCATAAATAATGTATTTTGCAGAAATCATTTTATTAGAATAACCGAGAGCTTTCAAGGTACCTAACTGTGTTCTTTCTTCTTCAACCATTCTTGTCATAGTTGTAAGACACATCATTGTTGAAACAATAAAGAAGAATGTGGGGAAAATATATGCAAGTCTTACCATATTTTCCGCCGCAGTACCGTAACCTGAATAACCGGGTGAATCTTTTCTTGTGTAAACACTCCAGCCTACACCGTCATTGATATTTTTCAGAAGATTTTCACCTTTGTTATACTCTGTTTTTGCGGCACCTATTTTTGCATTTATTAACTCAGCACTCTCATTATAAGTTTTTTCCGCCTGTTCAATAACCGCTTTAATATTCTGATACTGGGTGCTTCTTAAAGCAAGAGTTGCCTGTGCGGTCATATATTTGGTGTTTGCTTCGATTGTACTGTACTGAAGCTGGTCACCGCTTGATTCGATTTTTTCTTTAAAATCTGCAAGCTGTTTTTCTGCCGCTTTTAACTCTTTTTCTGCTTGGTCAAGCTGTTTTTTAGCATTTCTTAATTTTGTATCTGCTTCTGACCATTCTGCATATTTCTGATCATATTCTTTTTGACCTGAATCCTTCTGTTGCTTTGCAACTGCAAGCTCCGAATTATACTGGTCGAGAAGCTGCTCAACCTCAACTATAGCATCTGCCGCCATACCTTGAGCGGTAAAGTTTGAAAGTGATTTAAGTGTTGCAGCAAGCTGAGGATTTGTTTCCTCTAATCTGTCTGCCATAGCATCAAGGTCAAGATCACCCTGAGAAACGTTCTGATTTTGTCTTAACGTTTCAAGAGTTGTTTTTGTGCTTGTTATAAGAGTTTCGGTAACTCTTATTTCAGTTTCGGCAATAGTCAACTGTGTTTTAGCTTCATCCAGCTGATTTTTCGCATCTTTTAATTCAAGATTTTTGGTATTATATTCTGTTGTTTTATTTGAAAACTCAATTTGCTTTGCAGAAAGGGTCTGAATATTTGCATTGTACTCGTTAACTGCCGCAAGGTACTCTTCGCTACCGCTTTGGAGCTGTGACTGAACCTTACCATACTCTTCATCCATCTGTGCCTGAGCTTCAGCTAAAAGCTTTTCACCATCACGTTCAAGCTCGTAAAGCTCTTCCAACCTTGCTTTACCGTCTTCAAGCTTTGTGCCAACGGCTGCTTCAGCATCTTCGATTTTCTTTTGTGCATCAGTAAGCTTTTCCGGAAGACCTACTATAAGCTCTTTTCTTCTGATAGCTGAAAGCTCCTCGGCTTTTTCAGCAATCTGAAGCATTTTCTCTTCAACAAAATCATCGTACTCATCTGTATAGGGCTCAAATTCATCTGCACCCTCAAGAGTGATATATGCTTCACTGTAATAATTAATTTTATCTGTGAAAGCATTATTGGCAACATAAACAAAGTCACCTAATTTACCACTACCTGCAGTAGTAACACCTCGTTCGTAAGAAACCCAATAAGGTGTCTGAACTATACCAACAATGGTAAATTCATTATGCTTAAGTGAATATGTAATTTCTTCATCATCGCCTACAACCTTTATTGTAGAACCGATTTTGAACTGCTCGGGGGTTGTAAGACCGCTACAGGTAACAACACATTCATTATCTGCTTCGGCGTATCTACCCTCTACAAGCTTTAATCTGTTGATATAATCAGGGTTGTCAATTCCGTTCTGGAAATCAACCGCCATATATTTATCTACGCCTAAAACTCTGATTGTAAGCTCGGAGCCGTCGATATCAACAATACCCTCGTACTTACCTTCTTCGGACATTGTCTGAACATAACCATCAACGAATTTAGCACCCTGAACGGCTTTAACGCCCTCAATTTTTCTTACAGCCTCTAGATCCTCTTCATAAAGACCCAAATAAGACTGTAATCTTAAATCCATAAGATTATATTTCTCATAATAATCATTTGCGGTATCAAGCATATCGGGACCGACTGAATTCAAACCGCAAAACAAACCACAACCCATTGCAACTATGAGAATAATTGAGATAAATCTGCTCATAGTTTTGCTTATTGAGCGTAAACTGTCTGTAACGTAAGCTTTACTCATTATTGCTATCCTTTCAATTACCACTCAATATCTTCAACTGACATGGGATTTTCATTTGTTTCGATGCTTACCACACGACCGCTTTTCATTGAAATAACGCGGTCTGCCATCGGGGTAAGAGCCTGGTTATGAGTAATAACGATAACCGTCATACCTGTTTCACGGCTTGTATCCTGAAGTAACTTGAGAATCTGTTTACCTGTATTATAGTCGAGAGCACCTGTAGGCTCGTCACAAAGCAAAAGCTTTGGGTTTTTAGCAAGAGCACGTGCAATAGAAACACGCTGCTGCTCACCACCTGAAAGCTGTGCAGGGAAGTTGTTGATACGCTCACCAAGACCAACTCTTTCAAGCACCTTTGCAGGATTAAGAGCTTTTGTACCAATCTGGGTTGCAAGCTCAACGTTTTCAAGAGCAGTAAGGTTAGGAACAAGGTTATAGAACTGGAAAACGAAACCAACGTCATAACGCCTGTATTCAATAAGACGTTTACTGTCATACTCGTTGATAAGGTCACCGGCTACACGGATTTTACCGTCATCACTGTCATCCATACCGCCTAAAATGTTAAGAACGGTTGTTTTACCGGCACCACTGGCACCAACAATAACGCAAAACTCACCTTGTTCAACGTTAAAGGTTACACCATCTGCAGCGTTGATAACAACCTCACCCATTTTATATCTTTTGTAAACAGAATCAAATTCAATAAAACTCATTTATTTCAACCTTTCGGATTATTAAAATTCACATTACATTTTACTATATTTAACGTTACAAGTCAACTATAGAAACAAGGGAAATATTGCATATTTCAAGAAAATGATTTAAAAATCTCATTCATTACAGTTGAAGCAACGGGTAAGGCGGCAGATGACCCCCAACCACCGTTTTCAACTACTACGACGATAGCAACAGGACAGCTCTCATTCTCTGAAAAGCCTACAAACCAAGAATGTGGTTTTACGTCGTCTGCAACCTCCGCAGTACCTGTTTTACCGCACATTTCGAGGCCTTTGAAATTACCGTCACCATAATTGTTTGCAACGTTTTTTCTCATCATATCTTTTAGTGTATTTGCAACATCAACGGTAATACGGCTTTCAGTTACTGACATTGTTTCTTTCAAAACCTTTCCGTCAGGTGAGGTTACGTTTGAAACAACATAAGGCAAAACTGCGTTACCGCCATTTGCAACACAACCTAAAACCGTTAGCATATGATAAGGATTAACGAGTGTTGTATACTGCCCTACACCCGCCCAGGCTATATCACCCTTTTCAGCATCACTTAAATCAAAAACGCTTGCATCCGTAAAGGCATTTCCAAAAGAAAATTCTTTAGAAAAGCCGAACTCTTTTGCAGTTTTCGTGAGTGCATTACCGCCTATTTCATCGGTAAGAATTGCATACGCACAGTTGCAGGATTTTGTAAAAGCATCCTCAAAATTCAGTACACCATGTGCATCAGGACAAGTTATTTTTACTCCGTCTACAACTGTCTCTCCCGTACATTCGTATTCCCATTCATTTATATCCGCTTTATTTTCAATAACACTTGCGGTTGTGATAATCTTAAACGTTGAGCCGGGGGTGTACAAACCGTCTATAAGACGATTCATATAAAGGCCGTCATATTTTCCATTTTCATTTTTCTGTATTGTTTCTTCCGACGGCTTATTCCTTATATCATAGTTAGGTGAAGAAACAGAGCAAATCAACTCACCCGTTTCATAATTGTAAGCGGCCACAACGCCTTTTCTACCGTTAAGGGCATCGTAAGCAGTAGCACAAACCTTACTGTCGAGAGTTAATTTTATATCGTTTCCCCTACCGTATCTCTTCAATGAATAAAGACCGGTTATGGGATTATAGCCTGTAAGCTGTGTTTTATAGGCAGTCTGAACACCCGAGGATATATAGCCTTCCGTATCACCTATAATATGAAGCACAGAGCGTCTTACACGTTCTGAATCGTTATAAATTCTATCATTCTCTTTGGTTTGTGCGAGAATCTCACCGTTTCTGTCAATAATATTTCCTGCGGCAACGAAGCTACCGTCTTCCGTAAGGTGAAGGTTCGCCCTTAAGGTTGCCCATTTTTCTCCGTTCACCACAAATTTGAATGCAAGGAAGCCTAAACCGCCTAAAACAACGGCTACAAGCAATAAAACAACCAGTCCTCTTCTTGCCGTCATTTTCATTCAGGTTTCCTCCTTTGCTGTTTAGGCTCAAGCTTCGGCTGTGGCTTCGGCTGTGGCTTCGGCTGTAGCTTCGGCTGTGACTTCACCTGAGGCTTCGATTGCTTTTTCGGCCGAGATTCCGATTCAGGCTTTGATTGAGGTTGAACTTCAGCTTTTGCTTCAGTCCTCGTTTGAAGCTTCAGTTGAGGCTTAAAAGAAGCGTAAGTTCTTGTATCTATTGACTTAATAAACGCAAGTAAACAAAAACAACTTATAATACTTGAACCGCCTTTACTTACAAAGGGTAAGGTGACACCCGTAAGTGGTAAAATATCAGTTATACCGAATATGCTTAACATACCTTGGAAAAGCATCATTGAGCTTGCTGCAACACCCGCAATAGCATAAAATGCAGATTTTGCTTTTGGAGCATTTACCACCGCAAATATAACCACAAAAATATAAACTAACGGAACTACAAAGCCCATTATTATACCGAATTCTTCGCAAACAACACCGAAAACCAAGTCTTCTGCCGCCGCAAAGATATTTCTTAATTCACCATTACCTAAGCCTAATCCGAAAAGACCTCCGCTTACCGAATATATAAGCGTTCTCGTTTGCTGATAACCGCCCTCATCCATATATTCCCACACGTGAAGATAAGTGGCAAAGCGGTTTGCAACGTATGGTCTGAAAATAAGTATAAGAGCCGCACCTAAAGCCGCAACCATACAAATAAGCATAATTGTTCTTGTATCACCTGAACGCATAAAAGCAATAACAATAAATGCAAAGAAAAATATAAGCGCTGTGCCGAAATCGTACATAAGGAAAAGCTCGCCTACACAGATTGCGGCAAAAATTATATACATTGTAAGGTGTCTGATAGACTGTAGCTTTTCTAGAGTTGCCGCACCAACAAATATAAAGGCAATTTTCACAAATTCAGAGGGTTGAATTGAAAAACCGCCTATTGTAAGCCAGCTTAAAGCTCCGTTTGTAGGCTCTGCAATAACAAGGGTTACCGCAAGAATACCGATAGCCCCCGCGGCTAAAATATAACGGATTACCTTTACGGTGCTTACAAATCTTAAAATAATAAGTAAAACGCAATAACCTACAAGACCTAAAACCACAGCAAGAAACTGCTTTAAAACTGCACCCGGATACATACTACCGATAATCGCAAGACCGATAGAGGTAAGCATAAACCCTATCATCTCAAGCTCGAAGTTATATATTTTAAGAACAAAGCTTGCAAAAATATAGTAAAGCCATTGCATTGCTATAAAGATTATATAGGTTAATGCAACCTGAAGATTATATTCTCCATTTGGCTGAAGATTCAACAAGAGTGACACAATATTGAAAACCGCAAGAAGTATAAGAATCACACCATAAGAAGGCTTTCCTAAAGCACCACTTTTGTCTTTTATATATTTGTATTTGGATTCTTCAAGGGTGAATTCAAGTCCACCCATATTTATGACGTCACCGTCTTTAAGGTAGCTTTTGCCCTCTATCACCTGATTATTTACCGCAATACCCGACTTTGAAAAAGTATCGAATATAACGAATCCTTTACTTCTGTATGCAATAACTGCGTGCAGACGGGAAACTGTATCAAAGGACAATACAACATCGCATTTTTTATTTCTTCCTAAAGAGGTCTCCCTATCGTAAAGCGGTATAGCCTCTGCTGTAATATTATTGATAAGCTTACCTCTTACGGGGTCAGTAACCTTTTTACTGAAAAGAGCAACAATAAGACGCACCGTAACATATAAGACTATTGCTAACATTAAGTATCTGAAAAACGGTGCTAATGCATCAATAACACTCACGGCACGTCCCCCTTTTTACACATTTTCATTTATACAATAATATCACAAACTTTACCTTTTATCAATGTAGATAAAATAACCTTCTGTAAACTAATTTAGAATAAAGTGTTAATTTATGGAAATCAAGGCTTTTTAGGTGGTTTCTCTCTTGACTTTAAGGGTGTAAAATTGTATATTTATTATAGGTTATTTTGGCTTCTGTTTCAGATATCAGGATACAATTTTAATACACTCACTCTACCCCGGAGGTATACATTTATGGCAATCACAAAATCACTTTACGGTGTTATGAACGGTGCAGAGGTTTCTGCTTTCGTTATTGAAAACAACAACGGTTTAAAGGCTCAGATTATTGAGAAAGGCGCTACGCTTGACAAGCTTTTCATTAAAGATAAAAACGGTAATCTTATCGATATTTTAGTAGGCCACGATTCTCTTGAGGGTCACGTTAAACGCGGTGACTATCAGGGTGTTGTTGTAGGTCAGTATGCAAACCGTATCAAAGACGGTAAATTCTCTATTGACGGTAAAGAATACAACGTTACACTTAACGAAAAAGGAATCACAAGCCTTCACGGTGGCGGTGAATACTCCTCTGCTATCTGGAATGGTGAGGCTTTAAACGATAACTCTGTTAAGTTTACATATCACAGTCCTGACGGTAAAGAGGGCTTCCCCGGTAACGTAGACGTTCAGGTTATCTACACCTTTAACGATAACAATGAGCTTGTTTTAGAGTACTCTGCTGTTTCAGACAAAAAGACAGTTATTAACCTTACAAACCACGCTTATTTTAACCTTAACGGTTTTGACAGCGGTGATATTCTTAAACATATTGTTACTATCAATGCGGACAGATATACTCCCATTGACGAAATCAGTATTCCCACAGGTGAGCTTCCCACTGTTGAGGGCACCCCCTTTGATTTCACACAAGCAAAAGAAATCGGCAGAGATATCGAGGCTGACCATATTCAGATTAAAAACGGTAATGGCTTTGACCACAATTTCTGCATCAAGGATTTTGACGGTTCTCTTAAATTTGCCGCTTCCGCTATCGGTGATAAAAGCGGTATCAAAATGAAGGTAAGCACAGACCTTCCCGGTATCCAGCTTTATACAGGTAACTTCCTTAACGGAACAATTGCCGGTAAAGACGGTGTGCTTATGACAAAGCGTTGTGCTTTCTGCTTTGAGACGCAGGTTTTCCCCGATTCACCTAACCACCCCGAATGGCATAAATGTATTTATGAGGCAGGCGAAAAATACTCTACAACAACTGTTTTCGCTTTCTCAATTGTTGACTAAAAAATATTCAGGATTTAATAATTATGTTTAAAAGCTTTATGAAAGGAGTTGCAATATGGCAAAACGTATGAGAATATTATCGCTTCTGGTAACTGTGATAATTACATTGACAATATTCACACCTGCTGTATCTGCAGCTACCTTTGCACCGGTTATTGACGCTACAAATATCGGTGTTCAGACTCAATACAAATACGATAAAAACGACCCCTCATGGCTCAGAAAGTTAGACGTTAAAGAGGATATGCTTTCTATTGAGGGCTTAACCTCACCCGAGGTGCTTATCCCGGTTTGCAGCTACCCTTACAATATGGACGCACCCAACTTTAAAAAGCAGGTTGCCGAATACGTTGAGCTATATACAGTTACCGAGGATACTCAAAGAGCTGCTTACTTATATCTTCTTGAGCAAATTGGTATTCTTTCCTTCTTTGCTGACCCTGACTCTACCGAAGAGGACAAGGCTCAATGGCTCAGAGATAACGGAATAATCGTAACACCCGAGGACGAAAAAGACCCTGAAAAGAGAATTATGATTATTTCTCTTTACGCTATGATGAAAAACGACCTTTATTACGTTTACAAGGGGCAACATCTTACAATTCCTCAGGGCACGCCTCTTGAAGAAGCGGTTGTTATGTATCTTATTGCACTTTCCGGTGACGAATCAAACCTCAGAAGCTTCATTGAAAAGTTTTTTGGTGACAGAGAAGTTCTCACTCTTGAGGATTACATTTACTACACTTCGTTAATTACACTTTACACAACAGGCTATATTTCCCCTGCTGAAGTTGTTACTATATCCAAAGAAGAGGTTTACAGACGAGTTGCTATTATGGCAATAAGAAACTACGGTATAGCAATTGATGCTGAAAACGCTACTACAGAAGAGATAAGACAAAAATATCTTACTGCTATGCTTGGCACTCAATATAGCGTTACTTTAGACCCAAGTGCATTAAAAAAAGCCGCAACAGATGGAATTATCCCCTTTTACATTTTACAGAGAATGGCTTATGAAGATGCCAAGATTACAATTTCGCAAACACGCTATACATACGAGCAAAGCTTTGATATTGTAAGAAACCGAACAACACGTTTTGATTTAGAGCATGAATTTTATTCTGATATAACCGAATATAATATTTATCTCGACTATTTACGTCCTAACATTTCCATAAACCCCACACCTATCGAATCATCAGGTAACACAATTTTTATTAATGATACAAAGGTTTCAGGCGGTTCTTATGAAATTGTTCCTTTAACAACCGATGAAAGACAGACTATCTACATTTCTTGCGAAAACAATTTAAACGGCTCATTTTCAGCTACAGTTTATAAATTGAATATTTACCAGGGTAAAGATACTGCTCCGGATAGCGATATTACAAATATTGTGCCTACTGCAAACGTTAGCTTCAGTGACAAGAAAGACCCCACTACTTTACCTACTTTTATAATCACAAATGCAGATGGTATCATCATACAAGGTCCTGATATGATTCCGATTATAAGCGATATTAACAACTCTGCTAATCCGCTTATTAAAGAAATTCTTTCACTCAACGACAGAGGTCAGCTTGTTGACCAATACGGTAACGTTGTTAACGAAGCTATTTACGAGCCTCTTCCCGATGGCTACGAATATGTTTTAGGTGAAGATGGTATGATTTCAATTGTTATAACCAAAAAGCCTACTACAGAGCCCGCAACGGAAGATGCCGGTGGATTTTTCAACGATCCCGAAAACAGAAAAATTATCGTTATCGTTTCTGCAATAGTAATTTTACTTTTAATTGTTGCAATTGTTATTGTTCTTAAGAAGGGCAATAAGAAGACGGAAACAGAAAAGATGATTGCACGACGCGACAAAGAAAAGGCTAAACGAGCTAAAAAAGCAGAAAAAGAAAACAAGAAACAGAAAAAGTATTAACCTAACAAAAAACGGTAGTTTCTGAACTACCGTTTTTTTACAAATTTTTACAATATTTATTTTATTTTAAAAATTGTTCATAAAATATAAAATATTATGGTATATAATACAAATATAATGATTGTGATTGTCGAAACGCAGTCGCGTTTCGCAAAAGCCGATTTTATCGGCTTTTAGCAAAATTGTTTTTTATAAATACAATTTTGCATTACATTCATTGAAAGGATTATAGTCGAATTTTGAAAGAAAATTCGATACCAAATCGTATATTTGGTATCGAAACAGTGTAATTTTACACTGTTTCGACTAACTATAATAGTTATAAACATTAGTATAGGAGGCGTTTTTTATGTCTAATGCTAAAATACTTATCGTAGATGATGATATTAACATTTGCGAGCTTTTAAGGCTTTATCTTGAAAAAGACGGCTTTGAAGCAGAGGTTGTAACTGATGGCTTGAATGCTATTAACGTTTTTAACGCTATCACCCCCGACCTTGTACTTCTTGATATTATGCTTCCCGGCATGGACGGTTGGCAGATTTGCCGTGAAATAAGAAAAACTTCACAGACACCTATAATCATGCTCACAGCTAAAACAGAAACCTTTGACAAGGTTTTAGGTCTTGAGCTTGGCGCTGACGACTATATCGCAAAGCCTTTTGAAACAAAAGAGGTTGTTGCCCGTATAAAAGCTGTTTTAAGACGTTCTTGCAGCAAGAATGACTCTTCAAACGCCGTTAAAGAAGTTAATTTCGACAAGCTTATGATTAACCTTACTAACTATGAGCTTAAGGTTGACGGAAAAACAATTGATACTCCCCCTAAAGAGTTAGAGCTTATTTTCCATCTTGCAAGTAATCCTAACAGAGTTTACACAAGAGACCAGCTTCTTGACGAGGTTTGGGGCTTTGAGTACTACGGTGACTCAAGAACTGTTGACGTACACGTTAAACGTTTAAGAGAAAAGCTTGAAGGCGTTTCAGATAAATGGGAATTAAAAACCGTATGGGGCGTCGGATATAAATTTGAAACCAAATAATACGGTGATAAAATGTCTCGATTTCACTCAAAAAAGGGTACCTTCTTTTTAAAGTATTTCAGCATTTTCTCTGCTATTGTTTTAGTAAGCTTTTTCATTATTGGTATTGCCCTTATGGCGTTTGTCACAAATTTTTTAAGAACTGAAAACCTTGACAACACCGCCCTTTATTCGAAAAAAATTGCTACAACAATGACAGATTTACTTGATTCCCCCACCTCGAAAAACAACCCCGAGGGTGCAACACTTGTTGTTTTGAAAACCTTGGATATTATGTCGGATTGCTCAGGGAATGACGTTTATATCTGCAATAGCGAGGGTCAGGTTATCGCTTGTCCTGAAACCTTATCGGGCTTTAGCCTTAACCCTGAAGACTGTGAAATACACAAAAATTTAAGAATCCCTTTATCATACATTGAAAAGGTTAAGAAAAAAGGCATATCCGAATTTTCTACCTTAGGCTCGGTTTACGAAAGCATTCATTCCGTTTCAATTGAGCCAATTTTCTCAAACAACACCTTTGTAGGTGCAGCAATAGCGGTGTCACCACTTTCAAACACGGTTGTAACGTATTTTACAAGCATTTTAAAAATGTTCCTTTTTGCCGCATTTATTGCCCTTATACTTGTTACAATCGCAGTTTATATTCTTACAGGCAGAATCGCAAAGCCCATAAGAAACCTGGAAACTGCTACAAGATGCTACAGCTCCGGGGATTTCTCATACAGAGTACCTGAAATTCATTCGAGAGATGAGCTTGCAGAATTGATTGTAAAATTCAACTCAATGGCAAACTCACTTGAACAGCTTGAAAACTCAAGAAGAAGCTTTGTTGCTAACGTTTCTCACGAATTCAAAACACCTATGACAACAATAGGCGGTTTTATTAACGGCATACTTGATGGTACAATCCCTGAGGAAAAGCAGCCCTATTACCTTGAAATTGTGGCTTCGGAAATAAACCGACTTTCAAGAATGGTTACAACAATGCTTAACATATCGAAAATTGAAACGGGTAACGTTGAGCTTACGGTTGAACAGTTTGACCTTTCACAAAAGCTTGTTACAACCTTTTTAGGCTTTGAACAGCTTATATCAAAGAAAAATATTACTGTCAGCGGTTTTGATGATTTACCAAAGGTTATGGTACACGGTGACAGTGCAATGATTGACCAGGTTATTTACAACCTTGTTGATAACGCAGTAAAATTCACCAACGAAGACGGTAAGATTCTTGTAAATGCTGCATCCGACAAGCATAATGTTTATTTTTCAATAACCAACACCGGTAAAGGAATTCCTAAAAAGGAAATCAACAAGGTGTTTGAAAGATTTTATAAGGTTGACCAATCACGAAGCACTGACGTTAAGAGTACAGGTTTAGGCCTTTTCCTCATTAAGAGTATAATAGACCTTCATGGTGGAACGATAACCGCAGAAAGTGAGCCTGACAATTTCACTCGTTTTACAGTTAAGCTTCCAAAATAAAGTTTTTTATAATTCAATTTTTAATATTTTTATCAATTTCCAATTGGGAGGACAATATGGACGACATTTTTAACACAAATCCAACCCCCGGCAACGATTCAGATAATCGTAACGAGCCAACACAGCAGGTTAATGAAACCGCACCGCTTTACAACACACCGGTAAACCCTGCATACAGCAGCGAGCAACCTAATGCACAGCAGAATACAAGCTACAACGGAACACCTTACGGTGCATCACAGAGCGCGTATAACAGAAGCCCTGAGCCCCCCCGTTATAATAGTCAGGCTAACAACCAATATGGCGGTCCACAGTTTAACCCTGCTTATTCTCAAATGGGTTATTATCCCCCTAAAGCACAAAAGAAAAAGGGTGCAGGTAAAAAGATTTTTGTAATTCTTATTTGCATTTGTATAGTAGTTGCTTCAATAGCTATAGGTAGTACTCTCGCAGATGACGACAGCAAACCAAGTAAGCCCGGCACCCAGCAAAATGATAAGAACGATGATACAACAATTAATGGTGCAAAGCCTAACGTTGAGGATTCCCCTATCACTCACTCTGAATATTCCGGCGACGGTGAAATGACACCTGAGCAAATTTATGATGCTGTAAAAGATATTAACGTTGGTGTTATTGTTTACGCTCAAAACCAAAAGGTTGGCGAGGGCTCAGGTATTATCGTAGGTGAAGACGAAACAAATACCTACACTTATATCATCACCGCTGCACACGTTATTTCTGATGCAGGTGTAAGTGTTCAAGTGCAATTCAACGACGAAACAGAAGTAGATGCTAAAATTGTTGGCTTTGACACTAAAACAGATATCGGTGTATTAAGAGTTGAAAAAGCAGGCTTTAAGGCTGCCGTTTTCGGTAATTCAGATAATCTTAAGGTTGGTCAGAGCGTTTACGCAATCGGTAACCCCGGTGGCACAGTTTTCTTTGGCTCATTTACACCCGGTATGGTCAGCGCTATCGACAGACCTATCTCAACCTCTGCAAGTGCTTATGATCTTCCTTGTATTCAGCACACAGCCGCTATCAATCCCGGTAACTCAGGCGGTGCTCTTGTAAATGAATTCGGTCAGGTTATAGGTCTTAACTCTTCAAAAATCACAAGCACAGATTACGAAGGTATGGGCTTCTCTGTTCCCTCAAACACAATGCTTGAGATATACAACGAAATCGTTGCTAACGGCTATGTTACAAACAGACCTATGCTTGGTATTTCTTATTATGCGGTTTCAAGTGATTACACTTATTCAGCAATTGCTTGGCAGAACAATCTCCCCTATGGCTCAATTGTTATAGCCGCTATTGCAGAAAACAATGACCTCGTTAACAACGGAATTCAGGTTGGCGATATTATTACAGGTGTTAACGGCAAGCCCCTTGACACAACAGACGTTCTTCTTGAGGTTATTGAAGACGCTGAAGTTGGTGATACAATTACTCTTACAATTTGCCGTCTTGATAATAGCGGTAAGGTTGCTTCTAAATTTGATGCAAATGTTAAGCTTGTTGAAGATAAGGGCGAAACAAACATCACTCCTCAACAACAGCAGCAAGATCCCTTTAGCAGCTACTTTGAAGATTATTTCGGATATTGATAATTAACAAAAACAAAAACAAAAAACTTAGAAGCTCAAACAAGCTTCTAAGTTTTTTTGTTTTATAACTGTCATTTTTCCCATCTGTCAATAGCGCCTCGTTGAAGCGCCCCTACGATTCTTTCGGGAACGTCACCATATTCTTTTGACAATTCTCTTAAAAGTATTTTTGCATCCTCACGTTTAGTGTGTTCGTTTGCAGGACAAGCACTTTCAATAATAGGTAGCTCTACCCTTTCAAGACTTTGCTCAATTTCTCTTTCTCTGACATAGACCAAAGGTCTTATCATAGTTATATCTTTTCTTGAAAGATAAGTTACGGGAGCGAAGCAACCAATTCTACTTTCAATTAAAAGGTTCATCATAAACGTTTCGGCTGCATCGTCAAGATGATGACCAAGAGCAATTTTATTGCACCCTAATTCTTTTGCGGTATCGTGTAAAATACCTCTTCTCATTCTTGAACACAAAGAACAAGGTGACTGCTCTTTTCTGATATTGAAAATAATTTCATATAAATCAGTAGGCTTTACTATGTATTCAACACCGTATTCATCGCACATTTTTCTGATATTTGAAAAATCGCCGTCTTTACCGTTAAATCTCATATCAAGAGTTATTGCAACCAACTGAAATTTTTCTGTATGAAATCTTTGTAATTCACAAAGGACCTTCAAAAGCATAAGAGAATCCTTGCCACCGGAAACACCGACTGCAATTTTATCTCCGTCTTTAATCATTTCGTAATCGCTGACAGCAGCTCTTACTCGGCTTAAAATTCTTCTCATATTTATTCTTTCTTTTTCTTTACTTTATCTGCTCCACCGGAAACGTCGATATCCTCTTCTTTAGGCACACGCTTTAAGGTAAGCACAAGTATCACAACTGCAATTACTAACGCAACAGATAAAACTGCGATATACGTATTTCTTTTTGCATTTTTTTCCTCTTCTGCTTTTTCACCGTAAAGAAAAAGGTTGTCGCTTTCCGCTTCTTCTGCAATATCGGTATAACGCTTATTAACGTCGATAGTAAGCTCTAACTCACCCTCTTCAGCCACTGCAAAAGCTACGGGAGCGCACATTGTAAAGAGCACTATAACAGAAAACAAAACCGCTAAAACTTTTTTAGTCATAAAATTAAAACTCTCCATTTAAAACTTCGTTTTTAAGGGCTTCCATAGCCTTTACAAGAGCTTCCCGAGGACAAGCAACGTTAAACCTCGAAAAGCCTTTACCACCCTCACCAAACCAAAAACCCGGGTCTTGAATGATGCCACATCTTTCAACAAGGAATTTATCAAGCTCATCATCGTTAAGCTTCAAAGCCCGCATATCAAGCCAGACAAGATACGTACCTTGACATTGATACATTTTAATTTGAGGGATTTCATCAACAACGCTTTTTACATAGGCTATATTCTCTTCAACGTATTCATTCATAGCATCTATCCAATAATCACACTTTGTATAAGCAGCTATTGTGGCTGGTCTTGAAACACAGTTTATGCAAGAATATCCGTCAGCAGCAAGCTGTGTCTGAAATTTATTTCTTAATTCATCATCTGCAATAATTATGTTAGATGTACCTAAACCTGCAAGGTTAAAGGTTTTGCTAACCGCAGTACAGATAACGGTATTCTTTTTAAAAGCTTCATCAACGTTGTAAAACACTGTATGCTCGAAACCTTTTCTCAATATATCGAAATGAATTTCGTCACTTACAAGAACGATATCGTTCTTTAAGCAAATATCACCGATTTTTTTGAGTTCTTCTTTAGTCCAAACTCTGCCTACGGGGTTGTGAGGACTGCAAAGAAGCATCATTTTTACATCGGGCTGTGATGCTATTTTTTCAAGCTCGGTAAAGTTTATTTCATAAGTGTCACCAACAGGGATAAGAGGATTATCTGCGATAACTCTACCGTTATTGATAATTGAAGTTGAGAAAGGATAATAAACCGGTGACTGTATAATAACTTTATCACCAGGCTCGGTAAATGCTCTTATTGCGGTATTTATAGCAAAAACCACACCGCCCACACAAGTTATCCAATCATTTTTGATTTGGAAATTGTGACGACGTTTCATAAAATCTTTTACAGAATTTCTGTATTCCTCGTCACCGCTTGTGTAACAAAAGAAGCCTTTATCTGTAAAATCCTTTATTGCTGACCTTACCTCTTCGGGTGTTTTAAATTCCATATCGGCAACTGAAAGCGGATAAGCACCTCTTTCTATTGTGCCATCAGAAACAATTGTATCCCATTTATAAGAGCCGCTATTTTTACGGTTATAAATCTCATCAAACATAAATTACGCCTCAATAAAAAGAATTGAAGATGCAAGCATCGCCTGACCCCAGAAATAAGTAAGAATATTAAATATTTTTAAGGGATAGTTTTTCTTTTGACCGCCAAAAGAAATCATACCGAGAGTTGCATCGGAAAGAACAAAAAACAACGAGCCCAGACTTAACAACACAAATGCAACTATACCATACGGTGCACCGCTTTTATAATAGTTATAACCTAAAGCAGAAGCTTTGAGGAACATAAAGGTTATAATTACAAAGTAAAATGCTATTGCGAATTTGAGGATTTTGGGGCTGAATTTAAGCTTTATAGCTTTAGCACAAATCAGCGCTGTTAACAAAATTACCGCACCAATAATCAACTCAACTGCGTTTACCATCTTATAGGCGGGAAAAAGCTTGGGTAATGTTCTTACATATGCGCCAATATAGAAAAAATGACCTATAAGGAAGCTTATAAAACCTGTTATAAAATAAGCGTCCGAGGGCTTCGCGTGAAGGAAATAGTCACCTATCCAACCGAAAACTAAGCCGATAATCATTATAATTGCATAGGTTGACATATTACCTGATATATACACAGACAATACACCTATTGACACAAACATTGTAGAGCAAATCATTTTAAGTATAAGTGATTTCCTGCATTTTTCGGGCCAGAGTGCTTTTAAATACCAAGGCACACAAAAAACAAGAACAATTAAGCATATACCAAAAAGCACTTTTAATACCACGATTATCCCCCTATGAATATCTTACACATTTATATTTAATATAATTGTATCATAGAAGCTAAAAATTGTAAATGCTAAAGAAGAAATATTATACACAAGAAAAAGCCTCCTCACTCATTAAGTGAAGAGGCTTGAAATTCAATTAATTAATATTTGAAATCAGTGATAATCATTGTGTTGAGAAGTTCCTGTTTGTCAATCTTGATTTCAGAAACACCAAAGATCTTACCGCCGCCCTGAATAGCAACGTTCATATACTGCTCAAGCTTGATAATCTGATTTGTGTTTGTATCGTATTCAACAACAGCTTTACAATCGTGATAAACGAGGCTATATGTTACATTTTTGATAACTGCCTGAACAACGCCACCGTTGATAGTGTTGTCGATATCTGCCTTTGAAAGAGGTGAGAACATAGCACCTGTGTTACTGGGAGAAGTTGAAGCACCTTCAGCCATAGGCTCGGGGTTGCTTTCGTCTTTAAGCTCAATTGTAATTCTTGCTTTACCGTTACCGAGGTCTTCGTACTTTGTGCTTTCAATTGCATTTACATCTGTAAGATAGCAACCCTTTTCACATTTGTAAACAGGGAACCATCTCATATCGCTACCCTTTTCAACGATTTCGGGAGAAGCTTCTGCCTCCTCCTTTGTTGTTAAAAGGTCAAGTGTATCTGTAACAAGTGTAAGAAGAGTACCTACAAGACCTTCACCCTTTGAAATCTGACGACTATTAGCATCATCGGGAAGCTCCTGATATTCAACCTTTTGGTAGCCGGGCTTGTCAGCTTTAGCTTTGTTCATAAGGTCTGTGTAGATTTTAAGAACCTCTGCATCAGTCTTTGTCTGTGTAGCAGTTGCACCACCGTTGTTACCTGAGGGAGCCTGAGTAGCGCCTGTGTTACCTGAGGGAGCCTGAGTAGCACCTGTGTTACCTGAGGGAGCCTGTGTGGGTGTTGTGCTACCACCGTTATTTGCAGGAGTGTTAGGTGTATTATTTGTACCGTTGTTTGTGCCGTTGTTTGTACCATTGTTTGTACTAACGTTTGCATCGTTATTTGTGTTTGCAACAGTACCTGTCTGAGTTGTACCTTTTGCAAGGAAGATAACTGATGCTACTGAAACCGCATTGCTTGTGATAAGAGTGAACACAAGAACGATAGTTGCGATTATAGCAATTACTTTGATGTTTGAATTACTCATTGGAATAATCTCCTTTCGAATTTCAAAGGCAATATGCCTATATGTATAAAGAATACCTTAAAAAACAAAAAAAGTCAATATATTATTACAAAAAGACGTTGAGTTTACAAAAGAAAAACCGACCCAATTTCTCGGGTCGGTATGTATGCGATATTAAAAATTAATATGCGAAATCGTAGAACTTAGCACGGAAGATAAGAACACCATCACCAGCAAGTGAGCCAACGATGAGTTTTGCTTCAGCTTTTAATTCTGCACGGCATTCGTGAGTAATGTTTACGAATTTACCGTCTTTTGTCATTTCAGCAGTAATTGTGAATGCTCTGTAGTTAAGCTCTGCTGTTTTAAGCTCTTTAACGATAGCCTTGATAGCGCCATTGCTTTCAATTGTATCAGTAACAGCTTTCATGTAAAGAAGGTCTCTTGACATAAGTGAGATACCATCTGTATCTTCAGCAGTGGGGTTAATCTGATCTTTCATAACGATAGTGATAACATAGTTACCGTTAACTTCTTTAGAAGATACGCTCTGAACACTGTTCATTGTACAGTTGCTTACGGGCATACGGTTCTTTGAATCGTCTGTGCCTTTAGCATTGTCTTTAACTTCAGCTTTGTCTTCTGATGTTACGAAGCCCATGATGATGCTTTCAAGAGCGCTGTTACCGATGTTAACTGACTCAACATCCTGCCATGATTTTACTTTGTATGCAGCTGAACCATTTGTTTTGATTTCAGTTGCAGCATCCTGGAAGAACTTAAGAGCAGCTTCGGGAGCCATTACGTTGCCGTCAGCAGCGGGAGCCTGAGTAGCACCTGTGTTGCCTGAGGGAGCCTGAGTAGCGCCTGTGTTGCCTGAGGGAGCCTGTGTAGCACCTGTGTTACCAGAGGGAGCCTGTGTAGGTGTTGTGCTACCACCGTTACCTGCGGGTGTCTGAGTCTGTGTACCGTTGTTACCTGCGGGTGTGTTTGTGTTTGCATCTGTGCTTGTACCTGCGTTTGTGCCTGCCTCAACAGTAGCACCTGTGGAGCCTTTTGCAAGGATAACAACTGAAGCAATTGAAACCACATTACTTGTGAGAACAGTAAGGCAAAGTGCTACAGTAAGAATTATAGCAATTACCTTCATATCTGTGTTTTTCATTGGTATAATACCCCTTTCAAATTTGTGTACTGTTAAGACAATACCACACTATTTTTCAGTATTTTTAGATTACCTCAAAACAGAAAAAAAGTCAAGTGCATTTTTTTCAAATGCACTTGACAAAAACAATTTCGTCAAAAGGACCAAAAATCACCACATTTTTTGTGTATTCCATATATTTCGTGCATATTCATTGATAGCTCTGTCAGCAGCAAATCTGCCTGAATACGCGATATTAAGAAGTGACATTCTGTTCCATTCTTTTTCGTTCAAGAATGTTTCTCTTACTTTCTTCTGTGCTCTCTGATAATCTGCAAAATCAGCAAGCACCATAAAGGGATCGTGGTGGATAATTGTTCCGGCAATATCAGAGAAATCTTTTCCGTCAATTCCGCCTTTTAAGATGAAATCAATAACTTTTCTGAGCTCGGCATTGTTATTATAATAAGTTTGGGGATTATATCCTCTGTTATGAAGCTCGTTAACCTCTTCAGTTTTCATACCAAAGAGGAACATGTTATCGTCCCCTACTGCTTCATGAATTTCAACGTTTGCACCGTCAAGAGTACCGATAGTAAGCGCACCATTCATCATAAGCTTCATATTACCCGTACCACTTGCTTCTTTACCTGCAAGTGAAATCTGCTCTGAAACGTCTGCCGCGGGCATAAGTCTTTCAGCATTTGTAACGTTGTAATCTTCAACGTAAACAACCTTAAGTCTGCCTTTTACATCGGGGTCTTTATCAATCATTTCACTCAACGCAAGAATCATGCTGATAATTCTCTGTGCAACATAGTAACCGGGAGCAGCCTTTGCACCGAAAATATATGTTTTAGGAACAAAGCTGCCGTTGGGATTTTCTTTTATTGCAAGATATTCTGAAACGATATTAAGCGCATTAAGATGCTGACGTTTATATTCGTGAAGACGCTTAACCTGAACGTCAAAAATCGAGTTGGTATCAAGCTCAACACCGGTTGTTTTCTTAATATGCTTTGCAAAAGCCTCTTTATTTGCTTTTTTGATTTCACCGATTTTCTTAAGGACCTCTTCATCATCCTTGAAATCAGCAAGCTTTGAAAGATGCTCTGCATCGTAAACAAATTTATCACTACCAAGAAGCTCTGTAAGATACTCGGTAAGCTTGGGGTTAGCCTGACATAACCAACGCCTGTGAGCAATACCATTTGTAACGTTTGTAAACTTATCAGGTGTAAGCTTATAGAAATCGTTGAAAAGTGTATCTTTAAGAATCTGGCTATGAAGAGCAGAAACACCGTTTACACTATGACAAGCGGCAACACAAAGGTTTGCCATTCTTACTGCACCGCCTGATATAATTGCAGTTCTTTCAACATAGTCTGCATCGTGGGTTGACTCCCATACATAAGCACGGAAACGGTTGTCAATCTCTTTAATTATATCGTATATACGGGGAATAAGACGTTTTACAAGCTCTTCGCTCCAACATTCAAGAGCTTCACTCATAACGGTATGGTTTGTGTAAGCAACTGTATTAGTAACAAGTCTCCAGGCATCATCCCAACCGTAACCGCACTCATCAAGAAGAATTCTCATAAGCTCGGGTATAGCCATTGTAGGATGGGTATCGTTAATATGAATTGCAAGCTTTTCGGGAAGATTGTCAATTGTACCGTATTCACGAAGATGGTGACGAACAATATCCTGAACAGATGCAGATACAAGGAAATACTGCTGACGAAGTCTTAAAGATTTACCCTCGGGATGATTATCCATAGGATAAAGAACCTTACTTATAACCTCTGCCATTGCCTGACGCTCCATAGAACGCATAAAGTCGCCCTGATTAAATGATTTCATATCAAACTCAGGTGCTTTTGCACTCCAAAGACGAAGACAGCTTACACCTTTACCGTCTTTACCTGCAACAAACATATCGTAAGGAACAGCCTGAATAACGTTACCGTCTTTAATTTCAACGTGATGATATTGGTTATCCCAGATTTCTTCAACGTAGCCCTCAAAGCAAACGTTAACTGAGCTACTTTCTCTCGGAACAAGCCAAACCTCACCACCGGGAAGCCAGTTATCAGGAAGCTCAGTCTGTCTGCCCTCAATAAGCTTCTGACGGAAAATACCGTACTCGTAAAGAATTGAATAACCTCTTGCAGGGTAGCCTTGAGTTGCAAGAGCATCAAGATAACAAGCGGCAAGTCTGCCAAGACCGCCGTTACCTAAACCTGCATCAGGCTCACATTCGTAAAGACTATCAAGTTTAATACCGTAGTCTTTAAGAACATTTGAAAAAGTATTGGTAAGATTAAGATTAAAAAGTGTATTTTTAAGAGAACGCCCCATAAGGAATTCCATTGAAAGATAGCAAACACGCTTTTTGCCTTCTTCATCGGCTTTTTTTGATAACTCTGCCCTGCCCTGAGCCATCATATCACGAACAATCATAGTTACCGCTTTATAGAACTGCTCATAAGTAGCATTTTCGGTTGAAATACCGAAATAATGGAGAAGTTTATTTTCAAGCATTTCCTTTGCTTGCTTCTTTGTAAGCTTGTAATTCATACAAAACCTCCAAAAAGTTTTTTAAAAAGTGGGTTTTTCGCCCCTACGTTTATACATTTTACACTAAAATCACGCCAAAATCAACCATAACAAAAAGAAAATATGTATAATATTTCATAGTATTTTTTGGATATTTTTTCGACTACATATAATACTATACAAAAGCATTGGAAAAAACAACCCCGATAAAACAACGAATAAAAAAATATTTTAAAAAAATCTAAAAAAGCAGTTGACATTTTAAGTTTCGTATGATACTATATCAAGGCTATCAAATGCAGAGATACCGAAGTGGTTATAACGGAACGGTCTTGAAAACCGTCGTACGGAAACGTACCGTGGGTTCGAATCCCACTCTCTGCGCCACCTCTATCGAGGACAATTAAATAACTGTTTCTCAGTTACCAATGCAGAAGTACTCAAGTTGGTGACGAGGCGCCCCTGCTAAGGGCGTAGGTCGGGAAACCGGCGCGAGAGTTCGAGTCTCTCCTTCTGCGCCATGAAAAAGAAGACATCCAAAAGGGTGTCTTTTTGTTTTTGTAAAGCAGTTCCTTCGAGAGAGACTCGAACTCCCTCGGCGAAGCCGAACACAATCGGTTGTTTGCGTAGCAAACGCAAGGCAGAGCCTTGCGAGTCTCTCCTTCTGCGCCATGAAAAAGAAGACATCCAAAAGGGTGTCTTTTTGTTTTTGTAAAGCAGTTTATGTTTTATAGCAACTAAAAACCGAGGTATACTTTTCTCACAAAGTATACCTCGGTTAAATTTATTATACATTCACTTCATCTTTCTTCATATTTTTAAAAAACACTATCATAAACGGCATTGATACAAAGAAGGTAATTACATCTGTTATCGTTTGTGAAATCTGGATACCTGTTAAGCCTATAAGTCTTGATGAGATAAGGAGCACGGGTATAAAAACAAGACCGCTTCTTAAAGCTGATAAAAAGGTTGCAGTTTTGTTTTTACCGATGCTTTGAAACATCATATTACTGCAAATACTCAATGGTTGGAAAAACAAAGCTATTAGCTGTGCTTTAAGAGCAAAAGAACCTATCTCAATAACAAGAGGGTCATCCCTAAAAAGACCTACAAGGTGGTCGCTAAGTAAAAGACCTATAACTGCCAGAATGCTTAAAAGCACTTCCCCTACACCCCAAGTAAAGAAAAAGCCTTTTTTTACTCTTTTAAATTTCTTTGCACCGTAATTAAATGAGCAAACAGGCTGGAAGCCTTGTCCGATACCTAAACCAACGGCAAATATAAAGAAGCAAATTCTGTTTACAATTGTCATACCTGCAACGGCGGCATCACCGTAAAGACCTGCCGCATTATTAAGAAGCATTGTTGAAACGCTTGAAAGACCTTGTCGCATAAGACTAGGAAAGCCTGTTGAGCAAATTGCAGGTAAATGCTTAATACCAACTTTAAAACAACCCAAAGAAATTCTGCTTTGAGTTTTCTTTCTCAAAAACATACTGAATAGTATTGAGAAGCTTATAAGCTGTGATAAGGCAGTTGAAATACCTGCACCGGATATACCCATATCAAAAATTTCAATGAGAATGTAGTCACCAAAAATATTAAGTATACCACCGGTGGTAAGTCCTATCATAGCAAGGGCAGCTTTACCCTCATAACGAAGAATATTATTAAGCACAAAGCTTGCCATTGTTATAGGTGAAGCGAGAAGAATCCAGAAAGCATAATCCTCAGCATATGGCAGGATAGTATCGGTACTGCCTAAAAGACGGAGGAACGGCTCTGAAAAAGCCAGTCCGACAACAGTTATAGAAAGACCTGCTATCAACGACATAAAAAACGAGGTTGAAGCTACAAGGTGTGCGGTGTCAGCTTCTTTAGCACCTAATTTCCTTGAAATTATGCTACCTGCACCGTGGCCCAGCATAAAGCCTACCGCCTGAATAACCGCCATAAGACCAAACACAATACCAACAGCACCACTTGCACTTGTGCCGAGAGTGCCGACGAAATAAGTATCAGCCATATTATATATATTTGTAATAAGCATACTTATAGTTGTTGGTATACCTAGTTTTATAATCAAAGCACCAACGGGTGTTTCGGTCATAAACTGATATTGTTTATTTGCAGAGTTATTTGATTCCATTTTTTCACCGCCTTTTTTGATTATTATACTTTAAAATAAAAAAGTGAAAGTTAAAAGTAACGTGAATTAAATATTTTTATTATCAGGCTATTACTTTAAATATCTTTATACATTACAATGAAATCGTTTCGTTTTACTCACGATGAAATCGAAACCTGTGGTTTCGGTGAAATTTTCTGCCATAGCAGAAAATGAAATTAAATCCCCCACCGCCGCAGCGATTTCATACGCAGAAAGCGTATTTCATATTGCACTGCAATATTTCACCCACCCGCAAGGGTGGATTTAATTGAAAAAAGACCTTGTCAGAAGACAAGGTCTTTTTTTCTGGCAGCGGGATAGGGATTCGAACCCCAACAAACAGAGTCAGAGTCTGTCGTGCTACCGTTACACTATCCCGCTAAGAACGTGAGTTATTATACTCTTGGTTTTTTAAAATGTCAATACCTTTTTTATATTTTCCTAAAAATATTTTTTTATTCCTTCTTTAAAACAAAAAAGCCTTCGAAACGAGTAAAAAAACAACCCCCGGAACAGAGAATAAAGCGCTGAATATTAAAGAATATAAATTAACACCCAGACTTAACGGAATGAAATAAGACACTGCACCTACCGCACATATTGCCCCCACCCCGCCTATAACACTTGTTAAAAATGATTTTATAAAGCTACCGCTTATTTTAAAGATTAAAAGAGAAAACAAAACTAAAACTGCTAAAAAAATATACAAGCTCATTTTTCTACCTCCTCTTTCAGTCTTTTTAAAAGATAATCGTGCTTTGTTTCAAGGCTCTTTAATTCAAGAACTATTGATTCAACAAGCATTATATCCGTAGCTTGTGAAAGCTTAAAATAAGCAACCTTTATCTGAAGCCTTATTTCTTCTAACTCTTTTTTCAGTAAATCCGCTTCGCTCATATTTTTTATTCTTTTATACAACTGTGTCGAATACACGTTATTCACCTCGTAAAAAAATATGCGTTTAAAATATATTTTATTACAGATTATTAAACCTCTTTTATGTGCATAATTATTAAGGATAACAAAACTTCAAGGAGGTTTTTATGAACAGACATTCATATACTTACGAGCAATACTGTAATATTGTGGGGAAAAACATTATTATTCAGGAGCAGACCTTTTTAAGCGGTAAAAAGAAAATCCGCTGTCTTCATTTTCACAAATACAAATGCGATGAAGCAGGCGGATGTCAGAACAAATACGTTAAAAGACGAATAGAAAAAGCAGCAGAAAAATATGAAAACGAAAAGTGTACAGATAAAGAATCAGTGAAAGAAAAAACGATTGAAAAATCAACCGACGAATAGTATAATTAACCCGTATTATTTTTACGGGTGGTGATTTTTTGTCGGGAATATATATTCATGTACCGTTTTGTAAATCAAAATGCCCTTATTGCGATTTTTACTCTTACTGCTCTAAAAAAGAGGAAAGAAGCAGCTACGTTGATGCTCTTATAAATGAAATTGAAGCCTTGTCCCGTTGTGGTAAATTTATAACTGACACACCTAAAGCTGATACCCTATATTTAGGTGGCGGAACACCCTCTGTTTTATCAGGTGAAGAGCTTTTCAGAATCATCACAACTGCAAAAGAAAAGTTTGGTTTAGACTCAAATTCGGAAATCACCGTCGAATGTAACCCCGGCTCAAGCATTGAAGAAATAGCACCATTTCTTGCAGAAGCAGGCGTAAACAGAATTTCTTTAGGTCTTCAATCAGCAGTTGATAAAGAAAGAAAAACACTTGGCAGAATTTCTACAAAACAACGGGTAAAACAAGTAATTGAAATATTCAAGGATAACGGAATCAATAACATATCTCTTGATATTATGCTTGGTGTCCCCTATCAGACGAAAGAATCACTCGATGAAACTCTTGATTTTGTAATCAACAGCGGTGTTACTCATATAAGCTCATATATTTTAAAAATTGAAGAAAACACGTTTTTTCATAAAAATTATGACAGATACGATTTTCCGGATGAAGATACAACCTGCGATTTTTATCTTCAATGCTTTGAAAGATTAAAACAGGCAGGATTTAACCATTATGAAATCTCTAATGCCACCTTACCCGGTTTTGAAAGCCGTCACAACACAAAATACTGGACTCTTGACGACTATCTCGGCATAGGCCCCGGGGCTCATTCCTTTGTTAACGGAAAAAGATTTTATTTCCCCGATGACACCAAGTATTTCATAAATGGCGGTAAAGCGATTTTCGACTGTAACGGTGGCGATTGTGACGAATATATTATGCTGTCATTAAGACTTTCAAAAGGTCTTGACCTTACTGCTTTAAAAGAGAAATATGGTAATGTACCCGTTGATAAAATAATGAAAAAAATCCCATTCTTAAAAGAAAAAGGGTTAATAAACCTTGACGGCAACACCCTCTCGCTTACAGAAAACGGATTTTTGCTTTCAAATAATATTATTGCAGAATTGATATGAAAGATATTAAATAACAAAAAGTTGTTGTACTCATTTGAATACAACAACTTTTTTATTATTGTTTAATTTTAGTTCGCGGCACTTCTTGCAATCTTTCTTCCGTTTTCTTCGTGCTCGGAAAGAGAATTTGCATAATATATCTTGCCCTCGTCATCGTGACGGAAATAGTAATAATTTGTGTCTGCGGGGAAGAGTGCTGCTCTTATAGCCGCATCACCGGGGTTACCGATAGCGCCTACAGGGAGACCTGTACAAGCATCGCTATAGGTATCGTAATTATCGCGGTAAGAAATATATTTCTGAATATCCTCTGTTGTAGATGTGAGTGTGGGCTTAATTGTTTCAAGAAGATATTTTTCAGTTGAGTCACACTCAATTTTCGGGAATACAGATGGCTTGTTAAGACGATTGTAAAGAACTGATGAAATCTCGGGCATCTGACCGCTTGTTGCAGCCTCTGCCTGAAGAATTGATGCCATAATAATTGCTTCATCAATGCTTACACCTAATTCTTCTGCCTGAGTCTGATATTCCGTAGTCCATCTGGTTTCAAAGTTGTTAAGAAAACGTCTTACAACACTCGCGGCATTCTCACCTACGTAGAATTCGTAAGTATCGGGATACATATAACCCTCAAGCATTCTGAAACGAAGCTCTTTGTTAGGTATTGCCGCAACGAACTCATATTCTTCAGAGAAATCTACCATCTCAAGAGTTGAAAGGAAGCTTGACGCGGTACAAACCTTATTTGCTTCAAGCTTTTCAGCAATCTGATCAACAGTCCAGCCTTCAGGGAAGGTAAGCTTAACGGTTTCCGAAAGAGTGATATCCGCCTGCATTGTTGCAAGCATATTTTCAATACCCATATTGGGGTTAAGGGTATAAACGCCTGAAACGTAATTTCCGCCTTTATCAAGAAGCTTAACAAAAAGCTTGCAGAAAAGGCCGTTATGAATAAGGTCTTTATCCTTAAGGGTGTCAATAACCTCGCTATCACTCATTTTTTCTGAAATAGTTACCTCAATAGCAACGTCTTCAGTATCAATAGCAAGAACGTCGTTTATACAGTTAATTCCGTAAATACAGATAAGCACGCTTGAAAGGATAATTATTGCTATCATAAGAGCAATTTTAGAGATGTTCTCTGATGCCAATAATCTGCCGAAAAATGTTTCAGAACGCTTCTTATTCTTTGCTTCTTTAGCCGCCTTGATAGCGTTTTGCTTTTGAGTTATGGGCGGTGCAGAAACACGGAACTTGGCTGCATTATTCTTTTGGCGCGTAGATGCTTCCTTGCTTTTTTGAGCATCCTTTGCAATATCCTTCGGTGGATTAGAAAAATAAACACCGGGATTTCTTGAAGCCTTTTCAGATGAATCACTGTTTATATTCACCTTAAAGTTATCTATTTTTTTCTGTCTTTCAGACTGAGATTGTTCAACCTGACTGTTAAGTGATGATGCTTCTTCAACCTTTTCACCAGATTTTTTAGCAGGACGGTCATCCTCAAACGTTTTCAAAAGTTCTTCATAATCTTTGAAATCATCACGAGCCATACTTAAACCTCCTTTTGAATTATGGTAATATGCTTTTCTGTTAGAACCAAATCAACAGCTCTGTCATATTTACCGTGAAATAACTCTTCCGTTATATTTTCATCGTAACAAATGCCCACAGTTGAGCCCTCGTAACGAGAAAGATATCTGTCATAATAGCCTTTGCCGTAGCCTAAACGAAAACCCTTTTTATCAAACATAAAGGCAGGCACAACACAAACAGTGTCTTTTGTTTCTACAATCTTTTTTTCTGAATCGGGCTGTGGCTCTAAAACACCAAAGGAGCCGGGCAAAAGCTCATCAAGTGAATCAATGCGATAAAAATTCATTTCAGATTTACCGCCCTCGCACCTTGGCACAGCTACTGTTTTACCCGATTTCAAAAGAGCATTTATAAACTCTTTTGTATCCACCTCTATGGAAGTTGAAACGTAACACAAAACTGTTTTTGCTTCTCTTACTGACCACAGATTCAGTAGCTTATTGCAAATCTTTTTATCAGCAGAGGCTTTCACACCCGCATCCATAGAAAGACGTTTTTCTTTCGTGGTTGCTCTCATCTGCCTTTTTACAGGTCGTATATCTATTATTTTTTCCATTGAATACCTCTGAGGATTGAATCAGCCTTTTCCTTACCGCTTGTAAGAGCTGCAATTGCAGCACCGAATTCCCAGGCAACACCCGCACCCTTTGCGGTAACAATATTACCATCGGTAACAACACCGTCCTCCAGAACAGTTGCACCTGAAAGCTCATTTTCAAATCCGGGGAAGCAGGTTGCTTTTTTACCGTTCAAGATACCCTTTCTCCCTAAAATAAAGGGTGCGGCACAGATAGCACCGATAAATTTATTTTCACCAACACAAAAATCAATAGCATTTTGCACATCGGGTGAATTATTAAGATTTTCTGCACCGGGCATACCGCCGGGAAGGATAATTCCTTTTAATTCGTCGTTAAGATCAACTTCACTTAAGCTTAAATCAGCTTCAACATTTATACCGTGAGCACCTCGGCAAAGCTTACCGCTTACACCAACTGTTTTTACAGTCTCCCCTACTCTTAAAAGGAAATCAAGAGGTGCAAGTGCTTCGATTTCTTCGAAGCCATCAGCAAGGAATATATAAATCATAAAAATCCTCCCAAACTATTCAACGGATTTTACGTTGAATAAGGCACACCAAAAAACGCATTTTCAATTTTTGGTGCACTACCAAATTGCTTATACATACCGTAAGGTATGCAATTATTTTTATCATTTGCAGGATATCTGCAAGTTAATGAACTGACCTTCGTCTTTTGAAAAACTACATTTAAAAGTCGGTCTGCATCTCCGAATATTTCAAAAACCGTTACCTTGCCATTTGAATTTTCAAAAACGCAGTAACCGTTTTCTGTTTGTATTGCAGAAGCTTCACCGTTTGCAGACGTAAAAAAGCTTTTAAACGTGCTTTCTTTCAAAGAAATCGTAGCAACACCGCTTTTACTTCTTTCAAAGCAAAATGCTTTGTAAATATTATAATCCACCTTATCAGCAAACAAAATATTGTTACACTCACTCGGTGCGGTTACCGTTTCTTCTTTATAATAAATACCCTTTTCAAACCCGAATTGACTGTAAATATCAAAAAGATAATCTTCAGCAGGAACAAGAAAAAGATAATCTATTTTTCTTTCTTTTACTAACTCTTCGGTAAAATGAAAAAGCGCTTTCATTAAACCCTTTTTTCTATAATCGGGGTGAGTACAAACACCGTAAATGTAATAGGCACTAAAGCTCACACCGTCTATTATTATATCGCTTTCAAGCAGATAAAGACTGCTTACTGCCCTATTGCCACCAAAAACTGCAACAACTCTTTCGGGTGAAGCTGTTTTTTGAAAAAAGGCATTCACCGTTTCAAGAGAATCTTCAAAGCAAAGAGTAAAAAGCTCTTTTAAAGAATCGTAATCGTTCTCTGTAACAAGACGGGCTTTAAATAATTTTTCCATAATATTTTTTTACAAGGTACTCGGGCTTATAAGATGTTTTCGCTTTTCTCAAGCCCTCGCTACCTGCATCGTCTTCACGATTTATATAGTAATATTTATTTTCAAGCTTTTCTGCAAAAAGCTTGTTTATAGCGGCATACGCAGTCGGGAAATCGGGCGATGCTTTTTCAAAATGAGTGCAGAAGGTTTTACCGTCCGCCATAGGCTCACCTAAAGCGAAAGCTACGATATTACCCTCAACTCTTAACAAAGCACCATAAAGACCTAACTCAAAGAAGTTTTCAAATGCCTTTTCAATAACAAGCATTTCTTCGTCAAGCTTTACGTTTCTCGGACCGTTTTTATGCCACATATGAGAAAACTCAAGGCACTCTTTCAAATTGCTTTCATTAAGCTCTTCGAGAGTGTAATTGTACTTTTTCAAAAATGAATTTACGTGGTTTTTCTTTGAATGAAGCTTTCGACCGCTTAAAGAGGAAAGCCTTTCACTTAAATAAACATAATCAAAGAAATCTCTTTGCTCTTCATAAACAAAGCTTTCACCGTAAATATCCTTTAAAACGTTTACCTGCTCTTCACTCAGGCAATAAAAGCTGAAATCTGCATTTCTTTCTTTTGCATCTTCGCAAAGAATATTGAGAGCGTTTTTAATATCACCGTTTCCCCAAGGAAAAGCATATGATTTCACACCGTTAAAACGGCTTCTTAAAAAGAGAAAACCGTCTTTTTCAGCAAATCTTGTATTCTCGGCAACACCCCAGGAAAAGATATTACCAAAATTGAAATCACATATCTGCTTACAGGAATCGGGAATAAATTTTTCTATTTTATTCTTGTCCGCAATAGTTATAGAT
Source organism: Acutalibacteraceae bacterium (assembly GCA_045638585.1). Lineage (GTDB taxonomy): Bacteria > Bacillota > Clostridia > Oscillospirales > Acutalibacteraceae > DTU089. Next base: position 62,999 of record JAZUBO010000019.1, on the reverse strand, counting down.
TCAAACTCAAGCATAAAAACCTTTTTATTCGATAACAATTTTGTAAAGGGCGTTGTTAATTTCTTCGATTGAAAGAGGCTTACCGTCTTTTGAGCAAGGAACCACAAACCAACCGCATTTTTCCGCAGCATAAAGGGCGGCTTCGCGACAAGCGTTTAAGAAATCAACGTTTGCCTCGTGAACGTCTTTCTTGTTTTCATCACCGTTATAACGTTGAGTCATAAGCTTTTGAGAAACCTCAACGGGCATATCAAGAAAGATTACTTTGTCAGGCTCGGGAATTCCGATTTTGTTGTATTCAAAATCAAAAAGCCAGTCAAGGTATTCATCCCACTGCGACTTTTGAAGCTTTGTCATCTGATAGATAGCGTTTGCAGGGGTGTATCTGTCAGCAAAGATAAGCTTTCCTGAAAGATATTCTTCTTTCCATTTCTCTGTGTATGAAGCAAAACGGTCTGCCGCATAAAGCACAGAGGTAGCATAAGGATTAACGTCGTTTGCGTTTTTACCGAAATCACCTGCAAGATACTTACGTACTAAAATGCTTGATTCACTTTCGTAATCGGGAAGCTTGATTTTTTTATAATCAATACCATCTGCTTCAAACCTTTTACAAACAAGCTCGGTCTGGGTAGTTTTACCACAACCGTCTAAACCCTCAAGAACAACAAACATATCTAACAAGCCCTTTCAAAAAGCATCATATTACTCCAATTATACCTATAAATAATACTATAAAACTTTTCAACTGTCAAACAATAGGTATAATTTGTAATAAATATGTAATAAAAAAGATACTGTTGAAAGGGTGTATTCCCGAAGACAACAGTATCTTTCTATTAATTTTATTTCAACATTTCGAGAATTTGAGCTTTTGAACGAAGGCCTACCGCCTTATCAATTGCCTGACCGTTTTTCATAACCACTAATGTAGGAATGCTTGAAACACCGAATTTAATTGCAAGAGAAGTATCGTTATCAACGTCTATTTTGCCTACAACGATATCCTCATTTTCTTCTGCGATTTCGTGAATTATAGGCGCTATCATCTGACAAGGACCACACCACACTGCAGAAAAATCAAGAAGCACGGTTTTTTCGTTTTTTAATACAACCTCTTCAAAATTTTCACTTGTGATATCTATTACTGCCATTATTATCAATCCTTTCTTTTTTGGTATAAAATTTAATCTTTTGATTTATAAAAGAGCAAGCAATGACAGTACCCTTCAAAATCCGGGTCTGCTATCTGGTCGCGAAACTCTTTACACATACACTTGTTGTCTTCGATTTTTTCAAGACGGCACGGACAGTAGCCGCCCTTCATTTTTAACCCCTCTTTAATTCTTTTTACTACCTCTTTATCTTCGTTGAGCTTAACAGCCATATTTAAGCCTCCTTTAATGATGAAATTGTACCACTTGTTTATGTATATTTTACCAATAAAATGTTAATATATCAATAATTTACTTTACATTTTCAAAAAAGAGTGTAAAATACAATATATTGACTTTACATTTCAATTCTATAAGAGGCATAAATAATGAATGATTTAAAAATACAGGCCTATAAAGCCGCAAAAGAAGTTATTGAAAAAGCAAAGCTTACAAAGGGTCAGATATTAGTTATCGGTTGCTCTACAAGTGAGGTTTTAGGCGAAACTATCGGCACTAACTCTTCACCCGAAGCCGCAGAGCTTGTTTTTGAGGGTATAAAAAATGCCGCAGATGAATATGGTGTTTATATTGCCGCACAATGCTGTGAGCATCTTAACAGAGCAATTATTACAGAAAAAGAGGCTGTGCCTTTCTGTGAAGCAGTAAACGTAGTACCTCAGCCAAAAGCGGGTGGCTCATTTGCAACAGCAACATATAAGGCATTAAAAAACCCTGTTGCACTTGAAGAAATAAAGGCAGATGCAGGGCTTGATATTGGTGCTACTCTTATCGGTATGCATCTAAAAAAGGTTGCCGTTCCTCTTCGCCTTGAAAACAATAAAATCGGTAACGCTACCCTTACTGCCGCAAGAGTAAGACCGAAATTCATCGGTGGCGAAAGAGCCCGTTATAACGAAGAATTATTATGATTGTGGTTAGAAGAAATAGTGTAATTTATAAGGTGATATTATGAGAACTGAAATTTTAAAGCTTTTAAGCAGAAACGCAAAATATACTAATGAAGATATTGCAACTATGCTCGGTAAAACTGAAAAAGAGGTTGCAGACGAAATTGATGCACTTGAAAAAGAAGGGATAATCAGAGGCTACAAAGCAGTTATCGACTGGGAAAAGCTTGACGGTGCATATGTTTCTGCAATTGTTGAGTTAAACGTTGTACCTCAGGCAGAACTCGGTTTTGAGGAGGTTGCAGAAAAGGTTATGTCTTACCACGAGGTAGAGTCTGTTTATCTTATGTCAGGCTCTTATGACCTTAACGTTGTGGTTAAAGGCAAAACCTTACAGGATGTTGCAAGATTTGTTGCAAGAGAGCTTGCAACTATTGATTCGGTTACATCAACCGTCACTCACTTTGTAATGCGACGTTACAAGGAAATGGACGTTGAACTTTGCGAGGCTCAGGCAGATTGCAGGGGGCAGTTCATTTATGATTGATTATTCAAAGATTTTAAACCCTGCCGTTACGGAAATCAAACCCTCGGGTATAAGAAAATTCTTTGATATTGCCGCTACAATGGATGACGTTATTTCTCTCGGTGTTGGAGAGCCTGATTTTCAGACACCGTGGCAGATAAGAAAAGCAGGTATAAATTCTCTTGAAAGAGGCAGAACAAAATACAGTGCTAACCGCGGTACTATCGAATTACGAAGAGAAATTTCAAAATATCTTAACAGAAAATACGGCTTAAGCTATTCCCCCGAAACAGAAATTCTTGTTACCGTAGGCGGTAGTGAGGCTATTGACGGTGCTATCAGAGCAATCGTTTCCCCCGGTGACGAGGTTATTATTCCTCAACCAAGCTACGTTTGCTACGAGCCTATAACAATGCTTGCAGGCGGTGTGCCTGTTATTATTGAAACAAAGGCAGAAAATGATTTCAAGGTAACTCCCGAAGAATTAAAAAACGCAATATCAGACAAAACAAAGCTTCTTATTCTCCCCTATCCTTGCAACCCTACGGGTGCGGTTATGGAAAAAGAAGATATTGAAGCTCTTGCAGAGATTTTAAAGGATACGAATATTGCAGTAATTTCTGACGAAATATATTCGGAATTAACCTACGGTGAAAGTGCTCACGTATCTCCCGCAACCGTTGAAGGTATGAGAGAAAGAACAATAACCGTTAACGGCTTTTCAAAGGCTTATTCAATGACGGGATGGCGTTTAGGTTACGCTTGCGGTCCTCAAGAGTTAATGAAAGAGATTACAAAAATTCATCAATACGCTATAATGTGCGCTCCAACAACCTCACAGTATGCGGCAGTTGAAGCACTTAAAAACGGTGATGAATCTATTGAAAATATGCGAGAAGAATACGACAGACGACGTAGACTTATCGTAACAGGCTTCAATAAGTTAGGTCTTAACTGCCGTGAACCGAAGGGCGCTTTTTACGCTTTCCCCTGCATTAAAAGCACAGGTCTTACAAGCGAAGAATTCTGCGAAAGACTTTTACAAGAAAAAAAGGTTGCCGTAGTTCCCGGAACAGCATTCGGTAAGGGTGGCGAAGGGTTTGTAAGAGCCTCCTACTGTTACTCTGCAGACCACATAAAAAAAGCTCTTGTAAGAATCGGCGAATTTATTGAAGAATTAAATAAAGAATAAAGAAAAAATGTGTTACCTGATATAAACAATAGGTAACACATTTTCTTTTTTGTTTAATTATTTATCAATTTCAACCTCTAAAACGATAGGACAATGGTCACTTGAATAAACACCATCGTGAATTGCAGATAAAACGTTGTAGCTATTCACCTTAAAGCCTGTTTTAGATACCATAAAATAGTCTATTCTCTGGAATTTTTCGGGATTACCCCAATTCTGATATGTGTGAGAATCCGAGGTTTTTTCTGCTACCTTTTTCGCATCAAGGAAATTTTCGGTAACGCTATTGTAGGTTACAGAGCCTTCAAGGGCATTGAAGTCACCCATAATAACTGCAGGTAAAGAGCCGAATTCTGCAATTTTATCGAGCACAACCTTGATACCGTTTATACGGGCTTCATCGCTGACGTGACTTAAATGAGTATTGAAAACAACGAAATCCTCACCGCTCTTTTTATCGGTTAAAATGACGTAGCTACAAACTCGGTTAAACTGCGCACCCCAGGATTTACTCATAACCTCAGGTGTTTCTGAAAGCCAGAAAGAGCCTTTATCAACCAACTCATAAAGAGATGTATTGTAAAAAATCGGGCAACCCTCTGAATTAAAGGCTTCGTCACGATATTCTATAACAGAATCGTAGTCTTTAAGAGAGTCAACGAGATATTTGTAATGCCATTTTGTTGATTCCTGAAAGCCGATTATACCGGGCTTTTCGTTTTCTATATCGTCAATAACTAAATTTGCTCTGTAAAACCAAGCCTTTTTACCCCAGTCGGTTGGGCTTATACAACGAAGATTATAGCTCATCATTTTAATCTGTCCGTTGCTTTCGACCTGAATTTCAACAGCTTCTTTATTGTTGTTATAGTAAGGATAGAATAAAAATGTGTTGCCAACTAAAACAATAGCCACCGCTAAAACAAGGCATACAAGAGAAATCAAAACGCCTTTAATTATCTTTTTCATAATGCACCTCAGATTTTTGTTAAAAACTCCCTGATTGCGATACAATCAGGGAGTTTTCTTGGCGGAGAGCAAGGGATTCGAACCCTCGAAACGGTTTTGGCCGTTTACACGATTTCCAATCGTGCTCCTTCGACCAGCTCGGACAACTCTCCGTGTGTTCAAATAATTTTGATTATAAAATTATATGTCTTTCCAAAACGCCTTGCTATTATAACTAATAGATTAGAAAAAATCAAGAGGGATTTTTTATTTTAGTCGCATTACACATTATTTTTTATATTGTAATCCCCAACTTCTTAATATATAATTAAAGAAAAAACTTTCAGAGGTGATAAAATGTCGTTAAAAAGAAAATTAACTTCAAAGAAACCACCTTTATCTGCTATAGATAAATTCACTTATTATTTTTTAATTTTATCCACTTTTGCTTTTTGGATATTTCTGATATATTCACTTTGGAGAGGTATACCCGAAAAAATCGCTTATTCTGTTGACGGTGCTATCGCAGTAAATACTGATAGCATTTCTTTAATTCAATGCATTCTTTTACCTTATGGTGCAATGATGAGTTCTTTACTTCCTGTGTATGGCTTATCAAAACTACAACCTATTTTTAAAGTAAAAAAAGTTAAAGATACACCTTTAAAACATTACATAAAGGTAAACCCTGTTTTTTCGAAACAATTCTGGAAAGATTTAACAAAAAAAGATTTTCGTAAAGTAATTATTCTTGTATCCTCTATAATGCTATCTTTTGTTTTAAGTATTGCTATTTCTGCTTTTTTTGTTTGTAGAAGAACTACTTTATATGTAGACAAAAGTATAAAAACATATAACTCTTTCAACGAAGTAAAAACCGACGTGATGTTTGATGATGCAAACACACTTGTTTTGGGTATAGAGAAATACGCACATAGAGGTTCTCGACATTGGTATATATTTATCGAGTTTGTTTATGAAGAAGAATCCTATAAATTCACAACACCTGCTTTTGATACTAAAACAAGAACAGAAACGCTTGAATACATGCTATATGTAAAAGAGCATTTTAGCTATGGTGAATATGAATTGATATATGACGAATATTTAATAAAAGATTTATTTCACTTTGAAAACTTCTCTGACTACGAGAAAAAGTTAGTTTACGATTTACTTGATATAAATGCTTGATTTTAAAACAAAAATAATACGAGGTGGCTTTTATGGATACTATCAAAATCGGTATATTCGGTTTAGGTCGCGGTGGCGGATTTAATGATGATATTATCGGTAACAACGGTAAAATTGTTGCTATGTGCGACCGTGACAAAAAGAAATATGACGAGGCTTGCGAAGAGTTAGAAGAAAAACCTGCTTATTATTCTGATTTCGATGAATTCATTAAGCACGATATGGACGCAGTTTTTCTTGCAAACTGCTTTAACGAGCATACGGAATTTGCAATAAAAGCTTTAGAAAAAGGCCTTCACGTTTTATCAGAATGTATGTCTAACGTTACTATGGCTGAGGGTGTTGCTCTGGTAAGAGCTGCCGAGAAAAGCAAAGGCTTTTTTATGCTTGCGGAAAATTATCCTTTTATGAAATTCAATCAGGAAATGAGACGCGTTTTCCGTAGCGGTAAATTAGGCAAGGCATTATTCTGCGAGGGTGAATATAACCACCCATTTAACCTTGACGATAAAGAAGCTCACAAATCTTTACGCCCCTACCCTGAGCATTGGCGCAACCACTTACCCCGCTCGTATTACATTACTCATTCACTTGCACCATTGATGTATATTACAGGTAGTTTACCCAAAAGAGTAACTGCTTTTCCCGTTTTCGCACCCTTTGATGAATTTGAAATCGTCGGCACATCTGTTGGTGACAGAGCCGCTATTGTAACTACGCTTAACGATGATGATTCTGTTTTCCGTGTTACAGGCTGTGCCGCTTTCGGTGCTCACGGAAATTCATACAGAGTATGCGGTACAAAGGGTCAGATTGAAAATCTTCGCGGTCAGGGTGACAAGGTTTGTCTTCGCTTTAACAATTGGGAAATTCCCGAGGGTGAAGAAGAATCAAAGACTTATATTCCCGAATGGCCCGAGGAATTAAGAGAGCTTATTGAAAACGCAGGTCACGGTGGCGGTGATTTCTTTGTTATTAAAGAATTCTTTGACTGTATACGTGAAAACAGACGTCCCGAATTTGACGAGTATTTTGCTACAACCTGCGCTTCTGTTGCAATTCTTTCTCACAGAAGCATTTTAGAAAACGGTATGCCTTATGATATACCCGATTTCAAAAAAGAAGAAGACAGAGAAAAATATGAAAATGACACTCTTACACCTTTTTATGGAAAAGGTGGCGTTGCTCCCACTATCTCTGCTTGCTCCCATCCCGATTTCAAGCCTACTGAAAAGCAGTATCAAAGCTACCTTAATTTAGTAAAATAAACCAAATTTCACCCTTGATTTTGTATATTCAGAATCAAGGGTTTTTATTGTATATATATCGTTTTTATGTTATCATTTATGGGTATATAAAAGACTCGAGGAATTACGATGATTAAAGTAAAAGACGGTTTACCCTACTACATAAAAAAAGCAGAGCAAAACGATAAATACGGCGACGGAATTATTGCTTTTCCCGATGATTACGTTGTGCTTGACCTTGAAACAACGGGTCTTTGCGCAGGGCGTGATTTAATTATAGAATTTGCCGCTGTAAAGGTCAGAAACGGTCAGGTTGTTGATACCTTTCAAAGCCTTTGCGACCCCGGTTTTCCCATTCCGCCTGCAATTGAGGCTATAACGGGTATTACAACCGAAATGGTAAGATTTTCACCAAACCCGAGAAGCGTTTTGCCCGATTTTCTTGATTTCGTCGGTGACGGGTACATTATAGGTCACAATGTTTTGTTTGACGTAAGATTCATCACAGCATCAGCAGGTACTTTTAAAAATACGTATATTGACACTATGAAAATTTTCAGAAAGCTACACCCCTCTCTACCGCACCACAGACTTTGCGATATGGTAGAATATTACGGCAAGAAAAACGACTCTGCCCACAGAGCTCTTTCAGACTGCCTTGCAACGAAGGACTGCTTTGATGCGTTAAAGGAAGATGCCGAAAGCATTTTCGGTGATACATTTAGTTTTTTAAAAAATTTAAAATAAAATTCTCATAAGAGAGGTAATAATATGAACTTTAAAGCATACCACAAAAGTCTTGAACATTTACACGTAGGCGCAGAAGCTCCCAGAGCTTACTTTATCCCCTACGATAATCTTCAGGATGCACTTTCAGGTGACCGCAACACATCTTACTACAAAACAGATTTATGCGGTGAATGGAGTTTTAAATATTTCAAAAGCTTTGAAGATATTGACGAAAGCATTTACGCAAAGGATTTTGATTACAATTCTCTTTGCAAGGTAGCAGTGCCCGGTTGCTTTCAGCTTTATGACGTTGAGGGTATAGATAAGCCCCTTTACTCAAACCTTATGTATCCTTTCCCCACAGACCCACCTCACGTTCCCGAGGAAAACCCCTGTGCTTTTTACGTAAGAGATTTTGAGATAAGCGCAGAGGGTATGGAAAGAGATACAATTATCACCTTTGAGGGGGTTTCTTCTTGCTTCTATCTTTTCGTTAACGGTACATTTGCAGGTTACAGTCAGGTTAGCCACTGTACAAGTGAATTCAATATCACAGAGCTTGTAAACGAGGGTAACAACAGAATTGCGGTTTTAGTTGTTAAATGGTGCGACGGCTCATATCTTGAGGATCAGGACTATTTCCGTTTATCAGGTATTTTCAGAGAGGTTTACCTTCTTTCAAGAAATAAAATCCGCCTTGAAGACGTATTTATCAAGCAAAGCTTTAATGATGATTTTTCTCTTTGCACATTAAATATTGACTGTAAATTAACTGAAAAAGCAAACGTGCTTTACGGTGTTGCTTCACCTAAGGGTGATTTGATTTTACAGGGCGAAAGCGAAGAGGAAATCTTTAATATTGAAATTCAGAATCCTCTTATGTGGAACGATGAAAAGCCTTACGTTTATCACCTTTTTATTACTGTTGAGGATGAAATTATACCTTTCCAATTAGCGTTAAGAAAGGTTGAAATTAAAGATAAGGTTCTTCTTATCAACGGTAAGGGCGTTAAGCTTAAAGGTATCAACCGACACGATTCTTCTGCTGAAAACGGTTACGCAGTTACTCTTGACGAAATGAAGCGTGATTTATTAGTTCTTAAACGTGCAAACGTTAACGCTATCCGTACATCCCACTACCCCAACGACCCGAGATTTTACGATTTAGCGGAGGCTCTCGGCTTCTATTTCATCGACGAAACAGATATTGAAACTCACGGTATGGGCTACAACACCTCTACCGATTGGGACTGGACCCGTTGGTCACTTCTTTCAACCATTCCCGAATGGAAAGAGGCTTACGTTGACAGAGCCGCAAGACTTTTTGAAAGAGACAAGAACCACGGTTCAGTTATTATGTGGTCTTTAGGTAACGAAAGCGGTTGCGGTGTTAACCACAGAGCAATGAGAGAATATATTAAATCACGTGATGAAAACGCTATCGTTCACTACGAAAACTCTCACCTTGAATTCAAGGCAGTTCCCGAGGGCGAATGCTTCAAGGATATTTCAGACGTTGAAAGCCGTATGTATGCAAGTCCTCAGTACATTCACGATTACCTTGAAAACGACGAATATGACAAGCCCTTCTATATGTGCGAATACGTTTGCTCAATGACAACGGGTGACGTTTACGATTACTGGGAATTAGTTGACAAATACGATAATTTCTGCGGTGGTTGTATCTGGGAGCTTACCGACCACGCTATAAATATCCCCGATGAAAACGGAAACGCTCGTTACTACTACGGTGGTGATTTCGGTGACTTCCCCAATGACGGCATCTGCTGTATTGACGGTCTTGTTTTTCCCGACAGAAGTCCCCGTCCCGGTTTTTATGATATGAAAAAGGTTTACGAGCCTTTCAGAAGCAGTTATAAAGACGGTGTTCTTACAGTTAAAAGCGTTAAATATTTCGAAAGCCTTTCAGATTTAGGTCTTAAATGGGTTCTTTCGAGAAACAACGAAATCTTAAAAGAGGGCGAAATTGAAACCCTTGATATTGCTCCCCTTTCAGAAAAAGAATACAAGCTCTTTGACGAAAAGGATTTTGAGCTTTACGGTGATTGCTTTGTTACCGCATCCGTTTATCAGAAAAACGATACTGTATGGGCAGAAAAGGGCTATGAGGTTGGCTTTATTCAGCACGAAATTGAAGCAGACGCTTTAATCCCCGAAATTGAATGTAACGCTATCACTTTAGACGAGGGTGACCGCTTTGCTACTATCATTTGCGGTGACACAGAATATATTTTCGACAAGCCCTACGGAAGAATTGCATCAATTAAAAAGAACGGTAGTGAATTCCTTACAGAGCCCGTTAAATTTAAAATGTGGCACGCACCTACATACAACAGAGGCTCTGTTGACGAATGGATTGCAAACCATCTTCACCACGTTGCACAAAAGACTTATTCCACTGAGGTTACTAAAGCTGACGATTCAGTTATAATTAAAACTGCAATCGCTTTAGGCGGTCCTGCAAACCCGCCCATTATAAAAGCAGAGGTTATTTACACATTCACTTGCGATGGTAGTGTTGATATTACATTCTGTGGTGATGCCCGTGAAAACGCACCGATTCTCCCCCGATTAGGCTTTGAGCTTGTTATGAACAAGGAAAACGAAGATATCGTTTACTTCGGTTTAGGCGAAACTGAAACCTATCCCGACAGATACAAGGCAGGCAGATTCGGTGAATATTCACTTAAAGTAAAAGACAATTTCGTTCACTACGTAAGACCTCAGGAAAACTCTTCTCACTTTAAAACAAGAAGAGCTACCGTTGGTAAAAAAGGCGGTTACGGTATTTACGTTGAGGGTTTGGGTGATACAAAGGATTTCTCATTCAACGCTTCACACTATTCAGCCGAGCAATTAACTGAGGTTAAGCACGATTTTGAATTAAAGGAAGAAAACTTTACTTACTTCAACATTGACGGCAGATTCAACCCCATAAGCGAACACGAAAACCTTGTTTTCAAAGAAAAGCATATAGAATTCGGATTTACTTTGAAAACTGTTGAGATGTAATTTAATACCTTACAAAGCATCGAAAAGGCTATCCGTTTTTTGCGGATAGCCTTTTCTTTTGAATGGAGTTATTTATAGGAGATTATTTCAAATTAATTATTGCCGTTATTTATATCGCAATTACAGTTACCGCTACAGCTACCTGTGCACTGTTTTCCGTGAGGACAGCCTATGCACTTTTGTCCGCTCTTTTTAGCTTTGTAAAGATAAACGGATATACCGATTACAATAGCTGAAACTATTAAAATGATAATAATATTTTCCATAATTATTTTTTAACGGTAGTCTTTGCTCCGTATTCCTCTTTTAATTTTTTGTTAGTATTTTTAATAAGTAAAACCACAACAATTGCCATAACAAGTATGCCTGCAAGGCCTGCAATTGCCGCACCGATATTTAATGTTGCGGGTGCAAAAATAAGTGTTCCGATTGTGTATACAAAATATGCAACCGAATAGCCTGTGCAAAGCTGAAGACCGATACCTGCCCATACCCATTTACCGCTTTTCATTTCAGAATTCATAGCACCCATAGCCGCAAAGCAAGGCGGTGAAAACAGGTTGAACATAAGATAAGCCAAAGCCGCAACCTTTGTAATAGCCATAACCCCTGCTACCTCTGCACCCGTACCCTCAAGAAGCTGAAGCTCTTCGGTATCAATAAGATTTTCAAGACCTACGAAGCATACCGCCAATGTACCTACAACGTTTTCTTTTGCTATAAAGCCCGTTACGGCTGCCGCCGCCAACTGCCAGCTTAAAACGCCAACAATGGGTATAAGAAGATACGCAAACGGACTTGCAATAGTCGCGAGAATCGACTGGTCTGCACTTTCTGCCACCTGAAATTGCCAATTAAATGACTGCATTATCTGAACTGCGGTGTTACAAAGAAGAATAATTGTTGCCGCTTTTACTATATATTCCCAACCTCTGCTACACATTGACTTGAATGCACCCCAAAGGCTCGGAAATCTGTAATCGGGAAGCTCGATAATAAAGAATGATTTTCTGCCTTTAAAGCCTGTAATTTTATTTACAAGCAAAGCACCGATAAAGATAAGAACTATACCCGAAAGGTACATAAGCGTACTTACCCACCCTGCTTTATCAAAAAATGCACCTGCAAAAAGAGAGATAACGGGAATTTTTGCACCGCAAGGCATAAATGGTGCAAGCATTGCAGTTGCCCTTCTTTCGCGTTCATCACGGATAGTTCTACTTGCCATAACACCGGGAACGGCACAGCCAACAGACATTACAAAGGGTATAACAGATTTACCCGAAAGACCTACTCTTTTGAATATTGGGTCAAGAACTACCGCCACTCTCGACATATATCCACAATCTTCAAGAATGGCAATAAGGAAATACATTACCATAACGAGAGGCAAGAAGCCTATAACAGCTATCACACCGCCTATTACACCATCAACAAGAAGAGCATAAAGGAACGGACTTGCATTACTGAAAAGCTCACCGATAGCCCCTTGAATATTTTCAAGGTGCAACACAAGAAAATCGGCAATAGGTTGACCGACCCAGCTTTGAGAAATCTGAAAAACAAGCCACATTACAACCGCAAAAATCGGAATACCTAACCATTTATTTGTAAGAATATCGTCTATTTTATCGCTGATATTTTTATTTTTTGCATAAACCTTTCGCTTCTCAACAGCTTTTACTATCTGATTTACGAAAGCATATCTTTTTCTGTCAGCCGCAATAACAGACATCTTATTTTTATATTCTACATCCCCTTGATTATAAGGTGCTTTCTGAATAGTTTTTGAATTTTCAATTGCTACGGATACAAGATTTTTAAGACCGTCAGCAGAAACAGAATTTGTTTCTATAACAGGGCAACCGAGCATCTGCGACAAGGCTTCAACGTCGATTTTAGTTTTACGTTTCTTATTTATATCGATTTTGTTAAGAGCAACAACAGTAGGTATACCCAACTCTAAAATCTGGGTTGTGAAGAAAAGGCTTCGGCTTAAATTAGTAGCGTCAACAATATTTATTATAACATCGGGATTTTCGTTTTTTATATAATCTCTTGTTACGCTTTCCTCTGATGTATAAGGTGACATTGAATAAGCACCGGGAAGGTCTACTGCAACGAGCTTTTCTTCACCAGAAAAATAAACTTTTTTAATTGTACCCTCTTTTTTATCAACAGTAACACCTGCCCAGTTACCCACCTTTTCACTTCTGCCGGTAAGGGCGTTGAACATTGTTGTTTTACCTGAGTTTGGGTTACCCGTTAAAGCGATTTTCATAAACATTCTCCCGAATTTAAACTATACATTAACTTGGTTAGCCTTTGCTAACCGTTATCCGAAAAATATTCGGCATAAAGCCGAGTATTTTGTTTTATTCATAAATATTGGTTACCAAGAAAAAATATGATGCTTACACAACTGTTATTGCTTCGGCAAGAGGATTATCAATACTATATCTACCCTCTTTTATTGAAACAACACAACCGCTTTTTTTACGGCTGACTACGGTTATAGGCTCACCGCTGTAACAACCGAGAGTAAAAAGGAAGCTGTCTAACTCTTCGTCGTTAGTTGTGATATCTTTAATTATATATTCCTGCCCTTCAACCGCAGACCTTAAATTCATTTATTTCACCAACCGTAAACTGATATTGATAAACAAGTAAGCATATGCTAACTCAAAACCTTAAAAGCGAGTTAGCCACCGCTAACTACACTAGAATTATATTCATTTAAGAGCAATTTGTCAACCTTTTTTTATTATTTTTTCCATATTTTTGAATATTACGGACATAATAAAAACCACTCTCAATTCAACATATGAATAAAGAGTGGTTTACGTATTATGATTTTGAGCTTGTTAACTATTACTCGGGTCTTTGGGTTTTACGTTTACCGAATAGTAGGTGTAATAAACAACAAAGCCGGGTTTTGCTCCGTTTGGTTTCTTGATATTTTTAACGTCCGTGTAATCAACCGTTACAACCGTACCGTCCTTTGCAGAGCTGTAAAATGCCGCTATTTCTGCCGCTTCAACTATTGCATCATCAGGTATGCCGTTTCCGTCATTTACGAGAAGCACGTGGGAGCCGGGGCATTTTTGTGAATGAAGCCACATATCCCCTCTTTTACCCATTTTAAAGGTCAGCTTGTCATTCTGTGTGTTATTTCTGCCGACTAAAACGGTAAGACCTTGACTCGTTTTAAATTCAAGAGGTGCGAGAGCTTGTTTTTTCATCTGCTTTTTACCGCTTTTTTTAGATTTCAAAAACCCTTGTGAAACAAGCTCGTCTTTAATTTCACCGAATTCTCTTTCAAGAGTTGAACGAAGAAGCATATCCTTTACGCTTTCAAGATATTCTAAATCGTTTTCACCCTCTTCAATAAGCTTTATGAGCATATTTTCAGCGGTGCAGGCTTTTCTGTAATCTTTATAAAGCCTTTGAGCATTCTGCGACGGTGAAAGCGCAGGGTCAACAGCAATTTTCAAAATAGAGTTATTGTCGTAATAATTCTCAACCTCGTAAATGCTACAGCCCTTTTCTAACCTATACTGTGAAGCGGTTATAAGCTCAGCCTTTATTCGAAGAGCATCTCTGTCTTCGCATTTTTTCAAGTCTTCGCGTTGGTTATTAAGCTTTCTTGCTACTCTTTCGATAACTGTATCAAGCTGTTTGAAAAGCTCTGTGCCTTTTGAACGGGTACGAAGAACTCGGTCACGTTCAGAATAAAAGCCCTCTAAAAGAGCGAAGACGTTTTCTTTTTCAATAAGTCTGTAAGCACTTCCGTACTGGGTTATTGGAATATACGAAAACTCCATAGGCTTATTGTTTTCATCAAGCACCATTGCAGGCTGTGGCTTTCCGCTTGAAACAAGAGTTTTCAATGCACTTATTTCGCAAAGTAAGGACATTTTTTCTTCACTTAAAAGCTCTGAAACCGATTTATCATCGTAAGTAACTCTATATGCAATTTCTCTTGAGATAAGCGGTGAAACACCCTGAACAGTTTTTAAAATTGCAGAGGATAAACGCTGATTAGTTAAAGAAAAAATCTTTTCGCAAATCTCTTGAGGCTCGCTGTTTCTGATATCAATTTTTTCTTGTGGTGGAGGCAATTTATACTGCGCCCCCGGTAAAACAAGACGGTAAGACGAGGTTTCGCTGTCAACACGTCTTAAAGCATCTACAATTCTGCCATCCTCACCGAAAAGGATAACGTTACTGTGTTGAGCCATAATTTCAACGGCTAAGGTAAGCTTTACTCTGTCACCTATATCGTTTACCGCATCAAAATTAAAGAACACCGTTCTGTCAAGCCCGTATTGCTCAACACCTAAAAGAGTAGCACCTGTAAGACGCTTTCTAAAAAGCATACAAAGCATAGGCGGTGTCTGGGGATTTTCGGGTACGGAATCAACCACGCAGAAGCGAGGGCAATTTGCATCTGCTGTAAAATAAAGCTTATGCATACCGCCCCTTGTTCGCATTATAAACACCAACTCGTTTTTTGAGGGTTGGTGAATTTTATCAACCTTTGCACCTGCTAAAAGCTCGTTTGCAGAGGTCACTAAAAAATTAAGATAAATTCCGTCTAATGCCATTGTAAATTCCTTTGAAGATTAAGTTCATATAAATTAAATGTGGTTTATAGGATTTTTCAAATCATTTACTTTAATTTCAACCTGATTTGAAAATATCTCGTTTAATATCTCTTTCAGCTTTTCGCAGACTATATTTTCAGTTTCAAAATGACCTGCGGCAAATAACGAGATGCCGATATCCTCTGAAAGCAAAAATTCGTGGTGCTTTGCTTCGCCCGTGAGAAGTGCATCTGCACCGTTTTTCTTTGCTAGTGCTACAAAATCTCCGCCACCACCTGAGCAAAAAGCAACTTTAGTTATAGGTTTACCGCTATCGGTATAAGAAACACTGCCACCGAGAGATTTTTTTAAATGCTCTGCAAATTCATCGGCAGACCTTGTTTCAATTTCACCTATTTTAAGAAAACCGTCTTCGGTATCGGTTATATTTTTCACACCTGTTTTTTCTGCAAGGCAGGAGTTCACACCGCCTACCGCTTTATCAAGGCAAGTATGAGATGCAATAAAGCTCATACCTGAAACAACGGCCTCAAAAACAGTCATATCGTCAGTAACTTGAGAAATAGGAGCGAAAATCATGGGATGATGAGTTATAACAAGGTCTGCTCCCCATTTTTTTGCTTCGTTTATAGTCTTTCTTGTAACGTCGAGAGCAACAAAAATCTTTGAAACCTCTTTTTCAAAAGAGCCTACGGTAAGACCTGAATTGTCCCACTCTTCCTGAGTTGAAAAAGGTGCAAAATCATTTAAAAAATTATAAATATCGCGAACTTTAATTTTCATTTTTCTCAACCTTTTCTTTTTTCAAAATATCGTATCTTACGATAGCAATTATAAGCGAGGTCATAACAATACATTCTGTTACGATACCTGCAATTGAGTTTGTAATAATATTATAAACCAGCCAGCAAGGTGAGCTCGGGAAGGTTACAAGACGAATTTTAGTTTCGCTTTTAAGCCAATAGCTGACAGTAGTAAGAATCATTGCCGTAGAGGGTAAGAATGAATACCAATCGACCCAGGTTAGAACACCTGCTACTGCACTGATAACGATAAAAACACCTAACCATACGGGGCTCTTTGCCCATTTTTTATCGTTATTTATAAACACGAATGAGCGTAAAAGGCTTATAAAATTCAAAGCCGCACCTGAATACGCCCCTAAAAGTATGTAATGAATTATAAAAAGGACTGCGGCCCCAATCTGAACGGCTATAATACGCTTTCTTTTATTCTGCTGAAAAGAAAGGCAGTTCATTGCCGCACCGCCAAAGCCCACAACCTGCGCTACTGTTTCAATCATTAGTAAATTCCTTTAATTTTTCTATTGTTTCAAAAAGAGTTTTGCTTTCTTCTTCGCTTAAAGCGGCACTGCTATAGCGGTCAGAAAGTCGTGAAATCTGTTTTTTAATATGATTTTTTGCATCTTCCGTAGGTAAAAGCTTACCTAAAAAGCAATCTGCATAAGAGCACTCTGTTTTTTCGCCGTTGTAAAAAGCACTTAAGGCTATATAAACACGCCTGCCCTCGTGGGTTGCGATTTCCTTTTCAATCTGAAAACCGTTTTCATATAAAAACTGTCGCAACTCCTCTGCCCTGCTCTGAGGCTGAAAAACAAAGTGATATTTTTCATTTTTTATCCACTGAGCTTCAGCAAGCTTTTCAGCAATTAACGTGCCACCCATACCCGCAAAGACAAACTCGTCTGCATCATCGGGTGAGAAACCTCTCAAGCCGTCTGAAAGTCGTAAAGATATTTTATCGGAAAGAGCGTTTTGCTCAACTGATTTTCTTGCGTTTTCTAAAGGCATTTTGCCAATATCGGCAGCTATGGCTTTACTGATTTTACCTGTTTCAACAAGATGAATCGGCAAATACCCGTGGTCTGTTCCAATATCGGCAAGAATGCCGCCGCCCCTGACAAGAGATGCGGCGGCTTTAAGCCTTGGTGTAAGGTTTTGTGCCATTATTCACCTAAGAATTTGTTGATTTTCTCGATAAGCTCATCAGCATTTACACCGTGAACTGCACAAGCCATTTCAACTGTTTCGCCTCTTGAAGCGGGGCAACCGAGACAGTGCATGCCCATTTCTAAGAAGAAAGGTGCTGTTTCGGGAGCAGCGTCAAGAATATTTCCGATAACTGTATCTTTAGTAATTTTCATATTAAAAAACTCCTTTTGATTTGATTTCCTCATTATTATACCATAACAAAAATCAAAAATAAACAGAAATATGAAACTTTTTAACATATTTTATAGTATGTAATTGTTTGTTTTTACAATTGAATTAAGAGAACAAGAGTGGTAGAATTATATTGATATATTTTGCGGTGATTATCCGTTAACATACAGGAGGACCTACATATGTTCCAGAAAGATTTTAAACCCGCACTCAGATTTATGGTTGTAAGTGATATCCACTATAAAGATGAGCCTTGCGTTGAAGAAGAGAGAATGGCTAAAGCATTACAGATTGCTTACCGTTTGAGTGAAGAAAGCGAAAGCTATAAAAAGCTTGATGCAGTTTACGCAGTTGGTGACTTTGCAAACAGCGGCTCTGAAACTCAGATGAGAAAGTTCAAGGCTACTCTCGATAAATATTGCAAAGAAGAAACACAGTATTGTCTTATGATGGCAAGCCACGAATATCACGGTGGCGGCGTTGAGAAGGCACACGAATTATTCAAAGAGATTTTTGATATACCCGTTGACAACCACAGAGTTATTAACGGCTTCCACTTTATCAGTATGACCTGCTCACACGCTTGCGAATTTGAAGATGATAAAGTTGCGTACGCAAAACAGGAACTTAAAAAAGCTCGCGAAGCAAACCCCAAGAAGCCTATTTTCTTCTTCCAGCATCCTCATATTACAGATACTGTTTCAGGTAGTATTTACTGGGCAGATGAAAAGTTCTATACAACATTTATGGATTATCCTCAGGTTATCGACTTTTCAGGTCACTCACACGTGCCGATTAACGACCCCCGTTCAATTTTCCAGAAGCATTTCACAGCACTCGGCACAGGCTCCCTTTCATACTTTGAGCTTGACGAGTTTGACAAATACTACGGTACAGTTCCCCCCAACAAAGCAGACTGTGCACAGATGCTTTTAGTTGAAGCAGACGAAAACGGCAGAGTTAGAATTTATCCTTATGACGTTCTTACAGATAACTTCTTCCCATTTGTTTGGGAAATTGACGAGCCCTGGAACCCCGAAAGCTTTAAATATACAGATGCAAGATACAAAACAGACAAAGCACCTTACTTTACAGAAGATGCACTTCTTGAGGTTTCAGACGTAAACGAAAAAGGCTTTAAGCTTACATTCTCACAGGCAAAGAGCGACGATGAATACGTTAACGATTACAAGGTTGTTGTTAAAGAAAAGGCAACTGATACAATTGTTAAACAGTCTTGCCTGTGGAGTGAATATTATTTCTACAATATGCCCGAAACACTTTCAATCACCTTTGATGACCTTGATTCAGGCAAAGAATACACAGTTGATATTTTCGCAGGTAGCTTCTGGAACACTCTTTCAAAGCCCATTTCAACTGTTGTTACAACAAAGTAATTAACAACCCAAGCAACACGAAATATAAATATTCCGTTAAGGGAGGATTAAAATATGGACAGAATTTTAGTTGACGGTATGCGACTTGTTGACGAACACGGCAGAGAAAGAATTCTCAGCGGTATGAACATTTGCGATAAAAGAGATTTTGACAAAGCTATGCCCGGTCTTGCAACAAACGCAGACAATTTCCCCTTTGAAGAATTCAGAGCAAGAGGTTATGACGTTATCCGTTTAGGCTTTACCTGGAGTATGATGGAGCCTGTTCCCGGAAAATATAACAAAGAGCTTGTAAAATCAATTTGTGAATTCCTTGATAAAGCAGAAGAATACGGTGCATACGTTTACCTTGACTGCCATCAGGACGTTTACTCATCATATTGCTACGGTGACGGCGCTCCCCGTTGGGCAACAATTACCGACTGCTACGTTCCGAGAAAGCAGATTGCAGTCTGGGCTGAGCCTTATTTTTACGGCAAGGCTTGCTTCAGAGCCTTCGACAATTTCTGGGCAAACGTTCAATATAATAAAAAAGGCTTACAGGATTATTTTGCAGATATGTGGAAGCATCTTGCAGAGGCAGTTAAAGATAAACCTGCATTATTCGGCTTCGACTTTTTAAACGAGCCTTTCCCCGGTGCTGACGGCGGCAAGATTTTCAGAACACTTATTAAAAACCTTGTTAAAAACTCTGTTACAGACAAGAGAGTTGACCTTATTGAGCTTGCAAAGGTTGGTCTTTTCAGTGATGAAAAGCCGAAGGCTCTTGACCAGTATTCAGGCGAGGTTTTAAAAGACATTACCGATAAATGTGCTCCTATCGTTGAGCGTTTCGACATAGAGAGATATTCACCCTTTGTTAGCAAAATGGCAACTGCAGTAAGAGAGGTTACCGACAAGGGTATTATGTTTATGGAAAACAACTATTACTCAAATATGGGTATCCCCTGTTGCAATACACCCGTTATGGTTAAGGGCGAAAGAGAAACACAACAGCTTTTCGCACCTCACGCTTATGACCTTATGGTTGATACACCTGCTTACAAATATGCAAGTAACTCCCGCGTTGGCTCAATTTTTGACGAGCACAGAAGAACACAGGAAAGACTTGGTGTGCCTTGCCTTGTTGGTGAATGGGGCTCTTGTGCAGAGGGTGACGGTTGGTATCCTCATATAAGATTCTTACAGGATAAATTTGACTCATACAAATGGAGCAATACTTACTGGTGCTACTTTGACGATATGTTCAAGCAGGACTTTATGAAGGTTATTACAAGACCTCGTCCCAAGGCAGTTACGGGTGAAATTGTTTCATACAAATACGACCACGACGACGGTGAATTCAAGTTAAAATATATTCAGGATAAAAAATATAAAGTTCCTACCGTTGTTTACGTTGACAAGGAGCCTAAAAAAATCGAATGTGACGGCAAGTACAAGATAATCGAGCTTCCCGGTAACATCGGCTACGATATCGAATTCAAAACAGATATCGGTGAACACGAAATTGAAATTGAGTTTTAAGTCAACACAAAAATCCCCACTCTATAGTGGGGATTTTTTTATGGAAGAATCAACTTTATGCTACGTACGCTTCAGTTACGTATTCGCCTATCTCTTCATCGTAATATTCATAGTAGTCGTAATAATGCTCGTTGCCTATATAGTAGTCGTACCTTGCGATATCTATTTCATCGTTTTGAACCTTGTAATAATATTCATCAAGGGGGATTGAGTTTATATAAACCTCTTTAATTTCAAAAATACCGTTATAAACCTTGAGCACCATATAAGCCTTTGTTTCAGGGCCCTCACAATGATTTTTATCGATATTTTCTATCTCTTGTACTTTATCATATAAATTCACATAATATATATCATAAAAATCATATCCGTCGGGCATATCGTTTTTTCTGTAATCAAGATAACTGAAATCGCTTGTTTTTTCGTTCAAATCAATGTACATTTTGTTTTCGGGTTTTTCATCTGTTTTTTCCCAACGGTAAAAGCCCGGCTCAACCTCGTTAAACACAACGTAGTTTTTAGAGAAATCATAACTGTTTAAGCCGTTACTGTAAATTCCGAAGCTGTCTTCGTAACAGTAAACACCGTCAATATACACGTTTATCTCTTTGTAATTGGCGTTAAATTCTTTCATTTTCTTTTCGTAATTCACAAGCATAGTAACAGGAACGGCTAACTGAATGATTATTATAATCACCAAAAAGACTGTCATTTTTTTATTTTTCATCATCTTGCACCTCCTGAGTATTTTCGTTTAAAGCCTTTACCCTTGCAGTAGAATGTTTTGTTATATAGAAGTTAGCGATGAATAAAATCGCACCGCTTACCATAAACGCTATACCCATAATTAACGGGTCACTGTAATAGCTGTTAAGAGCGAAGAATATAAGAGAAATAGCCATTGCAAGACCTATATTCAACGAGAAGTACTTTCTTTCCTGAGCGCCTTTAACTATAAGGGTTATCGCCTGCACAACGGTTACGGTAAAGAAGCTTAATGCTATTACCGTTGACATTACCGGTGTTTTGTATAAAGCGGATGCAATAGGATTTACCGTAAGACCTATAACAGAGGCTACGCAAAAAGCGGTTTTAGCTTTATTTCCTTCAAAGCTTTCAGCACCTTTAATAAAGCCGAATATAATTAAGGCTACCGTAACTAATATACCGAAAGCACCTTCTGAAATATAGTCCTTATTCCACTTATCCCAATATTCGTTAACCATTGTAGAAAAGGTTGAAAGCACGCTTATCAAGCCACTGCCCGCAACACCGAAGAGGTAAAAAGGAGAAGCCCAGCTTTCTTTTTTATCAAGGCAGTAAAGGCATAAGAACAATGCACCTGAAAGCAAGAGGATAATGCTTTCCCATTCAAGCACAAAGCCACAAGCTACAGTGCTTACTATTGCTGCTACAACTGAAATCCATTTGCAGTACTCGAATCGTATTTCTTTTTCAGAGTGTGTATTTTTATAAGTGAATAAATAACCCGGTATCATAAGAAGAATTAAGCTTGCAGCACTCCATAAATTACTACTGAACATACTCGTAAGACCAAGTGAGCCTGCAATAGCCGCAGAATAATAGAACGCAAGAGGAATCGTTGCATTAAAAATGAAGATTATAGGTAAAGTCAGCAAGGCATCAATAAGAAGACAGTTGAGAACGCCTAAATGAATTCCGAAAAGGTTACTGAACATACCTACCGTTGCGGTTACGCCTATTGTCCAAAGAATTGATGCACCCTCGCACCAGACTATGTTTTCACGTTTTTTGAGGAATGTAAAAACTGCTATACCCTGCCCTATTAACATAGGTAAAAATGAGATTATCATTTTACCCGTTAACGGAAATCTTTCCCACATGCCTACTAAAAGGAAGGTTAAGCCTATACCTAAAAGCAGTGACCCTAAAACTGAAAAAACTGTTGTTAAGACTTTATTTGTCTTTTCGTTTTTATTGTTTCTGTTTTCATTCTCGTAAGTTTCATTTTCAATTAAATTCAACATTGTTATCACCTCGGTTATACTATGACACAAAAAAAGAAAAAACTGACCAAAATGTAACTTTCGGTCAGTTTTTTGTAATTTTCGGTTAGTTTTATACGTTTTCAGCTACTTTTACAAGCTCTTCGGCTCTTTTTAAAGCATTATCAATATGAGGGCAAAAGTTTTCTGCACCTATTCTTTTATAGATACCTGATTTCTTTAAAATCTTAAGGGGTTGCTCGTTGAGGTGAGAAACAACAAGCTTTATCCCTTTTTTATCAAGGCTGTCTAAAATAGTTTCAAAGGCGTGAATACCCGTTGCATCTATTGCAGGAACGCTTCTCATACGAAGAACGAGAACCTTCTTTGTTTTATCTGCTCTTAAAATAGCATCAGAAAACTTTGTTGCAACACCGAAGAAAATAGGTCCTGTTATTTCAAAAACGGAAACGCCCTCGGGAATTGTTCTTAAGCCTATACTGTCTTCATCGTCAGAATCGTCAATTTCTTTCCAGCCGTAAGCATTTGTTTCATCGCTCATTCTCTTCATAAAGAGAACAGTTGCAAGAACGATACCAACACAAATCGCAACAACAAGGTCAAAGACAATTGTAAGAGCAAAGGTTAAAACAAGAACGAGAATGTCACTCTTAGGTGAATGTTTAACTATTGAAACGAACTCTCTCCATTCGCTCATATTGTAAGCTACCATAAAGAGAATTGCCGCAATTGCGGGCATAGGAATATATGAAGCCAAGGGCATTGCTACAAGAAGAACAACGAGAAGAACTACTGCGTGTACCATACCTGCTATTGGCGTTCTGCCACCGTTTTTTATGTTAGCTGCTGTTCTTGCGATAGCACCTGTTGCAGGAATACCACCGAAAAGAGCAGAGCAGATGTTACCTGCACCCTGAGCTATAAGCTCTGTATTTGAATTGTGACGACTACCCACCATACCATCGGCAACAACGCAAGAAAGAAGGCTTTCTACTGCCGCAAGAAGTGCGATAGTAAAAGCATCGGGAACAACTGCTTTTACAGTCTCAAGGGAGAATGACGGGATTGAGGGTTTAGGTAACTCTGAAGAAATTTCATAAAGGTCACCGATTGTAAGAACATTCAAATCAAGAACCTTAACAAGCAATGCGGAAACGAGAATTGCGATTAGAGATGCGGGAATTTTCTTTAAAATCTTCGGTGAAACAATAAGAATTAAAAGAGAAACCGCACCAATAATAGTTGCTTCAATATTTATTGTACCGAAGCAAGAAACAACCTCTTTTACCTTATCAATTGTTTCGATAGGTGCTTCGTTAAAAGTAAGACCGAAGAAATCTTTAATCTGACCAATTAAAATTGTAACCGCTATACCCGAGGTAAAGCCTGTTGTAATTGTAAAAGGTATGTATTTAATAAGGCTACCCAACTTAAATACACCCATTAAAATAAGCATTATACCTGCGAGAATTGTTGCAATTACAAGACCTGAAAAGCCGTTTGTTGCAATAACACCTGCAACGATTGAAGCGAAAGCGGCTGTTGGTCCTGCAATCTGAACACGGCTACCGCCTAAAAAAGATATAACGAAGCCTGCGGCAATAGCAGTATAAAGACCCTGCTCGGGTGTTGCACCTGAAGCAAGAGCTAACGCTATTGAAAGAGGCAAGGCAATTATAGCAACGATAAAGCCTGCTGTTACGTCTTTTACAAGCTGTTGCTTTGAATATTTTTTCATTGTTGAAAACAATTTGGGCTGAAAGGTTTTCATAACACACCCCTGTTATTTTTAAAATTACGTGGGCTATTATAAACCTCTGAAATTCACTTTTCAAGAGAAAAAGCAAAACTTACCGCATTTTTATTAGTAGTATTTATACAATTAGAAAAGCAAGATTTTGTTCAGGTTTCACAAAACACTAAAACATTCCAATTTCAATTGAGGTTTTTGAGAAAAATCGTCCCTGATAATTATAAGTTGATTTCATAACCGTAGGTAACGTGGCTTCTGCCCATTCCGTTTGGGAACAATTCGTTTACCGTCATAGGTTGTCGTGTGGGTGAGGTTACTTGCATGTACCACCCACCATTGCCATCGGCAATGGTCCCCCCTCCTTTTTGCAAGCAAAAAAGAGGGATAGGTTTCGCTACAATTTAGTTTATAGAAAAAAATTGGGTCTGCGATAGCAAATATAATTGCCGTCGCAGACCCTTTTCTATTATCTATTCAATTTTATCTTTTATCTCTTATCTTGCGAAGCTGCTGGAGACTGGCAACTGGCGACTAAAAACAACAGCTTTTTTATTTTATTATGAAAAAATCAGGGGACGGTTCTATGATTGACAACTAAATAGTTATATGGTATATTGGTATAGAGGTGGTAAAAAATGCCAAGAGTAGCAAGAGAGAAAAGCGATAGCAATACATACCATATAATGATAAGAGGAATCAATCAGCAACAGATTTTTGAAGATAATGAAGATTATGTTAAATTCATAGAAGTATTAAAAACTTATCAAGCAATATGCGGATATAAAATTTTCGCGTATTGCTTGATGGGTAACCATATACATTTGTTGATGGAATTTGGAAAAGAACCGATAGAACAAGCTTTTAAAAGAATCGGTAGCAAATATGTTTATTGGTATAATGTTAAATACCAAAGAAAAGGACATTTATTTCAGGATAGATTTAAAAGCGAGCCTGTAGATGATGACAATTACTTTTTAACTGTTATCAGATATATTCATCAGAATCCTGTTAAAGCTGGATTGTGCAAAAATATTGAAGATTACAAGTATAGTAGTTTTAATGAGTATTTGAATGAAGCTGAAATAGTTGATACTGAATATGTATTTTCAATTTGGGCTAAAAAGTCGTTTATTGAATATAACTATGAACCTACGTCGGTGAAATGTCTTGATGTTGAGGAAAGAATAATTAAAAGAGTAACAGACGAAGAAGCACGAAAGATTATCAAAAAAATTTCTAAGTGCGAAAACGTTACAGAGTTTCAAGCACTTCCTGTAGCTAAGAGAGACAAGTATTTAAAAATGTTTAAAGAAAAAGGCGTTTCAATACGTCAGATAAGCAGATTAACAGGGGTAAGTTATTATATTGTGCAGAGAATTTAACACAATCACAGAACCGTCCCCTGATTTTTTTCCAAAAAGATTTACTGACGAAAGGTACGCTTGAAGAATTCGAAGCCTTATTTGACGGAAAAATTGTTAAGAAAAATATCACGAGGACGAAATCAGGGAACGGTTCTATGATTGAATCTTGAAACTCTTGATACACAAAAGATTTCAGCGTTTTCGCTGTTGTTTAAAATTTAAAATCAAGGGCGGTTTTCATAGGAGGTTAAACTGATGGTTAATGTTAATGTTGCAGCATGCAAATTTAATTTAAAAATTTTCAATGAGTTTTGTGAACGTTATAAATTAAAATTCCCGCAATCTTTTATTGATTATCTTTCTCAATATAATGATGGGGTTTTAGAGCCAAATATAATTGAAGGTACCGATAATGATTATTATATTCGTTATTTCTATGGCACATCAAACGAAAATTTTTCCAATATTGCGACAGTTTATGAGAATTATATAGGTCGTTTGCCTGAAAACTGTATACCTATTGCAGATCCTGACTTTGGGAATGAAATTTGTATATCTCTTGATGAAAATAACTATGGAAAGATTTATTTCTGGGATCACGAAACTATGGACACAGATTATGGTGCTAAATGTACTTTACTTTTTGAAGATATGATTTTAATTGCTAATTCTTTCGAGGATTTACTTGAAAATATCAAATCGGTTGAAATACCCACAACAACAGGAAAGATA
The DNA here is from genome assembly GCA_045638585.1 of Acutalibacteraceae bacterium. GTDB lineage: Bacteria > Bacillota > Clostridia > Oscillospirales > Acutalibacteraceae > DTU089. The sequence continues at coordinate 36,520 of JAZUBO010000019.1, read as the reverse complement.
GATAAAATTAAAAATTTTTTTAGAAAATTTAGATAGGAGAAAATGGTTGGGGGTGAACATATTAATATGATTGCATACGCAGATATTAAGGATGAGAAAACATGTATGTGTTCTAGTGTGGAAATTGTTTGTACAAAAGAAGAATTAGACTTATTGGTAAATAAACTAATACAATTTCAAGATAAAATAGAATTACATATTAAGAATAATGGTCAACAAGGTCAAGGTCATATTCATTATCAAGATAACAATGTGTTGTGGAAAGAAGCTGATTCAGATATTGTTGTTTATGTTGATTTAGGCAATGGATAAGGTAAGACATGTAACACAGGTGAGGAAAATCAGACGGTTCTATTATTGAGCCTTAAAGCCCTTGATACACAAAGGCTTTGAGCATTTTTGATCCCCTGATTTGAGTATAAGAAGTATAAATAATATGCATATTTGGACAATTGACAAATGGGAGGAAAATTTAAAAGAGCTTGAAAATAGACGGATTGGTTTGTATTTTAGGTTTGAAAAAGCAGTAAACCCTGAAGTAAGAGCGGCATGCATTAGATTTGCAAAATGGTTGCGTTCTGAGTATTACTTTCCGTTGAGAGTTCCAGTCTATGTAAAAGCTATAAAATCGGTGAAAACAAAAACAGGTGAAAATGCAATTGGAATTTTTTTCGAACCATTTTCGTATTCAGATGAACCATATATCAAGATTGCTGTTGGGGATTACGATGAGTTGAAAAAAGAGATTGGTAGAGATGATGCTCTTGCATCTATTCTTTGCTCGATAGCCCATGAAATTACCCACTATTATCAATGGGTTAATAATATTCAATTAACAGAAATTGGTAGAGAGCGACAAGCTACTCAATATTCACGGTTTATAGTTGATGAGTATAGCACAACATGTCAGCATCCATAAAAGCGACAATCGGAAAAATCACGGGACGGTTTGCACTGCTGAGGGTGTTCTATCTTAATATTTTGTAAAGGTCAATATATTACAGTTGAATCTTACGATTCAACTACGCTCCTTTGTCGCGTAGAGAACTCTCCACCACCCGTAAAACTTTGTTCTAAAAATTAGCTACAGGCACGCTTAAAAATTTACTATATAAATAAAACTATCCAAGGTGGTCCCCCTCTCTTCGAAGAGAGGTACACGCCTTGGAAATTTTTTTGTTTTATTAAATTTGTCGTTCCTCGTAAAGCTTATATAATAGCGTCGCAGACCCTTAATTTGCCACTTGCCACTTGCAATTTGCCACTTGGCGAAGCGACTGGCAACTGGCGACTAAAAACAACAGCTTTTTTATTTTATTATTAATCTGCGAAGTGCTCTGCCTCAATCATTGCGCAGAGGGTGTGGTAAATAGGCAAGGTGTATTCCTGTATTTCCGCAGTAACTGTTGAGGGTACTTTAATTACCGCGTCGGAAATCTCCGCTAATTTACCGCCGTTTGCACCGACTATTGAAACTACCTTACCGCCTTTTACCTTGGCTGTAATTGCAGCGTTTACAACGTTTTCTGAATTACCCGAGGTTGAAAGGCATAAAAGCACGTCTTTTTTTCTCATAAGACCGTAAACCTGCTGTGCGAAAATGGTATTGCTTTCGCAATCGTTACTGATAGCGGTAAGAAGTGCGGTTTCGCTTGCAAGAGAAATTGCGGGTAAAGCCCCTTGAAGAGATGCACCTAATTTTTCTGCACCGTAGCTTCTGAAGGCTTCTTTTACGTCAATAGGAAGCTCTCTTTCAAGCATAAAGCCTTTCATCAGCTCACCAACTATATGCTGACTGTCTGCCGCACTGCCACCGTTACCGCAAACAAGAAGCTTGCCTCTTACACTATAGCATTCGTTTATGTAATCGAAAACAGATATAAAATCTCTTTTACAATTTTCTAATTTAGGGTATCTTATAAAAAGCTTACTACAGATACTTTTAACGTTATCTTTCATTTTTTATCACCTCAAAAAAGTAAACCTAAGGATGCGAAATCACCGATACTTTCGCCTAACCGGGCAGAAAGTATTTTGCAGCTTTTTGCATTATCCGTAAGAGCTTCTTTTTCTATAATTTCTTTTATTTCCTTTTGAAAAAATTCTTCATTTCTTTCAAAAATACTGCCTATCACAATTGCTTCGGGGTTTATTATATCAATTATAACAGAAAGACCTCGACCTAAATATTCGGCACACTTTTTATAAACCTCGTTTGCAAATTCATCACCCTCATACATAGCCCTTGCTATATTTACCGCGGTGAGATTATTGAAATCTTTTTCACTTTCAAAAAGTGAACTTTTTTTATTATTTTGAAGATATTTTAAAGCGGTAAGCTCTGCTAACCTTTTAATTCCGCCGCCTGAGCAAAAGCCCTCGAAAGAGCCTTTTTTACCGTAACCCTCGGGTCCGTTTTCAGAAAGCCTTATATGGCCTACCTCACCTGCACCGTCATTTGTGCCTGTGTAAAGCCTGCCGTCAAGAATAAGACCTGCACCCATACCCGTGCCGAAAGTGAGAAAAACAAGGTTATTATAGCCTCTTCCTGCACCGAAACGCCATTCTGCAACCGCACAGGCATTAGCGTCATTATGAAGAATTGCGCCAACCTTGAAATGCTCACTTACGATATCAACAATAGGCACGTTATCCCAATCGGGTAAATTGGGCGGACACATTATAACACCTTTTTTACTGTTAAGCGGTCCGCCACAGCTGATACCTACACCTATAAGCTGACTGTTTTCAACGTTATTTCTTCGGAGCAATTCATCTGCCTTTAAAAGAATATCTTTTATTATTTCTCTGTAGCCGCGTTCAACGTCTGTGGGGAATTTTATTTTATCTATTATAAAATCACCGATATTTTCGGGTATTTCACCTTTACCTAATACAACGGCACATTTTGTTCCGCCTATATCAATACCTAATGAATACACTTTATCACCGCCACAGCTCAGCTATTGTGAATTTATGACTTCATAATACCAAAAATGTAAGAAAAATACAATATTCCCGAGTAATTATTATGACTTTTCTTACGATATCTCTTTTCGACTGTTGAAGGTTTCTTCACCTATTCTTCGTATGGTAGCTTCAACAGTTACTGTAAGCTTGATTTCGGGAAAAATATTATTCCAATCATCATAAAGAGTGTTATATAACCCTAAGTCATCAAGCCTTAATCTTTTACCGAACCTTATAACGTCTGAAGATGGAGTTTTTTGTAAAGAAATAAAAGTATTTTCAACCTTTTTGCAAACCGACTCACCTATACCCGTTTTAAGCGCATTTAAAATTTCGGTATCGTTTGTAAAATTTTCCTGACCCTCAATTTCATCTAAATCGCAGGAAAGCTTTATTTTCATATTATATTTTAAAACACCGTCTTCCTCGGTAATTTCAAAATCAGTTTTACCTTTATTTATTAAAAACGTTGCTTTTCCTTTATCGGAAATATCGGCAGTTATATATCCTTTTTTTATGGTGTCATTCAAAAAAGCAAGTCCCTCTGCCGCATTTGAATCTATATACTTTAAAAATTTACCGTCTGTACCAAAAACGCAGCAACCGTCCAAAAAATAATTTTCGTTTTCACCGTTTTTTTGTACGCTTACCGCAGGTATACAAATTCCCGAGGTAGCATCTTTAAGGTGGTTTACCGCGTCAATTATGCGAACTCGGGGAATTATTGAGTTTTTATACCCCTCTTCAAGCATATTTTCTAAAATCTCACATTTCACACCGTCCTTGAGAAGCTCCGCCCGTATAATATCCTCGGCAGAAGAATTTTTCGCAACGCAGACAAGCTGTGAAACTCTTGAATCGTAATCTCTCTCAAAAAAATCAATTATATCTCTCAAGTCGCGTGTTATTGTTTTTTCACCTAAAACTATTACCCTGTTATGAGCAAAAAGTGGCTCATTACCGCTTTTTTCAGTAAGCTTTCTGAGAGCCTCGGAAACTGTTTCACCCTTTGCAGAATAAACCTTTGTTTTATTTTCACTTGTACTGTCGCCACCGGGGCTACCGCTTTGCTCATTATTTAAAATTTCTACAGTAACAGTATAGATATCCTTTTCAAAATCAATGCCTATCCCCTGCATTATCATCAATTCTGAAAGCTCTGTGCCTGGTTTTTCGCAGGAAGAAAGAAGCGTTACAGATAAAAGACCCAAAACAAGAGCCGATATAATTTTAATTTTTCTCATTCTTTTTCCGCCTATCATAAATAAAATTAACCCCTATAAGAATTGCAGGTAAAATTATTACAGGTACAACGTAAACCACGATTGCAACTGTTGCAGAAGAAATGAAGCTGAAGCGCACAATATTATTTGAAACGTAAACAAGAATTACAGATATAACCGCACCGACAAAAGCAGAAAAGATAACCTTATGCTTATTTATCTTTTTGAAGCTGAATGAAAAAGTCTGCACAATTATATAGATAAAAAACGTAAGCTTCACAACGATACATAAAATCCAGATAGCAGTTTCAAGAGCATCTAATCTTTCAAAAAGACCAAATTCGGCAAGTGAAATTGCCGCATAAGTGGGAAAAAGCTGGGTATCTGCAAATTCGCCTAAAGTACCCACAACAAAAAACAGGATAAAGGAAAAAGAAACGGCACTTAAAATACTCCAAAGCACGTAGTGCTTCTTAACGTTACCTTTTATATTTGAAGCAATAAGAGGAATTGCACCTATTTCAGAAGCCTGAACGGAAAAGAAAAGGCTGTCTTTTATAAAATCGGTTGCACCGTTTTCAAAAGCAGGGGTGAAATTAAGAAAATCAACCTCCTGAAACAATGTAAAAGCCGCAAAGGCAGTTGCAGAAACAACTATTATTACAAAAAGTGTGCTTGCCCTTGAAAGTCCGCCTAACCCCAAGTGTGACAAGAAGCAACAAACAACAACTAAGCCCACAAGGAAAAAGGTCATATCTTTACCGGGGAAAAGCTCTGATGATGCAAACAAATCAAATCTTGCCGCAGTTATAAGACCATCAAAAAAATAAGTTAACCCGTATATAACAGAAATAATTTTAAAAGCCTTGCTTTTTGAAAATTCTTTTCTTTGTTCTTCGGAAAACACACCATATTTTTTCATAAGGTAACACATTGGAAGAAAAACTAGAATACTAACAAGAGCAAAAACAACAGGGCGAAGAATTGAATCTGTTTGAGAAACACTTACTCTCCGGTCTGAAATATACATAAATATACTACTGAGCATCGACAGATATAAAAGAGAAAAAAACTGCGACGAGGTAACTCTGTCTTTAAGCATCCTTTGAACTTCCTTTACTTGTCATTTTAAGACCGTTTATATCAAATATCTTTTTTCCTAACTTTTCGTTACTTAATCTGAATATAGAATCCCTGAAAAGAGCTTTATCGTAAGGGGTAAGCGGTGCTAAAAACGGCACACCGTAATCGGTCATAGAAGCAAGACTTATAAAAAGCACTGCTCCGCCTATAACAATACCGTAAAGACCCGTGCTACCGCCTATTAGAATAAAAACAATTCTTAAAATGGCAATAGGCTGATATACGTCTGACGAAACAAGAGAGCAAATAGCAGTTAAAGCAACAACTATTAACATAGGTGCACCTATAAGACCTGCCGTTACCGCCGCATCACCTATAACGAGAGCTCCAACTATACTTATGGCGTGACCTACTGTTTTTGGCATTCGTAAGCCCGCCTCACGCACAATCTCATAAATAAAGTGAATAATCAGCGCTTCAATCGTCAGGGTAAACAACGTATTACTTTCCATTATTACAATGTTATACAGCATATCGTCGGGTAGCATTTCTTGATGAAAAAGACCTATTGAAACGAAAACACCTGGTAAAAACACACTTATTAAAAAAGCAAGTAATCTTACACTTCGCATAAACACCGCATAAAAAGGACGGTTAACGTAATCGTCAAGTGTCTGGAAATTCTCAATAAAAAGGCGAGGTACAACAAGTGCAAAAGGCGTACCGTCAATAATCAACCCTACCTTGCCCTCGCAAAGCTTTGCGGCAAAGGTATCAGGTCTTTGGGTTTCACCAACCATTGTAAAAAGACTTTTTCTTTTTGTGTCCAAGGTTTTTCTGAGATATCCTGCGCCTAAAACCATATCAATATCGAGTCCTTGCAAACGTCTTTTTACTTCTTCTAGTGTATCGGGGTTTACTCTACCCTTCATATGGCAGATAAGAACTCGCGTTTTACCCGTCTTTCCCGTTTCACACATTTCAATTTTAAAATTTGTTGTGCAAAGACGCTTTCTTACTAAAGTAAGATTTGTTTTTATGTTTTCGGTAAAGCCCTCTCTTGAGCCAAACTCCTGAACTTCGGTATCAGGCTCGGTTATTGACCTTTCCGGTATATTCTGAACACCGAAAACGATACATTCCTTCTGACCCTCAAGAAAAATAAGAAGAGTACCTCTTAAAAGCTCTAATATTGCTTTATCAAGGCTTGTTTCCCTCTTTTGCTCTGTTCCGCAGATTATTCTGTCTGCAATAAAATCAAGGGGTGACTCTTCCGGTAGCTCACCATCAAATAAAAATATAGGTCTTATTGCATTATCGGCAATTTTTTGAGAGTTGCAAAGACCGTCACAGTTTGCGAAAACAACACATTTACCGTTGCAATAGCCCTTTTTTACTACAATATCAAAGCTACCCTCAAAGGCTTGTTTTATAAGTCTGCCGTTTTCAACTGCATTCTCGCGTATATCACCAAAGGTTTCTTCATTAAGATTTTCAAGATTAAAAAACGTACTTTTTTCTGTCACATAATCACCGAAAATGTTTTTTCCTTTTTTTGCGAGAATATACAAAGCCTTACAGGAAAAGATAACCTTGGTGATAAAAATGACAACTATTGCAGTAAGAACTTTTATTGTTTATTGCATTGTAGCAGTTTTTATAAGAATAATGGGAAAAAGGCAATTAGGCGAATTGCAACCGGGTGAGCTTGTTATTACAATTTTAATATCTGAAATTATAGCTCCCCCTATAACAGATACACAAAGGCCTTTGCTACACAGTCTCATTCCCTTAATGCTTCTTGCCAGTTTTGAAATAATAAGCTCTTTATTGAATTTAAAAAGTGTAAAAATCAGAACAATAACAGAGGGAAATCCTATAACAGTTATAAGAAACGGTGAGCTTCAACAGAAGGAGCTGCGAAAATTAAGGTTTACGATAAACGACATTCTGGCAGCGTTAAGACAAAAAGATATTTTTAATATTGAGGACGTTGAATTTGCGGTTATTGAAACAAACGGTATGCTGTCTGTACTCTTAAAGCCCGACAAGAGAAATTCTACACCGTCAAACTACGATAAGCCCGAAAAGGATGATGGTATGCCCTGCCCCGTGGTTATTGACGGAAAAATCATTTCAAATAATTTTAAAGATTGTTTTACATCTTACAATGAAATCGAAAGTGCGGTAAAGCGAAAAAACATTCCTATCAAAAACATAGTTTTAATGACTATGGATAAAAATAAAAACATAAATATTATTGAAAAGGATGATTAAATGAGCCGTAGAATAACCGCATTCGTGTTTTTAATAGTTGCTGTATTTATAAGTGTTTTTGCTTCTTTTAAAGTTCGGAATATATGTGACACAACAACAGAGAAAATTGAAAATATAATTGAAGTAAGTGAAATTGATATTCAGGAAGCAAAAACGCAAACACAAAGCGTTTACGAATACTGGCAAAAAAACAGCTCTGTTTTACAATTTTTCGTTGGTGCTCAAGAGATTCTTGACGTAAGGCTTTCAATATATGAAATGCTTTTTCTTTTAGAACAGGAAAATATTGAAGGTTTTCTTGAAGAAGCATCAAATTGTAAAAAAAGTCTTTTTCACATATCAGATTCTGAAAAGCCATCATTCAGTAAAATTTTATAATTTTCCCAAGAGTTTCACTGTCGTAATATGTAAATAATTAATGAAATCTATTGAAAAACCACGCCTTTAGGTATATAATTTAATTAAACTTAATAGTTTTATTAAGACCATATACGAAAGGATGGTGGTTTTGATGATGCTTTGGATTTGGGTTGCTTTGCTTGCCATTTTTGTAATAGTTGAGGCTGCTACTGCACAATTACTTACAATATGGTTTGCTGTTGGCTCATTTGCAGCTCTCGTAACGTCTTTCTTTACAGACAACATTCTCGTTCAGGTTGTTGTTTTCGTAGTTGTTTCTGTTGCTGTTTTAGCGGCAACAAGACCACTTGTAAAGAAAATGACAGCAACTAAAAAACAAGCTACCAACGCTGATATGTACATCGGTCAGGAAGGTGTTGTTACCGAAGAGATTGACAACATTTCAGCAAAAGGTCTTGTCAAGGTTAAAGGCTCTGTTTGGACTGCCCGCAGCGAAGCCGATAACGAAAAAATCGCAGAAGGCACACACGTTACAGTTATAAGAATCGAAGGCGTTAAGCTTATTGTGCGCCCCGTTTCTTAAATAGAATTTTGTATTTCTTAAATTCAAGGAGGTTTTTCTATGTCATTCATCGCTTTAAGTGCAGCAGGTACTGTTGGTATCATTGCTATTCTCGCTGTAGTTGCAATTATTGTTTTACTTGTTATTGCAAACATCAAAATCGTTCCTCAGTCAAAAGCATACGTTCTTGAACGTTTAGGTGCGTACTATGCAACTTGGGATACCGGTCTTCACGTTAAAATTCCTTTCATTGAAAAGGTTGCTAAGGTTGTTTCTCTTAAAGAGCAGGTTGTTGATTTCCCACCTCAGCCCGTTATCACAAAGGATAACGTTACTATGCAGATAGACACGGTTGTTTTCTTCCAGATTACAGACCCCAAGCTTTTCTGCTACGGTGTTGAATATCCCATTTCTGCTATTGAAAACCTTACTGCTACTACTCTTCGTAACATAATCGGTGAGCTTGAATTAGACCATACTCTTACATCTCGTGATACTATCAATGCTAAAATCCGCGGTATTCTTGACGAAGCTACTGACCCTTGGGGTATTAAGGTTAACCGAGTTGAGCTTAAAAACATTCTTCCCCCTCGCGAAATTCAGGACGCAATGGAAAAGCAGATGAAGGCTGAACGTGAACGTCGTGAAAGCATCCTCAGAGCTGAAGGTGAAAAAGCAAGTCAGGTGCTTGTTGCAGAAGGTAAGAAAGAAGCTCAGATTCTTTCAGCTGAAGCTGATAAACAGTCTGCTATTCTTCGTGCAGAAGCTGTAAAAGAAGCTAAAATCCGCGAAGCAGAAGGTGAAGCAGATGCTATCATCGCTATCCAGAAGGCTCAGGCAGAAGGTATCAGAATGATAAACGAAGCTGCTCCCTCTAAACAATACCTTTCACTTAAAGGTATGGAAGCCTTTGAAAAGGCTGCAGACGGTCAGGCAACAAAAATCATTGTTCCCTCTGATTTACAGTCTCTTGCAGGCGTAACAAGCGGTGTTAAAGAGTTCTTAAAAGACTAAAGCTTAAAAAAACTTAAGATTTAATTACTACAAGCCTTGAATTCTTCGGAATTCAAGGCTTGTTTATTTTTTCTTTCACATCTTTTTTTATTAAGAATATGATGAATTGAGAGGACTGATTATTTAATGAATGATTATAATTTTTTAATATTAGGCGGTGACAACCGTTCATTATATTTAGGTGAATTTTTAGAAAGCCGGAAGCTTAAGGTTTGCTATTACGCTTTTAATCAAGCAGACTGCTTTGACTCATTAGCTAACGCTATGAGTGATGCAACTGTTGTTATTTTACCTTTACCCTTTACACGCGACAGACTAACTATAAATACACCTCTTTTCGATGACAAGGTTTTAATAAGCGACGTTGCCGCGTTATCAACACCCGATAAAATGATTTTTGGCGGTCAGCTTTCAAAAAGCTTTATAGAAGAATTGTCTGAAAAAGGCGTTCAGTATTGCGATTATCTTGAACTTAACGAGCTTGCCGTTTACAATTCAGTTCCTACTGCCGAAGGTGTTTTACAGGTACTTATTGAAAATCTGCCTATTACAATTCACGGTATGAAATGCGCCGTTTTAGGCTACGGCAGAACAGGTAAAACACTTGCAAGAACTTTAAAAGCATTAGGTGCAGATGTTACCGTTTTTGCACGAAAGCAAAGTGATTTTGCGCTTATTCATTCTGAATCTTTAAACTACAGAGAATTTCACACGTTAAGCTATGAACAACAAAACTATGATGCGCTGATAAACACCGTTCCAAAAAAAGTATTAGGAGAAAAAGAGCTTTCAATGCTCAATCCCGACTGTGTGCTTGTTGAAATTGCTTCCGCACCCTTTGGAATTGATTTTCAAGCTGCAAAGGAAAAAGCCTTTACAGTTATAAAAGCAGGCTCTTTACCCGGCAAGGTTGCTCCTAAATCTGCCGGTGAGATTATCGGTCACTCTATTTTACCCATAATAAAGGCAAGGGGGTTTTTTAATTGACAACAATTGGTTTCGCTTTGTGCGGTTCTTATTGCACATTCGAAGCAGTGTTTAAACAAATAGAAGTATTAAAAAAACTCGATTACAACATAATCCCGATTATGTCAGAAAATTCATATTCTCTTGACACAAGATTCGGTGATGCTTCTCATTGGAGAGAAAAAATGAGGGATATTACAGGTAATAGAATTATTCACACTATCCCCTCAGCTGAGCCTATCGGACCTAAAAAACTGCTTGATGCTTTGATTATCGCACCCTGCACGGGAAACACTTTGGCAAAGCTTGCAACGGGCGTTACCGACACTTGCGTCACTTTAGCGGCAAAGGCGCATTTAAGGAATGCCCGACCGCTTCTCATCGCACCATCTACTAACGATGCTTTAAGCAATGCCGCAAAAAATATTGGTAGTCTTCTCAACTACAAAAATATTTATTTTGTTCCCTACGGTCAGGATAGCTTTCAAGGAAAGCCTAACTCGATGGTTGCAGATTTCACTCTTATACCCCAAACGCTTGAGCTTGCTTTATCAGGTCAGCAGATACAACCTATCGTCATTTCGCCCAAATGAAAAGAAGCTAAAATAAATTGAATAAAGCTAAAAACAAAATAAAATGTTTCTCGTCCCTCGGCTAAAAGCCTCAGGACGAGAAACGAGAATATGGATTGACGCAATAAACTAATTAGAGTGAATTGATTTGAACTAAATTATGCTTCTTCATTGAAGCTTACAAATACATATTTTATCTTATCGCGTTTATATGTATAAGTGATGTAAATATTGTTGCCGTCTGCAACCATTGCGGGATATGAATACTCGTTGAAAATCCAAGCAGAAGAATCGATTTCTTCAACCTTTTCCCAAGTTTCACCGTTATCCTTTGAAACTGCAAGACGAAGCTTGTATCTTAAACCGTTTACGTTAATGGGGTTGTATACAAGCCACAACCAACCGTTATCGGTCATAACGCAATCAACACCGCTATTGTTGTTAGGAAGGCTTGTTGCATATGCTTCACACCAAGTGTAACCACCATCGAAAGAATCGCTTCTGTAAAGCTTACCTGATTTTGTTCTGAAGAAGGCATGAATGTTGCCGTCAAGGTCTTCCCAGAGTGCAGGCTGAATCATTTCTGCATTAGAAACGATTGTTTCTGTTTTAGTCCAGGTTTTGCCGCCATCCTCTGAAATATCGAAGAATGCAGTCCAGTCACCCTGCTCTGTTGATGCAGGAGCAATTATAAGACCCTTTGAAGTTACAAGGCATTTATTCTTAACGGGACCTCTACCGCCTGTTGTGTCACCGGGGACAAGCTCTTGAGCCTCTGTCCAGGTTTTACCGTTATCATAAGTATCAACATACTTTGTAACCCATATTTTTGTATCTGTACCGACTTTATAATAAAGTCTTACGAATTCACCGAAATTTTGAAGAACGGGATTCCAATGAGCAACAGTATCTGTTGAGGGAACTTGTTTTGCTTCGCCCCAGCTGCCATTTGAATAAACAGAATACCAAATACGAACGTCATCTTCGCCCTCACCGCTACCGCCAAACCAAGCTGACATTAAGTCACCATTGGGAAGAATAACGATTGTAGAAGCGTGTGTGCTATCGGTTTTTTCACCAGTACCGATTATTGTTCCTTTTTCGTAAGAATAAGCAAAATCAACTGCGTTTACGGGAAGTGATGCACCAACGAAAAGAACAACAGAAAGAACAAGTGCAACCACTTTTTTTGAAATAGACATTTTCATTATCTCCTTGTAGTATCATATTAAATGACTTTATTGCCATATCAAACTACAAGCACATTATAGTCCTTTGCAAGTGTTTTTCAAGGCAATTTGCCGCTTTTTTACTATCCTGATTTTTTTTCGTCACTATAAACAATTACGACACTTTTAATAAGAACACCTTAGACAATCGGAAGTTTCGTTTCAAAATAAATCGCAACTTTTCCGCAACTTTCATTTGGTTATTTTGCCTAATAGAAATTTCTGATTTTTCACATTGTTACTAATTTCACAAGAATTTTATAATATTTTATATGCAAATCAACATAAAAAAGAACCTTTTCGATAGTCAAACTACCGAAAAGGCTCTCTTGTTTATAAATTATATAAATCAGCCTTCAAATGTAATGAATGCATATGCAATGCTTTCACGTTCATTTGTATAAGTGATGTAAAGCTCGTTGCCATCTGCAATAATTGCAGGATATGAATACTCTTCGAAAACAAGAATATTTTCTGCAAGAACTGTAACCTCTTCCCAGGTTTCACCGTTGTCTTTAGAAACAGCGAGAACAAGTTTATTTCTTATACCGTTGATTGAACCGGGGTTATATGCAAGCCAGAGCCAACCGTTATCAGTCATAACGCAGTCAATACCGCTGTTGTTGTTGGGAAGGTCTGTAGCATAAGCTTCTCCCCAAGTTAAACCACCGTCAGTTGAATCACTTCTGTAGATTTTACCTGCCGTTGTTCTGAAGAAAGCGTGAACGCCACCATCTGTATCTTCCCAAAGTGCAGGCTGAATCATTTCAGCATCAGAAACGATGTTAGCAGTTTTTGTCCAAGTGTTACCACCGTCAAAGGACACATCAAAGAATGCTGCCCATTCGCCCAGTTCAGTTGATGCAGGAGCAATCATCATACCATTTTTTGTAAAGAGACATTTATTTTTAACAGGACCTCTACCACCTGTTGTATCGCCGGGAACAAGTTCTTTAGCTTCTGTCCAATGTGCACCGAAATCCCAAGTATCACAATATTTTGTAACCCAATTTTCTGTATCTTCGCCAACCTTATAGAAAACTCTTACGAATGCACCGTAATCCTGAAGAACGGGATTCCAGTGAGCAACTGTGTCGTTTGAGGGAATCTGAGCTGCTTCTGTCCATGCACCATCTTTGTATACTGAGAACCAGATACGAACGTCAGCATCACCTTCACCGCTACCGCCAAACCAAACAGCCATCAAATCACCGTTGAGCATTTTAACGATTGATGATGAATGAGTTGTGCTTGTTTTAGATTTTTTACCGAGAATTTCACCCTGCTCTATATCAAATTTAACAGCAGGAGATTCATCTTGTGAAGAATCTCCACCGTTCAATCCTAAAATAGATAAAAGGAAATTCATGATATAGCTGAAGAAATCACCCAAGGGTATAAATTCTGCAACGGGTAAATCACTTGATGTGGGGGCGTATGCACTTACTGAAGCGGTCATTGTGCTTGAAAGCATAATAACTGCAAGAATAAGAGCAATAACTTTTGTGAATTTTTTCATTGTTAAAACTCCTTTGCCAAAATATAGGCTATTTTTCCGATAGCTATTATACCACACACCTTTTTTCTTTTCAACAAAAATAGAAGCCATTAAAGATTTTTGTAATATTAGCCAATTTACACCTCACTTATTTACACATATTAAACAAACTAAATTGTACAAATAAATAGAACGTGTTATTTATTATACACACATTCATAAAATGTAAAAAAACGGCAAAACTATTTACAAGATTATATTTTTATTGTATAATATCCGTTGACAAAAGGGAGTAGCTCGTACTTAACGTGCGGTATTCGGCGTCATTCCCGGCAATAGCCCGCCGATACATTAAAGAGTGAGACTTTTACCACAGACGGTAAAGGTCTTTTTTATTCCCGATTGAACAAATTAAGAAAGGGTAGAAAAAATGAAACACTATCTCGAATCTGCCGAGTCTGTATTCCAAGAGGTAAACTCTACTGAAAACGGACTTACATCTGCAGAAGCTGCCGCAAGACTTGAGAAAAACGGAAAAAACAAGCTTGCAGAAGCAAAAAAGGATTCCACATTAAAGAAATTTTTCGACCAGATGAAAGACCCGATGATCATCATCCTTCTTGTTGCCGCAGTTATTTCTGCTGCTACTGAAATCATCGAAGCAGGTCACTTCGTCCCCCCCACAGACTCAATAATCATTCTTGTTGTTGTTCTTATCAATGCTATTCTCGGTGTTGTTCAGGAAAACAAGGCTGAAAAAGCTGTTGAAGCTCTTCAGAAAATGAGTGCGGCGACAACAAAAACACTTCGTGACGGTAAAGTAGAATCTATCAAGAGCGAAGACCTCGTTGTAGGTGACGTTATTCTTCTTGATGCAGGTGATGCTATCCCCGCTGACTGCCGTATCTTTGAATGTGCAAGTATGAAAATTGAAGAGGCTGCTCTTACAGGTGAATCTGTTCCTGTAAACAAGCTTGTTAAGGCTCTTACACTTTCAAACGACAAGAGCGACGAGGTTCCCCTCGGTGACCGTAAAAATATGGCTTATATGGGCTCAACTCTCGTATACGGCCGTGGTAAAGCTGTTGTTGTAGCAACAGGTATGGATACCGAAATGGGTAAAATCGCTAACGCTATCGCTCTTGCAGAGGAAGGCAAAACACCTCTTGAAATCAAGCTTGAACAGCTTTCAAAAATTCTTACAAAGCTTGTTATCGGTGTTTGTATTATTATCTTCGGTTACAACCTTGTTACTCAGTATATTTTAGCCGACAACGCACAGTTCTTTGACGTTGCTCTTCACTCATTCATTACCGCAATTGCACTTGCAGTTGCTGCTATCCCCGAAGGACTTGTTGCTGTTATGACTATCGTTCTTTCGATAGGCGTTACAAATATGTCAAAGAAAAACGCTATCATCCGTAAGATGAATGCGGTTGAAACTCTCGGTTGTACTCAGATTATCTGTTCAGACAAAACAGGTACACTTACTCAGAACGTAATGACAGTTGTTGACCATTATGCAGAGGACGAAAAGGTTCTTGCAACTGCTATGGCTCTTTGCACTAACGCAGAGGTTGACGAAGATGGCAAAAGCACAGGTGAACCTGACGAGGTTGCTCTTATCAACTACGCTGCAGCATTAGGTCTTAAAAAGGCTGACCTTGTTGCCGCTAACCCCAGAGCAGGCGAAGTTCCCTTCGACTCCGGCAGAAAAATGATGTCAACTGTTCACCAGGTTAACGGTAAATTCGTTCAGTACACCAAAGGTGCTCCCGATGAAATCCTTAAAAAATGTACTAAAGCTCTCGTTAACGGTGTAATCGTTGATATGAACGATGAAATTCTTAAAAAGGCTGCAGATGAAAACACAAGAATGGGTAACAAAGCTCTTCGTGTATTTGCAGTTGCTTTCAAGGAATATTCAGCAGCTCCCGAGGTTTACGATTCAGCATCTCTTGAATACGACATGATATTCATTGGTCTTACAGGTATGATTGACCCTGTTCGTCCCGAGGTTAAAGATGCTATCGTTGAATGCCGTAGTGCAGGTATCACACCTATTATGATTACAGGTGACCACATCAATACTGCAAAGGCTATCGCTCGTGAATTAGGTATTCTTTCCGACGATTCACAGGCTATGATGGGTGCAGATATCGATAAATATTCAGACGAAGAATTTGAAAAAATCGTTGAAAACATATTCGTTTATGCTCGTGTTCAGCCCGAACACAAAACAAGAATCGTTAACGCTTGGAGAAATAAAGGCTACGTTACTGCTATGACCGGTGACGGTGTTAACGACGCTCCCTCTATCAAGAGTGCTGATATCGGTGTTGGTATGGGTATTACCGGTACTGACGTTACAAAGAACGTTGCTGATATGGTTCTCACAGACGATAACTTTGCAACTATCGTTTCAGCAGTTGGTGAAGGTAGAAGAATTTACGACAACATCCGTAAGGCTATTCAGTTCCTTCTTGGTTCAAACCTTTCAGAGGTTGTTTCCATCTTCTTTGCAACAATTATGAGCTTTACAATTCTTGAAGCTCCTCACCTTCTCTTCATTAACCTTGTTACCGACTGTTTCCCCGCTCTTGCTCTCGGTCTTGAAAAACCCGAATCAAACATTATGAAGAGAAAACCCAGAAGCAAAACTGACGGTATTTTCTCAGGCGGTCTCGGTATTGACTGTGCATATCAGGGTGTTCTTGTAAGTATTCTTACCGTTATTGCATTCTATATCGGTGAATTCCTTGAAACAGGTCACCTTGTTTTCAGAAACATCCCCGACAGCACCGAAGGTATGACAATGGCATTCTTCACAATGGCAATGTGCGAAATCTTCCATTCTTTCAATATGCGTTCACAGAGAGGCTCTGTTGTTGCAATGGTATTCAAGGGTCAGCACAACCTTGCTCTTTACGGTGCTATGGTTGGTTCATTCCTTCTTACAACAGCAGTTGTTGAGATTGATGTCCTTTCAAACCTCTTCGGCTTTGCTCACCTTGACCTCAAGGCATACCTTATTTCTCTCGGTCTTGCATTCCTCATCATCCCAATTGTTGAGATTGTTAAGTTCTTCCAGAGAAAATTCGGCAAACAGCACAACTAATAAAAATTTGACCTCACAGAAAAAATTCTGTGAGGTCGTTTTTTTATTTCTTTTACTTATATTGACACCGGTTTTATTTGTGGTAATATACTATATATAATGATTC
Organism: Acutalibacteraceae bacterium; assembly: GCA_045638585.1. Taxonomy (GTDB): domain Bacteria; phylum Bacillota; class Clostridia; order Oscillospirales; family Acutalibacteraceae; genus DTU089. Next base: position 19,542 of record JAZUBO010000019.1, on the reverse strand, counting down.
ACAGGAGGGTTATTTCTTGAATAAAAAGAAATTAGCAATCGGCATAACTGCCGCTGTTGTAACCGTTGCAGTAGGCGTTACAGCAGGTCTTTTAATCAACAAAAAAATACACGAAAACCCTGTTATTCAAGGTTTTACTAAAAAGGAGGATAACGCTATGCGTATTATGTCATTTAACATCCGTTGCACAAACGTAGGTAACGATACCTGGGAAGACAGAATCGGTATCGTAACGCAGACAATTCTTGACGGTGCTCCCGACTCTGTTGGTGTTCAGGAAGCTACACCCGAATGGATGGCAACCTTAAACGAAACATTGGGTGAAAAATACAGCTACGTTGGTGTTGGCAGAGATGACGGTGACAACGAAGGCGAATACTCTGCAATTTTCTATCTTAAAGACAAATATAACGTAGTAGACAGCGGTACATTCTGGCTTTCAGAAACACCTGAAGAGGTTTCTTTCGGTTGGGATGCTGTTTGTAAAAGAGTTTGTACCTGGGTTGTTCTTGAAGATAAGGTGACAGGTCAGAAATATGCTCATCTTAACAGCCATTTTGACCACGTTGGTGTTGAGGCAAGAAAAAACAGTGTTGAGCTTATTATTAACAAAGCAAAAGAATTTGAGGATATCCCTGTTGTTTTCACCGCAGATATGAACGTTCGTCAGGATGGTGAAAACTATAATCAGTTTGTTGAATCAGGTGTTCTTAAAGATACAAAATTCATCGCACCTGACACAATGGATTACTGTACATACCACGATACAAAGCCCACTCAGCACGATGGCGACGTTATTGACTACGTTATGATTAACGATAAATTTGACGCTACCGTTTACAAGGTAGTTACCGAGGGTATCGACGGCAGATACGTTTCAGACCATTACCCCATTTACGCTGATTTGATAGTTAAATAATTTATAAAAACACCACCGAAAGTGATAATTCACTTTTGGTGGTGTTCATTTTTACTTTTTCCCTGCATTCATTTTCTTATAATATTCTGATGCTTCTTTTACGTCACCGTCGAAAACGATTTTACCATTCTTCATTACTATTCCCCTCTTGCAGAAATCTTCTGCAACTGCGGTCTGATGAGTAACGAAAAGAAGAGTAACATTATCTTTGTTTATTATCTCGTTAACTGTTTTCTGACATTTTTTTCTGAATGGTGCATCACCAACGCTTAAAGCCTCGTCTACGATAAGAATTTCGGGCTTAATATTAACATTGATAGCAAAGCCGAGCCTTGCTCTCATACCGCTTGAATACGTTCTTACAGGCTGGTCTATATACTCGTTAAGCTCTGAAAATTCAACAATTGTCTCTTCAAGGGCTTTTATTTCTTCATCCTTAAGACCTAAAATATGACCTTTAAGGTAAATGTTTTCTCTACCGGTAAACTCCATATCGAAACCGCTTGTAAGCTCAAGCAAGGCACTTACTCTGCCATTTACTTCAATATCACCGCTTGTAGGGAAAACCACACCCGTTATCATTTTTAAAAGAGTTGATTTACCTGCACCGTTTTTACCAAAAAGAGCAACGGATTCGCCTCGGTTGACGGTAAAGCTTACTTCGTCAACTGCTTTTTTCTTTTTATAGGGGATTTTCTTTATAAATATGCCTAAAAGCCTTTTTCTTGTACTTGAATACAATTTATAGATTTTAGTAACATTTTCAAATCTTATAACTGTTTCGCTCATTGTTCTGACCTTTCTTGATAGGTAAAGTTCAAAATTTCCGCTTTATTATAAAACGTCTGCAATTTCTTTTCTTAAATTCTTATATGCCCACAATGACAAGAATGCCAAAGCTAAATACCATAAAAGGAAATATAGCAATCTATCGGGCTGTTCGAAAAACCAAACGTGGTTTACAAAACAATTTCTGAAGCCGTAACAAATAAAAGTAACGGGATTCAGCATCATTAAAGTATACAAAAACTTATTATCTGCAACGTTTTCAATATTCCAGAGTATACCTGAAAGCCAGAAAACAGCAATATTAAGAGATTTTATAAGGTTTGAAAAATCCTTACTGATTGCTGAAATAAGACCTGAAAACAATGACCATGCGTTAAAGAAAAGGAACATAAAGAGAATGTATAACGGAAGCTGAAGCAAATAAACTGTAGGTGGATAACCGCCTATCCAGAAAATTCCAACAACTATAAGAGTTATAACAATATTAACATAGAGCCTTGAAAGGTTTGTAAAGGTTGGTATTGTTGTTATTGGGAATTGCATTTTCGTTACGAGGTAGCTGTATTTTCTTATACAACCCGTTCCGCCTGTAATAGTGTCGCCCATATAAAACCAAGGCACAATACCGCTTATAAGCCAGAGAATATAGGGGTAGCCGTCAACGTCGCCACCCTGACGAAGACCTACGGCGATAGCAAACCAATAGACAAATATTGTAACAACAGGCTTGATAACCGCCCAAGCCCAGCCTAAAGCAGAGCCATGATAAGTTTTCTTAAGGTCTGCAAAGGAAAGCTTTACAACCTGTGAGGTATGCTCTGTATGTTCTTTTATATTAACTGAAAAAGCATCTATATAGCTTTTTATAAAACCTTTGATAATACTCACCCGATTCTGACTAATGTGCCGTTTTCTTCTTTGATATCAAAGAAAACAGGCTTTTCACTCTCTGATATATTAGGACAATGAAGTGTTAATTTCAAATTACCGTTTAAATCTTTAAAAATCATTCCGTGACCGCCATCATCATCAAAAATCGGCTGAAGATGTGACCATTTACCGAAAATTGAACCGTTATCAGATGCGGCAATGCATTGAACATAGCTATTAGCACAAGTAGACCATATCATAAGAAGCTTACCGTCTGCCATTTTATATAAAAACGGACCGTCGGTAACGTTATGACAGCTTTCACTTGCTTCTCTTTTAAGGAATGAGCTTGCGGCAAACAGCTCTATAGGCTCGCTTACTGCGTGAGTTAACTCCTCACTTAATTCAACGAAGCAAACTGTACCGTTTAAAATCTGAGTATGCTCGTGACAGAAAACGCAGTAAGGCTTACCGTTTTCAATATAAAGCGTACCGTCAAGACACTCCCATTCGAGAGGTGTTACAGCACCCTCCGAATGAGGCTTAAACTCACCGTCGGGAGTGTCGCTTTTTAAAATGTATGTACCTCTTAAGCCATTGGGCTTTGTAAAGGTTGCAAACATATAAAAGCTACCGTTAAAGAAATGAACCTCGGGAGCCCAGTTAACCGCAGAGTTCATCCCCCATTTTGAAGAATTAAAAACCGCTTTAGGCTCTGACCAGTTTTCAAGGTCATCACCGATATACACGTCAAAACCGCCTGTTTTAACACCGAAGCTTTTAGCTCTTGTGCCGTACATATAATATTTACCCTCATACACAAGCACGAAAGGGTCACGAATATTTATGTCGCAATTCTTCACGATATCACTTCCCGAATATACTTTCTTTTCATTTTACCATATATTTTAAAATTTCTCAATAGATAATATATTCTTTGCATTTACATTTATTTTTTCGGTTTTTAATTAATTTCATTGACAAAGACTTACTATTCATTTAGAATGATTTGAGAATACTTTTTCGGATGTGATTTTATGAATAAAACAGTAAGAAATATTGCAATTGGTACGGGTATAGTTGCAGGTGCGGCAGTTGGGCTTCACTTTTTAAACAAGGAGCTTCACAAGGATATTTGTATGATAGCTCACAGAGGCTACAGCTCAAAGCACCCCGGCAACACAGAGGCATCCTTTACTGCGGCAGTAGCTCACGGCTCAGGTGGTATTGAAACCGACGTAAGAGTTACAAAAGACGGTGTTTTCGTTGTAAACCACAACGACGAAGCAAAGTTCGTTGACGGCACAGAGCTTTTAGTTGCAGAAGCTACATACGAAGAGCTTACACAAAAACCTCTTTTAAATGAAAAGAGTGACGAAATAGTTTATCTTTGCACCTTCAAAAGATATCTTGAAATATGCCGCGATGCTGATATGATTTGCTTTATTGAGCTTAAGGGTGAGTTTACTGATGAGCAGATTCATGACTTATTTACAATGGCAGGTGAAGTTTACGACCTTAAAAAGTGTCAGCTTCAGTCATTTGAATTTGAGAATCTTATCAAGGCTCACGAAGCTTTCCCTGATCTTCAGATTATGCTTACATACGGTAAAAACTGCGGTGATTATCACAGATGTTTGGAATACGGCTTTGATATTGATGCAGATTACAAGGTTGCAACACCTAAAATGGTTAAAGAATTCCACGACAGAGGCTTAAAGGTTGGCCTTTGGACTGCAAACGATTTACTCGCTCTTAACTTCTGCCGTGCTCTCGGTGTAGATTACATTGAGTCTGACGTATTTTAATTAAAATCAGTGTCCGAGAAATCGGACACTTTTTATTTGTAAATTCTTTTAAAACAAATCTCTAAAACTGCTTTAAACTCTTGTTAAAATATCTTATTTATGGTATAGTTACTCTAAGTTGGCGAAAATAATCCGAAACAGTTTTTTGAAAGTGAGTTTTTATGGGAATTATATTTAAAACGCTTTACGTTTATATCTATAATTTAGGTCTTGCTATTGGGGATATTTTTTCTTCATTTGCAAGGCTTATAGGTAGTTCTGTCAAAAAGTTTTTTAAATTCAATAAAAACTCTTTTTCGTCTTTTAAAACGTTTTTTAAACGAAGCATTGTTTTCATACTCGTTTTTGCAGTTGTTGCCGTTTCGGTAGGCTATCTTTACTCAAACAACAGAAAGATAAATGCCGTTGCAATTAAGCTTGATAATGAAATTATCGGCTACGCACCCACTCAAAGTGATGCGGACCTTGCTCAGAATCTTGCCGCCAAGTATTTAAATCTTCAGTCTATTGATTCTTTTTCAACTGAAGAGGCTTCTACCGAGCCTTTCAACATTAAAAACTATGAAAGCTTGTCTGAAACTCTTATAACAAAGCTTTCACCGGAGCTTATAAAAATTACCGAGATTTATATTGACGGTGACTACCTTTGTGCAGTTACCGACAGACAGAATGCAAAGCACATTTTCGCACAGCATCTTGAAAGCGCTAAAGAGCTTTATCCCTCTTCATCAGTTTCTTTTGCAGAAGAGGTTTCCTTTAAATACGCTTATTACAACAAAACTGACGATAGAATCTGGTCTTCGGACCAATTAGAGCTTTCTCTTAAGACCTTAGAAATTCTTACCATACGCCACGCAGAGTGTGAAAAAACACTTTCAACGGTTGAATTTGACACAGTTGAAATTCAGACTAACACTCTTTTCGTTGGTGACGCAAGAATCAGAAGAAACGGTCAGAACGGTACGGAATACGCTATAGACCTTGTGACCTACATAGGTGATAAAAAAGTGCTTTCAGAGCAGTTAATGAGCGTTTCCGTTGAAAAGCCTGTTTCTCAGGTTGTTGAAAGAGGTATCCGTGCTGAAAGCCTTTCTTTAGGCTCTTATTCAGTTCTTCAGACAACAGGATATTTCTGCTGGCCTTGTGTTGGTCTTTTCACAGTTACATCACCCTTCGGTTTAAGAAGCCTTGGTAACCACAAGGGTATTGATATTTCAGGTGCAGGTGCTTCAGGCTCACTTGTTGTTGCAGGTGCAACAGGTACCGTAACAGAAGCCGGTTGGAGCACAGGCGGTTACGGTAACTATGTTGTTATAGACCACGGTAACGGTATTGAAACACTTTACGCTCATATGCTTGATAACTCTCTTATGGTAAATGCCGGTGACGTTGTTTCAAAGGGTCAGGCAATAGGTCGAGTTGGTAACACCGGTTATTCTTTCGGTGCTCATCTTCATTTTGAGGTAAGAGTAAACGGTAACAGAATTAACCCTGCCCCCTATTTAGGTCTTGAATGATGAATATTACAATTATTGCTTTAGGTAAATTAAAAGAAAAATATTTGCGTGATGCAGTAGTCGAATACTCGAAACGCATCTCTGCTTACGGTAAATTAGATATTATTGAGCTTAACCCCGTAAAGCTTTCCGATAACCCGTCACAAAATGAAATCACAACCGCCCTTTCAAAAGAGGCTGACGAAATCAAAAAGAAAATTCCTAACGGAAGTTATACTTTCACATTGTGCATTGAGGGTAAGGAAAAATCAAGCGAGGCTTTCGCAAAGGCTATAAACGATGCCGCATTAAACGGCAAAAGTCATATAACCTTTATTATAGGAAGCTCTTACGGTCTTTCACCTGAAATCAAAAATCTTTCAGATTTCAAGCTTTCCTTTTCACCTATGACATTCCCCCATCAGCTTATGAGGGTTATGCTTTTAGAGCAGGTTTACCGTGCTTTTCAAATAAACAACAACGGCAAATACCACAAATGAGGTTTTATTATGGCAATATGTGATATGTGTGAAAATTACAGATACGACGAGGATTTAGAAGAATATTATTGCGATATTGAATTAGATGAAGACGAATATTTAAAATTTTTAACTTCATCAAACGATAGCTGCCCGTATTTCAGAGCAGATGACGAATATCGCATAGTAAGAAAACAGAATTAAACAAATAAGTCGCACTCAATTCAATTTTGAGTGCGACTTTCATTTTATTATGTTTTTTCTTTTAGCTTTTTAGAAAGACCTTTATAGAATATTACTGATAAAACGGTTGCCACCGTCCACCCTACAGGCCAGGAGTACCATATACCCTGATAACCCCATATGGGTGCGAAAACAAAGGCAAGAATAACTCTTAAGATAAGGTCGGTAAAGGTAACCACCATAAACAGCTTCATTGAGCCTGTTCCTTTTAAAACACCGTCGAAAATAAGCTTTAAGCCTATAAAACAGAAAAACGGTGAAACTGTTTTTAAGAATGCCATACCCGAAACAACAGTTTCTTCGTTAACGGTTTTTTCCATAAATAATCTTAAAAGCTGCTCATTAAAGCCGAGATATGTAACCGCAAAAATACAGCCTGCAATAATAGAGAAAATTGAGCCCCACTTCATACCCTCTTTAATACGGTCATATTTTTTAGCACCGTAATTTTGTGCGGTAAAGCTTGAAACACCATTTCCGATAGTGCAAAGGGCATTTATGGTAAACATATTAAGCTTAAATGCGGCGGCAAAGCCTGCAACAACGTATGAGCCGAAGCCGTTTATAAGCTTCTGAATAAACACATTACCAACAGAAACAAAGCTTTGCTGTAACACGCTGGGTATTGAAATACGGGCAATTCGTTTTAATAGTTGGAAAGAAAACAAATCTGTTTTTTCAGTTACGGGAAGAGTTTTTAGTCGTTTTAATAAAGTTAAAACAGACAAAACACCTGCTATACCCTGAGCTATAAAGGTTGCCCAGGCAACACCGCCTACGCCCATATTTAAGAATACTACAAAAATATAGTCAAGCGCAACGTTGAAAACGGAAGAGAATATAAGAAAATACAAAGATGTTTTTGAATCGCCTAAGGAATTAAAAATACCGTTTGCGATATTATAAATAAACAAAAACGTGAAACCGCCTACGTAAATAGCAAGATACAATGCGGAATCGTTAAATATATTTTCAGGGGTATCAATAGCTCTCATAAGGGTGGGTGTTAAAGCAATTCCCATTACCGTAAGAAGCACACCAAGTACAATGCAAGCTATAAGAGAGGTTGAGGATGCAGTTTTAACCTTTTTATAATCCTTAGCACCGAAAAGCTGAGATATTACAACACTACAACCTACATTGCAACCGATAGCAACTGCATTAAAAATATTTGTTATAGGGTAAGATGCACCAACAGCCGCAAGAGCATCTTCACCGGCAAAACGACCTGCAATAAGGCTATCTGCAATACTATACATCTGCTGAAAAATAACACTTATAAAAAGCGGTATTGTAAATTTAAGCAGTACCTTATTTACTTTTCCCTTCGTTAAATCGTAAGTCATTAAAATATACCTTTCAAGAATAACGTTTCTTAATTTTGATTATATATTACTATACGATTATAGAACGAGTTATTCGATTTGTCAAAGGAAAGGTTAAGTTTTATGCAAGGATTTTTAGAGTCTGTAAACGCTGTTATCTGGGGTTTACCGATGTTATGCTTCTTTTTATTTACTGCTCTTAAATTCACCTTTAAAAGCAGATTTTTTCAAATACGCGGATTTAAAACTGTATTGAAAAACACCTTGGGAACGATTTTCAAAAGAAGCAGTAATGGCGACGTTTCGCAGTTTGGTGCATTCTGCTCTGTTTTAGGTGCTTGTATAGGCACGGGAAATATAGTCGGTGTTGCTACGGCAATATATTCGGGTGGTCCCGGTACGGTTTTCTGGATGTGGGTAAGCGCCTTGTTTTCTATGATGACCGCCTACGCAGAAAACTATCTTGGAATAAAATACAAAAGAAAAGATAAATACGGTAATATCAGCGGTGGTGCTTTTTCATACATAGAAAACGGTTTGAAAATGAAAGGCCTTTCTAAAATATACAGTTTTTTCTGTATTTGTTCAGTTTTAGGTATGGGAAATCTTACACAAAGCAATTCTATTTCACAATCTTTAAAAACAGGCTTTAACATACCCGACTACGTAACAGCAATAGTAGTAACCGTATTAGTTTTTATAATCATAAAGGACGGAGTAAAGAGAATTGCAGATTTCGGTACGATAATCGTCCCTCTTATGACAACCTTTTATCTCATAATTTCAATCTGGGTAATATTAAAGCACAAGGAAGCAGTTCTCCCCTGTTTTATAAGCATTTTCAAAGAGGCTTTTTCCTTTAAAGCGGTAAACGGCTACGGAATATATAAAGCGTCACGTTTCGGCATTTCGAGAGGTGTTTTTTCAAATGAGGCAGGGCTTGGCTCGTCTACAATTCTTCACTCGCAGGTAGAAAGCTGCGACGAAAAAACACAAGGTATGTGGGCGATGCTGGAGGTTTTTATTGACACAATTTTTCTCTGCACATTCACAGCAATTGCTATACTTATTACAAGCGACTACACCACTCTTTTCGGTGCAGCGCTTTCAATAAAGGCGTATGGGACAATAGGTAAAATCGGTGAAAAAGGTATTGCGCTTTTAACTACGGTTTTCGCATTCACCTCACTTACAAGCTGTTCCTTCTACGGTGAAAAAGGTGTTGAATATCTATTCGGTAAAAAGCATACAAAGCTTTATAAAATAATTTATGGAGTGTTTGCTTTTGTTGGTTGCGTAAACCCGCCTAAAATAATCTGGACCTTTGCAGATATCTGTAACGGACTGATGGCAATACCGAATTTATTTGCGATAAACGTGTTGGGAAAAGAGGTGGAATATGAATAGACAAACGGTCTGCAATGGCAAATATATTGCTGTTGCAGACCGTTTAATTATTATTTTATCTCATCAAATGCTTTTCTTAATTCGTCTTTTATAATCGCGTGACCTGCGGCTGTGGGGTGAACACCGTCTGCAAGCCAATATGATGCTTCAGCTTTTTCACAAGCTTCATCAAATTTGTTTTGAAGAGGTACAAATTTAAGATTATATTTTTCTGCAATTCTTTTTGCAGCCTGTGCATTTAATTCTAAAGTTCTTCTGAAGGTATCCCAAGCATAGCTTGTGCCTGTTCCCGGAAGAACAAAGGGCTCTAAAATGATAATTTTAATATTGGGAAGAGCTTCTTTAATCTCTTCAATAAGCATTGAATAAATCTTTTCAAACTTCTCAGGTGCAACACCGTCTTTATCATTTATTTCATGCCATACGTCGTTAACACCGATAAGAATTGACATCATATCCGGCTGGTGATTTATAATATCACTTTTTATTCTTGCATAAAGATCTACAATTCTATTGCCACTTATACCTTCATTTATAAAATAATATTCACCGGGAAATGCTTTTCCTACTTCTGCAGCAAAAAGATTAGGATAACCCACACCATAGCCGGCTTCATTATCTCTGTCTCGACCTGCATCAGTTATTGAATCACCCTGAAAAAGAAATTTTATCATAATAATCACCTGTTTTCACACTAAATATATTTTAAAAGCATCACAAAAAACTCCCTATCGGTTGATAAGAGTGTTTTTTTATGCTATACTTGTTCTTCGTGAAACTTATTTGTTTTCACCATTGTAGTTTTCTTCAACAGATTCTACCCAAGGGCAGTCTATTTCAGGTACAACCTTTTCAGGTGCTGCCCAATGAACAGCGTTTTTGATAATAAGCTGAACCTCGGGAATATAATAAGTTGGGTTTTCTTCGTGGCCGGGCTGGAAATAGAAAACTTTTCCCAGGCCTCTTTGCCAACAGCAACCTGAACGGAAAACCTCGCCACCCTTAAACCAACCGATAAACACAAGCTCTTCGGGTTGAGGAATATCAAATCTTTCACCGTACATTTCTTCTACTGGAATATTGAAATTTTCCGGTACACCCTTTGCTATTGGGTGAGACGGGTTAATACACCAAACTCTTTCGCGGTCACCATCGCGCCATTTAAGAGAGCAGGTTGTTCCCATAAGTCTTCTGAAAGGCTTTGAAAAATGAGCTGAATGAAGTGCTATAAAGCCCATTCCCCTCATAACTCGGTTATATATCTTTTCAACGAGCTCATCAGGCACGTCATCATGTGCCATATGACCCCACCAAAGAAGAACGTCAGTATTTTCAAGAACTTCATCAGGAAGACCGTTAAACTCATCATCAAGAGTTGCAGTTGTAATATTAAGCTCTTCATCTGTTCCTAAAAATTCAGCTATACAGTTATGGATACCTTTAGGGTAAACCTTGGCTACTGATTCACTTTCTTTTTCGTGGCGTCCTTCGTTCCAAATTGTAACGTTAATCATTATAATCCCCATCCTTTAATAGGTTTTTATTATTTTAATTATACTACTGATAAGTATATTTTCAAGTAAATAAAAAGCATCTTGTTGTAGAATTTACAAGATGTTTTTTATACATTGTGACAGTTATATCACTTATATATCTGCCGCGAAATGTGAGTTCGAAACCATCCTCACTTAAATCAAAACTATGGAGTTGAAAAAATGAAAAACAGAAGAAAAATTGTGAACGTGGCTTTTGCCGCAATCGTTGCCGCTCTTTACGTTGTTTTAACTTACGTAGCGGCTGCTATGGGTCTTGCAAGCAACCCTATTCAAATCCGCTTCTCTGAAGCATTAACAGTGTTACCTTTATTTACACCTGCGGCAATACCCGGTCTTTTTATAGGCTGCTTACTTGCTAACATTCTCACAGGCTGTGCTTTATGGGATATTGTATTCGGTAGCATTGCTACACTTTTAGGTGCTATTGGTACATACCTTTTAAGGAAGCATCCTGTTTTAGCTCTTTTACCTCCTATTATTTCAAACACACTTATAGTTCCCCCGGTTTTAATGTACGTTTACGGCTTTGAGGGCACTTATTTTTATTTCACCTTTACCGTTTTAGCGGGTGAAATTATTTCTTGCGGTGTGCTTGGTTATCTTCTTCAAAGAGGTTTAAAAAATAAAAAACTAAGTTTTTATTTCAATAAATAATATTTTTACGATTTAGGGGTTTATTTTTATACCGTTAAAGAGTATAATTTTAAGTGAACACAATTCCTTTATGAAAGGATTTTTAATATGACTATTGACGTAGCAATAAAAAATGCTAAAAGAATACATTTCATCGGTATCGGTGGCAGCGGTATGTGTCCCCTTGCCGAGATTTTACATTCTCAAGGTCACTATCTTACAGGCTCTGATAACAATGAGTCTGACACCTTAAAAAGAATACGTACTTTAGGTATTCCGGTTACAATGGGGCAAAAAGCAGAAAATGTTGATGGTGCAGATATGGTTGTTTATACTGCTGCCTTACTTCCGGATAACCCCGAGCTTGTTGCCGCAAAAGAAAAAGGTATACCCACCTTTGAACGAAGTAAGCTTTTCGGTTACTTTACAAGAAAATACGATAACTGTATCGGTGTTTGCGGTACTCACGGTAAAACAACAGTTACCTCAATGCTTACTCATATTCTTATTGATAATGAATTTGACCCGTCTGCTGTTATCGGTGGTAAGCTTCCACTTACAGGTACTAACGGAAGAGTTGGTACAAGCGATATTCTTGTTTGCGAGGCTTGTGAATACAAAGATACTTTTCTTGATTTAACTCCCGATATCAGTGTTATTCTTAACGTTGACTGCGACCATATGGAGTATTTTAAAACTCTTGAAAATCTTGAAGCATCTTTCAGAAAATTTGCAGATATGTCTACAAAAGCCGTAATTTATAACGGTGACGATAAAAATACTCTTGATAGCATTAAGGGCATAAGTGAAGGCAAAAAAATGATATCATTCGGTAAAACCGATGGATGTAATTTAGTTGCTAAAAACGTTGGCTATAACAACGGTGCTTTCCCCTGCTACGACCTTTACATTGACGGTAAAAACGAAGGTAGAATTGAATTAAGTGTTCCCGGCGAGCATAACGTTCTAAATTCACTTGCCGCTATTGCAGCCGCTATGTATTGCGGTGCAACTGTTGAACAGTGCCGCAATAGTATTGTAACCTTCAAAGGTGCAGGCAGACGTTTTGAGTTTTTAGGCTCTTATAACGGTGTTGATATTGTAGACGACTACGCTCATCACCCCGCAGAGCTTGAGGTTACCCTTTCTGCCGCTAAAAAGATGGATTATAAGCGTGTTTGGGCTGTGTTCCAGCCTTTCACCTTTAGTAGAACTAAAATGCATTTAAATGCCTTTGCAGAGGCTCTTTCAATAGCTGATAACGTTGTGCTTACCGAGATTATGGGTTCAAGAGAAATCAACACCTACGGTATCACAACTCAAGACCTTGCAGATGAAATTGAAGGTTGTGTATGGTTTGATACTTTCGAAAAGGTTGCAGATTATATAAAGGAAAATGCATCAGAAGGCGACCTCGTTCTTACCCTAGGTTGCGGTGACGTTTATAAGATAGCAAAAATTATTTTAAACAAAGATTAATTACAATTTTATAAAACATATATACCCCCTTATCAAAAGCTTTTTGATAAGGGGGTATAATAAAAACCTGACCTTTTAGGGTCAGGTTTTTGCTTAAATTAAACTAATTCAAGAATGCACATCTCTGCTGCGTCACCGCGGCGAGCTTCAGTCTTGATTATACGGCAGTAACCGCCGTTTACGTCTTTATACTTAGGAGCGATCTCGTCAAAAAGTTTTTTAACAACATCTTCCTTTGTAATGTATGCCAAAGCCTGTCTCTTATTGTGGAGACTGTCGACTTTTGCGAGTGTGATCATCTTTTCAGCCATAGCGCGAACTTCTTTCGCTCTTGTGACTGTGGTAGTCATCTTACCGTTTTCAAGTAAGGATGTAACCATGTTACGAAGCATAGCATCGCGGTGATCGCTCGCTCTGCCGAGTTTTCTGGTTCCGGGCATCTAAATCCACTCCTTTGCCGAAAATACGGACTTATTCGTCCTCATCACGAAGAGAAAGATCAAGTGATTCCAATTTTGCAACAACCTCATCAAGAGATTTTCTGCCAAGGTTTCTAACCTTCATCATATCGTCTTCTGTTTTATTGATCAAATCTTCAACAGTATTGATACCGGCTCTCTTGAGGCAGTTGAAAGAACGAACAGAAAGGTCAAGCTCTTCAATAGTCATTTCAAGAACTTTTTCTTTTGAACTGTCGTCTTTAACAACCATAATCTCTGTACCTGCAACTTCATCAGAAAGTTCAACGAAGAGATTAAGATGCTCAGTAAGAATTTTAGCAGCAAATGAAACAGCTTCCTTTGCAGAAATTGTACCATCTGTCCAAACTTCAATTGTGAGCTTATCATAGTCGGTAATCTGACCTACACGAGTGTTATCAACTGTGTAGTTAACTTTTAAAACGGGTGTGTAGATAGAGTCAATAGCGATAACGCCGATTGAGGGGTCAAGAAGCTGTTTGTTTCTGTCTGATGAAACGTAGCCTCTGCCTTTATCTGCTGTAAGTTCCATTGTAACGTGTGCATCAGCATCAAGTGTTGCAATGTGGTGATCGGGGTTGAGAATTTCAACCTCTGAATCAGCCTTAATATCACCCGCTGTTATTTCTCCGGAGCCGTCAGCTTCGATATACATAATCTTGGGACCGTCTCCGTGTATTTTGAGAATAACGCCCTTAAGGTTAAGAACTATCTCAGTAACATCCTCTTTTACGTTCGGGATCGTTGAGAATTCATGAAGAACATTATCAATCTTTACAGAAGTAATTGCATAACCGGGAAGTGAAGAGAGAAGAACTCTGCGAAGGCTGTTACCAAGTGTTGTACCAAAACCTCTTTCAAGAGGCTCAACAACAAATGAGCCGTATGCTGAATCTTCTGCCCCGGTAAATCTTACTTCGGGTTTCTCAATACCAATCATACCAAACCCTCCTTAAAATTACACAGATTAACTGCGTTTTTGTTTTGCCAAAATGGCATGAGGCTAAAGAGCATTATTTCGAATAGAGCTCGACGATAAGATGCTCCGCAACAGGAGCGCCAATCTGATCTCTCTCGGGAAGGTTTACAACCTTACCTGAGTTAGCATCACGATTGATATCAAGCCATGTGGGAACCGGACGGCTTCCGTTGGCTTCGATAATTGTCTTAAATGCGTCGGTCTGTGCCGATTTCTCCTTAATGGATACTACATCCCCTGCCTTACAAAGGTAGGAAGGAATATCAACTTTTTTACCGTTAACACAGAAATGACCGTGTGTAACAAACTGTCTAGCTTCTGCACGGGAATCTGCCCAACCGAGAAGATAAACGATATTATCCAAACGGCTTTCACAGATCTTGAGAAGGTTTTCACCAGCCTGACCGGGCATTTTTGTAGCCATAAGGAAATATTTGTGGAACTGTCCCTCAAGAACACCATAATAACGTCTTGCTTTCTGCTTCTCACGAAGCTGCATTCCGTATTCTGATATCTTTTTACGACCCTGACCATGCTGGCCGGGTGCATAGGAACGGCGCTCGAAAGCGCACTTGCCGGTATAGCATCTACCACCCTTTAAAAAGAGCTTCTGGCCCTCGCGGCGGCAAAGCTTACATACCGCACCGGTATATCTTGCCATAATTTGTTTCCTCCTATAATGTTATACACGTCTTCTTTTAGGCGGACGGCAGCCATTGTGAGGGATAGGTGTTACGTCTTTAATAAGAGTAACATCAAGACCTGCAACCTGTAATGCTCTGATTGCAGCTTCTCTACCTGCACCGGGGCCTTTAACATAAACTTCAACAGTTTTCATACCGTGCTCAATAGCAACCTTTGCTGCTGTTTCAGCAGCTGTCTGAGCTGCGAAGGGAGTGGACTTACGAGAACCTCTGAAGCCCATTTCACCAGCACTTGCCCATGAAACTGCGTTACCCTGAGTATCAGTAATAGTAACTATTGTGTTATTGAAGGTGGATTGGATATGAGCCGCACCGCGTTCAATATTTTTACGCTCACGACGCTTGCGTGTTCCGGCCTTTTTGCCGGTAGCTTTTGTAGCCATTCTAATACCTCCTTCGACTTATTTCTTCTTGTTAGCTATTGTTTTCTTAGGACCTTTACGAGTACGAGCGTTTGTTTTTGAACGCTGACCTCTTACGGGAAGGCCTTTTCTGTGACGAACGCCACGATAGCAACCAATTTCTACAAGTCTTTTGATATCGAAAGCTGTTTCACGACGAAGGTCACCTTCGACCTTTACGTTGTGATCAATATACTCACGTAATTTTGCTACATCGTCTTCTGTAAGATCCTTAACTCTTGTGTCGGGATCAATACCTGTAGCTGCGATAATGTCATTAGCTGTCTTGGGACCTATACCGAAAATATAGGTAAGACCAACTTCGACTCTTTTATCTCTGGGTAAATCAACACCTGAAATACGCGCCATTTGTCAGTTGCACCTCCAAATAATGGTTTGCGTAGGGATTAGCCCTGACGCTGTTTGTGCTTGGGATTCTCACAGATAACCATGATTTTTCCCTTACGTTTAATTACTTTGCATTTTTCGCAAATTTTCTTGACAGAAGGTCTGACTTTCATTAGAATACCTCCTAAAATTCAGCTTTTGCCTTTTATTATTTCGAACGCCATGTGATACGTCCACGTGTAAGGTCATAGGGTGACATTTCCACTGTAACCTTATCACCCGGAAGGATACGAATGTAGTTCATTCTGAGTTTTCCGGAAATGTGGGCTAAAATTTTATGACCATTTTCAAGTTCTACCTGAAATGTTGTGTTAGGTAATGCTTCAACAACAGTACCTTCAACTTCGATCATATCGTCTTTTGACATAACAAATACCTCCCTGATTAATTTTGTTATTTGTCTGTTTTTTAAATCTTTGTCATAATTAACGGTCCGCTGCTTGTAATAGCAATTGTATGCTCGAAGTGAGCGGACAGCTTGCCGTCGGTTGTCTTTACCGTCCAGCCGTTGGACAATGTTTTAACAGATGCCTTACCCTCGTTAATCATGGGTTCAATGGCAATTGTCATGCCCGGCACCAAACGAACTCCTCTGCCGGGAGTACCGTAATTAGGCACCGCCGGGTCTTCATGAAGTGCGGCTCCAACGCCGTGCCCTGTGTATTCTCTTACAACTCCGTAGCCGCGTTCCTCGCAATAGCTCTGAATCGCGTTACCAACATCACCGAGTCTGCCGCCGGGAACTGCCTTTTTAATTCCTTCGTAAAGGGATTTTTCGGTAGTTTCTATCAGCCGCTTCGCTTCTGCAGAGATATCTCCGCATGCGAAAGTGGCGGCATTATCACCGGTAAAACCGTTGATACAGGCTCCGAGGTCGATACTTACTATGTCGCCTGCTCTTATGATGTGTGATTTGTCGGGAATACCATGAATAACCTCGTCATTTATGGAAATGCATGCCGCAGCAGGAAAGCCGTTATATCCGAGGAACGTGGGTTTAGCACCCTTACTCTCGATATATTTTCGGGCTATGCGGTCAATCTCCCAGGTTGAAATACCAGGTTCAACTGCCTCCCCTGCTACTTTTAGTGCTTCTGCAGAAATCCTGCATGCTTCAAGCATTTGCCTGATTTCTTTTTCGCTTTTAAGCACTATCATGCTTAATCCTCCAATACCTTAAGGATTGAAGCTGTAATCTCCTTAATAGGAGCTGTACCTTCTACGCTACGGAGTTTACCGCATTTTGCGTAATAATCCTTTAACGGCTCGGTCTGTTCGTGATAAACATTGAGTCTGTCAAGTACTGTTTCGGGAGCGTCGTCCTTACGAATCTGAAGCTCACCGCCACAAGCATCGCAAACACCTTCAACTTTGGGCTTCTTATTTTCAATGTGATAAGAAGAACCGCAAGCCTTACATACGCGTCTGCCTGACATTCTGTTTACAATGTTTTCATCGGGAACGTCAATATCAACAACTTTGTCAATAATAACGCCCATATTATCAAGAGCCTCAGCCTGAGGAATTGTACGGGGGAAACCATCAAGGATGAATCCGCCTGCACAGTCATCAGCTGCCACCCTATCCTTGATGATGCCGATTACGACATCATCAGGAACAAGTTTACCGGCTTCAATAAACGATTTTGCTTTAAGACCCATCTCAGTACCGTTTGCAAGTGCCTCACGGATGATATTTCCTGTGGAAATTGTGGGAATCTTAAGCTCTGCGGCAATTATTTCTGCCTGTGTGCCTTTACCGGCACCGGGAGCACCGAGAAATATAAGTTTCATAATCGGTTCCTCCTCTTATCAATCAAGGAAGCCTTTATAATGACGGAGCATCATCTGGCTTTCAAGTTGTTTAACTGTTTCAAGTGCAACACCAACCATAATGATGATTGATGTACCACCAAGTGAAATGTTCATTCCGTTGCCTTCGCCGAGGATAAGTCCTGTAAGCAAAGTAAACAAGTTGGGGAACAATGCAACAACGCTGAGGAGCAATGCACCGAGAAGAATGATTCTTGAAATAATCTTCTGGATATACATAGCAGTGGGCTTACCGGGACGAATGCCGGGGATTGTACCACTGTTGCTACGGATGTTGTTAGCCATTTCAATGGGGTTATACTGAATAGTTGCATAGAAATATGCAAAGAAGATGATAAGTAAGAAGTAGATTACGCAGTAGAAGGGATTAGAAACATCGAATAAATCGAAGAACTTTGCCAACATACCTTCTTCTTTAATCTTACCTGAAACGAAAAGTTCGATTGTAGGAGGAAGTGAGAGGATAGAGCTTGCGAAAATAACAGGCATAACACCGCTCATATTAACCTTAATCGGGATATGAGTGCTCTGTCCGCCGTACATCTTACGGCCTACAACTCTCTTTGCATACTGAACGGGGATTCTACGTTCAGCATTATCCATCCAAACGATATAAGCAATCATAAGGAGGTAGAATACAACAACAAGAACTGAGAGAACTGCGTGAACGGGGCTCTGAGAGAAAGCACCGGGTGCTTCATCAGATGTACCGAAGAGCATTGTCATCTCTGTGGGGATTCTGGAAATGATACCTGCAAAAAGGATAATTGAGATACCGTTACCAATACCCTTGCTGTTAATCTGCTCGCCGAGCCACATAACAAGTGTTGTACCTGCTGTGAGAACTGCGATAATAACGATTCCCTGGAATACCTGAGGGAAGATTTCATCGCCTTTGTAAAGAACATAATCTTTAGTATGAAGGTAGATGAAGTACGCAACGCTCTGGAGAAGACCAAGAGCAAGTGTTACGTAACGAGTGATTTTTGCAATTTTCTTTCTGCCTTCTTCGCCTTCTTTTGAAAGTCTTTCAAGAGCAGGGATAGCAACCGTAAGGAGCTGGATAATAATCGAGCTGTTGATATACGGTGTGATTGAAAGAGCGAAAATTGTACCGTAGTTAAACGCATCACCGGTCATCATACTCAAGTAGTTGAGGAATGTTGTTCCTTCAGTCTGAGCGAGAAGTCCGCCTGCACCGATGCTAACGAAGGGTGCTGGGATGTTAGCTCCGATTCTGAAGATAACTACGATTAATGCTGTAAAAAGAATCTTTTTTCTTAAATCGGGGATTTTCCATGCATTAGCCAATGTCTGAAACACTTCAAATCACCTCTGCCTTTCCTCCGGCAGCTTCAATTTTTGCCTTAGCTGCATCAGAATAAGCATTAACCTTAACAGTGAATTTCTTAGTGATGTCACCATGTGCAAGAACTTTAACACCATCAAGTGTTTTATTTACGAGACCTGCTGATTTAAGTGCATCAATATCAATAATTGCACCATCCTCAAATCTCTCTTCAAGGGCTGCTACGTTAACAATAGCGAATTCCTTGCCGAAAATATTAACAAAACCTCTTTTGGGAAGGCGTCTTTGTAAAGGCATCTGGCCGCCTTCAAAACCGATCTGCATACCGCGACCGGCACGTGCCTTCTGGCCTTTGTGACCCTTACCGGCTGTTTTGCCCTGGCCTGAACCGGGACCTCTACCGATACGCTTAACTTCCTTTTTGGA
>JAZUBO010000018.1:0-218913 GCA_045638585.1 Acutalibacteraceae bacterium | reverse complement strand
ATTTACTTTTTAAAAAGAGGTTACTTGGTGTCAATGAAACCTACGGTTTCACGACGTTCGAGGGCTCACGTCGAGAACTCTCCACCATCCGAAAAGCTTTATTGTTATATATAATCTTTGGCACGAAATATACTTTTTTTGTAAAACAACAAAACAAAAGACGCTCCCCCTCTCTTTGAAGAGAGGTAACCGCCTTTGTAAAATTTTTTAATTAGTAAATTATTTATTTCCTGCGAAGCTTATATAATAGCGTCGCAGACCCTTAATTTGCCACTTGCCACTTGCCATTTGCAACTTGCCACTTGACGAAGCTCTCTGGCATCTGGCATCTAAATATACAATCGCCAACGCAGTCCCGACATTTGCCACTTTCCACTTGCCACTTGCCATTTAAAATAGCGTCGCAGACCCTTTTCTTCTTCACTATTCACTTTTCACTCTTGACTACGATCGTAGCGAGTCTGGTGACTCTATTATGAATTACTTGCGCCTTCATTCATACCGCAGCACTTTTTATATTTCTTACCGCTACCGCAGGGGCAGGGGTCGTTTCTGCCGGGCTTTTTATCGGATTTTTTAGGCTCTTTTTTCAAAGTGCCGTCATCAGAGCCCGAGGTTGAAGTGATTTTTACAGTTTGCTTTCTTTCAACGGGAGCTTCCTTACGGATTCTTGACTGAAGAACGAAATCAACTGTTCCCTCGCGGATACCGTTTGTCATTTCCTCAAACATATCAAGACCTTGGTCACGGAAAATAATAACCGGGTCTTTCTGACCGTAGCCCATAAGGTACATACTGCGTTTGAGCTGGTCCATAGCGTCGATATGCTCCATCCAACGAATATCAACGTTTCTCAGAAGACCCACTCTTTCAAGCTCTTTAACGGTTTCCTCGCCAAGCTCTGCTTTACGGTTAT
Organism: Acutalibacteraceae bacterium; assembly: GCA_045638585.1. Taxonomy (GTDB): domain Bacteria; phylum Bacillota; class Clostridia; order Oscillospirales; family Acutalibacteraceae; genus DTU089. Next base: position 217,997 of record JAZUBO010000018.1, on the reverse strand, counting down.
CGTAAAGCTCCTGAGCCTTATTAAGAAGAATTTCTGTAATTTCTTCAGTATCGTCTACGCCTGCAATATCGCTTTCTGAAACGAGCCAGGCGTATCTTGTAAGAAGACCTGTTTTATTCCATTCATCGTGATTAACTTTTTCGGGGCAGTAGAATTCAACAGTTTCAGAAATAGTATCAACAATCATTTTCTGAATAAGAGCGCTTATATCTTCACCGTCAAGCACCTGATTACGCTGACCGTAAATAACCTCTCTTTGCTTATTCATAACGTCATCGTATTTAAGAACGTTACGACGGATAGCAAAGTTGTTACCCTCAACCTTTTTCTGTGCATTTTCAATTGTGGAGGTGAAAAGCTTTGCTTCAATGGGCATATCACCGATGCTCTTGAAAGCATCAAGAGTGTTATAGAATCTGTCACCTGCGAAAAGTCTTAAAAGGTCATCTTCTGCAGAGAGGTAGAAACGGCTTTCACCGGGGTCACCCTGACGGCCTGCACGACCGCGGAGCTGGTTATCAATTCGTCTTGATTCGTGACGCTCTGTACCTATAATGAAAAGTCCGCCTGCTTCACGTACCTTTTCTGCTTCTGCAGAGGTTTCCTCTTTAAATTTCTTTTCAAGCTCGCGGAAAGTGTTTCTTGCATTGATAATATCTTCATTATCCGTTTCCGCATAACCGGTAGCTTCAGCAATAAGCTCTTCGTCAAATTCCATTTTTCTCATCTGGGCTTTTGCCATAAACTCGGGGTTACCACCGAGGATAATATCAGTACCACGACCTGCCATATTAGTAGCAATTGTAACTGCACCGAATTTACCTGCCTGAGCAACGATTTCAGCTTCTTTTTCGTGGAATTTAGCGTTAAGAACCTCGTGCTTGATGCCTTGCTTTTTAAGGAATCTTGAAAGCTTTTCACTCTTTTCAATGTTAACTGTACCAACAAGAACGGGCTGACCCTTTTCGTGACAAGCAACGATAGTTTCAACAATAGCGTTGAACTTTGCTTCCTCTGTCTTGTAAAGCACGTCATCGTTATCTTTTCTTGCAAGGGGCTTGTTTGTAGGTATTTCAACAACGTCAAGAGAATAAATTTCCTGGAACTCATCACTTTCAGTCATAGCAGTACCTGTCATACCTGAAAGCTTTTTATAAAGACGGAAATAGTTCTGGAATGTAATAGTAGCAAGAGTTTTGCTTTCATGCTCAACCTTAACGCCCTCTTTAGCTTCAATAGCCTGATGAAGACCCTCGCTATAACGTCTGCCAAGCATAATACGGCCGGTAAACTCGTCAACGATAAGCACCTGACCATCTTTAACAACGTAGTCAACGTCTCTTGCCATTGTACCGTGAGCTTTAAGAGCCTGATTTATATGATGCTGAAGAGTAAGGTTTTCAGCATCCATAAGGTTTTCAATATTGAAAGCCGCTTCAGCTTTTGCAATACCTGTTTTTGTAAGAGTTGCGGTTTTAGCCTTTTCGTCTACAAGGTAGTCGCCGCCCTGCTCGTTTACAACGTCTTCCGCGTCAAGCTTTGTGTCAAGCTCCTTAACCTTAACCATTTTAAGACGTTTAACGAAATCGTTGGTCATTCTGTAAAGGTCGGTTGAAGCTTCACCGATACCCGAAATAATAAGGGGAGTTCTTGCCTCGTCGATAAGAATTGAGTCAACCTCGTCAACGATAGCAAACGCATGACCGCGTTGAACACGCTGTGCGGCATACATAACCATATTGTCACGAAGATAGTCGAAGCCCATTTCGTTGTTTGTACCGAAGGTAATATCGGCAGCATAAGCTTCTTTTCTTGCTTCGTTATTTTTCTCGTGGATAATAAGACCAACGGTAAGACCCATAAAGCGATAGATTTTACCCATCCATTCAGAGTCACGCTTTGCAAGGTAATCGTTAACCGTAACGATATGAACACCCTTGCCTGAAAGAGCATTAAGATAAGCGGGGAGAGTAGCAACAAGAGTTTTACCTTCACCTGTTTTCATTTCGGCAATTCTGCCTTGATGAAGAATAATACCGCCTAAAATCTGAACGGGGTAGTGCTTCATACCGAGAACACGCCAAGCGGCTTCACGGCAAGCCGCAAAAGCCTCGGGTAAAATATCGTCAAGGGTTTCACCCTTTTCTAATCTTTCTTTGAATTCAGGAGTTTTAGCCTGAAGCTGTTCATCGGTAAGACGGGAAAACTCTTCATCATAAGAGAGCACCTTATCTTTAATACCGTTGATACGTTTAATTTCTTTAGTGGAATAATCACCAAAAAGTTTTTTAAATAAAGACATTTCGTTTTGTCCTTTCGCAATTGAATAGTGCATAGCACAAAATTATACAGATATCATTGTAACACATACGTTCTTTTATTGCAAATAAATTATGGTATATATTGTACAATTTAATTTATTATTTACATTTGGCGAGAAAATTGATAACATAAAATTGAAAAATCAATAATTTTTGAAAAATTTTTACATTTTTTGCAACAAAATGCAATTTCCCCGAGTCTATATAGGTGAAGAGTGGTGATTTTATGTCTATGGAAACAAAAGATAATATTTTTATCCTTATTGAACGTTCAAAAGAGGGGGATAGTGTTGCCTTTTCAGAGCTCTATTCTCTTTATGCTACCGAGCTTTACAGATTTTCTTTGTATATGACAGCGTCAAAAGAAGATGCGGAGGATGCCGTTCAGGAAACGGTATTTTCTGCCTGGAGAAGCATAAAGTCCTTAAAAGATAATTCACTTTTTAAGCCATGGCTTTTTAAAATACTTTCCAATAAATGTAAAACGATTCTTACCGCTAAAAATAAGATGCCCGATGCTCTGCCTGCAGAAGAATACGAGTTTCTTATTGATAATACTGAGGGTAATTTTGACGATTCTTTAATTAATACTGCAGAATTAAAAGAGGCGTTGTCAAAGCTTACCCCACCTGATGCACAGATAATAATTCTTTCAATAATCGGTGGCTTTAAAAGTCACGAGCTTGCAGTTATTTACGATATGCCTGCAAACACGATTCGCTCACGTCAGCAAAGAGCATTAAAGCAATTAAGAGAAATTCTTGCGTGAAAGGAGAGCCCGAAATGAACGAAAATATTAACGAAAACAGAAATGACGAAATACTCACAAATGAAGAGCTTGAGGTTATGAACAAAAACCTGGAAAATGTAGAAAATATTTCTCTCCCCGAGAGCCTTACCCCCGAAAAAATAGCAGAGATGGTAGAAAATATTCCACAAAACGTTACAGAATTCCAGGAAGAAAAGCCCGCGAAGAAAAAGAGAAAGAAAAGAAAAATTCTTATTCGCAGTCTTTCTGCGGTGGCTGCGGTTATTATTGCGGTTACCTCTGTTGTGCTTATCAGACCTTGGGATAAAATACCCGTTAAAATCGGTGATAGCGTTGTAAACCAAGAGCCTGCAACCCCCGAGGATTACAGCGAAATTGAAAATCTTTTTGCAGATTATGCAAAAAAATACAATGATTATCAAGCAGATTTTCGATATAATTTGAATTTCTTCGGTGCAACAATGGAAGATGCGGTGGCGGAAAATGCTACTGCAACACCCGGAAGTGCAACAGGGTCGGTTTACTCTGAAAACAAAGGCTCTGTAACAGTACAGACTACAAACAAAAATTACGGCGAAACAAACGAGCAGGTGCAGGGCGTAAGTGAAGCCGATATTATTAAAAACGACGGCAGATATCTTTATATTGTTAACCCTGAAAATACCGACTGGGACACCTATTACAGAGAGTTAGAAGAAATCGTTTTTGAGGATGAAAAGCTTACAGACGTTACCTCAAGCGGTGCTGTTCAGGTTTCACCTGGTTATAATCCGCAGGCGGAAACTACTGAGGCAGTTCCCGAAAATCAGACAGAATCGGTTGAAGCCGAGGTACACACAGATGCCGAAACAGAAGCTACCGAGGGTACTGAAGAAGCGAGAGAGCCCGAAATTCCCGAATTAAAATATCAATGCACAATTACAATAATTGAGCCTACCGAAAACGGCAATTTTAACGTTGTTTCAAAAATAAATGTGGCAGAGCCCGAAAACGAAAGCATTTATTTTATGAGAGCACAGGAAATGTACGTTTCAGGTAACAAGCTTTACGTTATTCTTAACTGTAGCCAAAGAGAAGATTTCCAGGAAAACGGTGACGTAGCTTTCGGAAATGCAAAAATGAGAAGCTATTACTACGGTTACAGAGGCAAAAGCCTTACTTTAGCAGTAGCTTATGATATTTCTGACAAGTCTGCCCCCGTTGAAGAGTGGCGTATTTTTCAGGACGGTAGCTATATTTCATCCCGTCTTATAGGTGATGAGCTTGTGCTTTTATCTAATTATTATGTAGATATTTCAGGTGAAGAAGACCAGGTTAAACAAAACTGTGTGCCCGAAATAAGCACAGACGGTAAAGATTTTGCGAGAATTTCAAATTCTTGTATCTGCATAATGGAAGAGGTTTATAACACCTCATACCTTGTAGCATCGGTTATGGATGTTGACGATAAAGCTACCTTTAAAACAAAGGCTGTTTTAGGTGCAGGAAACAACGTTTACTGCACAACCGAAACTCTTTACGCCACAAGCTCAAAATATGAGTCAAAGGATATGGCAGAAGCAGTTTTCGGCTCATCTTCTACAATGAAAACCCAGATTTATAAGTTTGACATAAGAAACTACAATATCGAATATTTAAAGAGTGCAACTATTGATGGCACAGCCTTGAATCAGTTTAGCATTGATGAATATAACGGCTTCCTTCGTGTTGCCACAACAAGCGGTAGCTGGGGCGATAACCTTGTTAATCAGCTTTACATTCTTGACGAAAACCTTGAAACAAAAGGTCTTTTAAAGGATATTGCAAAGGGCGAAAGAATAAAATCAGTAAGATTTACAGGTAATACCGCTTACGTTGTAACCTTTATTCAGACTGATCCGCTTTTCGTCATTGATTTATCTGACCCGCAAGCTCCCGTTATTTTAGGTGAGCTTAAAATACCCGGCTTTTCAACCTATCTTCACCCCGTATCTGACAGCCTTGTTTTAGGCGTAGGCCGTGACGGTACAGATACAGGCACAAACGGAGGTATGAAGGTTTCACTTTTCGACGTAAGTGACCCGAAAAACCCGAAAGAAAGTGCTAAAATAACACTTGATGCAGTTTCTTCTGAAAGCTTGAATTCTTACATTGAGTCAGATGCATTCTATACCCACAAAGCTCTTTGCTGGGATAGTGAAAATAAAACAATGTATATCCCGTATTACAAAAATCAGTATATGCTTACCTCACCCTATGACGGTGTTTCTCTTGACAGACATACTGCAGGAATTATGGCAGTAAGAGTAAATGAAGAAGCAAAGACACTTGAAAGTGTAGGTAATTATACCGTTGTTCCCCAGACCGCTTACGTAGGCGGTTTCTCAAGAACAACCTATATCGGTGACGTTATTTTCGGTTACTGCCAGAATGAAAACGGGTTGCTTTGCTCATTCGATAAGACCACGGGAAATCTTAATGCAAGTATGACTCTTAACTGAGGTAGTTTATGAAAAAGAAATTTAAAATAGCTTCCATCGTTATTGCGGTTGTTGTCACTTTATCGGTTGCCTTTTTAGGTGCTGAAGCTTACCGACTTTCGAAGCCCGAAAACAAAGGCGAAAGACCTTTGATAACACTTGACGAAAGCTACAATGAACGTAGTATCAAGTATAAAGGCTTGGGGTATACGGTAACCTACCTTGTAGACTCAAAAACCGACTCCGAAAACGATACAATTACAACTCACTATATATATTCCGCAGAGGTGCGACTTTTTGATAAGGTTGTTATCGGTGCGTGGATAGAGTGAGGTGCTTTCGCACCGCGATATAAATCCTGACGGATTTGCGATATGTACTTCGTACGCGATATACCTTCGGTGCGATATGTGCCTACGGCACGAGAAAAGTAAGGATTTATATCATATCGCATTGAGCATAGCGAAATATATCGCATTTTGTGTAATAAAATATATCGCACAAGCTTGCTTGTATATCGCGATTATAAGATGCCAGATGCCAGCTCTCAGATGCCAGAAGGCTTCGCTAAGTGGCAAATTGAAAACGGCAAGTGGCAAATTAAGGGTCTGCGACGCTATAATATAAGCTTTACGGAGAATGACAAACTTAATAACATAAAAATTATCCAAGGCGTGTACCTTCCTTCGAAGGAAGGGGGACCACCTTGGAATTTTTTTGTTTTTACTATTAATTTACAAGCGAGACTATAATTAGTTGTTTAGATATAGTTTAACGGGTGGTGGAGAGTTCTCTACGCGACAAAGGAGCGTAGTTGAATCGTCAGATTCAATTGAAATAAACTAACCATTATAAAAAATAAAGATAGAAGAATTGTAGGGAACACCCTCAGGGTGTTCCGTGTAAATAAATCCACCCACACAACAAATTATACCGGTAACCCAATTGCGTCCAAACGGAACGGGCTAAAGCCACGTTCCCTACGGTTGTACAATTAAATTTATTTCTTTACCGTTGTAAGTTGTCGTATAAATTACTTTGCTTACTGGTACCACCCACCGTGATAACGCACGGTCCCCCCTCCTTTTTGCAAGCAAAAAAGAGGGATAGGCTTCGCTACAATTAAATTCATCAATAAAAACAACAACCGCGACAGCTTCATTTCACACTTCGCATTCCGCATTCCGCACTTCGCATTTATAATCGCATTCCGAAATTTGCCATTTGCCACTTGCCATTTTCAACTTCCTCTTGCATTTTACATATATAAATAGTATTATTATTGTGTATATCTATGTATTAAAAAGAAGAGGTGAGCTTATGTATCTTTGTCCTCAACCGAAAAACATTGAACTAAAAAAAGATATGCTTTACTTTCCTGTTAAAGGTATGCCCCATATAGTTAAAAGAAAAACACCCGAGCTTTCTCAAAAGGAAAGCTACCGCATAAATATTGATGAAAACGGTGTGCTCATTGAGGGTGCAGACGATACGGGTATTTACTACGGTGAGCTTACCTTAAAGCAGCTTATGCTTAACTACAGAGGCTGTTTGCCTTATATGTATTTATATGATGAGCCCGAGTTTCTTTACAGAGGCTTTATGATAGACTCCTGCCGTCATTTTTTCACAGTTGATGAAATCAAAAAAATGATAGACGGTGCGGCATATTTTAAATTAAATAAATTCCATTTTCATCTTTCCGATGACCAAGGCTTCAGGGTTGAGATAGAGTCTTACCCCGAGCTTACAACGGTTGGCTCTGTAAGACCATCTTCAAATTTCGGCAGAGGTGAAAACGATAAAAGCTCTTATGGCGGATATTACACGAAAGAAGAGTTAAAGGATATTGTTGCTTACTGCAAAGAAAGGCGTATCGAGGTTATACCCGAGTTTGATTTCCCCGGTCATACAAGCTCTGTGCTTGCAGCATACCCTCAGCTTTCTTGTACGGGTGAAGAAATAACACCTAAAACCACAGCAGGTATTTTTAAAGATATTCTTTGCGCAGGTAATCCTGATACCTTGAAGCTTGTTTTCGCAGTTTTAGATGAGCTTTGCGAGATTTTCCCCGGTGAATATATTCATATAGGCGGTGACGAAGCTCCCAAAACCCGTTGGTGCGAATGCGATAAATGTAAGCAGAAGCTTAACGAGTTAGGTCTTGTTAATATGGATCAGCTTCAGGGCTATCTTACAAACGAAGCCGCTGCCTATTTAAAGAAAAAAGGTAGAAGGGCTATTTGCTGGAATGAAGCAATAAAAGGCGGAAACGTTGAAAAGGATAACGTTACGGTTGCCTTGTGGAAGGATAAAACAAAATCATCAGTTGAATGGGCAAACGGTGGTAATCCCATTATTGCTGAGTGCTTTACACCTTATTATGTAGATTATCCTTACGGTATGCACCCCTTGAAAAGCGTTTATATGTTTGACCCGAGAAAAATCAGCGGTCTTACTTCTCTAGGTGGTGCTTCGGTTATAGGTGTTGAATCACCTATCTGGACAGAATACGTTACTGATTTTAATAAAATGACTTATCTTTGCTTCCCTCGTTGGCTTGCAGTTGCCGAAACGGGCTGGAACGGTGTAAATAAAAAGGGCTATGCAAAATTCTTAAAATCAACAGAATTTTTCTCTGACGTTTTAAAGGGAATGGGCATTACCCCCGCACCGAAAGAGGAATGGGATATTTTACCCCAGTCAAGACTTAAAGAAACTTTAGGCTTCTTCTCAAACACACTTTCCTCTTCGGCAATTAAACAATTTTTCGGTATAGCAGATAAATAAAGGAAGATAACAATGATAAAATATTCCGTAATAGGAACTTCTTGGATAACTGAATCCTTCATTGACGGTGCTGGTCTTGTAAAAGACCTTGTGCTTGACGGTGTTTATTCCCGTTCCTATGAAAAGGGTGAAGAATTTAAAAATAAAACGGGTGCTTTGAGAGCTTTTTCATCTTTTGACGAGCTTTTAAAGTCTGATACAGATTTAGTCTACGTTGCAAGTCCTAATTCCTGCCACTATGAGCAGAGCAAATCACTTTTAGAAAACGGCAAACACGTAATCTGTGAAAAGCCCGTAACCGTAACCGCAAAGGAATTTAAAGAGCTTTGCGACCTTGCAAACGAAAAAGGTCTTGTGTATTTTGAGGCGATTATGTATATGCACTCACCTGCGCGAAAGATTTTAAAAGAGGCGGTAGGCTGTCTTGGTAAAATCAGAAGTGCAAGCATAGATTTTTCACAGCTTTCTTCAAAATATAAAGCGCTTAAAAACGGTGAGTTACCTAACATATTTAACCCCGAATTAAAAACGGGAGCGCTTAACGATTTAGGTATTTACTGTATTTACCCCGTAATTGATTTATTCGGTGTGCCCGCTAAAATTACTCCTTGTCAGCATTTTCTTTCAACGGGTGCAGACGGTAGCGGTAGTGCGGCCTTCGAGTATGAAGATAAGCTCGTAACCATCACCTATTCAAAGGTTGGTCAAAGCAGAGCCTCATCGCAGATTATGGGTGACGAGGGTACTCTTACCATCGGTAGCATCTCAAAGCTTGATAATATTTATTTCTATAGAAATAACGGCGAGGATTTCCCTCTTGTACCCGAAACAGAAAAAAGATTTCTTATGGGCAACGAGGCAAAAAGTGCAGTTCAGTTTATTTTAGATAAAGAAAATACGAAAGACTTTTTAAAAGAATGTCAGGAAATGAATGAAAAGGTTCTTTTGTGTATGGAAAAAATGAGGGTAGAAAATGCTTGAAAATGAAATAAAAGAATTTTTGTTTTCTAAAGGCGTAAGTGACGTTGGCTTTTCCTATATAGACGATAGCGACACGGGTGACTTAAAATACGCGGTAAGCATTGTAATAAGGCTTTCCGATGCAATTATTGATGAAATTGACGGTGCACCCACACCAACTTACTTTAATCACTACCGTACGGTAAATGCTTTTATAGACAGAACCTTATTAGAATTGGGAATGCTTCTTCAGAGCAAGGGCTACCGCTATATAACTGTTGCAGGGTCACAAAGTATGCCCGATAAAGCCTTTAGCGGACGATATTCTCACAAGGAAGCCGCCCATAAGGCAGGGCTTGGTAATATCGGTAAAAACTGTCTTTTCCTTCATAAAAAATTCGGTGCAAGAGTCCGTTTAGGAACTCTTTTTACAGACTGTCAGTTGCAGGGTGAGGGTGTTTTGGAGGAAAATCCTTGTCTTAATTGCGATAAATGTGTTAAGGCTTGTCCCTCCGGTGCAATTTTAGGTGTAAATTTTGAAGATGCAAAAGTGAGAGAAGATATGTTCAGCCCTGCTGTGTGCAGTGAATATATGAAAAAAGCGTATCAGAAAATCGGCAGGGGAGCCGTTTGCGGTATATGTATGCAGGTGTGTCCTGCTTACAATGGAAATAATTGATTACTGTAAGGTGAAATTATGGCAAAGATTCTTGTTGCAGATGATGAACAGCTTATAAGAAAGTTAATAGGTGACTGCCTTAAAAAAGAGGGTCATACCGTTTTAGAGGCGGAGGACGGTCAGAAGGCAGTTGAGCTTTTTAAAAACAATAAAGACATAAGCCTCGCTCTTTTAGATATTATGATGCCCGAAATTGATGGTTGGCAGGTGTGCAAAACGATTCGTGAAACAAGCGGTATACCCGTTATTCTTGTTTCTGCACGCTCTCAGGATTTTGATCAGATAATGGGCTTTGAGTCAGGCGCAGACGATTACGTTACAAAGCCTTTTTCTCTGGCGGTGCTTATGCGAAGAGTTGACACTCTTCTTAAAAGAGGTGCTTCACCCGTCAAAGCGGTTGAAGGGTCTGATGACGAATATAACATCGACGGTCTTAAGGTTTTAAAATCTGCCCATGAGGTTTTTATAAACGGTGAAAGAATTGAGCTTACCTTAAAGGAATTTAAAATTCTTTGTAAATTATGCTCTTACCCCGGTAGAGTTTACACGAGGGATAAGCTTTTAGATGAGCTTTGGGGTATTGATTATACGGGTGATTTAAGAACGGTTGACTCTCACGTTGCAAGGCTTCGTACAAAGCTTGGCGACTGGGGAACGAAATATATTAAAACAGTTTACGGCACAGGCTATAAATTAGCGAAAAACGACGATTAAAATTTCTTTCAAGAAAGGGTGTGAGTAAATGAAAATACAGAAAATAAGCATAAGAACAAAGGTTTTCTTGCAAATTGCGGCTATTATCGCAGTTTGTCTTATTGGTATTTCCGTTGCTAACTCACAGCTTATTGAAAGCGTATATATCTGGAACGTTGAAAGGTCTTTAAGCTCAATGGCTCAAAGTGCGGAGGATGCAGGTGCAAATTATTTCCCTCTTCTTTCCGAGTTTGAAACCCAGCAGGGTGTTAGTATCGACCTTTACGATAACGTTGACAATTATCTTTATGAGGGTAGAGGAAACTTTATTTCAGGTAATAAAATTAATATTATAAGCCGTAAGGAAAATGACGACGGTAGCTATTTCAATGTTGTTTCAACGGATGGTAGCTCAACTCAATATATTGTTTACGGTAAAAATTTTCAAAACGGCTACCATATAGAAATAACCGCACAAAAAGACCCGATTCAAGAAAATGCAAACATAGCAACGAGAGTTACAACAACTATTTCTGTTATGGCGCTTGTTCTTGCATTGATATTTATTTCTGCTTATGCGAAGCGGTTTACAAAGCCTCTTATCGTAATGAGTGGTGTAACGAATAAAATTGCAAATCTTGATTTTTCTGATAAATGCGAAATAAACAGAAAAGATGAAATCGGTATTCTTGCGAGAAATATAAACACCGTTTCTGATTCTCTGAATAAAGCTCTTACAGAATTAAGAGAGAAAAACGAAAAGCTTATGGAGGATATCGAAAATGAAAGACGTATTGAAAAAATGCGTTCTGATTTCATTTCTGCCGCATCTCACGAATTAAAAACCCCTATTGCTATTATAAGAGGCTATGCCGAGGGTCTTAAAATGAGTGTGGACAGCGAAAACGACGGTGCAACCGAATATTGCGATATTATAATGCACGAAGCCGACAGAATGAATAAGCTCGTTCTTAGTATGTTAGAGCAATCTCAATATTCATCAGGCTCTAAAATGCCCGACTTAAAAGAATTTAATATCAATGAAATGATAGAAGGCTTTTTGAAAGCCGCCACACCTATTTTTGAGGAAAAGGGTGTTACCGCAAGGTTTGTTTCAAATAACGATATTTTCGTTTTAGCAGACGAAAATCAATATACAACCGTGTTATCAAATATAGTTCTTAACGCATGTAGCCACGCAAAAGGCGAAAAGCTTATTGAGGTTTCAACCGAGAGCTTTTCAGAAGATAAAGTCAGAGTAAATGTCTTCAATACAGGCAGTTTTATTGACGATAAAGACAAGGACGGTATTTTTACCTCTTTTTACAGGGCAGATAAAGCTCATTCAAGAGCAGAGGGCAGATTCGGTCTCGGACTTTCAATTGTAAAATCCATAACCGAAAACCACGGCTGTGAATGTGGCTTTGAAAATAAAGAAAACGGTGTAACCTTCTGGTTTACCGTAAATTTAAGTTCAACTTAATATGGAAGGACAGACTAAATGAATATCAATTTTGTAATCCCGTGCCTTTTAGGTGTAGAAGGCATAATCGCTGACGAATTAAGATTTTTAGGTGCTGAAAATGTAACCGCAGAAAACGGACGAGTTCTTTTTTCAGGTGACGAAAATATGCTTGCGAGAGTTAATATCTGCTCCCATTTTGCAGAAAGAGTTCAGATTTTAATCGGCTCATTTACCGCAAAAACCTTTGAAGAGCTGTTTCAGGGTGTAAAGGCTTTACCTTGGGAAGAGTGGATAGGTAAAGACGACGCCTTCCCCGTAAAGGGCTACTCTCTTAAATCAACTCTTTTCAGCGTTAGTGACTGTCAGGCAATTATCAAAAAGGCAGTTGTTGAACGCCTTAAATCAAAATACGGCATTTCATGGTTTAACGAAACAGGCCCGGTGCATCAGATTCAGTTTTCTATTATGAATGACAAAGCAACTCTTCTTATAGATACAACCGGTGCAGGTCTTCATAAGAGGGGCTACCGTCTTTCACAGAACGGTGCACCTATTAAAGAAACTCTCGCCGCTTCAATTTGCGCTTTAGCAAAGCTTCGTCATTACCACACCTTGTATGACCCTATGTGCGGTAGCGGTACTTTACTTATTGAGGGCGCTCTTTATGCTCATAATATTGCCCCCGGTCTTAACAGACATTTCGCGGCAGAAAGATTTGACGTTCTTCCTAAAAATATCTGGAAAGAAGAAAAGGAAAGAGCTATAAGTCTTGAAAAGGTTGATACCGATTTCGTAGGCTACGGCTCGGATGTTGATGCAGAAGCAATTAAAATAGCTATTGAAAACGCGTCAAGACTTCCTATTGGCAAAAAGCTTCACTTTGAAAAAAGAGATATTAAGAATTTCAAAAAGTACAGTGAAAAGGGTACGGTTATCTGTAATCCCCCTTATGGTGAAAGACTTTTAGATTTGCAGGAAGCACAAAGACTTTATAAAGAAATGGGCAGAGTTTTCGACAAAGCTCACGGTTGGAGTTATTATATAATAACCCCTGATGAAGAGTTTGAGGAGTGCTTCGGCAGAAAAGCAGATAAAAGCCGTAAGCTTTACAACGGTATGATTAAATGCAGACTTCATATGTATTTTAAATAAAATTTTTAAGGAAAAGCTTTAAGATTAACTTAAAAGATAGGAGTTTTAATATGAAACATCTTTTTATTATTAATCCCGTATGCGGTAAGGGAATTTCTTACGAAAGATGCTCTGACGGTATTATTGAATGTATGAAAGCCCAGGGCATTGAGGATTACGAAATCTACGTTACTAAAGCACCTCGTGACGGCTATCAATATGCGAAGGCTCAGGTTGAAAAGGGCGACCCTATAAGAGTTTATGCTTGCGGTGGTGACGGTACTCTTTACGAGGTTGTTAACGCTTGTGCATGTCACGAAAACGCTGAGGTTGCGGCCTTCCCCTTGGGTAGCGGTAATGACTTTATTAGAATTTTCGGTGACAAAAAGAGCTTAAGAAACGTAGCCGACCACGTAAACGGTACACCTATGAAGTTTGACGTTATCAAATGCGGTGACGAATACGCAATAAATCAATGCTCAATGGGTATTGATGCAGAAATCTGTGCAAAGCAGGCTTACTTCAAAAAATTCCCCTTCCTTTCAGGTGAGGCGGCATATACTGCGGCACTTCTCTTCTGCTTTATCGGAAAAATGAAGAGCAGATTCACAATAACAATAGACGATGAAGAGCCTTTCACAAGTGACGTGCTTTTCTGCGTTGGTGCAAACTCACGTTGGTACGGTGGCGGATATATGGCAGCACCTAAAGCTCTTACATATGACGGTGTTCTTGATTTCATCATCGTTAAAAAGGACTGCCCCCGAATTCAGCTTCTTACTCTTATAAATAAATATAAAAGAGGCGAGCATCTCGACTGGGACAGAACGATTTTCAAAAGAGGTAAGAAAATCAATATCAAGAGCGAAAAGCCTGCGGCTGTTAACGTTGACGGTGAAACGCAGTACGTAACAGAAAGCACCTTTGAAATAATTGAAAACGGAATTACATTTGTTGTTCCTGCTTGCTCCGACTTTATGGAAAGAGTAAAAAATAATAACGTATAAAATAATAACGTATAAAAAGTGATAACTATGTTTAAAAATCTGCTTAAAGAAAATTTTATATTGCTTGACGGTGGCTTCGGCACAGAGCTTATTAAAAAAGGTCTTTTGCCTGAGGAGGATACTGCCGCGGCTGTTTTCGACCATCCGCAGTGGGTTAAGGAAATTCACCGTTCATATATTGATGCAGGTAGCAATATTATTTTCGCAGATACCTTCGGTGCAAACGCAATAAAGCTGGAAAACTCAAAATATACGGTAGAAGAATCAATTTTCAAAGCTATCTCTCTCGCTAAAGAAGCGGCAGAGGGTACAAAAGCCCTTGTTGCTCTTGATGTTAGTACAACCGGTAAGCTTTTAGAGCCTGCAGGGGATTTAACCTTTGAGAGAGCCTATGAGGTTTACAAAGAGGTTGCAGCTTTAGGTGAAAAAGCAGGGGCAGACCTTATCTGCCTTGAAACCTTTACAGATTTAAGAGAAGCAAGAATTGCTCTCCTTGCCGCTAAAGAAAATACCTCTTTACCCGTAACCGTCACTCTTTCATTTGATGAAAACGGTGTAACTATGAATGGTAGCACCGCATCTGCGGTAGCGGTAACGCTTAATGCCCTCGGTGCAGATGCCGTTGGTCTTAATTGCTCTTTAGGTCCTGACAAATTAGGCGGAGTTGTAGACGAATTTTTAAAATATTCAAAAGCACCCGTTATAGTCAAGCCCAATGCAGGTCTTCCCGATTTAAAAACAGGCAAATACTCAATGAATGAAGACGAGTTTGCCCGTCTTACAGCGGATTTTTATGAAAAAGGTGCGGTTATTTTAGGCGGTTGCTGTGGCACATCACCCGACTACATAAAAGCCTTAAAGCAAGAGCTTTCAAAAAAAGAAAAAGGCGAAAGAAAAGATATTGTAAAAGGTGTTATCAGCGGTGCAACCGAAGCCGTAATTTTAAACGAGCCGAGAATAATTGGTGAAAGAATTAATCCAACGGGCAAAAAGAAATTTAAAGAAGCTCTTGAAAAGAAAGATTTAGATTATATTCTCAACGAGGGTCTTTCTCAGATTCAGGCAGGGGCAGAAATTCTTGACGTTAACGTAGGTCACAGCGAAATAGACGAAGAAGAGATGATGGTAAAGGTTGTCAGCTCTCTTCAAGGGTCTATCGGTGCACCCTTACAGCTTGACTCAACCTCTTATGAGGTGCTTGAAAAAGGCTTGAGAGCATATACGGGTAAAGCGATTATAAATTCCGTAAACGCAGAAGAAAAATCTTTACAGACTATTTTACCCCTTGCTAAAAAATACGGTGCGGCAATAGTTGGTCTTACCCTCGATGAAAATGGAATACCTCAAACGGTAGAGGAAAGATTTTCACTTGCCGAAAAAATTGTAAACCGAGCTGTTGAAATAGGAATACCTAAAGAGGATATTATTATAGACTGCCTTACAATGACCGTAAGTGCCGAGCAAAAGGCTTCGCAGATAACACTTTCAGCTATGAAAGAGGTTAAAGAAGGGTTAGGCGTTAAAACAACTCTCGGTGTTTCAAACATTTCCTTCGGTCTTCCATCAAGAGAAACTGTAAACACAGCCTTTTTAACTCTTGCTCTTGAAAACGGTCTTGATTTACCTATAATGAACCCTAACACCGCCTCAATGACGGGTGCGGTAAGAGCATACAAGGTTTTAAAGTGTATTGATAAAGGCTCTGTAGAGTATATATCTGCCTTTTCGGGTGAAGTGGCAAAGCCTCAGGAGAAGAAAGACGTGACTTTAAGCGAGGCAATAATAAAAGGTTTGAAAAATCAAGGCGCGGCTCTTACAAGAGATGCGTTAAAGGATATGTCAGCCGAGGATATTATCAACACAATTCTTATTCCTGCACTTGATACGGTTGGTGCTGACTTTGAAAGCGGTAAAACGTTTCTTCCTCAGCTTATCAGGTCTGCTGATGCGGCAGGAAGTTGCTTTGACGTTATCAAAGAGGATATGAAATTGAAAAACACCTCTACTGAAAGTAAAGGTGTAATCATTCTCGCAACCGTCAAGGGTGACGTTCACGATATCGGAAAAAACATTGTTAAAACCGTTCTTGAAAACTACGGATATTCAGTAATAGATTTAGGTAAAGACGTTGCCCCCGAGGCTGTTTTAAAGGCACAGAAAGAAAACGATGCCAAGCTGGTTGGTCTTTCTGCTTTAATGACAACAACCTTACCCGCTATGGAAGAAACCGTAAAATTATTGAAAAAAGAAAAAGCCGACTGTCAGATTATGGTTGGCGGTGCTGTGCTTACACCTGAATATGCAGAAAAAATCGGTGCAGATTTTTATGCAAGAGATGCAAAAGCAGGTGCAGATATCAGTAAAAAGGTTTTTGAAAAGCAAATAAAAAGATAACAGTTCAAAAAGATATCACCCCGACTAATTAATGGTCGAGGTGATTTTTATTTTTATTAAATTTTACGGCTGATTATTCCAGTCAAGATAACCGTTTGTTATGTAGTAATTTGCTCCTTGATAGTTTACGTAGCCTGTGTAATCCCAAGCAACCGTACCGCCAACGGTGTAAAACCATTGACCGTTGTAGTTTACAAGGGTGTTGCTGTTCCAGTTTAACAAGCCGTTTTCAACGTAAAACCAAGCACCGTTGTAGTAGGTCAAGGTTGTTTGTGTCCAGTCAAGACGACCATTCACAACGTAAAACCAAGTACCCCAGCACTCAATAAGACCTGTGTAATCCCAGGCAACCGTACCGCCCAAGGTGTAATACCATTGACCGTCGTAATTTACGAGGGTGTTACTGTTCCGGTTTACCAAACCGTTTTCAACGTAAAGCCACGTACCGTTGTAATAGGTCAAGGTTGTCTGCGACCAGTCGAGATAACCGTTTACAACGTAAAACAAGGTGTCCCAACACTCTACAAGACCTGTGTAAGATTTATTGATAGCACCGTCGGACACGTAAAACCACTGCCCGTCATAAGCAACAAGAGTTTTAGCATTACGGTTTATTGAACCGTTTTCAATGTAGTACCAGACACCGTAATATTCTACAAGACCGGTGTAATCCCAGGCAACCGTACCGCCAATGGTGTAAAACCATTCACCGTTGTAGTTTACAAGGGTGTTGCTGTTCCAATTCAGCAAGCCGTTTTCAACGTAAAACCAAGCACCGTTGTAGTAGGTTAAGGTTGTTTGTGTCCAGTCGAGGAAGCCTTTTACAACGTAAAACCAAGTTCCCCAGGTTTCTACAAGACCTGTATAGGTAGTATCAATTTCACCGTTTCTTACGTAAAACCAATCACCATAAAATTGTGCAATACCGGTATAAGACCAGTCAACAACACCGTTTGACACGTAATAATATGAACCGTTGTAGTCGGTTAAGCCTGTATATGAATAATCAACAGCACCGTTAGGGGTGTAATACCAAGCATCGTTTACATAGGTAAGATTTTTCATATTATACGCGTTACCGTAAGTGTAAACTCTGTTTGAAGAGGTTAATTTACTGTTTCCTGTTTTAATTGTTACAGTAGGCCATTTGAGCTGTGAGTGACCGTAGGTAACAGAGAAAAGATTTGAACATTCGCTGAAAGCATTTTCACCAACAACACGCAGGCTGCTTGGAAGATAAACGGATTTTAAAGCCTTACAGCCCTCAAAGGCACGGGGTTTGATTTCCGTCACACCCTCGGGAATATGTATGCTTGTTGTTTTCTCTGCTTTAACGTATAAATTTTCTGTGTAATAAAGAGGGTTACTGCCTGTACCGTCAAAATCTATCTGACACCATTTAGCAACGTCACGTATATTAACCGCGTTTAAAGCTACGCAGGAAACAAAAGCACTGCTTTCAATTGTGGCTACGTTTAAGCCCATATCAACAGTAGAAAGGCTTGAGCAGCCTAAAAACGAGCATTCACCGATTCTTGTAACGGTATCGGGGATAACGATATTTCTGAGGCTGATACAGTAAGCAAAAAGACCGCTTTCTATTTCTCTTATATATTCGGGAAGAGTTACCGAGGAAAGTAATTCGCAGGAATGGAAAGCATCACAGCCGATATATGTAACAGAGCTTGGGATAACCACAGAGGTAAGAAGCAAGCATTGTGAAAAAGCATCCCATGCGATAGTTTTAGTGCCCTCTCTTACTCTGTATGAGCCTGAAAACTCAGGGTGCATGTGTAAAAGGTGGCTTCCGTTATATAAAACACCGTTTTTCCAGTTAGAGTCTTTTTCGAAATATGCTGTACCCACAACTACAAATCTGCCGATTTCCTGAACGCTGTCGGGGAAATAAATATCAGAAAGCTGACTGCAATCCCTGAAAGCAAATGAGCCTATAAGCGTAACTGTATCAGGAATAAAAACACCCGTTATAAAAGCACAGCCCTCAAAGGCGCTTTCACCGATTTCGGTAACGGGTAACCCGTTGTAATAAGAGGGGATAGTAACGTAACCACCTGCATTCAGGTTGCAGGAAGAAACGTAGTAAGAATTTCCGCTTTCCGTTAATTGAAAGGTTAAATCAGCCTGGGTGGCGGCAGAAACATTTATTGAAAGAGTAGATGTTGATAAAACACCAACCGCTATTAAAAAAGCTAAACAAACACTGAAAAATCGTTTCATAAAGCCCTCCGTAAATGAGTTTATCTAGTGTATTGATAATACTCTTTTTTTGTATATTAGTCAAGAAAATCAAAAAGCATTCAACATAGCAATATAGCAGAAAGCATCTGCCTTTCGACAGATGCTTTCCGCTGTGGATGTGGGGTGTGAAAGAGAAAGATATGGCTTGCGGTTTTCACCGCGATATATATAAACTCCAATAATGGAGGTTATACCGACTATGCATGTCTTTTTGCGTATTTCACGATTTCCTGCCCTCGCAGTATCTTTATACAGCTTCGGATCAGAGAAATCGCGAACTACATCAAAAATACAAAGCATATTGAAAGTATTTTTGTATTTATCTAAATTTTTTATAATCGCAATGCAGTTCCTTAATTTGCCACTTGACATTTGCAATTCGCCACTTTAATTTACGCTTGTGTTGTCACTGTTATTATATTTGCCTCTTCGGGCTTTGAAATTCTTATAACGTATTCGAAATATTCGTCTGTTTCGCTTTTTGCAGTATCGGCTTCAATACCTGCTTTTCTTATGGTGTCAACTGCGTGGTTAAGGGTGTTGAGAAAAATTCGCATGTCCTTATAAACCTTAACGTGAGCCTTTTTAGGTTCTTTTTTTCTACGGTGAACGTCTTTTACAAGCTGTTCTGTTTCCGCAACGGTCAGATGCCTTTCAATAACAATATCTAAAACTCTTGCCCTTGTTGTGTTGTCGGGTAAAGAGAGTAAGGCTCTCGCGTGTCTTTCTGTAAGACCTGCATAGGTGATTTTATCTCTTAATTCCTCGGGTAGCCTTAAAAGACGTAATTTATTTGAAAGGGTAGAGGGTGATTTTCCTAATTTTTTTGCAATATCCTCTTGAGAAAGTCCGTGGTCTACCATAAGTCTTTCAAGGGCAACCGCTTCTTCAAAGTAATCTAGATTTTGCCTTTGAACGTTTTCAATTATTGCAAAAAGTGCGGACTGCTCGTCCGAAACATTCATAACAACGCAAGGTATTTTATTCATACCAATCATTCGGGCGGCTCTTAAGCGTCTTTCGCCTGAAATAAGCTCAAAGCTTCCGTCTGAAAGCACTCTTACGTTTATCGGTTGTAAAAGACCGTTGCTTCTTATTGAGCAGGCAAGTCCCTCAAGCTC
This sequence comes from Acutalibacteraceae bacterium, assembly GCA_045638585.1. Taxonomy (GTDB): domain Bacteria; phylum Bacillota; class Clostridia; order Oscillospirales; family Acutalibacteraceae; genus DTU089. Next base: position 197,949 of record JAZUBO010000018.1, on the reverse strand, counting down.
GTTGTAATCAAAACGCACTCTCGGTTGATGTGGGTTAGGTTTAATATCTTCGTGAGGGATAAGTTGAATTTGACAACTTGCTTTATTTTTTGATGCAGCTTTTAACATTTAGTATCCGTCCTTCTATGTTTATCCACTTGCTTATTGCCTGTCCCTCTCTGTGCTTTAACTATAACATCACAAGATAAAAAAATAAAGCATTTTCGGTCGGGGTAATTCGACAGAAAATGCTTTGATTTTATGCTTTTATAAAGGCTTTTTGGCGATTTGTGCCGAGGGTCTGGGATACTTTGACGAAGTTTGCGAAATCTTTTTCACCTTTATAATGGCTCTTTTGTCACCACCGGGTAATGAAAACTCGTCAACACCCTCAATTTTACCGCCTAAAATCTGAACGGCTTTTTCACCTGCACTTAATTCCTCTAAAGCGGTAGAGCCCTTGAGAGAAAGGAATGTACCACCTTTTTTAACGAAAGGCAAGGTGTATTCTGCAAGCACTCGTAACTCTGCAACGGCTCTTGCGGTTGCAAAATCATATTGCTCACGAAAATCGGAGTTTTTACCTGCATCCTCGGCTCTCATATGAACAACGGTTGCATTTGAAACACCCATTTTTTCCGCCATATCCTGAACAGCTTTAAGCTTTTTACCCGTTGAATCAAGAAGAGTAACCTGAAGCTCAGGGTAAGCCGCCGCAATAACAAGACCGGGAAAGCCTGCACCTGTGCCTACGTCGATTACTTTCATACCGTTTTTAAAATCGGCAGATTTCGTAACAAGAAGACAGTCAAGGAAATGCTTAACGGCAATACCCTCGTCATCGGTAATAGCGGTAAGATTGATTTTACTGTTCCAATCCTTTAAAAGCTCACCGTAAATTCTGAGCTTTTTTCCTAAATCTTCGGAAATTTCAATGCCGTAGGCAGATGCTTTTTCTTTTAAAATATCAATAACACCCATAATTATTCACAAAAGCTGTAATCGGGCTTTACGATTTTACCTGTTGTTGCAGATTCAACGATAGCAATACAAGCAGCAACTGTTTTTGCACCCTCTTCTGCGGGAGTGGGGCAAGGAGTGCCGTTAACGATAGAGTCTGCGAAAACCTCGAATTCTTTAACGAAGTTGTGGTTGTTAACCTCAAGCTCAACGATTTCGGGGTCGTGAGCAAGACCGTCTTCACCAATTGTGAATACCTGCATTGTGGGAGAGGTGTTGTCGCAGATAACAGTACCCTTTGTACCGTAGATAACTGTTCTCATTGTGTAGTCACGCTTACAGCCTGTTGAAACGTAAACCTTACCTGCAACATCATTAGGGAATTTCATAATTGCGATAGTTGAGTCATCATAAGTAACTGTTGGTAAAAGCTTGTGTGTACCGTATGCGAAAACCTCTTCGGGGTCACCTGCAAGCCAACGGAGAAGGTCAACTGCGTGACAACCGCCACCGATAACACCGTGACGAGCATCGTCTGAACGCCAGTTCTGTTTGTTAGAAACGATATTCATATAGTCGTGAGCGTATTCGCTTTCAACGAAGTAAAGCTCACCTAAAGCACCGCTTTCAATAAGCTCTTTTGTTTTAACGAAAGAGGGGGTGAAACGGCAAATCTGACCAACCATAAATACACAGCCTGATTTTTTAGCAGCCTGAACAATTTCAGCAACGTCTTCTTTTGTAAGAGCAAGAGGCTTTTCGCATAAAACGTGTTTACCTGCTTCAAGCATTTCAATAGCAACCTGCTTGTGAAGCTGGTCGGGAATACCGATTGAAACTGCATTGATTTCTTTGTTGTTTATAATATCGTGGTAGTCAAGAGTCCATTTTTCTTCGGGAATATTGTATTTTTCACCTGCAAACTTAAGTGATTTTTCGTCGCAGTCGCAAATAAGACCGATTTCAGCACCGTAAGCTAAAGCGCCCTCAAGGTGAGCTCTACCGAATTCAAGACCGATGATACCGGCAACAATTTTGTTTTCCATTTTTGTATATCTCCTTTGGTTTGTATAATTGTTTAATTTATGATTAGCCTCTGTAAAGAGCCAAAATTTCTTCAATAGGACCTGAGAAATTCTCTGCCATAGGGGGTAAGGGCTTTTCGTTTTTCAGGAATTCTGTAAAGAGAAGACCCTTTTTGTCATTACCCATCTGATATTTTGCAATTGTTTCTATAAGACCTTGCTTTTTAGACTTGTTTGTAAGGTATTCGCAGCCTTCAACAGTGATTTCAACCTTGTCAGTTGCAGAAATACCCTCGAGCATAACAACTAAAGTGCCGTTTTCCTTCTTAAAGCTTGCGTTTTTCTTTTTGTTGTTAACCTTAAGAGTGATATCACCATTAACAATATCCTTAAAGAATACCTTATAAGCTCTCTTTTCGGGTGAAACGGTAGCATCGCCCTCTGCCTTATCGATAACAAAATTAACTGTTGAGCCGTTTTCGTTAACTGTAAAGGGAGTTTTCAAGTAAGCACCGTTCTGATATGAAAGAGTTTCACCGTCGTCCTCATAAAGAGTAAATGTGTTATTTCCTCTGTAAACGAGAAGCTCAAGCTCTGCGGGGTTAGAGCAATCGTTATCGCGAGAGTTTGCGCTCATAGGAATAATTGCACCCTCTTTTGCAAGAACGGGGAAATTTTCAATATCGCGATACATTTTAACGAATCTCTTACCGCAGTAAATTCTGCCTGTAAAGATATCTGTATATCTTCCCTCGGGAAGCCATACATTTACGCCTGCCATATTGTTATCGGTAGATGTATGCTCTGTAATGGGAGCAACGATAAGCTCTGTTCCGAAGAAGAACTGATTTTTACATTCGTAAGCACTCTTTCTTTCGGGGTAAGCATAGTACATAGGCTCACAAATTGCTCTGCACTCGGTGTGAGTACGGTAGTTCATTGTGTAAATATAGGGAAGAAGCTTGTGACGAAGACGAAGCTGTTCCTTTGCAATTCTTTCAATAGGACCGCTGTAGTTCCAGGGCTCTTTACCCATAAACTCGTTGTTTGTAGAGTGAAGACGCATAATAGGACTGAAAACGCCTAACTGCACCCAACGGATGTAAAGCTCGTCATCCTTTTTACCCATACAGTGACCACCGATATCGTGGCTCCACCAAGGATAACCGATGTTTGAAGCGGTAGCGGTAAAGCCGGGCTGAAAGTCAAGACTTGCCCATGTCTGAGTAGTGTCACCACTGAAGCCGAGGGGATATCTCTGGCTACCTGCACCTGCGAAACGGGAAAGGATAAGAGGTCTGTTGTTATTCTTTGCGTTGTCGTAGAAATGGTAGTGGTTTAATGCCCACAAGGGATCAAGACCGGGGACGGGGGATTTGGTGCCCTGTTGCCAGTCAATCCACCAGAAATCAATACCCATTTTTTCATAGGGGTGATGAAGCACTTTAAAGTAATTCTCGATAAACTTTTTGTCGGTAATGTCAAATTTAACGGGTGCTTTTGTTTTGGGGTCCTGACCCATAGCTTCGCACATTTCTTCGTATTGGTCTTCATACCAACGAACACCCTGAGAGGGATGAAGATTAAATGTTGTTTTGTAGTTTTTGTCTTTAAGAGCTTTAAGGAAGCCTTCAGGGTCGGGGAAAAGGTCTGTATTAAAGCTGTAACCCGTCCAGCCTGCTGACCATACGTCGTAAACATATTCCCAAAGATTTTGGTGAGGATAAACCTTGTGGCTGTCTTTACCGAATTTGCCTTTAATATCAACCCAGTGCCAGTCCATATCAACAGTTGCAACTGTAATGGGAATTTCTTCTGTTTTAAATCTTTCAAGAAGCTCAAGATATTCATTCTGTGAATATGCTTTGTAACGGCTCCACCAGTTTGAAAGAGCGTAACGGGGGATAAGGGGCACCTGACCTGTTAATCTGTAAAGGTCGGTTGTAGCACCGATATAGTCGCTACCGTATGCGAAATAATATTCGTCTTTTTCCTTATGCTTTCTGGGAAGAATTCTTCCGTCTTCTGTAAGAATAAGAGTATCGCTGTCATCAAGAATAGCAACACCGTTCTTTGAAATAACACCGTCACCGAGAGTAATAACGCCTGCAGTAATATCAAGAGTTCTGCAAGTACCCTTAAGATTTCCTGCTTTATAGTTTGTAACAACTCTTCCGTCGCGAAGCTTAATGCGAAGCATTTTCTTCGATTTTTTTGAATAGAGGAAATTTGCCTTTGTAGTCTTGATTTCAAGAGTGTCACTTGATTCGTTAACCTTGAACTCAGGCTTACAGAAATCACGGAACCACACGCTTTGAGTAGGCTCATCGCAGAATTTACCCTTGCTTTGCTCTTCAACACGAACAAGGCAGGGGGTAATAACCGTAATTCTTACACCGCCTTTTACGATAGTGTGGCTATCGTGAGCTTTGGGAGAACAATCGATTTTAAATCTGTCAAAAAACTGTTCCATAAACGTCTCCTTGAATAATTCAGATTTTTACTACTATACTATACAACATTAAATATTTAAAGTCAATGAACACAGACTAAACTGATAATAATTTAGTTTAATATTTAAGTATATTGCACAAAGGCTTTTCGTTGACAAACTACTGTAGTAATGTTAAAATTATATGTTGTGAAAGGGTGGTTTATATGGTATTCCAAAAACACATCGGGTTTGATAACGATATGTATATCGAAAAACAATCCGAGCAGATTATGAAAAGGATTGATGAATTCGGCGGTAAGCTTTACCTCGAGTTCGGCGGTAAGCTTTTTGATGATTTCCATGCTTCAAGAGTTTTACCCGGCTTCAAGCCTGACAGTAAGCTTCAGATGCTCCTCAATCTTAAGGATCACGCTGAGGTTGTTATCGTTATATCTGCAGGTGACATTGAAAGCAACAAAATCCGCGGTGACTATGGAATAACATATGACAGTGACGTTTTACGTCTTATGGACGCTTTCAGTAGCGCAGGTCTTTTCGTTGGTAGTGTTGTTATCAACCAGTTCAACGGTCAGCCTGCCGCAGTTAAATTTAAAGAAAAGCTTGAAAATCTCGGTATAAAGGTTTTCGTTCAATATACCATCGAAGGCTACCCCTACAACGTAAGAGCAATTGTAAGTGAAAACGGTTTCGGTAAAAACGAATACATTGAAACATCACGTCCTCTTGTTGTTATAACCGCACCCGGTCCCGGTAGCGGTAAGATGTCCACTTGCCTTTCACAGCTTTACCACGAAAATCTTAAGGGAAACAAAGCGGGTTACGCAAAATTTGAGACCTTCCCCATCTGGAATTTACCCTTGAAGCACCCCGTAAACCTTGCTTACGAAGCAGCAACAGCCGACCTTAACGACGTTAATATGATTGACCCATATCACCTTGAAGCTTACGGCACAACAACCGTAAACTACAACCGTGACGTTGAGGTTTTCCCCGTTTTAAACGCTATTTTTGAAAAAATTGAGGGCGTAAGTCCCTATAAGTCACCTACAGATATGGGTGTTAATATGGCAGGCTACTGTATTACAGACGATTATGCCTGCAGAAAAGCATCTCACGATGAGATTATAAGAAGATATTTCGCCGCTCTTTGTGACAGAAAAATGGGTCGTAAAAATGACGGTGCTATCGGAAAAATTGAAAGCCTTATGAATCAGGCGGGTATTTCCGTTGAATCTCAAAGACCTACTGTAAAAGCCGCACTTGCAAAAAGCGAGGAAACAAACGGCAGACCTGCAGTTAGCATTGAGCTTCCCGACGGAACTATTGTTACAGGTAAAACAAGCGACCTTTTAGGCTCTGCTTCAGCCGCACTTTTAAATGCTCTTAAAGCGGTTGCGGGCATTGACGACGATACTCTTCTTATCGAAAGAAAAATCATTGAGCCTATTCAGCTTCTTAAAACAAGCATTTTAGGAAACCACAACCCAAGACTTCATACAGACGAGGTGCTTATTGCTCTTACAATGAGTGCGGTTGAAAGTCCCGATGCTAAAAAAGCCTTTGACGTGCTTAATGCTCTTTCAGGTAGCGAAGCACATGCAACGGTTATTCTTTCACAGGTTGACAGAGATACCTTCAGAAAATTAGGCATCAACCTCACTTGTGAGCCTCACTACGAAAGTAAAAAACTTTATCATAAATAAGAGGTAAGTTATGAAAGCAAAAATCACTCTTGCAAAAGAATTTCGTATCGGTGAAATTGATAAAAGAATTTACGGCTCTTTTATTGAGCATTTAGGCAGAGCTGTTTATGGCGGTATTTACGAGCCGGGTCACCCCACCGCCGACGAAAACGGCTTCCGTCAGGACGTTATAGAGTTAGTTAAAAAGTTAAACGTTCCCGTTGTGCGTTACCCCGGCGGTAACTTTGTTTCAGGCTACAACTGGGAAGACGGTGTTGGCCCTGTTGATAAAAGACCTAAAAAGCTTGACCTTGCCTGGGGCACAACCGAGCCTAATTTATTTGGTACTAATGAGTTTGTAAAATGGTGTGAAAAAGCCAATGCAGAGTGTATGATGGCGGTAAATTTAGGCACAAGAGGTCCTGACGAAGCGAGAAATTTAGTTGAATATTGCAACCATAAGTCCGGGTCTTTCTGGAGTGACTTAAGAAGAAGCCATGGCTACGAAAACCCTCATAATATCAAGCTCTGGTGCTTGGGTAACGAGATGGACGGCGGTTGGCAGATGGGTGCGAAAACCGCAGTCGAATATGGAAGAACTGCCCTTGAAGCATCTAAAATGATGAAATGGACAGACAACACAATCGAAACCGTTCTTTGCGGTTCATCAAGCAGATATTCCGGCACTTTTGGTGAATGGGAAGTGCAAAGTCTTGATATTGCTTACGACAGCATTGATTACGTTTCACTTCACCAATATTACGGTAATCAGGAGGATGACACACCCTCATTCCTTGCAAAAACTCTCGAATTAGATGAATTCATATATTCAGTTATTTGTGCGTGTGACTACGTTAAATCGAGAAAACGTTCAAAGAAAACAATAAATCTTTCCTTTGATGAATGGAACGTATGGTACCACTCTCACAACAGACCCTTTGAAAAATGGAGTGTTGCACCGCCTCTTCTTGAAGACATATATAACTTTGAAGATGCTCTTCTTGTTGGCTCAATGCTTATAACTCTTCTTCGTCATTGTGACAGAATTAAAATTGCTTGTCTTGCACAGCTTGTAAACGTTATCGCACCTATTTTTACAAAAACAGGTGGCGGTGTTTTCGAGCAGACAACCTTCTTCCCATTTATGCACCTTTCAAATTACGGTAGGGGAAGTGCATTATTACCTCTTGTTGATTGTCCGAAATATGACTGCAAGAGCTTTACAGACGTGCCCTACATAGAAACGATTGCAACATTTGATGAAGAAAATGACGAAATGACAGTTTTCTGTGTAAACAAGAGCCTCGATGAAAGCGTTATTCTCGACGTTAATTTAATGGATTTTGACGGTTTTAAGCCGGTTGAGTTTATCTCAATGGACGGTTACGGAATCAAGGACGAAAACAGCCTTGACAGAGTAGCTGTGAAGCCTCACACCAACCCCGTTCCTCAGCTCGACGGTAACATTCTTACAGCAGAGCTTAAGCCTTTCAGCTGGAACGTTATAAGATTAAAAAAATAAGGAAAGCCTTACGGCAAAGAGAATAATTATGGATTTTAAAAGCTTTATAAACGGTGCTTTAAGCAGACCCGAAAAAGAAGACAGAATTGAAAGATTTAACTTAAAAGGCAGAATTTCAGGGTATATTCTTACAAAATCACAGCAAAATATACCCACCTGCGGTTACAACTACGAAGCAGATATCACAAAGCTTTGGGAGGTTTTTACCGAATTAAAACAAAACTGCGGTTACAATCTTACTTTTAATACACTTATGATGAGAATTCTTGTTGAGGGCTTGAAGGCTGCACCAAGACTTAATTCTCAACTCAAGTTTAATACAACCTCATCTTGCGGCACTCTTATTGAAAAGAAGCATATTGACGTTGCGATGCCCGTTTTAATGGAAAACGGAGAAACCTTTCCCATAAAAGTAAGAAATGCAGAAGAGAAAAATTTAAAAGAGTTGTCAGAGCAGATAGATAAGCTTTTTGAAACTCTCAAAACTACCGACGTTGACAGAGTTATGTTTGACGTTATTCTTCAGAGAACGGTAGGTCTTATGTTAAGCGGTGCGGTTATCCCCACAATAGCCCAGACAGTTACAGGTTATGTAGGAAAGCACAAGGTAGCCACCCTTAAGGGTCTTCTTGAACACGCACCCCGTGATGGCTCATCGCTTATGATGAACGATTTGAACGAGGGCTCTGTTTGTATGACAAACTGGGGCGTGCTTTACGAGGGATTAAGCGGAAACGTTACTTATACACCTCTTCTTTATCCTCAGGTTTTCCTTATGGCAATCGGTGTTGTTCGCGATAGGGATTATGCCTTTAAAAACGAAGAGGGCGTAGTGGATATAGGTACTAAAAAATATCTTCCCATTACCCTTATGTTTGACCACCGAATAGGCGGCTTCAACGATGTTATGCCCTTTATCAAAAAGCTTGACGAAATCTTCGAAAACCCTGAAATTATAAAAGAATGGTAAAACAAAACCGAGCCTGCTTTCAGGCTCGGTTTTATCTTACATCGTTTTTATTACCACTACGTTACAAGCGTCACCGGTGTTTGTGTATGTATAAATGCTTTTCCACAAGGTATCTACTATATCCTCTAAAAATTCGTCTTCGTCTTTATCAAGAGCTTTAAAGGTTACTACAATATAGTCCTCGTCAGTTTCCTTGAACGCGGCTTTTATCTCTTTCATAACCTCATCATCAGAGCTTTTGTCAAAAACTCTTGCTACGGGAATCAAGGAAGAATTACATTCAGGTAAAAGGTCGGGGTAAGCAGGGATATCAGTCTGTGTAGCATCGGAAAATGCAAAGTTAAGCATCAGTTCATCAAACCATTCGGCAACATCCTCTTCATCAGCGCTTTCGGTTGCATCAACGTTATACCATTTGCCGTCAAGAAAAACTGAGTTCCAGGTATGCCCTATTTCTTCAGAATCATTTGGAGTCATTTTTTCGATGCAGGTTATATCGTTAAGGTAGCAAAGAAGCGAAAAGGCATTTGCATAACCGTCGCAGTTTGTAGCACCCTCGCATATTGCATCGTAAAGGTAATCGGAATCAAGAATTTCCTGAGTGGTGTCTTTTTCTTCATCCATTTCGTAAACGATGTTATCCTGAAGATAGTTGTAAATGATACGTGTTTTTTCTACTTCTGTGTCAGCAGTTGTAAAGTCAAACTCAATCTTTTTTGCTTCTTCAACTGCAAGCTCTTTTTTCTCTGTTCGCTCTTTCGCGAAGTTATCTATACTCAAGTGAGTGCCTTTAAGAGTTCGCTCTTGAACCTTATACAAAAATCTTTGCTCAATGGTGTATTCGGTATCGTCTTCACCCATAATAAGATTTTGCTCAAGCATAGGTGTGTCAAGAGCAAACAGACTTGCAATATCCGTTAAAGAGTAATTACATTCTTCGTAAATAGATTCGTCTACAAAAATATAATCAAGATTATTTTCGTAAGCAAATCTTATAAGGTTATAAACGATTTTTTCGCTTTCGTTAAGCCGGTTGTAATAGTAAAAGCTACTGTAAAGCTCTTTTTCAAATTCGTAAGCTTTAAACTCTTCAATAGTTTTATATTCAACGTAGTCGTTATAATCGGGTTTATTTGAATAGCCGATATAGACTTGTTTGTTCCAGTTTTCAGTTTCTGTTTTTATACGGTGGTTACAAATAACGTAGCCTATTGAAAAAATGCAAAGCAGTATTATTAAATCTCGTAATTCCTTTTTTAATCTTTTTTTGAACTTTTCTTTCATAGTTTTCACCCACAGCTTTTGACGTGTTTTGATTCAGGTTTTATATCCCTATAATATATATGACAAAATTCGCCAAAAACCTCAAAAGTTTTTTAGTCGCCAGTCGCAGACCATTTTCTATTAACTATTCAATATTATCTTTATCTCTTATCTTGTAAAGCCAACTCTGGCATCTCGAAACTGGCATCTTTATAATTGCGATATACAAGCAAGCTTGTGCGATATATTTTGTTATACAAAAAACGATATATTTCGCTACGCTCAATGCGATATGATATAAATCCTTTTTTTCTCGTGACGTAGGCACATATCGCACCGTAGGTATATCGCGTACAAAGTACATATCGCAAATCCGTCAGGATTTATATCGCGGTGCTTCGCACCATTATTTCCCCAAAATCATCCTATAAACCACAACACCTAATCTTGTGTTAAGGAAATTTTCTTTCATCTGTTCTTTTTTAGAAAGCTTTTTCTTTTGGGGAATAGGCTTTGCGAAACGCTTGATGTCACCGTCATCTAAGATAAAGGGCTGTGTCATGCAAATTCCGCCTTTACCCTTTAACTGTGCTCTTATGTAACAGCTGATATCGTCTGTAAATGAAAGCAAATCAATAGTAGAGGTGATTTTACCGTCATTTTCAGCGGTAGTTGAAAAGATAACCTTTCCGTCTGCTACCCATTCAATTGCATTACAGCTTTCGCCTGTAATTGTAATTGTCTGTGCGGCTTCGTCAACAGTAATTTCTGTAACGTAAGGATATGCACCCTCACCAACAAAGTCTTCGCCTAATTCATATTTTGCGTATCTTGCAACGGGGAAGAAAGTACCCTTTTCCATAGCTGTACGAACGTTTTCCCTTGAAGCCTGGGGAAGAATAAAATCCATAAACGCAGTGTCAGCCTCGTGGACTCTGTGAGCATCGCTGTTACCGAAGCCCCAAACGCTTCTTTCGCCCTCGGGAATGAGTGTTTTAAGAAGAGAGTCCCATAAAATTCTGTCACAGAAATTAGGCTTATCGTACATATTAAGCACTTCAATACCAAGGCAGGATTTGTATCTTCTTAAAATATCCGCAAAGAAATCAACATTTTCTTTTTTCGTTGCGCAGTCAGGGTATTTAACTGCCTGTAACCAGTCTGTAGGGTGGTTGATATGAGAAAGACCGCCAGTTTCTTCAATTCTTTTAATAGGTGCTTCGAAATTGTTTTCTTTTCCGTAAATGCCCTCTAAAGAATCGTCGGTAAAGTAACCGTTTACGTGGTTTTTAACAAGGGTAAACATATTTGCTTCAATAGCACCCGTAACGCTTAAAAGACCTCTTTTTTTAGTACGTCTGCCCTCTTTTGTTTTATATGTACCGTCAAGAATTTTCTTGTATTGCTCGGGGTTAAGGTGCTTTCTTTCGCCGTGCCAGAGATTCTGGAATTTATAAAGGGGTACTAAGGTAGGCTCTTTATCCCACTCTTTGCCGTGAACACCGTGCTCTGCAAAGGCAAGAATATCAAAATCATAATCGTAAAAGGATTCTATCATATCAACCATAGTAAAGTTAGCATCGCTGTAGGTTGAATGAGTGTGAAGATTTGTTTTATAGTGGTTTTCATCTGCACCTAAAAGGTGAGAAACGCTTTCATAAGGGTTTGTGATTTTATATTTAACTGCCATAAATTTTGCCTCTTACTTTCCGTTGTAGTAAACTGTTGTGCCGGGCTCAACCGAATGTGTAAGCCAGGTGTTACCGCCGATTATACAGTTGTCACCGATTTTTGTGTTACCGCCAAGAATGGTAGCATTTGCGTAAATAACAACGTTGTTGCCAATGTCGGGATGACGCTTGATATCTTTAACGGGGTTGCCGTTTTCGTCAACCTCAAAGCTTTTCGCACCGAGAGTAACACCCTGATAAATCTTAACGTGATTACCGATAGTTGTAGTTTCACCGACAACAATACCGGTACCATGGTCTATGAAGAAATATTCACCAACAGTAGCACCTGCGTGAAGGTCAATACCTGTTTTTTCGTGAGCATATTCCGTCATAATTCGGGGAATAAGCGGCACGTTGAGTATGTAAAGCTCGTGGGCAAGTCTGTAAATAGAAATAGCATAAAAGCCCGGGTAGCAGATTAAAACCTCCTGATGACATTTTGCAGCAGGGTCGCCCTCGTAAATAGCCTCAATATCCTTAATAAGAAGATTTTTCACCTTGGGAAGCTGTGCAATAAATTCGTTACAAAGCTCTTCGGGAGATTTTTTCATATCTGTACCATTGAAAGCATATGCACCTTTAATCTGCTCTGCAAGTCGGTTGTAAATGTTGAGAAGAAGCTCCGTCTGTGAAAGCACGTTTTCACTACCCTCACTATGCTTGAAATAGTTAGGGAAAAGAAGAGATTGTAAATCTTTAATAACCTTTACAACCTCATTTCTTTGAGGAATAAGACCTTTGCTTTCGTCATTTTTCAAAAAGCAGCTACCGCTTATACTGTCAAGATTTTTAACAGTACCGGTTATAAGCTCCATAGATTCTAAAAATTTATCCATAATCTGCACCTCGCAAGAGTATAAATTCGTTTGTTTTTCCTGCTTTCCCCACTCTATTCAGAAAAAAGCGTTGTTGAAAGATATCTTTCACCTGTGTCGGTTAATATAACCACAATTGTTTTGCCCTTGTTTTCGGGGCGTTTTGAAAGCTTAATAGCACCGCAAAGTGCTGCACCTGACGAAATACCAACAGCAACACCCTCAAGCATTGCCATTTTTCGCGCATAAGCGAAAGCATCTTCATCTGAAACGTCAATTATTTCATCAAAAATATCTTTATCAAGGTTTTCGGGAATAAAGTTTGCACCGATTCCCTGGATCCCGTGAGGACCGAAAACACCTTTAGTAATAAGGGGAGAGGCTTCAGGCTCAACACCGATAACTTTAATATCGGGGTTTTGCTCCTTTAAAAATTTGCCTGTGCCCGAAAGAGTACCGCCCGTGCCGATACCTGCAACGAGAATGTCAACCTTACCGTCTGTATCGCGCCAAATTTCAGGACCTGTTGTTTTGTAATGGGAAAGGGGATTAGCACTATTATCAAATTGAGAGGGAATAAATGAATTTTCGTATTCCCTCGAAAGCCTTAAAGCCTCGTCAATAGAGCCTTGCATACCCTTTTTACCCTCGGTAAGCACAACCTCTGCACCGTAGGCTTTAGTAAGCAGAATTCTTTCCTTGCTCATAGTGTCGGGCATAACGATTATAACCTTGTAGCCCCTTGAAGCACCGATAGAAGCAAGACCTATACCGGTGTTACCGCTTGTTGGCTCAATAATAACAGCGCCTTTTTTGAGAATTCCTTTTTCTTCCGCATCAAGAATCATTTCTAAAGAGGGTCTGTCTTTCGCGCTTGAGGTAGGGTTAAAGCACTCAAGCTTTGCAAGAATTGTAGCTTCAGAGCTTTCACAATTCATAATATTTGACACCTGCAAAAGAGGGGTGTTACCTATAAGCTCGGTTACGTTTTTACGAATATTCATAATCTTACCGCTTTCGTTAAATTAATAAATACGTTATATCAAGTATATATTATTCCATTATACAGCTATTTTATCATATATTCTTTGCCAATACAATACACCAAATACCAACCTTTTAGAACCTTTTTTAACTCTTTTCGGCTTTTAATTACCCCGTTTGCCGATTTTTTTTGTTTTTAAATAAAATTTTTATTTTTTCGTGATATTGGGACAATTTTCGACAAGGGGTATATGTATAATAGAGTTAAAGAACGAAGTAAATATAAGGCAGTCGTTCTTAAATAGATAATAAAGGAGAGCTATTTTATGAAAAGCCTTAAACAGAAAATTCTTGCAGTAAAAATTGAATATCATTGGTGGTGTATTGGTGGAATAAGACGAAAGAAAAATGAAAAGAAAAACAACGAAACAAATCTTGCAAATCGTGAAGACTTTCATAAATTCAAAGCCGAACAGTTGTCTGTTGAATATGAAATCCACGCAGGGCTAAGAGATTATAAAGGACAAATAGTAGCATAAAATTTTTGCACCACTCTGTTGAAGAGTGGTGTTTTTTATGCTAAAATCGGTAACAAGGTTGGTGTTCCTATGTCAAACTTCTCTCTTTCATCTCAATCAATATGGGAAAAGCTTAAAAATATAAATGAGCCTGTTATTATGTACGGTACCGGTAACGGTGCCGATAAGGTGCTTGATATTTTAGAGAGTATGGGCGTTTCGATTGATGGTGTTACTGCAAGCAGTGGCTTTGTAAGAGAAAGATTTTTCAGAGGCTTTCCCGTAAAGCCGATTGAATTTTTTGAAGAAAAATTTAAAAAATTCACCATTATTGTAACCTTCGGCTCTTCAATTCCTCAGGTTATGGAAAATATTTACAGCCTTTCCGAAAAGCACACCGTTCTTGTGCCTTGCGTACCTGTTATCGGTGATGAAATCTGCGATGAAAATTTTATAAAAAGAAATATTGAGAGCTTAGAAAAAGCATATTCTTTAATGGCGGATGAGATTTCCCGTAAGGTCTTTAAAGGCTATTATGATTTTGTTTTCAGCGGTGAATTAAAATATTTAAAAGAAATCACAACCGATGAAGAAGAGGTTTACAAAAATATTTTTTCTTTAGGCAGCAACGAAACCTTTGTTGATATAGGTGCTTACCGTGGTGATACCGTTGAAGGCTTTGTAAAAAGAGTAAACGGAAAATACAAAAAAATCGTTGCCGCAGAGCCTGACAAAAAAACTTATGCCAAGCTGCTTAAAAACTGCGAAAATTTAGAGAATTTCACTTCGGTTAACTGCGCCGTAACGGGCTTTGACGGTGAAATCGGCTTTTCTCAGGCAGGGGGCAGGCAGTCTGCAATAGGCGGTAATGACCTTATAAAAAGTCTTTCTCTCAGCACTCTTTGCGACGGTAGTGCGCCCAGCTTTATAAAGATAGATTCAGAGGGCTGTGAAAAAGAAATTCTTGCGGGGGGAGAGTCCGTTTTAAAGAGCTTTAAACCCAGATTAAACGTTGCCGCGTATCATAAATTCTGTGATGTTTTTGAATTGGCTTTACTCATAAACAAAATGAATCCCGACTACAAAATTTATTTGCGACATCACCCGTATATTCCTGCTTGGGACACCTTGATTTACTGCGTTTGAAGAAGCTTTCGTCATCAACAAAAACCCTTACAAAAATATATTTTCCAACAATTTTAAAAAAATATTGACTTTTTCTTTAATTGTATATATATTTAAAGAGCAAATTAAAAATAATATCTGTTAACAGTAGTTTATCTGTCACGGGTTCACGCGTTGTTGACGCCACGGGCAAATCACCAATTTGAAGAATTTTAAAATGTTCTTTGGGTGGGTGGTTTTTTGTTTTAGGTGAGAGGGTAAACCCACAGACATTTATTTTTTACCAAGTGCATTAGGTTGCGGAAAGGGGCTGCATAATTGTCCAAGAACATTATTGATTTAAAAAACATTTCCGTTTCATTTGACGGTCAGAAGATTATCGAAAATATGAATCTTTATATTCGCGACAAGGAATTTATAACCTTTTTAGGTCCGTCCGGTTGCGGTAAAACAACTACACTCAGAATAATTGCAGGTTTTCAGGAGCCTGATTCGGGTGATGTTGTGTTTGATGGAAAAATAATAAATGGTGTTCCCCCTCATAAGAGACAGTTGAACACTATTTTTCAGCGCTATGCTCTTTTCCCTCATCTTAACGTTTACGAAAATATTGCTTTCGGTCTTCGTCTTAAAAAGACACCTGAAAAGGAAATTAAAGAAGCTGTTACCGAAATGCTTGCCCTTGTAAACCTTAAGGGATTTGAACGTAGAAATATATCATCTCTCTCAGGCGGTCAGCAGCAGCGTGTTGCTATTGCAAGAGCTCTCGTTGTAAAGCCCAGAGTGCTCCTTCTTGACGAGCCACTTGGTGCGCTTGACCTTAAATTGAGAAAAGATATGCAGGTAGAGCTTAAAAACATTCAGAAAAGATTGGGTATTACGTTTATCTACGTTACTCACGACCAGGAAGAAGCTCTTTCAATGTCTGACACTATCGTTGTTATGGACTCCGGTGTTATTCAGCAGATAGGCACACCTACCGATATTTACAACGAGCCGAAAAACGCTTTCGTTGCAGATTTCATCGGTGAAAGCAATATCATTGAGGGTGTTATGAGGGCAGATTTCTGGGTTGAAATGGCAGGCCATAAATTCAAATGTCTTGACAAGGGCTTCGATGTTGACGAAGAGGTTGACGTTGTTGTCCGCCCTGAAGACGTTGATATCGTACCCGTTGACAGCGCTATGATTTCAGGTGTTGTTACCTCAACAACCTTTAAAGGCGATTATTATGAAATAATCGTTGAAATCAAAGGCTTTAAATGGATGATTGAATCTACCCGCCATTATTCAGTCGGTGAAACAATCGGTCTTAATATTGAGCCTGATGCAATTCACATTATGAAAAAATCACAGTATTCCGGTCTTTACGGTGACTATAGCTCGTTCAGTGAAGAGTTTGACGAGTTATCAGACGCTACATATGAGGAAGAGGACGAATAATTTTTATCTCATATTTTGAAAGGAGTGCTGTCAGATGAATAAAAAATCATCTTTAATGATGCGTCTTTCAGGTGCTCCCTACATTGTATGGGCGGCTTTGTTTATAATCGTTCCTCTTTGTATGGTAGCATACTATGCTTTTACTGATAAAAGCGGCGCATTTACTTTTGACAATATGCTGAGCATCAGTAAATATATTGATACTATTGTGCTTTCAGTATGGTTAGGTCTTTTAGCAACAGTAATAAGCCTTGTAATTGCTTATCCTCTTGCTATGATAATGGCAAACAAAGGCCCCGAAAAGCAAAGCACAATGACAATGCTTATAATGCTTCCTATGTGGATGAATTTTCTTTTAAGAACTTATTCATGGATGACAATTCTTGAAGAAAACGGACTTATCAACACATTTATTACAAGCATTGGTTTTGAGCCGTTACAGCTGATTAACACCCGCGGTGCAGTTGTTCTCGGTATGGTATACAACTTTTTACCCTATATGATTTTGCCGATTTATACCGTTATGCTTAAAGCGGACCGTTCACTTGTTGAGGCGGCTCAGGATTTGGGCGGTAACAAGCTTGATGTTTTCAGACACGTTACAATCCCCGTAAGCGTTCCCGGTATAGTTTCCGGCTTTACAATGGTTTTCGTTCCCTCTGTCAGCACGTTCTACATTTCACAGAAATTAGGCGGTACGGGAACAACTCTTATCGGTGATATAATCGAAACGCAGTTCCAGACGGCAAATAACTTTAATTTAGGTGCATCGCTTTCCTTTGTGCTTATGATACTTATTTTCATTTGCCTTGCGGTTATGAATCGATTTTCCGATGATGACGGAGGTGTTGTAATATGACAAAGAAAACCTCTGTCGGCTCAAAGCTTTATCTTTTCCTTGTATTTTTGTTCTTATATGCACCTATTGCCGTGCTTATAATTTTCAGCTTTAACGAGGGTAAGAGCACATCTGTTTTTGAGGGCTTTTCACTTTATTGGTATAAAGAGCTTTTCAACGACGCCGCAACCCTTACCGCGTTTAAAAATTCGCTTATAATTGCGGTTGTTTCTTCAATTATTTCAACTGTTATGGGTACAACTGCCGCAACGGCAATTTACGGCTACAAAAACAAGATTTTCCGTCAGAGTGTTATGACGGTAACAAATATACCTATGATGAATCCCGAAATCGTTACAGGTATATCTATGATGCTTCTTTTTGTATTTATCGGTGCTATGTTCGGTAAAACGGGTACTTTAGGCTTCGTGACCCTTACAATAGCCCACGTTACCTTTGAATTACCTTACGTTATTCTTAACGTTTTACCTAAATTAAAGCAGACTGACCCCCATCTTGCTGAGGCGGCTCAGGATTTAGGCTGCACACCGTTTCAGGCATTTTTCAAGGTTGTTTTACCTGCAATTATGCCCGGTATCGTAGCAGGTCTTATGATGGCGTTTACCTTGTCAATTGATGATTTTATCATCAGCTATTTTGTAAGCGGTACAACCTCACAGACCTTGCCTATAAGAATTTTCGCAATGACAAAAAGAAGAGTTACACCAGATATGTATGCTCTTTCAACTCTTATTTTCCTTGCACTTCTTGTTCTTCTTGTTGTTTCTAACGTTATTAGCTCCCGAGGGGATAAGAAGCTTTCGAGAAAATCGAAAGGCGGTGCAAAGAATTGATGAAAAAAGTATTATCTATCACATTTGTAGCGCTTCTTCTTTTAAGTGTAGCTTCACCCTGTGCTTTTGCAATGGGTGAAAAGGATTATTCGCATCTTGAGGGTACAACTCTTAACGTTTACAACTGGGGTGAATATATCTCCGACGGCTCTGACGACACTCTCGACGTTAACAAAGAGTTTGAAAAAAGATACGGCATTACAATTGTTTATTCAAACTATGAAAGCAACGAAAATATGTATAACAAGCTTTCAAGCGGTGGAGCAAACTATGATATAGTTATCCCGTCTGACTATATGATAGCAAGGCTTGTTGACGAGGGTATGCTTGAAGAGCTTGATTTTTCAAATATCCCTAACTACAAATATATCCTTGAAAAATATAAAAATTTATACTATGACCCCGATAATAAATATTCCGTGCCTTATACAGTTGGTATGGTAGGGCTTATCTATAACACAACAATGGTTGAGGGTGAGCCTGACAGCTGGGGTGCTTTGTGGGATGAAAGATATGCCGGAAATATCCTTATGTTTAACAATCCCCGAGACGCTTTCGGTATCGCACAGTTTTACCTCGGTCAGAGTATAAACACAAAGGATGTTGCCGATTGGGATAAGGCTATTGATGCTCTCAAAGTGCAGAATCACCTTGTTTCGTCTTACGTTATGGACGAGGTCTTTAACAAAATGGAACGTGGTGATGCGGCTCTTGCTCCCTATTATGCAGGTGACTTCCTCACAATGTACGACGTTAACCCTGACCTTGCTTTCGTTTATCCTAAAGAGGGTGTTAACTTCTTCGTTGATGCTATGTGTATTCCTAAAAATGCACAGAACAAAGAGGCGGCAGAGCTTTACATCAACTTTATGCTTGAAGAGGAAATTGCAGTAGCAAATGCAAACTATATCTGCTATGCAAGTCCTCATAAATTAGTTTTAGAGTCAGACGATTACGATTTAAAGGGCGACCCCGTGCTTTACCCTGATGAAGAGGATATGCCCAAAACAGAAATGTTCGAAAATCTCGACTACGAAACACAAAACTATATGTCAATGCTTTGGAATGAGCTCAAAATCGAGGGCAATTCCAATATGGACGCATATATCGGTCTTTCTGTTACAGCAGTTTTAATTGTAGCTTATGCTACTTATAAATTTATAAAGAAAAAACGCAGAGAGGCTATGTATTAAAATAATTAACGGTGCAAACGACTAAAAAATCGTCTGCACCATTTTCTTTTGTTTTTTTATTCATAAAACCTACTGAAAAAATCCTTACTGCTTTTACCATATGGGCGGTTGAACCTTCCTAATTCGTATAAATCACCGCCAACGGTGAGAGTGTTTACACTTTCTCTGCAGGTGAGAGTTATGGTGTAGCCCTTTTCTTTTGCAAAGCCCAGAAGAATATCGTTTCTTATGCCGTAGGGGTAAGCAAGAATTCTCAAGCTTTTATTTAAATGTGAAGTTACTACCGAATCGAAATTTTGAAAATCGGTTTTTATAAAAGCCAGATAAGCCTCGTCAGCTTCCCCGTAAAGCTTTCCCATACCTCTGCGGTTGCTTAGTGAGTGAAGGTTATACGAGTGACAGCCGATTTCAATAAGTGGATTTTTTGAAAGACTTATTATGTCTTCTTCGTTGAGGTAAGCGTATCTGTCATCTGTTTCACCGTTTTTCGTGTAAAGCTCAATAAGTGAGCCAACTATGTTTACATTAGCAGGGTAAGAGTATTCCTCTAAAAGTGGCACAACCTTTGTAAGAAAGCTTTTTTCACCGTCATCAAAGGTTAAAACTATCGCTTTTTTCGGTAAAGGCTTGCCGTTTTCCACAAAATCTTTTAAATCGTCAAACGAAACGGGCGTAATACCTGTTTTTTTTAAATACTCAAAATCCTCCTTTAAAACGTGGGTAGGCAGAATATAGTTGCCCCAATTAGACGAGGTGTCTTTTATCTGGTGATACATAACAATAGGCACGGTGGCAGTAGGGCTTACGCTAGCTGCAATAATCGGTGAAAAGGCGTTAAAAAAAGCACCTGAAATAAGCAAAAAGCAAATACAGGCAGAAAGAATAGCAATAGTTTTAAAAGTGAATATTTTAAACATAAAATCACCCCGCATAATAAATATGAAAAAATTTTTCAAAAAACACAAACAAATGTTTGCTTTTTTCAGAATAATGTGTTATTATACTATCGGATAGACGAAAATTTGTTCGGAAAGGTGATATTATGGAACCTATTAACGAAACTCAAAAAAGGATATATGAATTCCTTGTAGAACGCTCTCAGGATGGCGTTCCTCCATCAGTAAGAGAAATCGGTTCAGCGGTGGGGCTTAAATCAACTTCATCTGTTCAGGCTAATCTTGATGCCCTTGAAAAAGCGGGTTATATTATGAGAGACCCCTTGCTCAAGCGTTCAATAAGAATTTTAGGTCAGGCTGAAAATGTAACTCACGTTCCTCTTTTAGGTACGGTTACTGCAGGTATGCCTATTCTTGCCGTTGAGCAGATTGAGGGCTACATTCCCTATACCGGCAGAGTTTCAAGAGATAAACCTCTCTTTGCTTTAAAGGTACGCGGTGAAAGTATGCTTTGGGCAGGTATTCTTAACGGTGATATTGTTATTGCCGAGAAAACCCCTTATGCCTCAAACGGTGAAATCGTTGTTGCTATGATAGAGGATGAAGCAACCGTTAAAAGATTTTACAAAGAAAACGGTCATTTCCGCCTTCAACCCGAAAACGACGAATTCGAGCCGATTATTACAGATGAGGTAATTATTTTGGGTAAGGTAGTAGCGCTTATCAGATACTATTAAGTGGCAGGTGTGTTTATAGTCACCAGTCGCCAGGCTCGCTACGCTCGTAATGAAGAGTGAAAAGTGAAGAAGTTAAGGGTCTGCGATGGCATTTTAAAAGCGGTAAATTGCAAATGGCAAGTGGCAAATTTTGAACTGCGTTGCGATTGTAAAGCTTCACTGGTTAAAAAATAAAAAGTTAAAAAGTAAAAGTAAAAAATCTGCGAAGCATTTGCTTCGCAGATTTTTTATAGAATAATTATCAGCCGTTAACGTTGTAATCAGCAGCGAGAAGGTTCATAGCCTTGAAGAGCTTGTACATATAAACGAAGGGACCAACAACTATGAAAGAACCGAGAATATTCCAGAGCCAGAATGAACCGGCAGACATTTTATAGTCGATGTTTCTTCTCTTGAGCTCGTCGCCTATACGGTTGGAAATCTTATGGAACCAAACGAAAATGCCGATACCGCAAGTTAACCAAGAAAAAACAAAAGCAAGAAGGCAGAAGTGCATAGTCTTTTTGCCGTCGTATTTACTTGCGATTAAATTGATATCTGTTGAAACAGATGACATACAAACAATACCGTAAATACCGAAAGTAATAAGAGAAAGCAAGATGTACTTAACAAGACCGCGGTTTGTTTTAAGCTGAACTGCAGGCGAAACGGGTTGCTGATAAACAGGCTCCTGTACGATTTCCTGCTGAGGGATGTTTTCCATATTTTCCATATAGATTCTCCTAACATAAAGTATTACACTATAAGTGTAATTTCATAATATCACAAAAAAATATAAAAAACAACAAAAAACGATATAGCAAATTTAATAAAAACACTTGCAATATTTTATATATTATGGTATATTCACATTGTACGAATACGAACTTGAGTGAGAGCAGGGCAACCTGCTCTCACGTTTATTGTAAAAGCTTTTTAGGAAAAGCTCTCTACAATTACAAAAAGGTTTGTAGAATATTTTTAAAAGAGGTGCTGATTTGGCAAAGAACACAGTTTCGGTTGTGTGGGATATTGCACAGCCAATCGCAGAAGAATTAGGTCTTATTCTCTGGGACGTTTCCTTTGAAAAAGAAGGGGCAAACTACTACTTGAGAATATTTATTGACAAGGAAGATGGTGTCGGTATTGACGATTGCGTTAATATGAGCCACGCCCTTGACAAACCTCTTGATGAGGCAGACCCTATTGACCGTCAGTATAATTTACAGGTTTCTTCACCCGGTATTGAAAGAAAATTAACAAGAGATTTTCATTTCGATTACGCTATGGATGAAAAGGTTATCGTAAGACTTATAAGACCTTTTGAAGGACAGAGAGAGTTCAAAGGTGTTCTTATTGATTACAGCGAAACAGGTGCGGTTACAATTGAGTTCGAAGACGAAACAACAATGACCGCAGAGAAAAAAGAAATTGCATTCGTTAAATTGGACGATTTCAGCTTCTGATTTCAAGCGTTTCGTATTTAAAAGGTTTATAATTTTATTCACATATATTGAAAGGAATGGTAAGAAAAATGGCAAGAAAAGCGGCAAGTAAGCCCAATCAGAACAAAGAATTTTTTGAAGCAATACTTATGCTTGAACAGGAGAGAGGTATTCCTGCAGATTATCTTCTCGAAAAGGTTTGTGCAGCTATTGTAACATCCGTAAGAAAGGATTACGGCGGTGAGGATGTAGTTTTCGTTGACTGCAACCCCGAAAAATACGAATTAAGAGTTTATCTTAAAAAACGCGTAGTTGAAGAAATTGAAAACGATTACACCGAGATTCTTCTTGTTGATGCTCAGAAATACAACAAGAATGCGCTCATTGGCGATATCGTTGAAATTCCTCTTGAAACAAAGCAATTCGGCAGAATTGCCGCAACTACAGCAAAGAACGTTATCAGAGGCGACATTCACGATGCTGAAAGAGGCCTTATGCTCAGAGAGTTCGAATCAAAACAGAAGGAGCTCGTTACAGGTAAGGTTCAGAGCATTGACCCTCAGTCAGGTAACGTTACTCTTGAAATTGGCAAGGCAGTTGTTGTTCTTCCCAAGTCAAGACAGATTCCCGATGAAACATTTACAGAAAATCAGCTTGTAAAGGTTTACATCGAGGGTGTTAAGGATACACCTAAAGGTCCTAAAGCTATGATTTCAAGAACACACCCCGGTCTTGTTAAGAGACTTTTCGAAACAGAGGTTCCTGAAATCTATGATGGAATTGTTGAAATCAAATCTGTTGCCCGTGAAGCAGGCTCAAGAACAAAAATCGCAGTTTTATCTAAGGATGAAAACGTTGACCCCATCGGTGCTTGTATCGGTCCTAAGGGTACTCGTGTAGGCACAATCGTTGAGTCACTCGGCGGTGAAAAAATCGATATCGTTGTTTACGATGAAGATCCCCAGAAATTCATTGGTGCAGCACTTGCTCCCGCAGATGTTCTTTCAGTTGAAATTGACGAAGAAAAAGAAAATGCTTGTCACGTAACAGTTCCCGATACGCAGCTTTCACTTGCTATCGGTAACAAGGGTCAGAATGCCCGTCTTGCAGCAAGACTTACAGGCTGGAAGATAGATATTAAACCTGAAAGCGGATTCTATATCCCGCAGAATCAGTGAGGTTTTAACTATGGCTGAGAAAAAAATACCTATGAGGAAATGCCTCGGATGTAACGAAATGAAGCCTAAAAAAGAGTTAATCCGAGCAGTAAAAAGTCCTGACGGTGAAATCAGTCTTGACCTTACAGGCAAAAAATCGGGAAGAGGGGCATATATTTGTCCTGATAAAGCTTGTTTCCAGAAAGCTCGTAAGGGTAGAAGAATTGAAAGAGCTTTAGATACACAGATTCCCGAAAGCGTATATGATGCTATGGCAGAACAGCTTGGAGTGAGCAAAGCTTGAATTTAAGAGATACAATGAATTTTTTAGGCATCTGCAGAAAAGCGGGGAAATTAGCCTGCGGTCACGATGCTGTTAAAGAAACAATAGTAAAATCAAAATCTCAGTTAATAATAATGTCTTCGGATGCTTCAGAAAGGCTTGAAAGAGAAATGAGATTTTTATGTACGCAAAACGGCAAGGCAATTCCCGTTATGCGAACAAAATGCTCTATGAAAGATTTTGCTCAAGGCATAGGAAAAGGTGCAGCAGTCTTTTCCGTTA
This sequence comes from Acutalibacteraceae bacterium, assembly GCA_045638585.1. Lineage (GTDB taxonomy): Bacteria > Bacillota > Clostridia > Oscillospirales > Acutalibacteraceae > DTU089. The sequence continues at coordinate 173,811 of JAZUBO010000018.1, read as the reverse complement.
CAGATACCGGATTTGCTGAAAAATTAAAACAAAAATTCGGGGAGGAATTAGATGATAACTAAATATAAGGTCAGCGAAGTTGCAAAAGACTTCGGCTTACAGAATAAAGATATTACAGATATTCTTGCAAAACATTTCGACGAACCGAAAAAATCACAGACAGCACTTGATACAAAAGAGCTTGACGTTCTTTTTGACGTATTGACTCAAGAAAACTCTGTTGAAAATTTCAACGAATATTTTGCAATGAAGAAGCAGGAAGAAAAGAAGCCCGAAAAGAAAGAGGCTCCTAAGAAAGAACAGAAGCCTGCAGAGAAAAAACAGGAAAACAAGCCTGCTGAAAAGAAAGCAGAAAATAAACCTGCAGAGAAAAAGGCAGACAATAAGCCTGCCGAGAAAAAGCAGGAAAAGAAAGCAGATCCCAAGCCTCAGGAAAAGAAGCCCGAGGGTCAGTCAAACGCTAACCCCTTCAAGAAAAACGAAAAGAAGAAAGACGGCCCCATGCAGTCAAGAACAAAGGGTGAAAAGCGTACTATTGACACAAGAGTTGAAGATATTCAGCTTGATAAATATAACGAAAGATATGAAAATATCGCTCCCGTTCATTCTATCAATGATAACGTACAGACAAAGCAGAAATTAAAACAGAAGAGTCAGCAGTACAGAAAACAGCAGGGTATGCGTTCACACCGTAAAGAGAGTGAAGCAGAAAGATTAAAGAGAATTGAAGCAGAAAGAGCTAAAAAGACTCTTGTAATCACAGTACCCGAGGAAATTACTGTTTCAGACCTTGCCGCTATGCTTAAGAGAACTGCAGCAGAGGTTGTTAAAAAGCTCTTCTCATTAGGTATGATGGCAACCGTTAACCAGGTTATTGACTTTGATACAGCTGAAATTGTAGCAACAGAGCTTGGTGCAAAGGTTAAAAAAGAGGTTGTTGTTACTATTGAAGACAGAATTATCGACGACCACGAGGACGATGCTTCAGACCTTATCCCCAGAAGCCCCGTTGTTTGTGTTATGGGTCACGTTGACCACGGTAAAACATCACTTCTTGACGCTATCAAGAATACTTCAGTTACTGAAACCGAAGCAGGTGGTATCACTCAGCATCTCGGTGCTTACAGAGTAAACCTTAACGGTCAGGATATTACCTTCCTTGACACACCCGGTCACGCTGCCTTTACCGCTATGCGTGCAAGAGGTGCTATGGCAACTGATATTGCAATTCTTGTTGTTGCGGCTGACGACGCTATTATGCCCCAGACAGTTGAAGCTATCAACCACGCAAAAGCAGCAGGTGTTTCTGTTGTTGTTGCTATCAATAAAATGGATAAACCCGATGCTTCACCCGACAGAATTATGCAGCAGTTAACAGAATATGAGCTTATCCCTGAGGAGTGGGGCGGTGACGTTATCTGCGTTCCCGTTTCAGCAAAAACAAAGATGAACATTGACACTCTTCTTGAATCAGTTCTTCTTGTTGCAGAAATGAAAGAGCTCAAAGCTAACCCCAACCGTGCAGGTAAAGGTATCGTTATCGAAGCAAGACTTGATAAAGGTAGAGGTCCCGTTGCTACTCTTCTCGTTCAGAACGGTACTCTTAAATCAGGTGATATCATCGTTGCAGGTACTGCAGTTGGTAGAGTTCGTGTTATGACAGACGATAAGGGCAGAAAGGTTAACGAAGCAGGTCCTTCTGTACCCGTTGAGATTACAGGTCTTGCAGAGGTTCCCATCGGTGGCGACCAGTTTGACTGCGTATCCGATGAAAAGCTTGCCCGTGAGCTTGTTGAACAGAGAAAAGCAAAAATCAAAGAAGAAGAGTTCCGTTCAATGCAGAAGGTTACTCTTGATAACCTCTTTGATTCAATCAATCAGGGCGCTCTTAAAGACCTTAACATTATCGTTAAGGCAGACGTTCAGGGTTCAGTTCAAGCTGTTCGTCAGAGTCTTGAAAAGCTTTCTAATGAAGAAGTCAGAGTTAAGGTTATCCACGGTGGTGTTGGTGCGGTTAACGAATCAGACGTTATGCTTGCTAATGCATCAAACGCACTTATCGTTGGCTTTAACGTTCGTCCCGACCCCGTTGCAGAAGCAAATGCTGAACGTGACAAGGTTGAAATGAGAATGTACCGAATCATTTACGACTGTATTGAAGAGGTTGAAGCTGCTATCAAGGGTATGCTTGCACCTAAATTCAGAGACGTTGAAATGGGTAAAGCAGAGGTTAGAAGCGTGTTCAAGCTTTCATCTGCAGGTACTATCGCAGGTTGTTATATCATTGACGGTAAAATTACAAGAAACTGTAAAATCCGTGTTGTTCGTGACGGTATCGTTGTATTTGAAGACGAAATCGCATCACTCAAACGCTTCAAGGATGACGTTAAAGAGGTTGCAACCGGTTACGAATGTGGTGTAGGTCTTGAGAAGTTTAATGACATCAAGGATGGCGATATCCTTGAAGGCTATATCACCGAAGAATATAAAGACTAATTTAAAATCCAAATCTTCAGGCACATTACGACATTTTTTCGACTCGAAATACCTTTGTATTCCTTCGTCGAAAGAAATGCCGTACTGCACCCAAATCTTTGAATTTTAAGGTAGATAGTGCTTTTTTACCGTGCCTGAAGAGATGCATAAATTTTAACAAATAGGAGTTTATATGGGAACTTATAAACAAAACCGTACCGCAGAGGATATTAAAAGAGAAATCGCGGCGATTGTAAGAGAGCTTAAAGACCCCAGAATTTCTGACCATCTTATAAGCGTTGCAAGAGCCGAGGTTGCAGGGGACCTTTCTTACGTAAAGGTTTACGTTAGTGCCGTTGAGGGCATTGAGGTAGCAAAAGCTGCTACAAAAGCTCTTACAGGTGCTACCGGTCTTGTAAGACGCGAGGTAGGTAAACGTTTAGGACTTAGAAAAACCCCCGAAATTAAATTCGTTGCGGACGATTCTATCGAATACGGTATGAACATCGTTAAAAAACTTGAAGAAATTTCATCTGAATTAAAGGGTGAATAATTCAGTAAACGAAAAGAGATACCGTTGTAAAAATAAATAAAACAACGGTGTCTCTATTTTGCATTTTTGCATTTTAAAGGTGTTATATGGTTATTGATAAGAAGAAATGTATACAGCTTATAAACGAGCATAACGAGTTTGTTGTGCTTTCTCATGAGCATCCTGACGGTGATACGTTAGGGTGTGCATTCGCACTTTGCGAAGCTTTACGTCTTATGGGAAAAAAGCGTGTATTCAGATGTGTTGACGAGGTTACCAAGGATTTTTATTATCTTGCCGAGGGCTACAAAGACGATGAGGTTACTTCTCCCTTTGTAATTGCAGTTGATATTGCAGATGAAAAGCTTTTAGGTGATTTAATATCAGAATTCGGCGGTAAAATCGATTTATGTATTGACCATCACGTGTCAAATACTTACTATGCAAAGCATAACCTTGTTGAAGACAGAGCTGCGGCTTGTGAAATAATGTTTGAGCTTATATCCGAAATGGGTGTAGAGCTTAATACGTATATAAGAGAAGCGATTTATACAGGTATTTCTACCGATACGGGTTGCTTCAGATATCAGAATACAACTGCAAGCACCTTCCGTATTGCTTCAATTCTTATGGAGCAGGGTGTAGACTCAAAGAAAATCAACAAGCTTATGTTTGAAACAAAAACTAAAAGCTTTTTAGAATTAGAGCTTCTTGCAAGAAAAACTCTTGAGTATCATTTTGACGGTAAATGTGCAATTATTACAATTACACAGTCAATGTATGAGCAAAGCGGCTCTTCTGAACACGAATGTTACCCCATAACTGCTTTACCAAGGCAGATTGAGGGCGTGCTTGTCGGTGCAGTGCTTAAAGAGAAAAAAGACGGAAGCTTTGGTGTTTCTGTTCGTACCGAGGGTGAAATAGATGCCTCTGCAATATGCTCCGAGTTAGGTGGCGGTGGTCACAAGGGTGCTGCAGGAGCTTCCTTTGCTATACCCTACGAAGAGGGCAAAAGCAAGCTTTTAGAAATAATTAAAAATGTATTGGACGGTTTAAATATATGACCGGAATAATTGCATTAAAAAAAGGTGAAAATATAACCTCATTTTTTGCCGTTAATAAGGTGAGAAGAATAATCGGTGAAAAAAAGTGCGGTCATACAGGCACTTTAGACCCTAATGCAACGGGAGTTTTACCTATTGCCGTAGGCGGTGCTACCCGCTTCATTGAGCTTTTACCTACTCACAAGAAAGCCTATACGGCAACCTTTAAAACGGGTGCTTGTACTGATACCCTTGATATATGGGGTGAGGTTACAGCTACCTTTGACAAGGAAGTCTCCTTCGACGAAATCAAAGAAGCTGCTCTTTCCTTTAAGGGTGAAATTATGCAGCTTCCGCCTATGTATTCTGCTATTAAAAAAGACGGTGTGCGTCTTTATGAGCTTGCAAGGCAGGGTATAGAGGTTGAAAGAGAAAAAAGAAAATGTGAGATATATGAGTTAACCGTAGAAGAAGCGCAAAACGGGGAATATTCTCTCTACTGCGAATGCTCTGCGGGAACATATATCAGAACGTTAATAAATGATATCGGTGAAAATTTAGGTTGCGGTGCGGTTATGACCTCACTTTGCAGAAGCTATGCTTGCGGAATAGAGCTTTCCGAATGCTTTACTCTTGAAGAGCTTCAAGAGCTTAAAGACAAGGGAGAAATTGATAAAGCCTTAATCCCGTTAGACAAGCTTCTTTCCGATTATCCGCAGATTACCGTTACTGAAAATCAGGCGAAAAGGTTTTCAAACGGTGGCAACTTGATGAGAGAAAGGCTTCGCGGTATTTCTGAAAACGGCTTGTACCGTGTGTATGGTAACGGTCAGTTTTTAGGCTTAGGCGAGCTTGATGACAATAATCTTAACGTAAAAAGGGTTTTCAATAATGTCTGAAAAACAGAGTGTTCTTATTGCTTTAGGCACCTTTGACGGTCTTCATATCGGTCACAAGGCTGTGCTTTTCAGCGATAAAAAAGCTTATGACAAAAGAATAGCGCTTCTGTTTACAGAGCATCCCCAGAAGCTTCTCACGGGTAAAAATCCGGGAGAGCTTTTGACCCGTGCAAAAAAAGAAAGACTGCTTAAGCAATGGGGCTATGAGCCTCAATATATTGATTTCGGGGAAATTTCTAAAGAAACACCCGAAGAATTTGTAGACGATATTCTAATAAAAAAATATGGTGCAACAGCCCTTTGTTGCGGCTTTAATTACCGCTTCGGTAAAAATGCCGAGGGTGATGTTGCTCTTTTAAAAAGGCTTTGCGGGGAAAGAGAAATGAGCCTTACTGTTTGTAACGAAATAGATTACGATTCTCTTCCCGTTAGCTCAACAAGAATAAGAGATGCCATCAGAAACGGTGACGTGGAAACGGCTAACAAAATGCTAGGCTATCACTTTTCTTACGATTTCGAGGTTGTTCACGGTGATGCAAGAGGAAGAATTTTAGGCTCACCTACAATAAACCAGTTCTTCCCCGAGGATTTCACGGTAGCCGAATACGGAGTGTATGCTTCATATACCCTAATTGACGGTAAAAAATACGTTTCTGTAACAAATATCGGTGTAAGACCAACCGTTGAGGGCATCAGCGAAAAGAGAAGTGAAACAAACATTATAGGCTTTAACGGTGACTTGTATGGTCAGAGAGTTGAGGTTTCGTTGCTTAAAAAGATAAGAGACGAAATGAAATTCAATTCCTTTGACGAGTTAAGTAATCAGATAGCATCTGACCGCGAAAAAGCTTTAGAAATAGCTGACGGGAGTCGGTTATAACAAAAAAGGAGTTACAGATATGAGCTTTACAAATAAAATAAAAGTTGCTCCGTCAATTCTTTCTGCAGATTATGCAGACCTTAAAAACGAAATTGAAAAGGTAAAAACAGCAGGGGCAGATATGCTTCACGTTGACGTTATGGACGGTCATTTCGTTCCTAATATTTCAATAGGCCCACCTGTTGTGAAATCATTAAGAAAGGCAACGGATATGTTCCTCGATTGCCATTTAATGATAAGTAATCCTTATGACTATATAGATGCTTTCGCAACATCGGGAGCAGATTTGATATCCTTCCACATCGAAAGCAATTCCGATACAGAAAAAACAATTGAAAAAATTATAAGTGCAGGCGTTAAACCCGCACTTGTAATTAAACCGAAAACCCCTGCCGAAGAGGTTTTTCCTTATCTTGAAAAATTAAGCATGGTGCTTGTTATGACTGTTGAGCCGGGCTTTGGCGGTCAGTCATTTATGAGCGATATGTTACCTAAAATAACAGCAATAAGAGAAAAGGCGAATGAAGTAAAACCCGACCTTTTAATTCAGGTTGATGGCGGAATCGTACCCGAAACTGCCCGTCTTTGTGTTGAAGCAGGTGCAGACGTTCTCGTTTCCGGTAGCTTCATTTTCGGTGCTCCCGATACTAAAGAGGCTATCGATTCTTTGAGGTAAGCCGTATTCACAAATCAAAGAGATTTCTTTGTTTGTAGTAAAGCAACATTCTCCGAATTCACTTAAAATAAAAACTAAACTGTCTGAAAAAGTCAGTTTTGGGTATAAAAGCAATTTAAGCTTGTTTTTATGCTTGTAACATTCAACTGAAATCAGGTTATCCTTTAAAGTGCCGAGAAGCTTTATGCAGTCGAGAAAATCACTTTCGTTATTCGCGGTAAATAAAACGGGCTCAGCTTCTTTTTTCATAACTAACCGCTTTTTTGATTTAATATCTGTAGGCGGTAAAAAGGTGAAATGTAAAACACACCCACCCTCCTTATCGGGAGAAACTTCAATAAGAAGCTTGCTGTCTGTGTCTATGCACCGTCCAAGCTGTTGACCCGCTTTATCTAAAAGAGTCCAGATAACACGTCGGGTTTCTATGTTTGAATAATCTAATTCATCGTATGTAATGTCAAGCTCGTTCATATCTTCATTTGAAAGAGCAACAGTTATTCTACCCTCACTGTTTGAGTCTATCTTCAAAATAACCACCTCACTCTATAATCATAATACTCAAACAGCTTGTAAACAATGATAAAATAATGGAAAGGAAACCGTTATGAAATTTGCATTAAGTAGCTACAGTCTTTCTTCCCTCGTAGGCAGAGGAGAAGCAACAGAAAAAGAGCTTATTAAAATCGCAAAGGATTTAGGCTTTGATGGTATTGAGTTTGCCGAAATTAATCCTCCCGAAAATACAGATAAAAAGGAATATGCAAGGGAATTAAAAGCCGAGTGTGAAAAGCAGGGTATAGTTCCCGTTCAGTATTCCGTGGGTGCAGATTTTATTTACGGCAGTAACGGTGACCTTGATAAAGAAATTGAGCGCCTTAAGGGTGAGGTTGATATTGCAGTCCTTTTAGGTGTAAAGGGTATGCGACACGATGCCACAGGCGGCTACAACGACGAAGATAAGAAATATAAAGGCTTTGAGCAAGCTTTACCACGTCTTGTTAAGGGCTACAAAGCTGTAACCGAGTATGCAAAAGAAAAAGGTATTTTCACAGCAATTGAAAACCACGGTTATTTCTGTCAGGACAGCGACAGAGTTGAAAGAGTAATCACAGGCGTTTGTGATGAAAATTTCGGTGCACAGGTTGATATCGGTAATTTTCTATGTGTCGACGAAAATCCCGTAACTGCAGTAAGCAGAATCGCCTCTTTTGCAAAATACGTTCACGTTAAAGATTTCCATATCAAAAGCGGTAGCGAGTTTCCGCCCCGGGACGGATTTTTCAGAACAAGAGGCGGTAACTATTTAAGAGGTGCTGTTTTAGGTCACGGCAACGTGCCTGTTTTACAGACACTTGAAATTCTTAAAAACGCAGGCTATAACGGTTGGATTACCCTTGAATTTGAGGGTCATGAGGAAGCAAAGCAGGCTTGTAAATGGGGTCTTAACACCCTTAAAGCTATATGCGAACAGCTTAAATGGTAAAATGAAAAATTCAAATGAATTAAAAGTGGTGTTGGCTTCTGCCTCACCAAGACGAAAAGAGCTTTTGTCTTTAATATTTAACGAATATGATATCTGCCCTGCAGACTGTGACGAAACCTTGCCTGAGGGCATAAAGGCACAGGAAGCGGTAGAATATCTATCCTTAATAAAAAATAAATCCGCACTTGAGCTTTGCGGTAAAGAGAGTCTTGTAATTTCTGCCGATACGGTTGTTGCCGTGGACGGAGAAATTTTAGGAAAGCCCGTTGATAAAGACGATGCCAGAAGAATGATTTCTCTTTTAAGTGGCAGAACTCATCAGGTTTATACGGGTGTAACTCTCTCGCTTAATGGTGAATTCAAAACCTTCAGCGAGAAAACAGACGTTGTTTTTTATGAGCTTACAGAGGAAGAAATTGAAACCTACATTTCAAGCTCAGAGCCATATGACAAGGCTGGAAGTTACGGTATTCAAGGCAAAGCGGGACTTCTTGTAAAATCTGTAAACGGTGATTATTACAACGTTGTAGGTCTTCCCATAGCCCGCTTAAAAAGGGAAATAATTACATTTGTTGAAAAACAAAGTGATATATGATAACATTAATAAATTAAGTGAAATTTAAGTCAAAATAATTTCTGCGAAAGGCGGTGCTCTTTTGGCAACTAAAGAAAAAGCGGTTTACATTGAACCCGAGGTTACCGAAGAGGATATTGAAAGACAGCGAAAGCAACAGGAAAAAGAATATTTAGGTCCGAGAGAAATGGCGGCTTACATCATTTCAGGTATCGGTGATAAAAACTGGGAAACCTTTAACGGTAACAACGAGTTTTTCTATACCACAACCTTCCAGCACGTAAGCCCGATTACCTTGAGCGTTGCCCAGTCATTCTGTAGTATTCTCGACACCTTTGACAATGCAATATCAGGTCCTATTCTTGATAGAACACGTACCCGTTGGGGACGAGTACGCCCTTATCTTGTGCTTACTCTTCCTTTCTGGCTTTTTTCTGCTGTTACACCTTATATGTTGCCCGACGGACTTTCTCAGGCAACTCTCCTCGCAATCTTTTTAGTTATAAGATACGTTGGGTCTATTTCAAACTCCTTCTATACACCCGCTTATCAGGCGGTGCTTTATAACCTTACACCAAACATAAATGAAAGAAACAAGCTTATTGCCGCAGATACATACGTTGACTTGTTCGGTGTGTGGCTACCGTCACTATTCCCGTTCTTTGTTGACTATTTACCGCGAACAATACCAACAAGAAGCATTTATCTTGTAGGTGCGATTATATTTATTGCCCTTGTAGTTGTTTTCCGTGTATTCGGTTTCTTCAGCTTAAGAGAACGAGTACCGCTTGCTTCCCGTGAAGAAATGAACAGCACAAGCGTTTTCAAGTCAATAAAGCAGGTAGCTTCCTGCCGTCCTATGTGGGCACTTCTTGCTAAAAACTTTTTTGGTATGGGTAAAGGTACGGGTCAGAGTGTTGCAAACTATTTCTGGCTTAACTGTACGGGTAAGCTTTCAAACGCTGCTATTGCCGGCTTGTTTACAGGTCTTCCCAGCTACTTCGTTTTACCCTTTGCAACGAAGATGACTAAAAAAATCGGTCTTAAAAAGCTTTCAGTTTTAGCTTACGGCTATTGCGGTGTTATTTATCTTATAATGTATTTTATAGGCTACAGACCGACTGATAACAATATTATAAACCTTATTATTATCGTAATAGGTCTTACTCTTGCAGGTGCAATGAACAGCGTTCAGCGTTATTGCGGTACTGCTCTTCAGGGTGATTTATACGATTACGTTGAATGGAAAACAGGTATTCGTAACGAGGGTATGATGAGTGCGGCTATGGGCTATATCACTCTTATTACAAATAACATTTCAACAATTCTCAGCGGTATTATTATTGCCGCTATCAAATACGAACCCCTTATAAACTCTTACGGTGTAGTTGTTCCCCAGACAGACCCCAAAATGCTTCAGGCTATATGGACAGTATTTACACTTGCTCCCGCAATCGGCAGAATCGGTAAGGCAATTTCACTTTCATTCTTTAACGTTGACGGTAAGGTTAAAGAGCAGATGATGGAGGACCTTGCAGTTTCAAGAGCCGCAAAGCTTAAGAGCAGAACAGGTAACGAGAAAACCGAAGAAACAGTTTCAGAATAATCAGAGAGTGGATAAAGCTTATCCACTCATCTATGGAGATGTAAAAAATGAGAATCGTAGTTAAAGTAGGAACGTCTACTCTTGCACATAGTACGGGTTGCATAAATATCCGTCACGTTGAAGAGCTTTGCAAGGTGCTTGCCGATTTAAAAAACGCAGGTCACGAGGTAATTCTTGTGTCCTCGGGTGCTATCGGTATGGGTATAGGTAAGCTTTCTCTTAAAGAAAAACCAACCGATATGCCCACAAAACAGGCGGCGGCAGCAGTTGGTCAATGTGAGCTTATGTATGCTTATGACAAGCTTTTTTCAGAGTATAACCATACTGTAGCACAGATTCTTCTTACAGGTCTTGACCTTGAAGATCCCACAAGATATCACAATATCAAGAACACAATGAACAGATTACTTGAGCTTAACGTGCTTCCTATTATCAACGAAAACGATACCGTTAATACAGACGAAATCTCAGTTGGTGATAACGATACCTTAGGTGCAATTGTTGCAGTAAGTATGCACGCTGATTTGCTTATTCTTCTTTCTGATATCGACGGTCTTTACACAGCCGACCCCCATAAAGATAAAAATGCAATTCTTCTTTCAGAGATTACCGAAATTACCCCTGAGATAGAAGCGTTGGGCGGTAAAAGTGGGTCTAACTTAGGCACAGGCGGAATGGCAACAAAGCTTTCCGCGGCAAAGAGATGCGTTGCAAGAGGTACTGATATGGTTATTGCCAATGGCTCGTCACCGTCAGTTCTTTACGATATTATTGACGGCAAAAAAGTAGGTACAAGATTTATTTCCAAAAGGGTTTGATGAAATGAAATCAACATTTGAAATTTTACAGGATGCAAAAGCAGTAAAATCTGTTCTTTGTACTCTTGATACACAGACTAAAAACAATGCTCTTTTAAAGATGGCAGATGCTTTAGAGGAAAACTGCGATTTTATTCTTTCAGAAAATGCAAAGGATATGGAAAACGCAAAGGGTACGGTTTCAGACGTTATGCTTGACCGTCTTGCACTTTCAAAAGAGCGTATAAAGGGTATGGCAGACGGTATCCGTGAGGTTGCCTTGCTTCCCGACCCCGTTGGTGAAATTCTTGCAACAGTTGAAAGACCAAGCGGAATTGTAGTAGAAAAAACTGCCGTTCCTATGGGCGTTGTTGCAATTATTTACGAAAGCCGTCCTAACGTTACGTCGGATGCGGCAGCATTAGCTCTTAAAAGCGGTAACGTTTGCGTTCTAAGAGGCGGTAAGGAAGCTTTTCTTTCAGCAGATGCTATTGTTAAATCAATGAGAAAGGGTCTTGTTTCTTTAGGTCTTCCCGAAACACTTATAAATCTTATTCAGGATACAACAAGACAGAGTGCCAACGAGCTTATGAATGCAGTGGGCTACGTTGATTTGCTTATTCCCCGAGGCGGTGCAGGTCTTATAAAGGCTTGTACTGAAAACGCAAAAGTGCCTTGTATTCAGACGGGTACAGGTATTTGCCATATTTATATTGACGAAACTGCAGATATTGAAAAAGCACTTAATATAGTTGAAAATGCAAAAACAAGCAGACCCTCTGTGTGTAACGCGGCAGAGGTGCTTGTTGTAAACAGTAAAATAGCAGATGAATTTTTACCCTTGCTTAAAGAAAGACTTGTTGATAAAAGAGAAGGTGACGGTAAAATTCCCGTTGAGCTTCGTCTTGATGAAAAGGCGGGTAAGATTATAGACGGTACACCTGCAGGGGAAAATGATTTTGACACAGAATTTCTTGATTATATTCTTGCAGTTAAAATTGTTGATAACGTTGACGAAGCGATTTCTCATATTTCTTTACATTCCACAGGTCATAGTGAAGCAATTGTTACTGAAAACGGTGACAACGCAAAGAAATTCACAATGGCTATCGATAGTGCCGCGGTTTACGTAAACGCTTCAACACGTTTTACAGATGGCGGTGAGTTTGGCCTTGGTTGCGAAATGGGTATTTCAACCCAGAAGCTTCATGCAAGAGGACCTATGGGCTTAAAAGAGCTTACAACGTATAAATTTATTATCAAAGGTAACGGTCAGATTCGCTGAAAGGTGAAAGGGTGATTTTATGAAAACTATCGGCTTTATCGGTTGCGGAAATATGGGTGGTGCTCTTGCAAGAGCCGCTTTAAAATCCGTAGGTGCGGAAAATATTTTCGTTTACGATATCGACTTAAAAAAATCAAAAGCATTTGCAGATGAAACAGACGTAAACGTTGCAGATGCAGAATATATCGTGCTTAATTGCGACTATATCTTTTTAGGTGTAAAGCCCCAGATGCTTAAAAGCCTTTTTGAAAAGCTTTCACCCGTTTTAGAAGAAAGAACAACTGATTTTACCCTCGTTTCAATGGCGGCAGGCGTTTCTATTTCTTCTATTGAGCAAATGGCACAGGTAGATTGCCCCATTATAAGAATTATGCCTAATATGCCCGCAAGCGTTGGTGAGGGAATGATTCTTTATACAACAAATGATTTTGTTTCTAAAGAAGATGTTGACGGATTTACAGATACAATGAAATTCGCAGGTCTTCTTGACAGAATTGATGAAGATAAAATTGATGCGGCAAGCTGTGTTTCAGGTTGCGGTCCTGCATTCGTGTTTATGTTTTGCGAGGCTCTTGCCGATGGTGCAGTAGAATGTGGTCTTCCTCGCGATAAAGCTCTTCTTTATGCCGCACAAACTCTTACGGGAGCGGCACAGATGCTTATTAAAACAGGTGAGCATCCCGGCAAGCTTAAAGATGCAGTTTGCAGCCCCGCAGGTAGCACAATTGAGGGCGTAAAAGCCCTCGAAAGCGGAGCCTTCAGAGCAACCACAATGGAAGCGATAAGGAAGGCATATATCCGTACATTAGAACTCGGAAAGTAAAATGTATTGTCTTTTTGCGCATTTTACGATTTTTTGCCCTCGACGTATCTCGATACGCCTTCGGGATAAAGAAATCGCAAAAATGCATCAAAAATCCAACATATTTTAAGTTGCAAGTGGCAAATGGCAAGTGGCAATAGCGCGTGAGCGTCGCGATATAAAACCTGACGGATTTGCGATATAGCTGATGCTACGATATACCTTTGGTGCGATATGTGCCTTTGGCACGAGAAAAGTAAGGATTTATATCATATCGCATTGAGCATAGCGAAATATATCGCATTTTGTGTAATAAAATATATCGCACAAGCTTGCTTGTATATCGCGATTATAAAGATGCCAGATGCCAGTTCCCAGATGCCAGAGAGCTTCGCCAAGTGGTAAATTGCAAATGGCAAGTGGCAAATTAAGGGTCTGCGAAGCATATAATAGCTTCGCAGACCCTTAACTTTTTCACTCTTCACTTTTCACTCTTCACTACGAGCGTAGCGAGTCTGGCGACTAAAGACTTACTTCACGTCTTTAATCGCCGGGTAAAGCTTTAACCATTTCTGATATTTTTCTTCATATTTTTCTGAAAGTGCTTTATCGGGCTTTATAGTTTCCTCAACCTCGTAAACCTTGCTTTCAAGAATTGCATAATCTTCTTTAGAAAGCACGCATTTTGCACCGAGCATAGCAGAGCCTAAAGCACCGCCATCCTGGTTTTTACGTATAACAAACTCAACGTTTAAAACACTTGAAATAATTTTAAGCCAGAGCTTATTTTTTGTTCCGCCACCGCAGATGGTGGATTTTTCTGTTTTTACACCTAAATCGCGGATAATATCCATATTATGACGAAGTGAGAATGCAACGCCCTCAAGCACAGCAAGAGTCATTTCGTCTTTTTCTGTGTTAAGAGAAAGACCGTAAAACATACCTCTTACGTCTGTATCGTTAAGAGGGGAGCGTTCACCCATAAGGTAGGGTAAGAATAAAACGTTATTTTCACCTAAGTTATTTTCCTGACTTAAAACTGCAGAGTAATCGTCGCGAAGAATCTTTTCAACCCACCAGTTACAGCAAACTGCCGCTGAAAGTATACAAGCCATATAGTGATAATTACGTCCTGCAGAGCAAAAAGCGTGAATTGCGTTTTTTCTGTCACAGTTGTAAGAGTCGCTTACTGTAAAAATAGTACCGCTTGTGCCTAAAGAAATGTTGCAATCGCCGTCTTTCACTGCACCCATACCGATAGCGGAAGCTGCGTTATCACCTGCACCAATGCTTACCGCAACCTTACCTAAACCGAATTTTTCGGCAAGCTCTGCCTTTAAATAGCCCGAAAGCTCATCGCTTTCAAGTGCTTTTGGTAAAAATTCTTCTTTTATACCGAATTTATTGAGAATTGCGTCAGACCATTTGCGGTTTTCAACGTCGAAATAAAGAGTACCCGAGGCATCTGAAACGTCTGTGCAGAATTCGCCTGTAAGACGGTATGCAAGATAATCCTTAGGAAGCATAATTTTAGCAATTTTACTGTAATTTTCAGGCTCATTTTCTTTTACCCATAAAAGCTTGGGAAGAGTAAAGCCTGCGAAAGCAATATTACCTGTGCTATCAAGCAAAAAGCTTTTATCTTCATTCAAAGAATCGGTTTCTTTGAATGAACGGGAGTCGTTCCAGAGAATTGCAGGGCGAATAACATTATCGTTTTCGTCAAGCATAACAAGACCGTGCATCTGACCTGAAAAGGAAATTGAAACAACGTTTTCCTTATCCTTTCCCTCTAAAAGCTCACCTAAAGCACATATTGCTTCATTATACCAATCCTCAGGATTTTGCTCACTCCAACCGTCATTTGGGAAATAAAGGGGGTAATCTTTTGTAACGGAAGAAACAACCTGACCATCACCATTTAAAAGAATCACCTTTACAGATGAAGTGCCTAAATCTACACCAATAAAATATTTCATAAATATTCTCCTGTAAAAATATAATTCAAAATAAAGTTCATTACGAAAATCATATCATTTAAAGCTCAATAAGTCAATTTAAACAGTTTAAATCATATAAAGTTAAAACTATAAATTTCTGAAATTTGAACAATGTGTTGACAATATTTAGTATGTGTGCTAATATTTATTTGAAGTTAGCATACGTGCAATTATAGGAGAGTAGCTATGGCGCACAGAAAATCAAATCAAACAATTCTCGAAATTATTCAGGTTGCCGCAAGAATGTTTTTAACAAAAGGCTTTCAAAATACGTCTGCAAAGGCTATAAGCGATGAGCTTAACATCAGCACGGGTAACTTAACCTTTTATTTTCCTACAAAGGAGCATATCCTTTTAGAGCTGACGAAAGAAATAACAAGCTTTCACGATAAATGTATAAAGAAAATAAGCAAGGATAAGGATTGGCTTTATACTTATTGCTGGGAGGTTACGGCGCAAATTGTTCTTTGCGAGCAAAACCCTATCATTAAGGATTTGTATCTTGCTATATACTCTTTGCCTATGACCTCGGAATTCGTTAAAAATTGGACGGCTCAAAAAAACGTTGAGGTTTTAGGTGAATACCTTGAGGATTGGGATTTTAATCGCTTCAGAAGAGCCGAAACGGTAACCTGCTGTGTTGAAAGAAGTGCTCTTGCAGAGCCCTGCACAGAGGATTATACCTTAGAGGATAAAATAAAGCTTACCCTTACCTGCCTTTTAAAAATCTACGATATCGAAAAAGAGCAAAGAGAAAGGGTAATAAATGAAATATTACAGTCCGATTATAAAAAGACGGGAAGCTCGTTAAATAAACAGCTTGTGAAATTTATTGAAAAAAGAAACGAAGAACGTCTTGAAACAGTAAAGTGAACTTGCTTTAAAAAATTAAAAGCAAAAGCTACGAAAGAGGGATTTTATGAAAGCTAAAAAATTCATAAATAAGATATTGAGTGTTATTCTTTGCTTCGGTCTTATGATGGCGTTTGTGCCTCAAAGTATCGCTGTAGATACTGAAACGGAGGGAAGCCTTTCTGCCGTTATAGATACGGGCAGGGAAATAACCCTTTATGATAAGGATAACGATACGTATTACGAAATATGGAATGCAGACCAGCTTTATGCCTTCGCTCAAATAGTAAATAGCGGAAACACAGCTTTAAATGTTGAGCTTTTATTAGATATAACCGTAAACAGCAACGTTTTTGATTCAACCGGAAATCTTGTTTCTGATACGTCAGCCTTACGAAGCTGGATTCCTATTGGAAAAAACGATGTTGAGTATCAGGGCGATTTCGACGGTCAGAATCACACTATTTCCGGCTTATTCTGTAATGACACTCAGCTTGAAAAAACGGGTTTATTCGGAAGAATAGGAAATAGTAGCAAAGTACATTCTCTTACAGTTGCCGATTCATATTTTTACGGTGAAGAAGAAACGGGTGCAATTGCAGGTAGAGTATACGGCTTAATTGAAAACTGTTTTAATGAAAATACGACGGTGGAAGGTCCTTACGAAGTTGGAGGCATTGCAGGTGATGCTTACAGAGGAGAGATAAAGAACTGCGGTAATAACGGAACGGTCTTAGGCGGCGATTTTACAGGCGGAATTGTCGGTTATACGAGCGGTGCTGTTATAGGCTGCTACAATACAGGAAAAATCGGAAGTGATAGTTGCTTTGGCGGAATAGTAGGAACAAATAACGGAATAGTATCACGTTGCTACGTCGCATGTGAAATTATAGATTTAGGCGGATATGGTAAGACTATTGTTGAGCAAAATTATAATATAATAGAAAACTGTTATTTTATCCCAAAAGATTCTTTTACGGTAGCCGCTCCAACTGATAATAATGTTACTAATACCGAAAGCAAAACGGCGGAAAGCTTTGCGAGCGGTGAGGTATGCTATTTGTTGAATAACGGTAGCAGTACACCGATTTGGTATCAGACTATAGGTGAAAATGCTTTACCAACCCTTAGCGGACACACGGTTTATAACGTAGAAAATTGCTCGGGCGGTGCTTACTCTAATTCAAGCGTGGCAGGCGAGCATACTTATATTGACGGCGTTTGTGCCGTTTGTTCAGGATATGAAAGTGCAGTTAAGGTTGACGGTGCTTATTCAATAGGCAACAAGGGGCAATTACTTTGGTTTGCTCAAGAATATAACAAGGGTAATCTCGGCTCATCTGCAAACGCAGTTTTAACGGCGGATATTGACCTTTCGGGTCATAACTGGACCCCTATCGGTACGTCATCAAGAAAATATTACGGTGTTTTTGACGGGCAAAATCATAGTATCACAGGCTTTACAATGAATATTACCTCGGGCGGCTATTACGGCCTTTTCGGCTTTGCGAACGGTGGCGGTATAACCGTTATAAAGAATTTTTCTATAAGCGGTGAGGTTACAACAGCATTTACGAAAAGCGGAGATTCCTGGTACGGTGTTATAGGTCAGTCTGACGGCGGTGCTACAATCAGCAACGTTCACTCTTCTGTAAATTACACAGCGGGTGATATGTATACTAAAAAATTCGTAGGCGGTATTGTAGGTCAAACGGGTGATATTACAATTGAAAGGTCATCCTTCTCGGGAACAATTGACCTTGGTGCTTCAGCCGTTGACTGTGTAGGCGGTATAGCTGCATATAGCTATAACGGAAAAACAGTTACAATAAACGGTTGCGGTTTTTATGGCACAATAAATTCTGATTATACGGGCGGAGCTTCCCAGATTGGCGGTATTTTAGGCTACTACAACGGTGAAAACGGAAGGAATCTTACCTTTTCAAATAACCTGAGTGAAGGCACAATTACAATGGAGGGTGCAACTGATAAAGCAGGTGCGTTAGTAGGTGTTTTAAAGAATTACACCGAGGCTCAGGCCGCTCAAAAGCTTACAAATATATATTATTTCTCAACTCTTCCGTCCTGTAGCTCGGTTAGCTTGTCTGCAACGGCGGTTGACCAAGAGCAATTAAGCTCAGGCGAGGTTGCATACAAGCTTCAGGGTGATAATACCGTTCAGCTTTGGGGTCAGGATATAGATAACGGAAAGCCTAAGCAGGCTTTACCCTCAACAAACGGCGGTAAGCTATATTATGCTGATATATGTGGTGCCACGTACGGTTATTCAAATAAAGCTGATACAGTGGGTCATAGATTTATTAATTACGTGTGTGCCTTCTGTGGAGCATATCCCTCTCCTGATGTAACCAACACAGAATACATAATTTCTAACGTTGGAGAGCTTTTATGGCTTCAGAATGCAGTTAATAACAAAAAGAGCTTTTACAATTTACCCATAAGACTTGCTAACGATATTGATATGAATCCGGGCTACGAGTTTAACTACGACGGTACGGCTTGGTATAACGGTGAGCTTGTAACAAGCGGATGGCTTGAATGGACGCCTATCGGCACGGATTTAGCACCCTTTAAAAAAGCGTTTAACGGTGATTACCATAAAATTAAAGGTGTTCATATAAGCTCACCCGAAAGTAAATATATAGGCTTTTTCGGCTGTGCAAACGGTGCAACTATTGAAAATCTTATTATTACAGACTCTTATATAGGCGGTATACAGTACGTAGGCGGTATTTGCGGTCAGGCGGAATATACCAATATTTACAATTGCGGTAACGAGGGCTACGTTTCAGCATCGCAAAGCTTTGCAGGCGGTATTTGTGGCTACGAGCCTATGGCAGTAGACATAGAATCTCCGATTACTTCCATAAATAATTGCTATAACACAGGCGAAATAACGGGCGACAGCTTTGTTGGTGGTATTGTTGGTAACTCCTCTTATTTTAAAGTAAATAATTGCTTTAATACGGGCACAGTTTTTGGTACCGGTAGTTACGAAAGTCCCATAGCCCCCGCGTATAGCGGAAATATTTCAAATTGCTACTATCTTGCAACGGAAGAAACGGATGATAACGACGCTACAACGTATAAAACTGCAGAGCAATTTGCAAGCGGTGAGGTTGCGTATCTTCTTCAAGGTGGAAACAGCAAGTCAGTTTGGGGTCAGGATAATAACCGAGAGGGCACTATTCCCACGTTTGATACAACAACGCTTTATAAAGCGGTAAAGATTGGTGACACGGGCAACTTTTCTGTTTCAAATATCGGTGATACAAACGGTGACAGAGAGGTTGACGTAACTGACTATCAGGCTCTTGTAAACACAGCTCTTGCAGGTGAACATGACCAGATTGAATCTGCAAGCTATGACGATATCATAAAATACGACCTTGACGGAAACGGTTATCTTAACGTAATTGACGCATCAATTATGGAAAGAGTGTTAAGCGGTCATACTGTTGTTGAGGTTTATGCTGTTGGTGATTATGATATGAACGGCATTGCATTTGAAGAGGAGGATATTCTCTTAATGGAAGAGGCAATAAAAAGCCCCGAAGCAATGACAACACAACAAAAATATGCCTGCGATTTAAATGCAGACGGCACTGTAAATGATGCGGATAAAGCACTTCTTGATGTGAAATAAGATGCCAGATGCCAGTTCCCAGATGCCAGTGGCTTCGCAAAATGGCAAATTGGAAATGGCAAATGGCAAATTAAGGGGCTTCGCCGATTGTAAAGTTTCGCAAAAAGTAAAAATTAAAGTTTTGCAATAGCCTATTCCTCTTTTTTCGTGAAACGAAAAAGGAGGGGGGACCATTGCCGTCGGCAATGGTGGGTGGTACCCTACGCGACAAAGGAGCGTAGTTGAATCGTTAGATTCAAATGTAATAAAATAAACGTGCGGAATATTACGATAGAGCAACCACAGGTAAAACCCTCAGGTGCTTCGAAAAACAATTCCACCTATACAACATTTTAAGCATTTTCAATTTCTCCAAAAAATATAAAAACCAAAACACTCGTCGAGTAAAATCGGCGGGTGTTTTGGTTTAGTGGTGCAGAGAATGGGACTTGCCGTATGCTACGGTTACACCTTGCATACTAATCGCTCGGCGACCCAAATCCTATGGATTTCGGTACCCGCCTCCCGCTCCTCGCTAAAAACAGTCCACCGGACTGTTTTCTTAACGCTCAGACCCTCTCGGGTTCAAGTCCCCACCAGTTTTACGACATCAAAAAACCGAAGACCACACTGTTGTGTGAACTTCGGTTTTGGTGCAGAGAATGGGACTTGAACCCACATGAATTTGCATTCATTAGAACCTGAATCTAACGCGTCTGCCAATTCCGCCATCCCTGCAAATATGCAATTTTATTTTCTGAAAGCGATAGTTATTCTAACATATATAAAAACGGGTGTCAACAAAGAAAGTTGCGTGAAAGTATTTTATTAAACAGTAGGGGGGCGGGTGTTGTATAAATCCGAAATAAAAACTGAGAGTTATTAAACACTTGTTTAATGTTTTCAAAACGGTGAGTTTTTACACACTTTTCCTTGACTTTGTCGGAAAAAGCATATATTATTAAAAAGGTGTATGATTTTTGGTACGGTGGTAGACCGTAAATTTTTTGTAACCGTTTGAAAACGGTGGAGGTTTTTATGGGAAAAGCTTGTGAATACTTTTCTACAATGGATGCGATGAAACTTATCGACATCCCTATAGAAGAAAAAGGTTGGTTAAAGCATTACGGAAATATGCGTGAGCATATGGAGTATTGCCAAGGCTCTATTTACGATATGTTTAAGGAAACTGCCGACAAATATCCGAATCTTCCAGCCCTTGAATTTTTTGATATAAAATTTACATTCAAAGAATTCGATAAAAAAGTAAACAACGTTGCTAAGGCTCTTTTGAAATTAGGCATTGTTGAGGATGAAAGTGTAACAGTATGTATGCCTAATATGCCCGAATCAATTTTTCTTATTTATGCTTTAAATAAAATTGGTGCGGTTTGTAACGTTATTCACCCCTTAAGCGATGTGGGTGAAATTAGAAATGCGATTGAGCTTACAAATTCAACAATTATTTTTACAACCGATGTATCTTATGCAACCGTTAAAGAGGTTGGTGTTGACAGAATAGTTGTTTGCGAAGTCAGCAACAGTATGAACCCCATTCTTAAAACGGCTTATAACATTAAAAGCCGTAAGCAGATGAAATATGAATCTGACACAATAAGATGGAAAAATATTGTTAAAGACGTAAAAGAAACTGTTCCTACTGTTAAAAGAGATAAAAACGATGCTGCCGTGCTTATTTACAGTGGTGGTACAACGGGTAAATCAAAGGGTATTGTGCTTTCAAACCTTTGCTTTAATGCCCTTGCAACTCAGTGCTTTGACGTTTGCCCCGAGGCAAGACCGGGTGCATCAATGCTTTCAGGTCTTCCCATTTTCCACGGCTTCGGTCTTTGTGTTGCTATTCATGCTCCTCTTATGTTAGGTATGAAGTGTATTCTTCTTCCTAAAATTGATGTTAAAAAGCTTAACGAAACAATCAAAAAGACTAAACCCACAATTGTTCCCGCAGTTCCCACAATGCTTAAAGCAATCACCAACAATAAAAAACTTGGACCTGATTCTTTCAGCAGTGTTAAGGTTATCCTCAGCGGTGGCGACTATTTAAGCGATGACCTTCGTGCAAGAGTTATCGACTATTTCCGTTCTTGTGGCTCAAGCACTCATATCCGTATAGGCTACGGTCTTTCAGAAGCAACTGCTTTCTTTACTGCTACCCAGTACGGTGCAGAGGATATTGACAACATCGGTATTCCCAACCCCGATACTCTTGTTAAGGTTTGCAACCCTGAAACAAACGAAGAGCTTCCCGACGGTGAAATCGGTGAAATCTGCGTTAACGGTCCTACAGTTATGCTCGGTTACGTTAACAACAAAGAAGAAACAGATAACACAATAAGAACACACGCTGACGGCACACAGTGGCTTCACACAGGTGACCTGGGCTTTATGCAGGATGGTATTCTTCACTTTACCTCTCGTCTTAAGAGAATGATTATCTCAAATGGCTACAACATTTACCCCACAGAGCTTGAAAACATTCTTAACAAATGTAAATACATCGCTTCAAGCGTTGTTGTTGGTGTTAAAGATAAGATCAAGCAAGAGGTACCGAAAGCAGTTATCGTTCTTAAAGCAGGTGTTGAGAAAACCTCTGAAATTGAAAAAGAAATAAGAGAATTCTGTAAAAAGAATATCGCAAAAAATGCTCAGCCTGCAGAGATTGAATTTACCGACGCTTTACCCACAACCAAAATCGGTAAAATCAACTACCGTAAGTTTGAACGTAAAAAAGATGCTAATGTTGAGGATGAAACAGAGAAAGAAACAGTTTCCGCAACATCAGGCAACGATGAATAAGATAAAAAAATCCCTGTCCGAAAGCGCTCGGGCAGGGATTTGTATATTATTTATAAAGCGGATATTTATTGCATATTCTTGCAACATTTTCTCTGATGTAGTCTGCGCTGTTTTCAAAGTCAGTTGCGGCAAGCTTGATATATTCTGCGATATCAACCATATCCTGAGCCTCGAAGCCTCTTGAGGTTACTGCAGCAGTACCGATTCTGATACCGCTTGTAACAAAGGGCTTTTCGGGGTCACCGGGGATAGCGTTTTTATTAACTGTAATGTGAACCTCGTCAAGACGACGTTCAAGCTCTTTACCGGTAATGCCGAGGCTTCTTAAATCAAGAAGTAAAAGGTGATTGTCAGAGCCGCCTGAAACCATATTTACACCTTGAGCTGCAAGTGCATTTTCAAGAGCCTTACAGTTTGAAATTACCTTTTTACCATACTCTTTGAATTCGGGCTTAAGAGCTTCACCGAAGCAAATTGCTTTAGCTGCGATAATGTGCATTAAAGGACCGCCCTGAATACCGGGGAAGATAGCTTTGTTTACTTTCTTTGCAATTTCTTCGTCGTTTGTAAGAATGATACCGCCACGAGGACCACGGAGAGTTTTGTGAGTTGTAGAAGTTACAACGTGAGCGTGAGGAATGGGTGAGGGGTGCATACCTGAAGCTACAAGACCTGCGATATGAGCCATATCAACCATAAATAAAGCGTTTACAGAATCTGCGATTTTACGGATTCTTTCGAAATCAATAATTCTTGAGTAAGCAGAAGCACCTGCAACTATAAGCTTGGGTGAGCATTCTTTAGCTTTCTTTTCAAGAGCATCGTAATCAAGGAAGCCGTTTTCGTCAACACCGTAGCTTTCAAAGTTAAAATATGAACCGCTTACGTTAACGGGAGAGCCGTGAGTAAGGTGGCCACCGTCTGCAAGGCTCATACCTAAAACTGTATCACCGGGGGTAAGAAGAGCAAAGTAAACTGCAAAGTTTGCCTGTGAGCCTGAATGGGGCTGAACGTTTGCATATTCGCAGCCGAAAAGCTTTTTAAGTCTGTCAATTGCAATATCTTCTGCAATGTCAACGTATTCACAACCGCCATAATATCTTTTTGAGGGATAGCCTTCTGCATATTTGTTTGTGAAGATGCTGCCGCTTGCAGCCATAACTGCTGCAGAAGCATAGTTTTCACTTGCAATAAGCTCAATGTTCTGGCTCTGACGAACCTGTTCTTTTTCGAATGCTTCAAAAAGCTCTGCGTCGGCACTCTTAAGAAGCTCGAAATCTTTTTCAAGATAAGAATTCATTTTTCTACCTCCGATAAAATACTTGAATTATTAGAAAACATATCACTGTTATAATACCTTAAGTTGTTATTTATTTCAACAAAAAAAGAGGAAGTTATTTATTTAACAAGGAAGTTCTGTTATTTGCCTATAAACACCACTCACTTATATTGAATTTTTGGAATTTTTTATATTGCCAAGTGGCAAAATAATGATATAATTAAAATGAAAAGTTGTGTGCTAAGGGGTGTTTAAAACATTATGACTACACAGGAACTTAAAAACAGAATAATTGAGGCTAAAAAAGAAACGGGTACGGTTATACTCGCTCACACTTATCAGGAGCCCGATATAATCGATATTGCCGACGTTACGGGTGACAGCTTCTTTTTAAGCAAAAAAGCGGCAGAGCTTAAAGCCAAAAGGGTTGTTATGTGCGGTGTAAGATTTATGGCAGAAAGTGTTAAAATCCTCTCACCCGAAACAGAAACCGTTTTGCCCGTTGCAAGTGCAACCTGCCCTATGGCAGAGCAGATTTTACCCGAAAGAGTAAGAAAATTCAAAGAAGAAAATCCCGACACAGAAGTTGTGGCGTATATAAATACAACAGCAGCTTTAAAGGCAGAGTGTGACGTTTGTGTTACAAGCTCGTCTGCAATTAAAATCGTGAAGAAGCTTGAGGGAAAAGACATTCTCTTTATTCCCGACCAGCATTTAGGGTCATTCGTAGCAAAAAACGTTCCCGAGAAAAATATTATTCTTTGGGATGGCTACTGTCCCGTTCACGCTCAGCTTACTAAAGAAGACGTTGTAGAGTGTAAGAAAAAATATCCCGATGCAGTTTTTGCAGTTCACCCTGAATCACCCAAAGAGGTGGTTGAGCTTGCCGATATGGTTGGTGCAACGAGTGATATTATCAAATATGCAAAAGAGCAAAAGGGTAACGTTATAATCGGCACCGAAAGAGGTGTTGTTGACTACCTTGCACTTCACGAGGAAAACGGTGACAGATTTATTCAGCTTGCCCCCGAAAAGCTTTGTTGTGATGATATGAAAAAAATCTCTCTTGAAGACGTTTATAAAGCTATCATAGGTGAGGGTGGCGAAAAGGTAGAGCTTGACGAGAATTTAAGAAAAAAAGCTCTCGTAAGTATCAACCGTATGCTTGAATTGGGGTAATAAAATGAACCTTTCAGAAATTAAAAATCATTATAGCGTGGTTATTGTGGGTAGCGGACTTGCAGGTCTTTATGCTGCTCTCAATTTCCCGTCAGACGTAGATATTTTAATGCTTTCAAAAAAAGAGCGTCATCAGTCAAACAGCTCTCTTGCACAGGGCGGTGTGGCTTGTGTTCTTGATTTGGAAAACGATAGCTACGAGCTTCACATTGAAGACACTCTTATAGCAGGTAAAAGAGAAAATGATATTGATGCAGTTACTCAACTTGTTGAAGAGGGTCCCGGTGATGTTTTAAAAACAATTGAATACGGTGTTGAATATGATCGCGATGAAAACGGTGAGCTTATAAAAACTCTTGAGGGCGGTCACTGCAGAAGAAGAATTGTTCATCACAAAGACACCTCGGGTAAAGAGCTTGTAGACAAGCTTATGATAGCGGTTGAAAAGCTTCCCAACGTTACTATTGCCGATGAAACAATGGTTACGTCAATGAGCCGAATTAAAAACGGGTTTGAAATTGAAATAATGAGCGGCTCGGAATATAAGATTTTATATGCTGACTACTGCCTTCTTGCTTCAGGTGGCATTGGTCGAGTTTACCAGTATACGACTAACCCTTCTGTTGCTACGGGTGACGGTATCCGTTTGGCTTACGAAATGGGTGCAGCCATTAAAAATTTAAGCTACGTTCAGTTTCACCCCACCGCATTCAACGGTGCAAACAGAGAGCAGTTTCTTATAAGTGAAGCTGTAAGAGGTGAGGGCGCATATCTTCTTAACTGCAATAAAGAAAGATTTATGCACCGTTACGATGAAAGACTTGAATTAGCTCCCAGAGACGTTGTTTCCCGTTCAATAATTATGGAATCACGCCGTCTTGGTAGTAACAACTTTTATCTTGATATCCGCTATAAAGGTGAAGAATACCTTAAAAACCGTTTTCCCGGCATATATGCAGGCTGCTTGAAGCAGGGTGTGGATATTTCTAAGGATTTAATTCCCGTTTTCCCTTGTCAGCATTATCTTATGGGGGGTATTGAGGTTGACCTTAATGCAAGAACAACCTTACCCCGTCTTTATGCTGCAGGTGAATGTGCTTGTACGGGTGTTCACGGTAAAAACCGTCTTGCGAGCAACTCTCTTTTAGAGGCGCTTGTTTTCGGTAGACGTGCCGCTGAGGATATTATGCGTTGCATAAACGCAGGCTTCTATAAGCTCAATGTGCCCGAAGAAAAACAAGTGAACAGAAACGGTGCACCTCTTCCTAAAGGCACAAGAACTGAAATTCGTGAAATAATGCAAAAGGCATTTTTCGTTATTCCCGATGAGGGAGCTATTCATCAGGGCAAAAAACGAATTGAAAATATACTTAACAGACTTAAAAACGGTAAATTTGCCGTTACTGCAGACTATTGCGAGGCACTTTCTCTTGCAACGGTTGCTTATATAATACTCAAGGAGGTAGACAGATGATTTTACCACAGTTTTACATTGACGATTTAATCAAAAACGCTATTACAGAGGATATAAACTATATCGACGTTGCTACTGATTATCTTTTAGACGAAAATCAGGAAAGCGAAGCAATTTTCGTTGCAAAGGCAGAGGGTATTCTTTGCGGTGCAGACGTTGCTATGAGAGTGTTTTCTCTTCTTGACGACAGCTTTACATATACTCTTTACAAAAAAGACGGTGACGTTGTTAAAAACGGTGACCTCATAGCAGAGTTCAAGGGTAAAACAGTAAAGCTTTTAAAGGGTGAAAGAACAGCTTTAAACCTTATTCAGCATATGAGCGGTATAGCAACTCTTACAAATGAATGTGTAAAAGAAACTATAGGCACAAAGGCAACTATTGCCGATACAAGAAAAACTCTTCCCGGTCTTCGTTCAATTCAGAAATATGCCGTAACCTGCGGTGGCGGAAGAAATCACAGATACAATCTTTCTGACTGCGCTATGCTTAAGGATAACCATATTGATGCAAAAGGTGGTATCACACCTGCAGTTAAGGCTTTGAAAGAAAAAATCGGTCATACCGTTAAAATTGAGGTTGAAACAAGAACTCTCGACGAAGTAAGAGAGGCTTTAAATGCCGGTGCAGATATTATTATGCTCGATAATATGGATAACGAAACAATGGCAAAGGCTGTTGAAATTGTTGACGGTAAAGCTCTTCTTGAGGCATCAGGAAATCTTACAAAAGAAAGAATTCGCAGCGTTGCGGAAATCGGTGTGGATATTCTTTCAATCGGTGCTCTTACACACTCTGTAACTGCATTTGATATTTCAATGAAAATTAAAAAATAAAGGTGACTATATGAAATATAAAAACCCTGCATTAACACCCGAAGAAAGAGCAGCCGACCTTCTTTCAATAATGACTCTTGAAGAAAAGGTTGCCCAGATAGATATTTTAAGAGGTGTGGAATATTCTACAATTCCTCACAAGCTCAACCATTGTTCAGTTGACAGAAATTCAGATGTTAACTATGAAAAATTTGAAGAAACAGTAGGTGACAGAGGTATCGGCTTTATCCACGATTCATATACCGTACCCGCTGTGTTCAATAAATTTCAGAGATTTTTAGTTGAAAAAACAAGATTAGGTATACCCTGTATTTTTACGGGTGAAGCTCTTCACGGTATTTCTTTCCCCGGTGCTTGTGTTTTCCCGGTGCCGTTAGGTCTTGCCGCTACATTTAACAGAGATATTGTCAATAAAACGGGTAAAGCTATTGGTGCAGAAACAAGGTCTTTAGGTATGCAGGAAATTCTTGCACCTAATCTTGACGTTGCAAGAGAGCCTCGTTGGGGCAGGGTTGAGGAAACCTTTGGTGAAGATACATATCTTTGCTCTGAAATGGGCTACGCTATTATTACAGGTGAGCAGAAAGACGGTGAAATCAGCCGTGATGATGCTGTTATTACCGAGCCCAAGCACTATTGTATTCACGGTATGCCCGAAAACGGCATAAACTGTGCAACCGCAAGAGTTGGTAAACGCGAAATTGAACAGTGCTACTTACCCGTTTTTGAAACTGCTATCACAAAAGCAGGGGCATACAACGTTATGTCTTGCTATAACAATATTGACTCTGAGGTTGTTTTAACCTCTGAATATTATCTTACCGATGTTTTAAGAGGCAGATATGGTATGAAAGGCTACGTTCGTGCCGACTGGGGCTCAATTACCCGACTTGTAACTGCCCACAGAACTGCCGCAAACCATGTTGATGCTATCTGCGATTCAATTAATGCAGGTCTTGATATGCAGGGCTGCCTTGACTATACACCTGAATTCTGGGAAGAAACTCTTCTTAACCTCGTTAAAGAGGGTAGAATTACAGAAAAGAGAATCGACGATGCAGTAAGATGCGTTCTTGAAATGAAATTCCGTTTAGGTCTTTTCGAGAATCCCTACACAGATGAAAAGAAATTTGAGTCAGTTGTAAGATGCGACGAGCATAAGAAAATTGCCCTTGACGGTGCAAGACAGGCTATGACTCTTCTTGAAAACGACGGTATTTTACCTCTTGAGAGAAAATACAAAAAGATTGCCCTTGTAGGTCCTTCTGCAAACCGTCAGAGAATAGGCGGTTATTCATCAGTACCCGAGGGCTACGAAATAAAATCACTTTGTTATGAGCTTAAAGAGATGTTGGGTGAAGAGGTAGAAATTCTTCATTCATCAGGTTGCGGTATTCCTAAAGGCGTTCAGGCAGTTTTAAAGGAAGACGGTCAACCCCATCTTGTTGAGGTTTACGACGAGGACGAAAGTGGTAGCATTGAAGATGCAGTAAAAGCTGCAAGTGAAAGCGACCTTGTAATTTTTGTTGGCGGTGACAACAACTTTACAAGCGGTGAGGGCAACGACCGTTCAAGCCTTGTTCTTCCCGGTAAACAGAGAGAGCTTATTTTAGAGGTAGCAAAAACAGGCAAGCCTTTAATTATCGTTCTTGAAAACGGCAGAGCAGTTGACCTTACAGAAGAAATCAAGGTTGCAAATGCAATTCTTGTTTCCTGGTTTGGTGGTGAATTCGGTGCAAAGGCAATAGCCGAAACCCTTTTAGGTAACAATAACCCTGCAGGTAGAGTGCCCGTTTCATTCCCTGCGGATTCAAATAGAATTCCTTGCTATTACTCAATTTTACCCAATCATACAGAAATGATGTTTGAGGGTGACAGAGGTGCAAAATACCCCTTTGGTTACGGTCTTTCTTACACAGAATTTGAATACAGTAACCTTGTAATCACAAAGACAGGCAGAAACGATTTCACCGTAAAGACGGACGTTAAAAATATCGGTAACCTTGACGGTGATGAGGTTGTTCAGCTTTATATCAATGACGTTGTTTCATCAGTTGTAACACCCTTGAAGCTTCTTAAAGGCTTTGAAAGAGTAAGCCTTAAAGCAGGCGAAACAAAAACCGTTGAATTCAAATTAGACTTTGATTCATTCAAATTACTCAATAAAAAATATGAGTGGGTTGTTGAAGAGGGCGAGTTTGAAATTATGATAGGCTCGGCATCTAACGATATAAGACTTGCTGAAACGGTTGTTATTTAAGTCACCAGTCGCCAGTCGCCAGACTCGCTGCGCTCGTAGTGAAGAGTGAATAGTGAAGAAGTTAGGGTCTGCGATGGTAATGTATATGTAATGGCAGACAAGAAAGTTAATTAGAAGAATAAAGTATAAGATGATCGTACCTCTCTTCGAAGAGAGGGGGACCGTCTTTTGCTTTGCTGTTTTTATTGAAAAGTATATTTCGTGCCAAAGATTATATATAACAATAAATTTTCCCGGACGGTGGAGAGTTCTCGACGTGAGCCCTCGAACGTCGTGAAACCGTAGGTTTCATTGACACCAAGCAACCTCTTTTTAAAAAGTAAATTCACAAGAAATAGTATCATATTAACATTATTAAAAAGATAACTTTCTTACAATTGAATCTTACGATTCAACTACGCTCCTTTGTCGCGTAGAGAACTCTCCACCACCCGTTAAACTATATCTTAAAAACTAATTATAGGCACGCTTGAAAATGAATTCAATAAATAAAAAAATCCAAGGTGGTCCCAGCCCCCTTGTGGTACCCAAAATTGTTTGCTCGTTGTTCACTTCGCACAATTTTGACCACTACGCCAACTCACACTTCCTTTTTCCGCCACCGGCGGCGGTCGTGTTCGTTGCCCACTTCGAAGAGAGGTAACCGCCTTGGATAATTTTTTGTTTTATTAAATTTGTCGCTCCCCGTAAAGCCTGTATAATAGCGTCGCAGACCCTTTACTTCTTCACTATTCACTTTTCACTCTTCACTGCGAACAGAGTGAGCCTTACGACAACTCAAACTGACCTGTATAAAGCTTATAATACTTTCCTTTTTCTTCGATAAGTGTATCGTGGTCGCCTTTTTCTATGATTTCGCCGTTTTCAAGCACCATAATAGCGTTTGAGTTTCTTACGGTTGAAAGTCTGTGAGCAATAACGAAAACGGTTTTGCCCTCCATAAGAGTATCCATACCTTTTTCGATAAGGCGTTCCGTTCTTGTGTCAATTGAGCTTGTAGCCTCGTCAAGAATAAGCACGGGTGGGTCAGCAACTGCGGCTCTTGCAATTGCAAGAAGCTGTCTCTGACCTTGCGAAAGGTTGCTACCGTCACCTGTAAGCATTGTGTTATAACCGTCGGGAAGACGTGAAATAAAGCTGTGAGCGTTAGCAATTTTAGCCGCTTTTACAATATCATCGTGGGTAGCATCAAGCTTACCGTAACGGATATTTTCTTCAACTGTGCCTGTGAAAAGGTGAGTGTCCTGAAGCACCATTGCAAGAGAACGTCTTAAATCGTCCTTCTTTATTTTCTTGATGTTTATGCCGTCATAGGTGATTTTACCCTCCTGAACGTCATAAAATCTGTTAATAAGATTTGTGATAGTTGTTTTACCCGCACCCGTAGAGCCTACGAAAGCAATTTTCTGACCGGGCTTTGCGTAAAGAGAAACGTTTTTAAGAACGGTCTTTTTACCGTCATAAGAGAATGTAACGTCGTGGAAACGAACGTCACCCTTTAAGAGTGTGTAGGTCACGCTACCGTCTGCTGAATGGGGGTGCTTCCAAGCCCAAAGACCTGTTCTTGTTTCTGATTCGGTAATGTTGCCGTCTTCGTCTTTCTTTGCATAAACAAGAGTAACATATCCGTCGTCAACCTCGGGTGTTTCGTCAATGATTTCGAAAATTCTTTCTGCACCGGCAAGGGCGGCAAGAATATTGTTCATCTGCTGTGAAACCTGACTTATGGGATTTGAAAACTGTCTTGTATACTGTAAGAAAGATGCGAGAGAGCCTATTGTTAAAGCTCCGCCTAAGCCACCGA
Source organism: Acutalibacteraceae bacterium (assembly GCA_045638585.1). Taxonomy (GTDB): domain Bacteria; phylum Bacillota; class Clostridia; order Oscillospirales; family Acutalibacteraceae; genus DTU089. Next base: position 142,612 of record JAZUBO010000018.1, on the reverse strand, counting down.
TAAAGAAATTCAATAATCCGTTTTCAACTGCGCCACTTGTTTTAAGAATTATAAAAGCGCCTGCGGCAGCAGTCATAGTGAAATTGAAATAAGAAAGGTTACCCATAATGGGCATAAGAATACTTGCAAAGGTGTGAGCGTTTGTACCCGCTTTTCTGAAGTTTTCATTTATGCCTGCAAAGGTCTCTGTTGATTTTTCTTCTCTGCAGAAAACCTTGACAACCTTAAGACCCTCAATAAGCTCTTCGATGTAGCCGTTAAGGCTACCTACTGCCATCTGCTGTTTTCTGAAGAATTTTGAGCTTTTACCGCCAATTGTTTTAATAACGAAAAACATAACGAAAAGCATCAAAATAATAAGGCAGGTAAGAGCAGGGCTTATATAAAGCATCATCGCGAAAATACCTACAACGGTTATAAGTGAAGAAATAGTCTGTACAAGACCTTGGCTTATAGCCTCTCTTATTGTGTCAACGTCGTTTGTAAAACGGCTCATGAGCTCACCGTGAGTGTGAGTGTCAAAATATTTCAAGGGTAATTCTTGTAAGTGGTCAAAAAGGTCTTTTCTTAAAACGTTAAGAGTGCCTTGTGAAACATTGAGCATTACTCTTGAATAAGCGTATTGCGATACAAGACCGCACAAGTAAATTACACCGAGTAAAACAAGATATTTTATAATCATTGTGAAATCGGAAGAGCCGGTCTGTAGCATATTACCGATTTCGTTTATTATGGGTGTAAGAAGATAGGTGCCCAAAATATTAGCTCCTGAGCTTACAATAACGAGAATAAAAACGATTATAAGAAGAGCTTTTTTCTGTGTAACGTATGATAAAAGTCTTGTTAAAGTTTTTTTAGTATTCTTCGGCTTTTCAAACTTCATTCTGCCTGCAGGACCCGGTCCGTTTTTCTGTTGCTGTGGTTTCTTTTCTGCCATTATATTCTCGCCTCCTTACTCCATTTTTCCTTCTTGCTGTGATATATAAACTTCTTTGTAGATTTCGTTTCGTGAAAGAAGCTCGTCGTGAGTGCCGATATCGTCAATTTTACCGTCGTCGAGCACTACGATTCTGTCTGCAAACTGCACCGAGTTAATTCTCTGTGCAATAATAATCTTTGTAGTTTCGGGTAAAAGATTTTTCATACCCTCTCTGATTTTACCGTCAGTTGCTGTGTCAACAGCACTTGTAGAGTCGTCAAGAATAAGCACCTTCGGGTTTTTGAGAATTGCCCTTGCAATACAAAGTCTTTGCTTCTGACCGCCCGAAACGTTTACACCGCCCTGACCTAAATCAGTATTATAACCATCGGGGAAGCTCATAACAAAATCGTCTGCCTGAGCAATTTTAGCCGCATTACGAATTTCGTCCATAGTAGCGTTTTCGTTACCCCAACGAAGATTTTCTTCAATAGTACCCGAGAAAAGAACGTTAGTCTGTAAAACCATTGAAACGTTATCGCGAAGCTCCTTGAGCTTGTAGTTTTTAACGTTTACACCGCCAACTGTAACCTCACCCTCGGTTACATCGTAAAGACGGGGGATAAGCTGAACGAGTGAAGATTTCGCGCTACCCGTACCGCCTATAATACCGATGGTTTCACCCGATTTTATCGAGATATCAATATCTTTTAGTACGTTGTTTTCTGCATTCTGGCTATATTTGAATGAAACGTTTTTGAATTCAATGCTACCATCTTTTACGGTTAAGCTTTCGTCAGCAGAGTCATCGTTGATATCACTCTTTTCTTCTAAAACCTCTGAAACACGCTTCATTGAGGTCTTTGCCATAACCGACATAACGAAAATCATTGATACCATCATAAGTGACATAAATATCTGCTGAATGTATGTAATAAAGCTCATTAAGTCACCCAACTGCATATTACCGCCAAGGATAAGCTTTGAGCCAACCCAAAGAATGAGAATAATACAGGAGTATATTGAAACGGTCATAATAGGTCCGTTGAGGATGATAAGCTTTTCTGCAAAAATTGAAGCATCCTTTAATTCATCGTTTGAAACCTTGAATTTATCCTTTTCGTGCTTTGCTCTTACAAATGCTTTTACAACACGTATAGCAATAAGATTTTCTTGAATAGATGTGTTGAATTTATCGTATTTTTTAAACATTTTTGTGAAACGCTTGTGAGCTGCCGAGCCTATAAGAAGAATAAGCGCAAACATAACAGGCGCTATGCACATAAAGATAAGTGATAATTTTTTGTTAATACTGAAAGCCATAACAATAGCCATTGTAAACATAAGGGGAGACCTTACAAGCATACGAATAGCCATCATAAAAGCATTCTGAATCATATTTATATCGGTTGTCATTCTTGTAATAAGAGAGCCTGTAGAGAATTTATCTACATTTGCAAAAGAAAATTCCTGAATCTTCTTAAAGATACCGAATCTTAATTCTGCACCGAAGCCCATACCCGCCTTTGCCGCAAAGAATGCCGCCGCAGCACCGCAAACAAGAGATATACAAGCAAGACCTAACATAAGAGCACCTAAAGAGATGATAAGGTCAGTGCCTGCTTTATCAGCAAAGCCTAAGTTGATAAGAATATCTGCAATAAAGCTTTCTTTTGATGATATAGGCTTGCCTGATATTCCACAATCGACGATAACAGACATAAGAAGGGGAATTGTAACCTCAATTAACACCTCTAAAACAATTGCTAAAGGTGAAAGAAGAGCAAACCATTTGTATTTGCCTGCGTATTTTAAAAGTTTTCGTATCATAAAGCTTTTTCCTCCTCTTTTTTGTGGTTGCATTTTTCGTTGTAGAAATCACCGTTATCAAGATTATTGTAAAGGCGTTTCATTAAATTGTTGAGAATTTCACATTCCTCATCAGTGAAATCCTTGAACATTTCACGATCTGTGCTGTCGCAGATTTCTCTGAAATTTTTTATTGCCGCAAGTCCGTTTTCAGTAACGGATAAACGGTTTTTTCTTGAATCGTTTTCATCGGTGATACGAGAAATCAACCCCGATTTTTCAAGCCGTTTTATAGAAGTTGCCACACTTGCAGGGGAAATGTGCAAGCTCTTTGCCAAATCCTTTTGTGTGCATAAATTATTGTTCATAATATATTCTAAAATCATAGGCTGACCGTAATACAACCCCGCCTGCTGAGCCGCTTTTGTAATCCGATGGCGGTGTATTAAGGTAGTTGAAATGATTTGATGAACTAAATCACGATAAGTCATTTTTAATCAACTCACTCTAAAAATAGTTAAACGTTTAACCAACGGTAATATATGATATCATTTTTTTGGAAAATATTTTTACAAAAAAGAAATAAAAGCGCACTTTTTTCTTTTTTACAAAAAATTCATACTTTTGATGACGATAAAAAAAGATATGTTTTATTTTAAAGGATTTTGCCGAAAATGTTGTGCATAATGCACTAAAACGGATGGTAAATTTTAACTGCCGTGTAACAAAATATATTAAAACCCCCTTGAAAATGATTTGTGAATTTGATATTATTACATTGATATATTATATAAACGGCAGGTGGAAAGGTTGAGCAGGAAAGAGAATACTGAAAATTACAACGATTTTCCCCTTTATGTGTTTCATCAGGGAAAGAATTTCAAAGCACAGGATTTTTTAGGAGCTCATAGGGTAGAAGACGGTAAATACGTTTTCAGAGTATGGGCGCCCAATGCCGCAAGTGTTTTTGTTACGGGTGATTTCAACGGCTGGAATGAAGATGCAGCACCTATGACAAAGCTTAACGATGCAGGCGTCTGGGAGGCTTACATAGACGGTGTTAAAAACTTTGATGCATATAAGTTTTTAATTTACACCCCCGAGGGCAGAAGACTTTATAAAGCAGACCCATATGCCAGACACGCGGAAACAAGACCCGGTACTGCTTCAAAGATTTTTGAAAGCGACTACAAATGGCGTGACGCCTCGTGGCTTAAAAAGAGAAAAGAAGCAAGTGTATATAAATCACCTGTTAATATTTACGAGGTGCATTTAGGCTCTTGGAAAAGATTTGATGACGGTAACACCTTAAGCTACCGCGACTTTGCAAAAGAGCTTGTGTCATATGTTAAGGATATGGGCTATACACATATAGAGATGCTTCCTGTCTCCGAGTTTCCCTTTGACGGCTCTTGGGGTTATCAGGTTACAGGATATTTTGCCGTAACATCAAGATATGGCACACCTGACGATTTTAAATATCTTGTTGATGAATGTCACAAGGCTGGAATCGGTGTTATTGTGGACTGGGTACCTGCCCATTTTCCAAAGGATGCACATGGACTTGCCGAGTTTGACGGCACACCCTGCTACGAATATGCAGACCCTAAAAAGGGTGAGCATCTTGACTGGGGTACAAAGATTTTTGATTACGGCAGAAATGAAGTTCAAAGCTTTCTTATTTCAAATGCTTGCTTCTGGTTTGACGAGTATCACGTTGACGGCTTGAGGGTTGATGCGGTAGCATCTATGCTTTACCTTGACTACGGCAGGGAGGACGGTCAATGGATTCCCAATGCAAACGGTGGCAATGAAAATCTTGAAGCAGTTGCGTTTTTAAAACAGCTTAACGAAACGGTGTTTAAAGAGCACGGTGACGTTATGATGCTTGCTGAAGAAAGCACCGCCTGGCCTCTTGTTACAAAGCCGGTTTTTACGGGCGGTTTAGGCTTTAACTTTAAATGGAATATGGGTTGGATGAACGATATTTTAAGATATTTTTCATTAGACGGTATTTATAAAAAGTACAACCACGACCTTATTACCTTCTCGTTTTTCTATGCCTTCAGTGAGAATTTTGTTCTTCCCATTTCTCACGACGAGGTTGTTCACGGTAAGCTTTCGCTCATAAACAAAATGCCCGGTAATTATAATCAGAAGTTTGCAAGTGTGAGAGCGTTTTTAGGATATATGTATGCTCACCCCGGTAAAAAGCTTCTCTTTATGGGTACTGAATTCGGTCAGTTTATTGAGTGGGATTATAAAAAAGGTCTTGATTGGATTCTTCTTGATTATGAAATGCACGTTTTGTTGCAGGATTATGCAAGAGAATTAAATAAATTCTATAAAAAGAATTCACCACTCTGGCAGATAGATTACAGCTGGGAGGGCTTCAATTGGATAGTAAGTGACGATAACACAAACTCGGTTATCGCGTTTACAAGAAGTGACGAAAGCGACGAAAAAATCGTTGCGGTTTGCAACTTCACACCTGTTTTGAGAACCGATTATAAAATCGGTATTCCCGATGCGGAAGGCTACGAGCTTGTTTTCAATTCCGATGCTAAAAAGTTTGGTGGCTCGGGTGAAAGATTAAAGAAAAATTATAAAGTCAACGACGGTGAAATGCACGGGTATAATCATTATATTGAGCTTACCTTACCGCCAATGACAACTCTTTATTTCAAGCAGAAGAAAAAAGAAATTACAGAGCCTGAAATAAAGAAAACGGCTAAAAAAGCTACAGTAAAAAAATCGGCAAAAAAGAAAACTAAATAATATAATAATCAATGATATAATTTGAAAGGAATGTGACACAAATGGCAAAAAAGACTGAATGTATTGCAATGCTTCTTGCAGGCGGTCAGGGCTCAAGACTTGGTGTGCTTACAAAAAATATTGCAAAACCTGCCGTTCCCTATGGCGGTAAGTACAGAATTATCGACTTCCCTCTTTCAAACTGTGTAAACTCCGGTATTTATACCGTTGGTGTGCTTACACAGTATCAGCCCCTCGAGCTTAACGATTACATTGGTAATGGTGGACCTTGGGACCTTGACAGAGCAAACGGAGGCGTTCATATTCTTTCACCCTATCAGCAGATAGAGGGTACTGAATGGTATAAAGGTACTGCAAACGCTATCTATCAGAATATACAGTTTATTGACAGATATAATCCCGAATACGTAGCAGTGCTTTCCGGTGACCACATCTATAAAATGGACTATGCTAAAATGCTCGAGTTCCATAAAGAAAAGGATGCCGCTTGTACAATTGCTATGCTTGAAGTTCCGTGGGAAGAGGCTTCACGTTTTGGTCTTATGTTTACAGACGATGACGGCAGAATCACAGCCTTTGAAGAAAAACCAAAGAATCCCAAGAGCAACAAAGCTTCAATGGGTGTTTATATGTTCACTTGGGAAAAGCTTCGTCAGTATCTTATTGATGATGAGAATGACCCCAACTCTTCAAACGACTTCGGTAAAAACGTTATTCCTGCTATGCACGAAGCAGGTGAAAGACTTTTCGCATACGGCTTTGAGGGTTATTGGAAAGACGTTGGTACAATAGATTCTCTCTGGGAAGCAAACCTCGACCTTCTTAATCCTAAAGCAAATATTGATTTAAGCGACCCCACCTGGAAAATTTACGGCAGAGGTGCAGTAACTGCTCCACAGTACGTTTCCGATAAGGCAACTATTGAAAATTCAATTGCCGCCGAAGGCTGCGAAATCGAAGGTAAAATAGACTACTCTGTTCTCTTCTCAAACGTAACTGTTGAAGAGGGTGCATTTGTGGATTATTCAATCGTTATGCCCGGTGCAGTTATTAAAAAAGGTGCAGTTGTACAGTATGCAATGGTTGCAGAAAATGCAGTTATTGAAGAGGGTGCAGTTGTAGGTGAGAACCCCGAAAAATGTGATAACCTTGAAAATTGGGGTGTTAGCGTTGTTGGTGCAGGTGTTACCGTTGGTAAAAATGCGGTAGTTAAAGCGCAGACAATGATTTCAGAAGATGTTAAGGAGGGCGAAACAGTATGATGCCGAAAAATGTTCTCGGAATAATTTATTCCAATTCTTACGATGCTTCTCTTGGTGCTCTTACAGCAAGAAGAACTATGGGCTCTGTTCCCTTTGGCGGCAGATACCGTCTTATAGACTTTGCTCTTTCAAATTTTGTTAACTGTGGTATTACAAAGGTTGGCGTTATTGCAAACAGCAATTTCCATTCTCTTATGGACCACGTAGGTAGCGGTAGACCCTGGGACCTTTCAAGAAAGGTTGACGGTCTTTATATGCTTCCTCCCTTTACCCCCCGTCAGACAGAGCTTGACAGCAACGACAGAATTGAAACTCTTAACAGAATTATGGAGTTTATTTCCCATTCAAAGCAAGAGTATGTTCTTTTAGTTGACTCAAACGTAATCTGCAATATTGATTTATCAAAGCTTTTTGATTTCCACGAAGCAAAGAATGCAGATATAACAATAGCATACGCTAACGGTAAAGCACCTAAGCTTGAAAGAACAATGGCTTTAAGCCTTGATGATAATGACAAGGTTACGGGTGTTGGTATCGACGTTAAAACAGAAAGTGACGTAAACTATTCTGCAAATATTATTCTTATCAGAAAAGCACTTCTTGAAAGACTTATCGGTGACGCAGAAAGCTATGCATATACAAGCTTCGAAAAAGATTTGATTCAGAAAAACGTTTCTCATCTTAATATTTTCGGTTATAAAATCACCGATTGGAATTGCACAATTGATAGCGTTAACGCATATTTCCTTGCAAATATGGCACTTCTCGAAAAAAATACAAGAAAGAGCCTTTTCTCTGCTGAAAGACCCGTTTATACAAAGGTTAGAAACGATATGCCCGTTGTTTACGGTATCGGCTCAAAATGCGAAAACTCACTTATTGCCGACGGTTGCCAGATTGAAGGTACTGTTAAAAACAGTATAATCTTCAGAGGTGTAAGAGTTGCAAAGGGTGCAGTTGTTGAAAATTCAATTCTTATGCAGGATGCTTTCGTTGGTGAAGATGCAAAGCTTAACTGCGTGATTATGGATAAAAATACTGTTATCACACCTAAGAAAACTCTTAGCGGTGATAAGAGCTATCCCTTGTTTGTAGGTAAAGAAATCGTTATCTGATTTTTTATAAAATATCTTTTATTTCTTGTGAGGTGTGAAAAATGGGTGTTTGTCCTGTATGCAACTGTAAAACAGATGAGCTAGATTTTACTGCTTATAATATTGGCGGCAAAGAATATAAAATCTGTTCCTTTTGTCAGCGTCAGTTAAAGGGCTTTGAGAATAATACAGAGCCTACCGAAGCACAGTTAAAATGGCTTTGGGCAGTAATTTCAAAAGATGTTCCCGATAGAGATGCAGCTTTGAAAGCAGAGCTTGAAAAGATAAATGCCGAGTTTTCACAGAATAATTTTGCGGTTGAAAATACTCAACCCGCAAGTAGTCAAAAAGCTCCACAGGCTTACGGGGCAACAACTCCACCGCCTGCGAAAAAGACAGCGTCTGCACCTGCTCAAGGTGATAATGAAATTATAAGACAGCTGCAACAGCGTGTAGAGGGTCTTGAAGCAGAAATAAGAATGATGAAAAGAAGGCAAATGATTAAAACTATTGTTGAATTAGGTGCACCTGTTGCAATGCTACTGCTTCTTCTCATTGTTTTCTTTGCATCGGGGCTTTACGATTCAATTAAAGAAATAATGACTATAGCAGGTATGTAAAATGGGAAATTTTATCCCGAAAAATGTTTGGATAAATTTCCTTCCTCTTACCTATGGACTTTACAAGTGATTTTTGGAGGTTATTATAATGAAAGTTTTATACGCCGCAAGCGAAGCGCTTCCCTTTATAGCAAGTGGTGGATTAGCAGACGTTGCAGGTTCACTTCCTCAGGCTTTAAGAAAAAGACTTATCGGTTGCCGTGTTGTTATGCCTCTTTATGACGGTATAAAGCAAGAGTTGAAGGACTCAATGAAGTTTATTACAAATATTTCCGTTCCTGTTGCATGGAGAAGACAGTACTGCGGTATCTTTGAAGCAAGAGCAGGCGGAGTTATATATTATCTTCTTGATAATCAGTATTATTTTAAGAGAGATGCCCTTTACGGCTTCTATGATGATGCTGAAAGATTTGCATTTTTCTCAAGAGCAATTCTTGAAATTCTTCCCCATATAGATTTCAAGCCCGACATTATCCATTGTAATGACTGGCAGACTGCTCTTACACCTCTTTATTACAGCACAATGTATGCAAATCAGCCCGGCTATGAAAATATTAAAACGGTTCTTACCATCCATAACATTCAGTATCAGGGTGTTTACGGTGAAGAGCTTTTAGATAATGTTGTTGGTATTGACCACGCTCACAAGAGCCTTATTGAGTATGATGGTGCGGTTAACCTTATGAAAGGCGGTATTGAGTGTGCAAACGCTGTAACAACCGTTAGCCCGTCTTATGCAAAGGAAATTCTCGACCCGTGGTATTCACACGGCCTTGATACTATTCTTCGTGAGAGAAGCTATAAATTAAGAGGTATTCTTAATGGTATCGACGTTGAAAACTATAATCCCGAAACAGATAAAGACGTTTTCAAAAACTATTCTGTTGACAATATGCGCGGAAAAGCCGTAAATAAAAGAGAACTCCAGAAGCTTTTAGGGCTTCCGGAGAAAAGTGACACTCCCGTTATGGGTATGGTTTCAAGACTTGTTTCTCACAAGGGTCTTGACCTTTGTAAAGCAGTTCTTGACGAGCTTCTTTCTACAACAGACATCCAGCTTGTTGTTCTCGGCTCGGGCGATTATCAGTATGAAGAATTCTTCAGAGGTCTTGCAGAAAGATATCCCGATAAGGTTGGCCTTTGCTTAGGTTTCATTCCTGACCTTGCAAGAAAAATCTATGCAGGTAGTGATATGTTCCTTATGCCCTCAAAGAGCGAGCCCTGCGGACTTTCACAGATGGTTGCTCTTCGTTACGGCTCAATTCCGATTGTTCGTGAAACAGGTGGTCTTCGTGACTCTGTTCGCGATAGCGGTGATGGTGAGGGTAACGGTTTTGTGTTCTCATCTTACAATGCCCACGATATGCTCCACGCAATAAGAAGAGCAGTTGAGGGTTATCAGGATAAAAAGGGTTGGCCCATTCTCGTTAAACGCGCTATGGAAAGCGATAACAGCTGGGGCAAATCTGCAAATGAATATATAAGAATGTATAAAGAAGTTCTCAAAGGTTAATTGAAAGATTAACGAAATTTTGACACAAGAGTTAAACGGTGGTTGACACAAACCACTCTTTGTGGTTTAATTTTCAGGCGGTTTGATACTGTTTGCCGTCTTTTTGAGAATCCCTTCGATTCCTTTAATGACGGCCTCGATACTTTTCGGTTCGGGGCCGCCGTATCGTCTTGAGTTATCATTCTTTTCGGGGAAATCGGAAAGATAGCTTTCAGTTAGTGCAAGGCAAAAGGCTTGTGCATACTGTGGCGGTAAGCTGAACCATCTTTTAGGAATATAGCCTTTCTGTGCCGCCGCAAAAAGAGTTCTGTAAATTGTTGTGGCATAAAGAATATCGGCACATTCACCCGCCTGATAAGAACCTGCGTTCATTCTTTCGTGGGTCATAATAGCCGCACGGTAAATTGAACGTGTGTTAAAAACAGAGTCTTCCTCTCGGTCTTCAAGCTGTTCGGTATCAAGACCTGCTCGGCTCTGCGACCTGCCTAAAATATAGTCTGCCGTAACATCGTAATATTCGCAGACCTTACATAAAAAAGAAAGACTGTATTCGCGAATACCTTTTTCATAGTGAGATAAAAGTGCTTGTGACAAGCCCAAATCCGCAGCAGCTTCCTTCTGGCTAATGCCTTTTTCAATGCGAAGCTCTACAAGTCTTTCACTGAAATTATTATTTTCCATATTTTCACATCCTAAAAATATACAATTTGTATAATATATTACACTATTTCACAGGAGAATGCAATGAAAACTTATACAATTCATTTTATTCGTCACGCCCTTACCCAAGGAAGTCTTGAGGGTAGATACATCGGTCAGACCGATGAGGAGCTTTGCAAGGAGGGTATAGAGCAGTTAGAAGCAATGAAAAAGGATTATGATTATCCTTATCCGGATGTTGTTTTTACAAGCTCTTTAAAAAGATGCGTACAGACGGCAAAAATACTTTACCCCGATAAAAATTCTATAGAAATGCGCGGTTTTGACGAGTGTGATTTCGGTGAGTTTGAGGGTCATACAGCCGCAGAATTAGAGCCTTATGAGGAGTTTTCACAATGGCTTTCAGGCGGTGAGGATGCCCGTCCGCTTAACGGTGAAAGTAACTCCGAGTTTGCAACAAGAGTTTGCGATTGCTTTATAAAAACTGTTGACGGTATGATTAAAACAGGCACGCAGAGTGCAGCTATTATCACTCACGGTGGCGTTATTATGAGTATTCTTGCAGCCTTCGGTGTACCCGAGCTACCTATGACGGAATGGCTTTGCCCCTCTGCTTGCGGTTATACTGTGCGTATAACACCTAGTCTTTGGAGCAGAATGAAAAAGTTTGAGGTTATAAACGAAGTTCCTGCCGAGCCACTTACTGCATCGCAGGAAGAAATGCTTTGGGATTATTACAGCGACCTTCCCGAAGACGATGATTTTGACTGGGATAGTGAGGAGGATTTACGTGTCTGATTACAGAATTTTTGCAAATCACGCACACCTTTTTCCGAAAAACACAAAACCTAACGGCGATATAGATTGCCTTAAAAAACTTATGGACGAATGTGGTATTGAAAAGGCAGTATGCTTTGCTCCTTTTCAGTCACAGATGGACAGATATGAGTTGAATCAGAATGCAAACGAATGGGTTTCAAATGAAATTAAAAATGACGACCGCTTCGTAGGCTTCGGTACGGTGCATTTTGATGTTGGAAATCTTAAAGAGCAGGTTAAGAAAATAAAAGAATTAGGTCTTTACGGAATTAAAATTCACCCTGCCGCACAAGAATTAAAGGTAGATTCACCCGAGCTTTTTGAGGTTTACGAGCAAGCACAGGAGGACAACCTTTTCATATCCTTCCACACAGGTCTTCATTGGCACAGAATATCCGATTATCAGATGCTTCTCTTTGATGAGGTTGCTTACAACTTCCCGAAATTAAAATTCAGTATGGAGCATATAGGCGGTTACAGCTTCTTTAAAGAGGCTCTTCTTATTATGAATAACAATTCCCGTGAAGAAACCGACCACGTTTTTGCAGGGTGGACAAGCATAAATATGGAAGAAGATGCTTTCGGCAACGAAATTGAGGGTGCTTGGTCAATAACAGATAAACAGCTTTGTACACTTATTCACCAAACGGGTAACAAAAGAAGCACCTTTGGTCTTGATTTCCCTTATAACAATGCAGAGGAAATAACAAAAGCTATCAACCGCATAAAAAATCTCCCCATTCCCGAAGAAGCAAAAAAGGGAATACTTGGGGAGAATCTTAGAGAAGCGCTTGGGATAAAATAAATGGCAAATTCGAAAATGGCAAGTGGCAAATTAAGGGGCACTTCGTGCCGATTTTAAAGATGCTAGATACCAGATGCCAGTTTCCGGATGCCAGATGGCTTCGCAGGGAACAAACAATTTACTAATTCAACAAATTTTAAAAGGCGGTGTACCTCTCTTCGAAGAGAGGGGGACACCGCCTTGGATAATTTTTTGTTTTATTGAATTTGTTACTCCCCGCGAAGCTTTCTGGCTACTGGCGCCTAACGACTTTACAATCGCCAACGCAGTTCCGAAATTTGCCACTTGCCACTTGCAATTTGCCATTTAAAAAACCGTGAGCATCGGCTGCTCACGGTTTTTTGTTTAATTAGTTTCTTCTATCTCTGTTGAAGTTTCTTCTGGGGCGGCGTTCTCTTTCGGGCTCGTCTGCGTTTTCGGGAACAAGTCCTTCAACCTCAATAAGAGCGTCACGTCTTGAAAGATTAATTCTGCCCTGATCGTCGATTTCAGTAACCTTAACGATAACCTCGTCACCAACGTTTACACAATCCTCAACTTTTTCAGTTCTCTTAACGTCAAGCTTTGAGATGTGAACAAGACCCTCTTTACCGGGTGCGATTTCAACGAAAGCACCGAAGGACATAAGACGAGTTACAACACCTTTGTAGATAGCACCGATTTCGGGATCGTTTGCAATAGTGTTGATGATATCAAGAGCGCGGTTAGCATCGTCAATGTCAACTGCTGTAACAAAGATTGTACCGTCCTCTTCAACGTCAACCTTACAGTTACATTCAGCACAGATTTTCTGAATAACCTTACCCTGCTTACCGATAACGTCACCGATTTTTTCAACGTCAATCTTTGTTGTAAGAAGCTTGGGAGCATATTTTGAAAGCTCTGTTCTGGGCTCTGCAATAACGGGAAGCATAATCTCGTCAAGGATATACATACGAGCCTTGTATGTCTTTTCGAAAGCTTCTTTAATGATTTCGGGAGTAAGACCGTGAACCTTAAGGTCCATCTGGATAGCTGTGATACCTTTCTTTGTACCTGCAACCTTGAAGTCCATATCGCCGAAGAAGTCTTCAAGACCCTGAATGTCAACCATTGTCATGAAACGGTCGCCTTCAGAAATAAGACCGCAAGAAATACCTGCAACGGGTGCTTTAATGGGAACACCAGCAGCCATAAGAGCGAGTGTTGAACCACAAACTGAACCCTGTGATGTTGAGCCGTTTGAAGAAAGAACTTCAGAAACAACACGAATTGTGTAGGGGAATTCTTCCATTGAAGGAATAACGGGAAGAAGAGCTCTTTCAGCAAGTGCGCCGTGACCGATTTCACGTCTGCCGGGGCCTCTTGAGGGCTTTGTTTCACCTACTGAATATGAGGGGAAGTTATAGTGGTGGATATATCTCTTTTCAACGTCTTCGTCAATACCGTCGAGCATCTGAGCGTCACGAGCAGTACCGAGAGTTGTAATTGAAAGAACCTGAGTCTGACCACGGGTAAACATACCTGAACCGTGAACTCTTGAAAGAAGGTCAACCTGAGCGTTAAGAGGACGGATTTCGTCAATGCCTCTGCCGTCTACACGCTTGCCTTCGTCAAGAAGCCAACGACGAACGATGAATTTCTGAAGCTTGTAAAGACAGTCATCAATCTTGTCTGCTTCTTCGGGGAATTTCTCGTCAAATTCAGCGTGAACAGCATCGTAGATGGGCTGAAGTCTTTCGTCACGGATTCTCTTGTCATCTGTGTCAAGAGCAACCTTAACGTCGTCAATAGCGAAAGCCTTGATAGCTTCGTAAAGCTCTTCAGAGGGGTCGTTTGACTGGAATGTAATTTTCTCTCTGCCGATTTCAGCAACGATAGATTTGATGAATTCAACGACCTTCTTGTTCTCTTCGTGAGCGAACATAATACCGTCGAACATAACTTCGTTTGAAATTTCGTTAGCACCTGCTTCAATCATAGCAACAAGGCTGTCTGTTGAAGCAACTGTAACTGTCATTTCTGTTTTTGCTCTCTGTTCGAGAGTGGGGTTGATAACATATTCACCGTCTACAAGGCCAAGTGATACGCTTGAAACGGGACCGTCCCACGGAATATCAGAAATAGCAATAGCAGTTGAAACACCCCAGAGTGCTGCGATTTCGGGTGAGCAGTCGGGGTCAACTGACATAACTGTTGCAACAACAGAAACGTCGTTTCTCATATCCTTGGGGAAAAGGGGACGAATGGGTCTGTCGATAACACGTGACGTGAGAACAGCTTTTTCAGAAGCTTTGCCTTCACGTCTCTGGAAAGAACCGGGGATTCTGCCTACTGCATAAAGCTTTTCTTCGAAGTCAACTGAAAGGGGGAAGAAATCAACACCCTCACGAGCCTTGGGAGCCATTGTAGCTGTGCAAAGCACTTCTGTTTCGCCATAACGAACAAGACAAGCACCGTTTGCAAGACCAGCCATTTTACCGGTTTCAATAACTAATTTTCTGCCGGCAACTTCTGTTTCAAATGTTCTGAAGTCTTTGAAAAACATATTTTTTTACCTCTTTTTATTTATTTCCGCGTCCTTGGATTAGCAACAAAGAAAAGCACAGATAAGGATGACTAAAAGCAGGATAACGGGTTATATCTTACCTGCGTTTTTCTTTATCGCTAAACCCGAATTCAGCGGATTGAATACTATATTTTACCCGAAAAAACGGGTTAAAATACCATTAAAAAAACGGCTAACGGGACAAACGGTAAGCCGTTTGTCCCGAAATGAGCAATTATTTACGAAGACCGAGACGAGCAATGATTGCACGGTAACGTTCGATATCAGTTTTCTGAAGGTAAGCAAGAAGGTTTCTTCTGTGACCTACCATTTTAAGAAGACCGCGACGTGAATGATGGTCCTTCATATTGTTCTTAAGATGTGCGTTAAGGTCGTTAATTCTTTTTGTAAGAACAGCGATCTGAACTTCAGGAGAACCTGTATCTCCTTCGTGTGTAGCAAATTCTTTGATAATTGCCTGTTTTTCTGCCTGTGTCATTTTTTTCACCTCATTTAATTATTCCCAAACAACCCAGAAAAAGCGGTAGGTGAATTCTCTTTTCAGAGCTTAATCCGCACTCCGAGTCATAAGGCTTTGCCATTATAACACAAGAAAGTTTATTTGTAAAGTGTTTTTTCACTTTCTCTTGTTTTTAATGTACACCACCGTTTTAGCCACTGCGAATGCAAAGAAGAAAATACATAACCAATCTGTAAACTGGAAAACCCAGCTTAAAGTTGATAAAATCTCGGGGATTTGTTGCTGTTCTATAATTGTCTTGTTAACAAAAAATGAGGTTATACTCGAAGTTCCCTGAAAAATGATGAAGCCAAGCCAATATGCCAGTAGTTCTTTTTTGAAATTCGGTGTAATTTCTGTAACAACCTTTTTTGCTCTTACTATTGTGTATATTACTAATGATAGTATAATCGCAAACTGTATCCAGGCAATTAAAAGACGCCAGTAATTCATAGAATATTCCCATTGGGAAGTCATTTTTATTGTCGCCCAGCTGATGCCTGTTCCGAGACGGATGTACATATCCGCCATAAAAACTAATGCCCATAAACAATAGAAGCCTACGTCTTTTTTAGAAAGATAGCAGATAAGACTGCAAACGAGGAAAGGTATTGCGAAAATCAACCCCGTAAGACCTAACCCGAAAATGAAAAAGCCAAACGCAACAAGGATACCTAAAGCTAAAAGGATTTTTGCAGCTTTTATGTTTTTTGGTGGCTTTGTGGGAGTGTTGTTTTTTGTTTCATTTGCAGGTGCTTGTGAATTTATTTCCTGCTTATCAGAAGATGAGGGTGTTTCATTTGATAAAGCTTCAGTATTTTCCGTAGCCGTATCCTTTACAAGCTCATCTACCGTTATACCGAAAACTGATGCAAGTAAAACGAGCTTTTCAATATCGGGTGTTGAATTATTGTTTTCCCATTTTGAAACAGACTGCCTTGATACGTTAAGCTTTTCTGCTAAATCACCCTGTGACATATCAGCCTGAGTTCGCAGATTATATATTCTTTCACCAATGTTCATAGAAAAACCTCCTTTCGAGTTCATGTAGATTATACCATAGAAAAAAGAGAAATGTCTATCAACAACCCTTTAAAATTTTAGCAACCAACGGTTGCAAATAAAAAACCCACCACAAAAAGTGGTGGGTTTTGTCATTATTTTCCTGCCTTTTTTGAATACTTTACTTTATAAATAAAGTTCATAAGGTGAGCGTCAATAGTGCCGATGGGCTTAGTCTGTGCGTAAAGCTCTGCACCAACTGCTGTTTTGCAGCCTTTTTCCATAACTAATTCAACAGCCTCTGCATCGTACTGGCTACCTGCAACGCAAACAGCACCGTTGTCTTTAACGAGAACTGCGTTTCTGTTGCCGAGAGCCTTCGCAACCTTTTTGCTTGATTTAAGAGTGCTTGCGGGGTTGAAAACTGCAGTTTTAACAACAGGACCGCAAAGCTGAGCAAGGTCATCGAGGAAAGGCTTCATTGTTTTGCCTTTTCTTGACATTGCAACAACGTAGTCATTCTTTGTGTGACGGATGTAGTTAACGTCTTTTCTCTTTTTGTAGATTTGCCAGTGCATATCGGCACTGTCGGGAATCTCACCGCCGCCTACCCAAGCGCCACTCTTTGTGTCGATGATTGCAGCTTCCTTGCCGTCTTCGCCAACTGCGAAATACTCGCCTTTTCTTTCACTGTCGCAGGGCGCAAACTCTTTAGCAGCTTTATACTTACTGTCAGATTTGAAAACCTCAGTAACATAGTCAACAACACCAGTGAAGGTGTCAATAGCCTTGCCACTCACCTCGCAGCAACGTTCAATAATGAACTTCTCGCAAACGCGTTCGAGAGCTAATGCTACGTTGAATGCATCTTCATAGCTTTCACCAAGGCAAACTGCACCGTGATGCTTCATAATTGCAGCCTTTGAGGTTGAGCGGGTGATAGCACCGATAACGCCCTCTCTTAATTTAGGCTGACCGGGAAGACCATATGAAGCGCAAGGAACATCTGTACCGAGATAATCAGCATCCTTACCTGTAATATTGTTGATATCAAGACCGAGAGTGCTTACAACTGAAGCATTCTTCTGATGAGTATGAATAACGAAATTTGTTTCAGGACGAAGCTCGTAGCAGGAAGCGTGAATACCTTTTTCTGATGAGGGCTTAACGTCACCGTCATAAGAAAGGTCTGCAATATTTACAACAACGATATCGTCGGGAGTAAGTGTATCGTAAGCTTTACCGCTGGGAGTGATAACGAACTGTGTGTCGCTGATACGGCAACTGATGTTACCCCAGGTTCTGACGATAAGACCTGCTTCTAAAAGCTCGTGACCTGCTTTTATGACTAATTCTTTTGCTTCTAAAATATCCATAATTTTCTCCTCTCTGGAGTTTTAGAAAGCCACGGGGTTGCCGTGGCTTTTCTTTTTTAATTATTCTTTAATTGCAACGTTTGCAAATACTCTGTCGAATCTTGTGAGAGCTTCGTCAATAAGCTCGGGAGTATACTGAGCATTAGTGTAAAGACGGCTACCTGCAAGAGTAACAAGACCTTCTGCCATGTATGCCGCACCCATATGCTGCATTTCTGCTTTTCTTTCGCTTGTTGCTGAAAGAACACCGGGGATTTCCCAGGGTTTAGACCAGTTGATTGAGTAGTGCATTGTACCAACAGTATCAATGTGACATACAGAGCCCTGGTTGAAAGCAACGAAGGGAAGGTTGTATTTCTTAATGAGCTCCTGAAGACCCTTTGTAAGTCTGTCACCCATTTCGCCGGCTTTCTGACAAGCGTTCTGCTTATCAATTTCTTCAAGAGTATAGTAACCTGCAACGCAAGAAAGGGGAGTAGCAGCCATAGTACCGCCCATGAATGCCTTCTTAACCTTTTCACCGTTAGAGTCAAGACCTGCACCGAGGTATTTCATATATTCTCTCTTACCACCGATACCGCCTGCACCGGGATATCCACCAGCAATAACCTTAGCGAAGATTGAAAGGTCAGGAGAAACACCGAAGTAACCCTGAGCACCTGCCATACCGATACGGAAGCCTGTAACAACCTCGTCGAAGATGAGAAGTGCACCGTATTTACGGCAAAGTCTTTCAACACCCTTGTTGAAGTCTTTATCAAGAGGTCTTGTACCGCTTTCAGGACCGATAGGCTCCATAAATACAGCAGCTGTACCGCCACGGAACTGGTTAAGTCTGAGAACTCTTTCAAGAGAATCAAGGTCATTGGGGAAGAATTCCTGTGTATGCTTGAAGAGGTAAAGCGGAACACCGTGAGCCTGAGTAAATTTTGAGCCGGGAACACGGATACTGTAACCTAACTGGTCAGACCAACCGTGGTAAGCACCACCCATTTTAACGATGTTTTTGTTCTTTGTAGCAAGTCTTGCAACACGAACAGCAGCCATACAAGCTTCTGTACCTGAACCGAGCATACGGAACATATCAACAGTTTCAACACTGTCAGAAATCTTTTTAGCAAGTTTGTATTCAAACTCGTGGAAAAGACCTGTTGAAGGACCGCAAGTATTAAGAAGGTCGATAACCTGGTCTCTTACAACCTTGGGGTTAGAACCGAGAACGGTAGGACCACCTGCCTGTAAGAAGTCGAAATACTCGTTGCCGTCAACGTCGTAAAGCTTCATACCGTCAGCTTTAGTGAAAACGAGGGGGAAGGGATAGTTGAAAGCAAGGTTGTGCTGAACACCGCCGGGAATGACCTGTTTTGCTTCTTCAATCATTTCCTTACTTTTAGCACATTTCTTGTCAAAGTACTCTTCCTCATACTGTTTAAGTACATCGGGTTTGATTGTGTAGATAGGCTTTTTGATGAGTTCGTCAAGCTGTCTTGTAACTTCGGCAGCGTCGTGGTACTCACTGATAGCAAATCTTGTATCCATAAATAAAACCTCCCAAGAGTGAATTTGTATTCACTCTTATTATACAATAATAATTTTAAATGTCAAGAAAGCATTGTTTTCAAACTTAACAAAATATAAGCACGAGTTTTATATACTATTTCCAAGAAACCCTCACCTTTTTTCTTTTATGACACAAAAGTGCTGTAATGTGTTGCTTTTTAACATATAAAAAGATTTTTTATTTTCTTTGTTTGTTGACTTTGCACCATTATTCTGTTAGTATATAATAGATTATAAATTTTATTAAGGAGGAATCAGTTTTGCAAAATTTAATGGATTCAAAAACACTTGCATATATTAATATGTTTGCTGTTCTCGGTACTTTAGAAAATCTCTGCGAGTTAGTACCCGAAGCCTCCGAATTACTGCAAGGCAAAAAGCCTATTTCAATCGGCTTTGAGGTAAAGGGTGGCCCTTCTGCTACTATTTACTTTAAAAACGGCAAATGCCGTATGGAACAGGGTTGTTCTAATTGCGACGTTAAGCTTCCTTTCTCAAGCTGCGAAAAGTTTAACGGTCTTATAGATGGTACGGTTACACCTATCCCCTCAAAAGGTTTTACTCATATTAGCTTTCTTCTCAAAACCTTTACTCCTCTTACAGATATGCTTTCAAAATATATGAGAGCATCTGAAGAAGACCTTAAGGACCCCGTATTCTTTGAGAGAAGCACAAAGCTTATGCTTTACACAATCGGTGTTGCTATATCTCAGATAGGCAATAACGACCAGATTGGTAAATTCAGCGCTCAGTCAATTGCCGACGGAAGCATTTACCTTGGTGTTAAAGATGGTCCCGGGGTAGAGATTGTTTGTAAAGACCATCGTCTTATCACAGTTAAAAAGGTTCCCGAAAAATATCGTTCCTCTATGATTTTTGAATCTATCGAAATCGCAAGAGCACTTTTTGACGGCAAAGTTAACGCTCTAGATTGCATCGGTGTAGGGAAAATCGAAATGCACGGTCTTGTAAGTATGCTTGATAACGTCAACCGTATTCTTGACAGAGTTGCATTATATCTTGCATAAGGAGGAAAACAGTGATGAGTAAATTTCCAACGTTTGATACTTCAAAAAGCCGTGAAATGTTTGAAAGAGCAACTAAGGTTATTCCTTCAGGTATTTACGGTCATTTAGGTCCTGCTGAAGGACAGTGGATTCCTGTTTCAAAATGGCCCTCTTTCTCAGAAAAAGCACAGGGCTCGTATTTCTGGGACGTTGACGGAAATAAATATATTGACTATATGTGTGCTTACGGTCCAAACGTTCTTGGTTACAATGACCCTGACGTTGATGCTGCTGCACTTAAACAGTTACAGCTTGGTAACTGCACAACTGCACCCGGAAAAATTATGGTTGAATGTGCAGAAACTCTTGTTAATACCGTTGCTTGTGCTGACTGGGCTTTCTTCTGTAAGAACGGTTCAGATACAACAACTCTTGCAACAATGGCAGCAAGAGCACACACCCATAAAAAGAAAATCATTTTTATGAAATATTACTACCACGGAGATTTTCCGTGGGCACAGAAGATTGACTATCCCGGTATTACCCCTGAGGACGTTGCAAACAACATTATCGTTCCCTGGTGGGACCTTGATGCTATCCAGAAGGCATACGACGATAACGACGGTGATATCGCAGGTCTTATCGCTCAGCCTTATGACCACGGTAACTTTAAGGATAACGAGCCCGCAACAAGAGAATATTGGCAGTCAGTTCGTAAATGGTGTGACGACCACGGCGTAGTTCTTATTATTGACGACGTTCGTGCAGGCTTCCGTCTTGACCTTGCAGGTAGTGACCATTACTATGGTTTTAAAGCAGACCTTATCTGCTTCTGTAAAGCTCTTGCAAACGGTTATAATATGTCTGCCCTTTGCGGTGGTGAGCATATGAAATCAACAGTTTCAGGTATCACCTATACAGGCTCTTATTGGATGAGTGCAGTACCCTTTGCGGCTTGTATTGCTTGTATCAACAAAATGAAAGCTCTTGATACACCTAAAATGTTCCGCGAGCTCGGTATACTTGTTACCGATGGCTTCAAGAAAGCAGGTGCAGAGCATGGCTTTGACCTTGTTGTTTCAGGTCAACCTGCTCTCTTCTATTTGAGAATTGCAAACGACGATTCTCTTCTTCTTCATCAGGAGTGGGTTGCAGAATGTGTAAACCGTGGCTTGTTTATAACTTCTCACCACAACCATTTCATTAACGCTTCGCTTACTCGTGAGGATATCAACCTCTCAGTTGAAATTGCAGAGGATGCATTTAAAGCGGTTAAGAAGAATCACCCTGAATTAGGCTGATAAAAGAAACAAACCGAGTTTTCGGTTGATATAATTTTAGTATTAGGAGGACTTTTCAATGGCTCTTTCAAAACAAGAATGGCTTGCCCTTGAAAAAAAGGCAAACGACCTTCGTAACCTTTGCCTTGATACAACCTACTGGGCAGGTAGCGGTCATATCGGCGGCGGTATGAGCGTTATGGATATTATGACAGTGTGCTATCACAAATATATGCACATTAAAGTTGACGAACCCAACTGGGAAGACAGAGACAGATTTATTCTCAGTAAAGGTCACGCAGGTATTGCTTATGCACCTGTTCTTTGCGACCTTGGCTTTAATGACAAAGAGATGCTTAAAACATTTAACCTTTCAGGTTCAAAAATGGGTATGCCCCTTGACTCAAACAAGGTTGTAGGTGTAGACGCTTCCACAGGCTCTCTCGGTCACGGTCTTTCAATCGGTGTTGGTACTGCTCTCGCAGCAAGACTTCTCAAGAAAGATTATAAAACATTCGTTGTTCTCGGTGACGGTGAGCTTGACGAAGGCTCAAACTGGGAAGCAGCAATGAGCGCGGCTCACTACAAGCTTACAAACCTTATCACATTCGTTGACCGTAACCACAATATGATTGACGGTAACACAGAAGACGTTATGGCTCTTGAGCCTCTCGCAGATAAGTGGGAAGCATTCGGCTTTATCGTTAAAAAGATTGACGGTAACAACATTAAAGAGCTTTGCGAAGCTATTGACTTTGCTTACGAAAATGAAACAGACAAACCCGTTCTTATCCTTTGCGATACAGTTAAGGGTTGCGGTATCGACTTTATCGAAGGCGATTTCAGATGGCACTATGGCGCATTTGATGATGAAAAATATGCAAACGGCAAAAAGTCACTTGAAAAAACTTATGCCGCAAGAGTTGCACGTGCAGAAAAGGAGGCAGAATAATTATGGCAGGCGGATTAAGTTATACAGCTGAACAATCAACTTCTCTCTCCACAGCCGAAATTTACGGTCAGGCTCTCGTTGAATTGGCAGAAGCTCATCCCGAGGTCGTTGCTCTTACTGCCGACCTTGCAAAATCAACTAAAATCGGTGATTTCCAGAAGAAATTCCCCGACAGATTCTTTAATGTAGGTATTGCAGAACAAAATATGTTCGGTATTGCAGCAGGTATGGCAAAGGCAGGTCTTGTACCCTTCCTTTCAACATTCTCACAGTTCGCATCATTCCGTTCTGCTGACCAGCTTCACACAGACCTTTGCTACCAGAATGTAAATGCAAAAGTTATTGCAACTCATTCAGGTACATCTTTCGGTCAGGCAGGTTCAACTCACCATGCGATTTGCGACCTTGCTCTTACTCGTTCAATTCCTAACCTTACAGTTATCTGCCCTGCAGACGGTTATGAAACCTACAATGCAGTTATGGCAGCTTACAACACCCCCGGTCCTTTCTATATCAGAATTAACCGTGGTTTTGACCGTGTTCTTTATAAAGATGCAAACTACGGCTTTGAAGTTGGTAAAGCAGTAGAAGTTCACGAAGGCTCAGACCTTACAATTATTGCTTGCGGCTCTTGCGTATTCCAGGCCTTCCAGGCTGCTGAATTCCTTGAGAAAGCAGACGGTCTTAAAATCAGAGTTCTTGATATGCATACTATCAAGCCTATTGATAAAGAAGCTATCCTTAAGGCAGTTATGGATACTCGCCGTATCATCACAGTTGAAGACCATACCGTTATCGGCGGTCTTGGCTCTGCAGTTGCAGAGGTTGTTGTTGAGTCAGGTAAGGGCTGTGCATTCAAAAAGCTTGGTGTTCAGGATGCTTTTGCTCCTATCGGTCTTCACGAAGACATTATGAGTACTCTCGGTATAGACTCCAACGGTATTATCGAAGCTGTTCGTGAAGTTATGAAGGCAGACTTCGAAGAAGACAACGACTGGGACGACGAGTTCTAAATTCAACTGAAAGGAATGATTTTCTTGTCCAATACACAAGAAGCTTTATATACTAATAAAATATTCCTTTGCGGTGCATTACCTCTTCTCAAGACTATCGTTGCCGACGTGCCTTCACTCAAAAAGAAATTTGAAAAGGTGCATTGTATATATCAGGTTAGTTGTCTTGACCCTGATGCTCCCGAAGGAAAATGGGCTACTCATTTCGTTGTTAACGGCGATGAATGGCTCGTTCACGCAAACAAGGTTGCTTACAGAGTTGACAAACAGAAGTTTGTTGAGCTTCAATTTAAGTCTGTTGAGACTATGAATGCTTTCTTTAAAGGTAAAATAGGTCCTGCAACTCTTCCTAAAATGATAGGTCTTCAGAATGCATACGAATTTGGTGTATTTATGATGGCTCTTCTTAAAATGTCAAGCCTTCTTACAGCAACTAAACCGCCCGAAAAAGAAGAAGACAAACGTCTTACAGTTAAATGTTATTTCTATCTTCTTTCTTCAGGTATCAGTACTCTTAACAAAATGGGTCATCCTGAAATTCACGACTGGACTTCAAAAAGCCCCGACCGTGTTTACGCTTGGAAGGTTGACGGCGAAGATTCTGTTTCTGCTTACATCAGAATTAAAGCAGGTAAGAGTAAAGCCGGCAGAGGCGAATACAAACGCGCTCTTCCTTTCTTCACTATGCGATTCAACAACCTTGACAGCGCTCTCGGTATCTTGATGTCTATTGATGATATGCTTGAGTCTGTTCAGCAGGGTAAGCTCATTATGGATGGTGCTCCCGAATTTGGTGCTCAGATCGGTGGGTATATGCTCGAAATCGGCGCTATGGCAAAATAACGATATAATCTAAGGCGAGGAACAGAAGAAACTCGATGAGTTTCTTCTTAGCCGTTTTTTCCAACTCGCAGTATCTGTATACAGCTTCGTTTGAAAAAACGTCTTCCTCAACCTTATCTTATACCGTTATTACGGTGTAGATAGTTTGTTGCAGAATTCGTGACGTATCTTGATACGCCTTCGTTCCGCAAAAAGCCTTCTGCACTCACATCTTATACCGTTATTACCTCGACCGAAAATAATGATTTCAAGGAAGATTCTTTTGGAGTCTTCCTTTTCTTTTTTGCAGAACAATACGTAACTATCCCTCTTTTTTGCCTTTGGCAAAAAGGAGGGGGGACCATTGCCGACGGCAATGGTGGGTGGTACATAGGGCTACGATAAAATTGTGTAGGGTTGCATAATTCACAAACATTTAAAAAATTTTACTTGACATATATCTTTTGACAATGTATAATGCTATATGTATTATGATATTTATACCTTTGTTGGTAATCAACGGAGGGAGGGAACTATAAATGAGTCAGGTAAAAGTTAAAGAAAACGAATCTTTAGATAGCGCACTTCGTCGTTTTAAGAGACAGACTTCAAGAGACGGTGTTATCCAGGAAGTTCGTAAGAGAGAACATTATGAGAAACCTTCTGTAAAGAGAAAAAAGAAATCAGAGGCTGCTCGTAAGAGAAAATTCTATTAAAAAAAGAGAGATGAATCCTCAAAAAGAGGTTTCATCTCTTTTCTTTTTTGTTTTTTTGTGTTATCATTAAAATGTAATAATTTGGCTTTGGTGTTACTGCGAAGCAGTTGGTGATATTATGATAAGGGAAAAAGATACTACAATTAAATATATGTTTCGTGAAATTCACGATATTACGCCTGAAATTGTAAGAGAATTAGGTCTTGAAGCAATTCTTTTTGATTTAGACAATACAACTGTTAAGGATGCAACTCTTTCAACAATTCCCGGTGCTATTGCCTGGATAAAATCCTTAAAAGATGCGGGGATAAAGGTTGCTATGGTTACAAATACTCCTCATATAAGAGCATATTGGTTTTCGAAAACCTTTGGTGTTAAGTTTCACGCGTTTGCTAAAAAGCCGTTGCCTTTAGGTCTTTTAAGAATGTCAAGAAAGCTTAACGTTGAGATTTCTAAAATCGGTATGGTAGGTGACCAGGTTTTTACCGACGTTGCCGCGGCAAACCGTTGCGGTGCCGTGCCGCTTCTTGTAGACCCGGTTGAAAACAAATGGTTTTGGAAAAATCACTACAAGAAAAACAGAATTAAAGAAAAACCTATCAGAGATGCGTTTTTAAAGGAGCACGGTTATTATGGGGATAAATAAGCTTCAAGCCTTTCTCAAAGGCTCGCACGAAGCAATTATTATTTCATCAGAAGAAAACAGACGTTATTTTACAGGCTTTCCCTCAAGCCATGGCTACCTTGTTGTAACAAAAGACGAGGCTGCCTTTTTTACAGATAGCCGTTATATTGAAGCGGCTCAGAATACGGTTAAAGGCTGTAAGGTTCTTCTTTTAAAAAAGGTTTCTGAAGAAATCAAAGAGTATATAAAAGATAAAAAAATTATAAAAATTTATTCTGAAAGAGAGCATATAACCGTTTCAGTAAGTGATTACTTAAAAACAGCGTTTTTACCCTGTAAGGTAACACCGTCAAAAAAGCTTGAAGCGGAAATTACACGTATTCGCAGAATAAAAACAGCTGAGCAAAAAGAAAAAATATTAACTGCTCAAAAAATAGCTGAGGCAGCATTCGAGCATATTTTAACCTTTATAAAACCGGGCGTTACTGAAAAAGAAATAGCCCTTGAGCTTGACTATTATATGCTTTCTCACGGTGCTGAAGCGCTTTCCTTTGAAACTATTGCAGTAGCAGGTAAAAAGTCATCAATGCCTCACGGTGTACCTGATGACAACGTTGTAAAAGACGGCGATTTTATAACAATGGATTTCGGTGCGGTGTATGACGGATATCATAGTGATATGACAAGAACTGTTGCAGTAGGTAACATAACCGACGAGCAAAAGAAAATCTATGAAACTGTTTTAAAGGCACAGAAAGCTGCACTTGCGGTACTCAAAAAAGGTCTTTCCTGTGCCGAAGCAGATTCAGCAGCAAGAAGCATTATAGATGAAGCGGGTTACGGCAAATATTTCGGTCATTCTACCGGTCACGGTGTAGGTGTTGAAATTCACGAAGCGCCAACCCTTGCACCAAAATCAAAGGATATTCTTGAAGTCGGTGACGTTGTAACGGTTGAACCGGGTATATACATTCCCGATAAATTCGGTGTAAGAATTGAGGATATGGCAATAATAACCGAAAACGGATACGAAAACCTTACAACCACACCCAAGGAGCTGATAATTCTTTGAAATATGAAAGCTTTACAGAGTTAAAAGAAGATTGTCTTAAATGTGAAAAATGCCCACTTGCCCCAACTCGCACTCAAGTTGTTTTTGGTGTAGGTAATGAGAATGCCGATATACTTTTTGTTGGTGAGGGACCCGGTGAAAATGAGGATTTAAAAGGTGAGCCCTTTGTTGGCAAGGCAGGTCAGCTTTTAGATAAATATCTTCAGGTTATCGGTTTAGACCGCAAAAAGAATATTTATATTGCAAATATCGTTAAATGCAGACCCCCTCAAAACAGAGACCCCGAAGCCACAGAACAGGAATGTTGCATTGAATGGTTAAGGGCTCAGACAAGGCTTATAAAACCGAAAATCATAGTTTGTTTAGGCAGAATATCAGCACAAAAGCTGATTTCTGAGGATTTTAAAGTAACAAGGCAACATGGTGAATTTATAAAAAAAGGTAACATTTATTTTATGGGTACCTTTCACCCTGCTGCACTTTTAAGAAATCCTAACAACAAGCCTGATGCACTGTCAGATTTTCAAGCTTTAAGAGGAAAAATTAAAGAATTAAATATAGAAATTTAACAAGAGGAGAATATATATGAAACAGTATATTGAAAACGGAAACGCAATACTCGGTATCGAGTTCGGCTCAACAAGAATTAAAGCAGTTCTTATTGATGATAAGGGTGAGGTTCTTGCCGTTGGCGGCTTCGGTTGGGAAAACAGCCTCGTAAACGGTATATGGACTTATGCCGAGGAAGAATTTTTCGAAGGTCTTAAGGGTGCATACTCTACACTTAAGCAAGACGTTAAAGAAAAATACGGTATCACCCTTAAAAAGCTTAAAGCTATCGGTATCAGCGGTATGATGCACGGTTATCTTCCCTTCAACGACAAGGGTGAGCTTCTTGCTCCCTTCAGAACATGGAGAAACACTATCGCAGGTGATGCGGCAAACAAGCTTACAACTGCTTTTGATTTCAATATCCCTGACCGTTGGAGTATTGCCCATCTTTATCACGCTATTTTAACCGACGAAGCACACGTTAAGGATATAGCATATTTTACAACTCTTGCAGGTTACATACATACACTTCTTACAGGTGAAAAGGTGCTCGGTATTGGTGAAGCATCAGGTATGTTCCCTATGGAGGGCAACAATTACAGCGAAAAAATGCTCGATAAATTCGATGAGCTTGTAAAGGATAAGGGCTATCCCTGGAAAATCCGCGAAATTCTTCCCAAGGTGCTTGTAGCAGGTGAATTTGCAGGTACACTTACAGAAAAAGGTGCACTTCTTCTTGACGAAGAGGGTGACCTTGAAGCAGGTATTCCTATGTGTCCTCCTGAGGGTGACGCGGGTACAGGTATGGTTGCAACAAACAGTGTAAGAGTAAGAACAGGTAACGTTTCTGCAGGTACCTCCGTATTTGCTATGATTGTTCTTGAAAAGCTTCTTTCAAAGCTTTACAGAGAAATTGATATGGTTACAACTCCCGACGGTGCTCCCGTTGCTATGGTGCATTGTAACAACTGCACCTCAGATATAAACGCTTGGACATATCTTTTCAAAGAGGTTCTTGACCTTATGGGTGCAAGCTGTGATTTAGGTGACCTTTTCACAGCACTTTTCAAAAAATCTGCCGAAGCAGATGCAGATTGCGGAAATCTTCTTTCATATAACTATTTCTCAGGTGAATTCTTAACAGGCTTTGAAACAGGTAAACCTCTTTTCGTAAGAGAGCCGGACAGCAAATTCTCTCTTGCAAACTTTATGAGAGTTCAGCTTTTCACAGCCTTTGGCGGAATTAAAATCGGTATGGAAATTCTCGATAAAGAAAACGTTGCTATTGATAAAATTCTCGGCCACGGCGGTTTCTTTAAAACTCCCGTTATCGGTCAGAGCGTTCTTGCAGCCGCTATGAATGCTCCCGTTTCCGTTATGGAAACAGCAGGTGAGGGCGGTGCATGGGGTGTTGCTGTGCTTGCCGCATACTCTGTAAACAAAGAAGCGGATGAGCAGTTCCCCGACTATCTTGATAACAAGATTTTCGCAACACAGAAAATGACAACTCTCGACCCCGATAAAGCAATTGTAGACTCCTTCAATCTCTTTATGGAAAGCTACAAAAAAGGTCTCAAAGTTGAACGTGCAGCAGTTGAAATGTAATGTCTTTTTGCGCATTTTACGATTTTCTGCACACTCGACGTATCTTGATACGCCTTCGGTGCAGAGAAATCGTAAACTACACTAAAAATCCAACACATTTTTACCATTCAGAAGGTCTTTTGGTATCTTAAAATTTTAGTATTGTAATTGACAGATGTTTATCTGTAATTAATAAAAATTTGCTTTAAGGAGGCAATTTTATGTATTGTGATAATTGTGGGAAGTTTTTGGAAGAGGGTATGACATTCTGTGCTTCGTGCGGTGCACCTGTTGCGCAGGTTGGACAAGCTGCACAGGCAACACAGCCCCAGCAGCCTTACGTGCAGAACACACAGCCCCAGCAGCCTTACATGCAGAACACACAACCTTACGTACAAGGCGCTCAGCCTCAGGGTTATCAGCAGCCCGCACCTTATCAGTATGCAAACTACGGAATGAACAACGCATCTCCAAACACACCTGTTATTTATAGCTTTATGGAGGAAGCAAAAAAATTACGTGTTTTAGGTATTGCTGCAGCTATTCTTATGTTTGGTATTGGTTTCATCTTTTCAATAATTATTTTAGTAAAAGCTAAAAAACTTGGTGAGCCTGTATTGAACAATCCCACACCCGCAGAGATAGCAGAGCTTGAAAAAGCAAAAAAAGTTCTCAAAACTGCAAAAATTCTTTCATACTTACCCTTTATTGTTATAGCTTTAAGCTTTGTAACAGGCTTTATTCAGGGTTTAGCAGGTGTTTAATAGTAAATTAATTGGCATTACGTGCTGATTGTATATTTAAAAAATTAAAGGATAGTGTATTTACCTTAATCGGAATACACTATCCTTCTTTATATATCAACTTGTTGAGATTACTTTGTGCAACCGATAATCTGCTTATTTCTCAATTGCTGCTTTTCTCATATTTATTTTGTAAAGAACTTCAGAATCAAATTTTTCTGAGCGGTCATAGTTATAAATACCGTTTAATTCCTGTTCAACGTCAGTAAGCTGAGTGTAGCAGAAGCCAATAATTCTCGGGTTATCAAGAAGAGCATCTGTAAGACCTGCGTAACGCTCATAAAATTCTTCGTAGCTTGTAGCCGCATTACCGTAGCCCCAGGCTTTTTTGTGGTCGTTTTCTGCAACGTCCTTAAGCTCAATTCTGATTCCGCCGTATTCACTCATAAATACGGGTTCGCCCTTCCACTGCTGTTTATCGGGGAAACGGTCATAAAGGAAGTTTTCTTTAAAGAGCTTGTCATAATTTTCTTTGAAAACGTGATAATCCTGTTCATAATCGTGAACGTCGAAAATATCAGTTTCAACGTGGAAGTTACCGCTTGTATCAATGCAGGGACGAGTTTTATCCATAGCCTTTACTGTACGGTAAACAATGCGGAGAGTATCGTCATCCTGCTTTCTGCCGTTTATGTCCCAGGTTTCATTATAAGGACACCAACCGATAAGAGCAGGGTGGTTAAAGTCGCGCTCAATTTCTTCTTCGATTTCTAAAAGGAAATAACGGATAGAATCAAATCTTGTCCAGTCGAGACCCCAGTTACCATGCTCACCCCAAACGATATAACCTAATTCATCGCAATAATGGAGGAATAAAGGCTCGAAAATCTTCTGGTGAAGTCTTGCACCGTTGAAGCCTGCCTTCATTGAAAGAATAATATCGTTTTTAAGAGCTTCCTTTGTGGGTGCGGTGTAAATTCCGTCGGGATAGAAGCCCTGGTCGAGAACAAGTCTCTGGAATACGGGCTCACCGTTGATTTCAACTGCATTATCTGTAAGCTTAACCTCTCTTAAGCCGAAGTAGCTTGTAACAACGTCGTCACCGAAAGTAAGCGTAAGCTCGTAAAGACCGCCTTTACCAACCTCCCAGAGATGCTTTTCAGCAAGGTCAAGAGTAATTGTAGCAGTCTGTCCGAAAGTCTTAACTGTTTTTGTGCCAACCTCTTTACCGTCCCAGGATGCCTTTGCAGAGAAATCACCGTTACCGCAAAGGTCAGCAGTAATTGTAACTGTACCGTCTGCAATATTGGGGAAATATTTTACGTTCTTAATATAGTTGTCGGGGCAGAATTCCATATAAACTGTCTGCCAGATACCTGTTGTTCTTGTGTAGTCGCAACCGTGAGAATAGAAAAGCTCACTCTGTTTACCTCTTGCCTGATGGTAATCTCTTACATCATCCTCTGCATAAACGGTAATTACGTTTTCGCCCTCTTTCAAGAAAGCTGTTGCATCTATTCTGAAGGTTGTGTAACCGCCGAAATGCTCGCCTGCAAGCTCACCGTTTACGTAAACCTTTGAATGAAAATCTACCGCACCGAAAACGATAAATGCTTTTCCGTTCAACTGCTCTTTTGAAATTTCAACAGTTCTTTTGTACCATACAGCAGAAATAAAATCTTTATAGTTTATGCCTGAAAGCTCACTTTCGGGGCAGAAGGGTACGTTGATTTTTTTAGAGAAAACAGCATCAGTGTTAAATAAGTTTCTTGCTTCACCGCTGTTTCCCAAGTCAAGCTCAAAATCCCATTCACCGTTAAGAATGATATAATCAGCTCTTTTAAAATTGGGATTAGGATGTTCGTTTCTTGGTATCATAATAAAGCTCCTTTTCAGTGGGTGTTTGTAAATGGTTATTACTGTCTTAAATATATAAGTAATACGGCTATATCGGCAGGAGAAACACCGCTTATACGAGATGCCTGTCCGATAGTTTCTGGGCGTATTTTCTTAAGCTTTTCAATAGCTTCAAGACGAAGATTTACAATTTCGTCGTAGTTTATATCCTCGGGTATCTTTTTAACCTCAAGCCTTTTTTGCTCTTCAACCTGAGCTAACTGACGCTTGATATAACCCTCGTATTTAAGGTTGATTTCAACCTGCTCGAAAACCTCTCTCGGTAAATCGGGGCGCTTTTTGTCAAAGGGTGTGAGAAGCTTGTATGAAAGCTGGGGTCTTTTAATAAGCTCTGAAAGTCTTGCACCCGTAACCGTCGGTGCAGTGCCTGCCTCTTCAAGTACCTTCGAAAGCTCTTCTGAAGGGGGGATAGTGATTTTAGAAACTCTGTTTGTTTCCTCTTCAATAAGCCTTATTTTTTCTAAAAGCTTGTCATATCTTTCCCGGCTTATAAGACCGATTTTGTAGCCCTTTTCAGTAAGCCTTAAATCTGCATTATCTTCTCTTAAAATAAGTCGGTACTCACTTCTTGAGGTCATCATTCTGTATGGGTCGCGGCAGCCCTTTGTAACAAGGTCGTCAATAAGAGTGCCGATATAAGAGGTGCTTCTGTCAAGGGTGAAGGGCTCTTTGCCCTGCACCTTGTGAGCTGCGTTTATACCTGCTATAAGACCTTGTGCCGCTGCTTCCTCATAGCCGGAAGAGCCGTTAAACTGACCTGCACCGAAAAGACCGGGAAGCTCTGTAAACTCTAAAGTAGATTTAAGTGCAAGAGGGTCAACACAATCGTATTCAATAGCATATGCAGTACGCATAACCTTAACGTTTTCAAGACCCTTTATGCTTCTTAATATTTTAAGCTGAACGTCTTCCGGAAGAGAAGAGGAAAGACCCTGTAAATATAATTCTTCAGTATTAAGTCCGCACGGCTCAATGAAAACCTGATGTCTTTCTTTTTCTGCAAAACGAACAATTTTATCTTCAATACTGGGGCAGTAACGAGGCCCTACACCCTCGATTTTGTTTGAGTAAAGGGGTGAACGGTGAAGATTATCAAGAATAACCTGCTTCGTTTCGGGGTTTGTGTAGGTGATATGGCATATAGCCTTGTTTTCCAATGTGTCATAAGGTGTTTCAAAGGAAAACGGCGTAATTTCTTCGTCACCGACTTGCTCTTCAAGACCCTCGAAATTCACACTGTGTCTGTTAACTCTTGCAGGTGTACCCGTTTTAAATCTGCGAAGAGGAATCTGCATTTTTGCAAGTGCATCTGAAAGGTCGTTAGAGGGGAACATACCGTCAGGACCGCTTTCGTAAGAAACGTCACCAACAAAAACCTTACCCTTCAAGAAAGTACCCGTAGCAATAACTACACATTTAGCAGTGTATTCTGCTTCAAGACGGGTAGCGAATACCCACAAACCATCTTCATTTTTATGTAAAGATACGATTTCAGCCTGCTTTAAATCAAGATTTTCTTGATTTTCAAGACAATGCTTCATATATTGTGTGTATTCCTTACGGTCTATCTGTGCTCTTAAAGAGTGTACGGCAGGGCCTTTACCTAAATTGAGTATTCTGCTCTGAATAAGTGTTTTATCAGCCGCTTTTCCCATCTCACCGCCTAAAGCATCAATTTCTCTTACAAGATGACCTTTAGAAGTACCGCCTATAGAGGGGTTACAAGCCATATTGCCTACCCAGTCAAGATTTACCGTAAATATAACTGTTTTAGCGCCTAATCTTGCGGAGGCAAGAGCCGCTTCAATACCTGCGTGACCCGCACCGATAACCGCAACGTCGTAATTGTCTGCAAAATATTTCATATAAATTCCTTATTTTATATAAATTCTTCACTTAATAAATTTAATGTGACCGTCTTCTCTGTCCTTGAAGGGCGGTTTTTCGTTTGGATAACCTAAGGTAAGACCTAAAAGAAAATGCCAGTCTTCAGGGATATCTAAAATCTTTTTCCACTTTTTAGCACCGTCTTCATTGTCAAAAAGCCCGCCTATTGAGCCTATCATACAAGAGCCAAGCCCTAATGAATGAGCCGCAAGTGCGATGTTTTCTGCCATAAGACCTGCCGCCATTGAAGCCTGAGCTTCGGCAAAAATGAAAATAAAGGTAGGGGCATTGTGGTAAACGGGGCGGATATCCCAGCCTGTGTAAGCAGGTGTGTCCCAACCAACAATGTTTTTAAAATCTGTGTTCATTTCGTCAAGCAATTCTTTGCTTTGAAGCACTCTCAAATGGCAAGGCTGTGTATTTCTTCCGCTTGGTGCTCTTATAGCAGCATCAAGCACAACCTTTAAAAGCTCGTCGGGGACTTGCTCTTCGGTGTATTCACGAATCGTCTGGCGAGACATAATGTTTTTTATAACGTCATTCATATTACGCACCTTTTTCGTTCATTATAAGGTTGTAGTAGCCCTTTGCAACGTCGTTTGAAACCTTAATATTTGTAGCAAGAGAGGCTTCGATTTTTTCGTCTATTTCGTTGCCGACGATAACCTCTATCATCTCGGCTTTTTTCTCTTGGAAGTATTCACTGCTTGTGTTAGCATCACCTCTTAAAACGAGGAAAATGTAATCTGAAGTGCCTATAACTGATGCAAGACGAGCTTCTGTAGCCTGCACCTTTTCGAAGAAGCCTGCAGGATAGCTTGTATCGTCTTTATGAAGAATAACCGTCTGTGCAGAGCTTTGATAGCCTGTGGAAGAAAGGAAATCTGCAGCCTCCTCCATAGTCTGCTCACCGGCATTTACCATAGTTGCCATATTCTGAAACTTTAAAATGAGAGCCTCACTATCGTTTTCACTAATTCTTACAGTCTGACCGTTGGCGTCTGTTGTTGTGAAATAGCCCGTAATTGACTGGAAAACAATGTAATTTGTTTTAAACTGAGCGTAAAGACGTGATACGGGGATTTCCTCTTCACCGCCTGTGCCGTAATAGTAAAGAAGCAAAGCCCCTCTGAAGCTGTCGGCAGTAAAAACCTTTGTGAGAGTTTCTTTTGATACACCGATTTTTGTGTAGTAGCTGCCAAAGATATTCCAATAAGCATTTACCTTTTCAGAAACCTTTGCTTTTTCAGCAGTTGAAAGAGTTATACCCGCCATATTCGCAAGAGTATTTGTTTTGAAATAGGTTGAAGCATAGGTTTTAGCCTTTTCTCTTAAAGCATCAAAAGAAGCGTCCTTACCCATTTCTACCGTTGCCATATCTAAAAAGTAAGTAAAAACATCGTTGCTTATTTCTACGTTGTTTATTGTCATGGCAGGTGTTTCTGTTACTACCGAGCAGCCTGAAAAAAGCACAACGCTTACAAGACAGCTGACCGTTAAAATTAAAGCAATAAAGCGTTTAAAATTAGTTTTCATATTCCACTTCCGAAGATTAAAATTAATATGTTTTTAATACATAAATATACATAATACAGTATAACAGACAGAGTGTTTTAAAACAAGTATAAATAGTAAACATTTTTCAAATAATATACGTTGAAAAGACTTTTTTCTTTATCTACATAAGGGAGGTGTATTTGTGAATAATATCAACGGCAAAAAGCACCGCAAGACAGTTAAAATCAATGGTGTTAGGATAGTAAATGCAGAGAATTCTAAAAAGCAACAGGAAAAGCCTCAAAGAGATGCAACTGCAGGAACAAAGAATTTAATATGGATTACCGATAAGGATAATTTACAATTATAAGATAAAAACTGTTACATTCTTTTGGAACGTAACAGTTTTTGTTTGAGTTTTATGCGTTTATACTTTCGTTTGCCTCGCGAACATATTCATAAACAGGCTCAAGCTTTTCTTTTGTAAGAGGGAAGAAGAACTTGTAAAGAATAAATACGAGTGTGTATGTAATTGCAGGGATAAGAGTGCAAACGGTTAAAATGCCCTCACTGATACCGGGAACGAAGCCTGCGTTTGCCATAGTTTCTGCTTCGTAGCCGATTTTACCTAAAAGCACAAGTCCGCCGTAGTCTGCCGCTGTCTGACCAAGCTTTCTGCAGAATGTATAAACAGCGTAAACAGCACTTTCGTTTTTGATGCCGGTTTTGTAAAGCTGATAGTCGATAACGTCTGCAACGATAGCCCAGTTTGTAATAGAAACAAATGAATAACCGAAGCCGATGATGAACTGCATAAGAAGGAAGAGCCAAGCCTGGTCGGGACCGGGTTTAACAAAGAATGTAAGGATAGCTGCAGCTGCTGCAAAGAAGGAGGTAAACGAACAAATTTCTTTTTTACCGTACTTTTTAATGATTTTAGCAGAGAATGGAAGCATTAAAACCAGGGGTGCATACTGGGCAATGGTGCCGATAACAGAAAGAGAGGTGTTGCAGAAATAGTTTTTGTAAAGGTACTGGTTAAGAGAGCCAAACTGAAGCTGACCGCTTATAAGAATACCTGTAAGCGCAAGAACAACGAAGGGCTTACTTTTAATCATACCACCGTAGATTTTTTTCATATCTACGTTAGGCTCTGCCTCTGAGGGTACACGCTCTTTTGTTGTGAAATAACAAGCGTAGTAGAAGATTATGGAAAGGATGCCCATAACGATAGCAAAGTTAAGCATGCCCTGAGCATTTGCTACGTTGTATGTACCACCTTTACCGTCGTCAACCTTACTGTAAATAAGAAGGGGTGCAAGAAGAGCGGGTGCAGCACCGCCAACACCGCTACCGATAGTACGGAAGGTTGAAAGCAACGTTCTTCCGTCGGGGTCATCAGTGATAACTGATGCAAGTGAGCCGAAAGGCACATTCATACCGGTATAAAGCATACCGAAAGCAATATATGTAACGTAAGCAAAAACAAGAATGTTTGCTTCGCTCATAGTAAGAGAAACGTCAATAAAGCAAAGAATCTGTGAAAGAGCAAGGGGAATTGCAAGCCATTTAAGATAAGGGCGGTATTTACCATCCTTACTTGGCTTTTTCTTTGCAACCAATGTACCCCACATAGGGTCATTGATAGCATCCCACAAACGAGTGAACAAGAAAAGGTTTGCAACCTTGCCTGTAGGGATTTTCAAAATATCTGTGTAGAAAACCTTAAGATAAGATGAAACGTAAGTGAGAACAAAGAGGTTGCCACCGTCACCCAACATATAGCCGATACCCTCACGGATACCGATTTTGTTAGGATGCTCGTTGGTTGTGGCGGGTGCGTTTTTCTCTTTTGCCATATTTACCACTCCTTTAATCCAATGCTTCGTAGTTAGCGGCAAGACCACCTTCACTTGTTTCGCGGTATTTATGCTTTAAGTCTTTGCCTGTTTCATACATAGTATGAACAACGGTATCAAACTTAACTTTTCTTGTTGATGTTAAGAAGTTTGCAAGTGAAAGGGCGTTTATAGCTCTCATAGCCGCAACCGCATTTCTTTCGATACAAGGAATCTGAACAAGACCGCAAACGGGGTCGCAGGTAAGACCTAAATAATGCTCCATAGCGTTTTCTGCCGCATACTCGATTTGGTCTAAATCCATAAAGTGAAGCTCTGCAAGTGCTGCGGCAGCCATTGAACAAGC
Source organism: Acutalibacteraceae bacterium (assembly GCA_045638585.1). Lineage (GTDB taxonomy): Bacteria > Bacillota > Clostridia > Oscillospirales > Acutalibacteraceae > DTU089. The sequence continues at coordinate 105,476 of JAZUBO010000018.1, read as the reverse complement.
AGTACCGATTTCTGCCTGACAGCCAGCTTCTGCACCGCTGATAGATGCGTTTTGCTTTACTATATTACCTACAATACCTGCTGCTGCAAGAGCTTTTGCGATTTCAAAATCTGTGAAGCCTTTTTTCTCCTGCATATAAAAGAGAACTGCGGGGAGAACGCCTGAAGCACCACAGGTAGGAGCTGTTGTGATAGTGCCACCGCCTGCATTTTGCTCACTTGCAGCATATGCGTAAGCACAAACGAGTCTGTTTTCTCTTGTTTCAGGTGTTTCATCCATATGACGTTGAGCATAAAGATATTTAGCTTTTCTTTCAACCTCAAGGCCACCGGGTAAAATACCCTCAACGTTAAGACCCTCTCTTACGGTCATTTTCATTTGCTCCCATACGGTTTTAAGGAAAAGCATAATGCTTTCACCCTCGTATGAAGCAACGTAGTCGCTGAGTCTTAAATGATGGATAAGGCAGTAATCCTTAACCTCTTCAAAGTTTTTCTGGGGATATACCTCGGGAGCAGTAACTGCGGGTACACCCTCAATTCTTATTTCACCGCCACCGATGCTCATAGCACGAACTTTTTCAAGTTCGTTTTCGTTTTCATCGCAGATGATAAAATCAAGAGTATTGGGGTGAGGTAAATCTTTAGTTTCTGTATCAAGAATAAGACGGTGAGGTGCTTTGATAGTTTCGTTAAGCACTTTATCAGTACCGTGACCCTCACCTGTAAGAGCAAGTGAGCCGTAAAGAATAACCTTTATAAAAGCCGCATCAGGATAATTGTTGTTAATATATTCTGCCGCGTATTGAGGACCCATTGTGTGAGAGCTTGATGGGCCTTTTCCGATTTTGTAAAGCATTCTTAAAGATTGCATATTGTTCCACCGCCTAATAAAATATCGTCTTTATAAAATACCGCTGTCTGACCGGGAGCTGCGGCACGTTGTGGGTTTTCGAATTCGATAATTGCTTTGTTACCGTCTAATGTTACAAGTGCATCTGCAGGTCTTGCGGCACAACGGATTTTCACCTGACATTTAAACGGACTTTCGGGAGCTTTCCCCGAGGTGAAGCTTAAATCGTCTGCTATAATTTTACTTTTAAAGAGCATATCGTTGTCACCGATAGTAACGGTGTTGCTTTCGGGGTTTATTGAAAGCACGTACATAGGCTTACCGAAAGCACCGAGACCTTTTCTCTGACCTATTGTGTATTTATAAATTCCCGAATGTGTGCCTAATTTTTCACCCTCGGGAGAAATAAAATCACCTTTGTTTTCAGGGGGATTGAATTCTCGGTCGATAAAAGAAATATAGTCGTTATCAGGTATAAAGCAAACCTCTTGGCTGTCTTTCTTTTCTGCAACGGGTATATTATGAGAAAGGGCTAATGCACGAATTTCGTCCTTCGGCATATCTGCAATCGGGAAAATAACCCTTGAAAGAATATCCTGGTTTAAACGGCAAAGAAAATAACTCTGGTCTTTGCTTGAGGGGTTTCTCTTTATTGCATAAACACCGTTTTCGTCTTTGATAATGTTAGCATAATGACCTGTTGCCAATAAATCTCCGCCTTGCTGCTTGACGTAGTCAAGAAGCAAACCTAATTTAATTGTGGGGTTACAGAAAACACAAGGGTTTGGAGTTCTTCCTTCAAGATATTCTTGGCAAAAATAGTCGGTAATTTTTTTAAATTCCTCTCTCATATCAAGAACGTCGAGAGGGATACCGAGAGTGTCGGCTACTGCTTTTGCATCTTCGATATCTTTATCGGCAAGGTTTTTTGGTTTAAGACGCAAGGTAACACCGCGGACGGTGTACCCACGTTCCTTTAAAAGTATTGCCGCAGCAGCAGAATCAACCCCGCCACTCAAAGCTACGAAAACAGTTTCAGCCATAACTCACCACATTGAAATAACATATATCAAATAATACCACACATATAGTGAAAAATCAAATACTACAAGCGAGAAATTTATAGTTTTTTTAGAGAAAAAAGACGGGTTAAATGTAAAATTTTTACTTGATTTTTTGTACAAAATGGTGTAAAATAATTCCATAACTATATTCGGGGTATTTCTGCTTTTTTAAGCATAATTTTAAAACACCGAATAATTGATTTTAAAATTCAGGGGTAAATTTTAATTAACTCTTTTTACGATTTAAGAGTAGGAAAGGAAGATTATTTTGTCAGCGGATTTACATTGCCACACCAGATTATCTAACGGCTCATTAGGTATCGAGGATTTAATTTTACTTGCAAAAAAACGCGGAGTTACAACAATTGCAATTACTGACCACGATTGCCTTGCCGGTACGGTAAGAGGTAAGGTAATCGGCGAAAGACACGGTGTTACTGTTATTCCTGCAGTTGAGCTTTCAGGAACAGATAAAACAACCGGTCAGGAAATACATATGCTTTGCTATAAGCCCGACTTTCCGGACAGGCTTGAGGGTCTTTGCCGTCGCAGTTCGCTTATCAGAAGAAAATCTTCTCATAATATGATGCTCAAAACAGCACAGAGATATCCCATCACAACAGAATTTGTTGTAAAATGTGCTTCCGGTTCAACAAATATTTTCAAGGTTCACATTATGCAGGCGCTTATCGAAAACGGCTTTGCAGACAGAATTTACGGTGACCTTTATAAACAGCTTTTCTCTTCTGACGTTGAGGGTAATATTAATAACGTGCCCGAGTACGATGATATTTTCGATATTCTTTCTGCTATTCACGATGCAGGCGGTATTGCAGTTCTTGCAAATCCTCACAGATGTAAAAACGAAAGGCTTGTTGATGAGCTTGTTGCCGCAGGTCTTGACGGTATTGAGGTTTATTCCCCCGAGCTTAACGATGAGCAAAAAGCATATTTCATAAAATATGCTAAAAAGAATAAAATTCTTACAACAGGTGGCTCAAACTTCAAGGGTCTTTACAATAAAACAGTTCTTTCTGTTGGTGATTGTGACTTACCCGATGAATGTGTGCAGGAGCTTAATTCTTATAAAGCCCGTAAGAGAAAACAAGAAAAGAAAGCCGCAGCCGCTAAAGAAATTTAAAAAAACATAAAACACAAAACACCCGTCATTCAACAAAAGAATGACGGGTGTTTTTATGTATTTATTAAGAATTTTCTCTGATAGCTTCGTTGATTCTTTCTCTTAAATCGAGTAACCAACCTTGATTTGTGGGATAGCATTCAAAGCTTAAGGGGATATCCAAGTCTTTTTCGATAAGCTTTAAAACATCTTCGCGAGAGGTAAGCTCTTCTAAAAGTCTTAATGCGCGTAAATCCTGAATGCCGTCAAAAAATACTTTGTGACGAAGAGAGTTAATAGGCTCACCCTTTTTGCCGGGGTAGACAACGAAGGCATCACCCGAAGGGAAAGCGTTACCGGCATCGGTAACTTTATAGGGGTTGATTTCACGTTTTGAATACTGAGTATACCAGAAATTATGACCCCACTGCAAGAAGCCTTCTGCATCATATTTATAAAGAAGCACACCTAAAACTCTGTTACGCTGTGAGGGCTGTGAAAACATTCTGTTAGGTAATAATTTGTCTACCTGACCGCAACAGTAATAAGTCCAGAAATGGTCAACGTGTTTTCTGAAAATATCCGCCTTATCTTCACAGCAAACGGGTGTTTTTACAAGACCTTTTTTGAAATATTCAATATCTGAAAGAGCATCAAGATTGTTAAAATCGGGGAACGCTTCACGAAGAATTGCGGCAGCCTTTTTGTAGCCGGAAATCTGTTTTTCGTTTGGCTCGTCGGAAACGTGAAGCCAGCAACGGTCTTTTATTCCTAAAGCAACAACCTCTTTAGTAAACTCTTTTGCAAAAGCATTTAAAAAGTCTTTATAAGCTTTACCGCTTGCTTTTGTTTCCCAACCGAAAATCTTTTTCTCTTTGCCGTTTACGGTAGCAACGATTTTAGGTGCGGATGTTGCACCCCATTGAGTAAAGAAATGAGAAATTTCAAAGGCTTCAACACCGTTTTCAAGACAGATTTTTACATACTTTCTGAAATTGGTGAAATCGAAGAAATATTCGCCCTTTTTCTTCTCTATTGCAACAAGCTGAACCGTAGGTCTTTCACCACCAACTGCAGTATCAAGAGGAGGTGTGAAAACGGGTGTTAAAATCATATTTACACCGTGGTTTACTGCATTTCTTAAAAACTTTTCAAAAATTACCCAGTATTCATCGGAGAAAGGCTTTACACCATAGTAGGTGCAAAGGCAGTCGTTGTGAAACCAGTTTGTGAAAAGAAGCTTTTGCTTGGGTAATTCGTTGTCAATAATGTCAAGAGAAAACGTTTTCTCTGTTTTACCATTTTTTGTTTCTAAAACAACGGTAATATCGTGTTTACCTGAAAACTCACTATTCCCCGAAAACTCAAACCAGATTGAAGATGCAACGTTGGGTTTGAGCTTCACTTTATCTTTAATAGGCTTCAATAAATCGGGGAATTCTTTTCTCTTTAAATCATAGTGGAATTTATCAGAGTTGTCATAGCCTGTTTTTTTGGCAGGGATATTAACAACCTCATATAAATTCAGATAGTCCTTTAGTGGTGAAGCTACAGAGATTTTCACCTCTGCTTCATCGTCAGTGGGAACTAAAGCAAGCTGAAATGAAAATCTTTCGTTTTTAAGACAGGAAGCGTTAGTAAATTCATTAAAATTAAGGTCACTGTCTTTAAAAACTTTAACAAGAGAAGAAAGTAACAAGGTTTTCATATATAAACCTCCATTTGCAAAGTTGATTTTTAGTTTTCTTTATTATATGAACAAAAAATACTACTGTCAAGAAAGATTAATATTGTTTATCTTATTGTATAAAGAATGTTTTTTGACCAATAATTTTTCGTGTAGAAGACTAAGCCGAAATCTAATCAAAAAAGATTTTTTATGGTTTACAAATTGTTTTCTGTGTGATAATATAGTAAGGTATGTACTTATATTTATGAGGAGGGAGGTTTTACAATGAAGCATCGTTTAGTGCATTTTGCGGCAGATAAAGCACTTTCAAGAATTTTAAAGTATATCGATAAGGCGCCCGAAGAAAATCTTTTAAAGATTTTAAATGTGGCGGAAAAATACTTTAAAATGTACCCGAAGAAAAACTTCGAGAAAATGAGAAAAGCCATTGGTGACGATTCAAACGTTTATATGCAGCTTACTAAAAATATTTTAAATGATGTTGACCGCGACCTTGTGAAATCTCTTCTTATTTCTTTAGGTGTTCACGCAGGCTATTTCGGAACAAAGGCCGTAAGAGCAAACCGTGATAAATATAATTGCAATATCCCCTTTATCATACTTTTTGACCCCACATCTGCGTGTAATCTTCATTGTAAGGGCTGTTGGGCGGCAGAGTATGGCCACAGTCTTCAGCTTTCTCTTGATGAAATGAGAAGCATCGTAACACAGGGCAAAGAAATGGGTACTCATTTCTATATGCTTACAGGCGGTGAGCCGCTTATAAGAAAAAATGACGTTGTAACTCTGGCTTCCGAAAACCCTGAATGTACCTTCCTTATTTATACAAATGCAATTCTTATTGATAAAAAGCTTTGCGATGATATTAAGAGATGCGGCAATATAACTCTTGCTCTTTCTATTGAGGGTGACGAATGTTCAAACGACGATAGAAGAGGTGAGGGTGCATACGAAACTACCGTTAAGGCTATGGAGCTTCTTAAAAAGGAGAAAATTCTTTTCGGTATTTCCGTTTGTTATACAAGTAAAAATGTCAACGAAGTAACGAGTGACGAGTTCCTTGATAAAATGGTTAACGCGGGTGTTAAATATGCCTTTTATTTCAACTTTATGCCTGTTGGAAAAAATGCAGATAAAGAGCTGATCCCCACCCCCTCACAAAGAAAGTTTATGTATTTCTGGCTTAAGAAAATGCGTAACGGAAAGTCCGGAAAGCCTTTATTCTTAATGGATTTCCAGGATGACGGTGAGTATGTTGGCGGTTGTATTGCCGGTGGCAGAAACTATTTCCACATTAACTCTAATGGTGATATGGAGCCTTGCGTGTTTATTCATTATTCTGATTCAAACATCAGAACAGATACACTTTTAGAAGCTCTTAAAAAACCGTTGTTTATGGCGTACAGAAAGGGTCAACCCTTTAACGATAACCATCTTATGCCTTGCCCTATGCTTGAAAATCCTGATATTTTGAGAAAAATCATTAAAGAAACAAACGCAAAAAGCACAGATTTCATTTCTCAGGAAACAGTAGAAGAGCTTTGCGCAAAATGTGACGATTTCAGCAAAGCCTGGGCACCTGTAGCGAAAGAAATCTGGGATAACAACCCACATCCGAAGACATTTACACAGTACTACAGAGATAGAAAATAAAAGTTAAAAGTTAACAATTAAGGGTCTGCGACGCTATTTTAATTGCTGTCGCAGGCCTGTTTTTTTGTGTAAAAAAGCAAAAAATGGTCTTGAAAAAACAAAAATGTGTGTTGATACAATTTGATTTTCAGTAATCCGTCAAAATGCGTGAAAAATGATGAATAAAGGCTGATTCGCGGAATAATTATACAAAAATATACGAATAAATATACAAATATGCAAAGTGACGACTAGCTAATTTCACAATCTGAGAAAAACTTTGTTGTGTATTTTGACAGAAATGTTGAGAAAAATTGAACGAAATGTTAATAAATCACGAAAATATTTATGCACCTTGACTAATAAAAATGCAGATGGTATACTATAGCATGTAATATAATAAGTATAAATGTGTAAATTTGGATTGACTACGTTTGTACAAGAAAGGTGATTTTATGAAGAAAACAAGAAAGCTTTTATCAATTGTTCTTGCAGTTCTTGTTGCATTCGGCAGCTTACCCGTTGTTTATACAGCAGCGGCAGAAATTGCTCCATTTGCAGCCGATGGCGAAGGTACAATTGACAACCCTACACATCCCATTTCAGCTGACGGTGTGTTCAGCTATGATGATTTGTATAAGCTTAATATTGATGTTGAAAATACAAGCTATACTTTCTATCAGACAATGAACGATGAGTATTTCACATATACTCAGATTTTAGGCTTACAGCAGAAAAACGACGTTCCAATTAACGGAAGAACTTTTAATTTCGTTGGTGTTGAACATTATACAGGCGGTACTAATGCTACAACAACAAACAGTGACGGTTCAGCACAGGGTACAGACCTTATGGAGGTTCCAGCAATTACAAATAACACAACCAACGATTTCATTAATAAATACTATGTTCCTTCTCACGTTTGGTCTGCAATTAACAGTAATGCATCCGGTCTCGGCTCTGCTCCCATAAACGTTCAGCTCCAGGGCTCGGTAGCCGATGTTACAGGTTGTAAAAACTACAGCTGGCAGGACAAATATGTTATAAAAGGTCTTTCTGCTTCCGAAAAGGGCGAAGTAAATACCGGCTACTATGAATCATATAAGTGGAATTGGTCTACAAATGATGCTTCCGCAGCATTTGAGCTTCGTCTTAAAACATCTATCCGTATTCTTGACGCCCGTGAATTTGTTAAAGAGTTGGCAGAGGCAGAGGCTGTTCTTGCAAATCCCGATAAATATACACAGGCTTACCTTTCATCAGTTAAGGCTACTCTTAACACAATCCCTGAAGATCTTAAGGATTTATCAGTAGTTTACAGCCAGAGCGACATTGATAAATATACTAAGATGCTCAAGGACATAAGCTTAAACTCCGCTGATTACACAGAGTTTAACAGAACATTCGAAAATCTTAACAGTATCACAAACGCTATCGGCGGTTTTACTGATGATAGCTTCGTTAAATTCAAAACAGAAATCAACAAAATAAACAACGAGCTTCCCAAAAACCTTGATTACACTAAACAGGAAATCGTTGATCAGGCTACTCAGGCTCTCAGAGAGGCTTATAATCTTCTCGTTACAAAGGGTTCTGCTTCAGGTAGCACTTATACGGAAACAACACAGGACGTAAAATTCACAGTTCAGAATGAATTTAATCTTATACAGATAAAAGATGATCAGGAGCTTTCATATACACAGTTCTGGACAATAGACAGAAGAAATCTTGAAAGCAAAGACTCAAGAAGAATGTTCTATTCTGTAATTGATTCTTCAAGTGCGTTTACATCAAGATTTACAGATGAAGCAGTTGATACGGTTTCATCTTTATCTGCAAATGCTATCGACGGTAGTTTATCTAATGCGTTAATTTTTACTTGTTGGGATGAGGTTCTTGCAGACGGTTCGTTAAACCCCAATACAGAGGTTATTTCAAGAGATACCCACACAATTGACGGTAACTACGCAGGTTTCCAGAAGGATAAAGATTACTATATTGAAAATTCACCTACATTCCGCGGCTTGTCAGCAAGCGAAACAGGTGCACATACCTTTACATACAACCAGACAATTTATCTTAACTGGCAGCAGAATTATGTTATCTATACAAAAAACAATTACAGCCAGACATCATTTACAACAACAGTAAATATTACTGATGCCCGTGCCCTTGTAAAAGCTGTTGCTGAAGCAAATGCAACAATTGCCAACCCCGGTGACCACAGCGATAACTATATCTCAGCTCTTCAGGCTGCAGTTGATGCTGTTCCCGTTGAACTTACCAGAGGTGTAAAATATTATACACAGGAAGAAGTAGACGCTTACCTTAATGCAATTACAAGTGTTCAGGAAGGCTGTGCAGACTATACTGAATTCAACAAAGCTTATGAAGAATTAATCAATATGAAGAATAATTCTACATATACCGATGAAAGCTTTAATGCATTTATGGAAGAAATTCAAAACATTAACAAAAATCTTCCTAAAAATCTTACTGCAGATCAGCAAGCAACAGTTGATGCTGCAACTGAAGCACTTCATAAAGCTACTCACCACCTTGTTTATTACAAGCTTAATACAGATGATGTTTTCACAGATGAAGATATTTCCGAGGATTTAGGCTTCAGCCCTCTTTCCTTCTCTCTTTCATCTACAAATTACGAGTTTATGCAGGTGTCGGACGGTCAGCAGTTTGCTATAAGAACTGATTTCTCTGCAAAAAATACTGATTCCAGCTACACTTTAAGATTACTTTCGCTCGGCTTTTCAACCGTTAATGCCGGAAATAAAGCAACAATCTGTGATGGCCGTACAGATCCCGATAAGGGATGCCATAACGCTCACAATGTTCCCGCATCAGTAGAAGGCTCTACTTTCTTTGATATTGCAAGCTTTGCTGCCTCATCAGGCACTATTACAGGTATCACATCTTACACTGTGGACGATGCCGGTGACACCGGTGAGTTCAACAGCTGGGTTAATACATCAGGAAAAGCATTTTCATCAAATGGTGTTCTTATTGATGGTGTTGAGCTTGAGCTTGCGGATTCAGAGGGTTATGCAACATACGTTTATACAGCTACATCTGATGCAACAAGCGGTGAAGTAAACCTCTATTATGCATTCCGTCTTGGTTGGTCTTATGAGCAGTTCTGGGGCGAAAATATTCGTCGTCACGTTCATATTCCCGTTTATCTTAAAATTACTGATGCAAGAAATCTTCACAATCTTTATAGTGAAGTAGAAGATATCTTAAACGGTAACACAGAAGAAAGCTATACATTAGAATCACTCATCACACTTTACAATGCGTTTAATCAGGTTCCTTCTGATATGGCAAGTGGTGAAGCATTCTACACACAGGCAGAGGTTAACGAGATGTATGCACTTCTTAGTGGTGCAAAAGCTTCTCTTGAGCAGGGTGCAGATTACAGCGAATTCTTTGAATCATACGTTAAAGGTCAGGAGATTATTAACACAAACAACAAGGATTCAGCAGGAAATTCTCTTTATGATGATACTGCATACGAAAGCTTTACTCAGAAGTTCACAGATATCGTTACAAACCTTGATATGAACCTTCCTGAAACTGAGCAGGAAAAAGTAAACGAAGCAACTAATGCTCTTAACAATGCTCTTGCAGAGCTCGAAGCTACAAAACGAGCAGATTATTCTGAATTTAATGATGCTCTTGCTGAGATTGAAAAAATCTTGAAAGAAGAGCAGGAAAACCCCGGCACATATACCCAGTCATCTCTTGAAGCAATTCAGAACGCATATAACGATGCTCTTGCTCTTGATAAAGAGCTTCCTGCAAACGAACAAGGTACTGTTGATGCAGTTACAGATGCTCTCAAGGCAGCTGCAGAAAACAAAAAGTACAAAGCAGATTATTCTGAATTTGAAGATGCTTACAGTCAGGTTAAAGACATTGTTGACAATCCCGACAAATATACAGAGGCAACTGTTGATGCAGCTGAAAAGGCTCTTGAGGAAGCAGATAAGCTTAACAAAGACCTTGAAGATACTGCAGCAAATAGTGTAACAATTGAAGATGCTAAAAATGCTCTTCAATCTGTAATTGACAATGCAAAGGAAAAAGCAAATTACGATGGTCTTGATGAAGCTCTCGAGGATGCAAAGGAAATCGTAAATGCACCCGAAGGAACATACACAGAAGAATCTGTGAAAAATGCTCAGGATGCAATTGATGCAGCAGAAGCACTTGACAAAGACCTTGAAAAGAACGACGAAAATCAGGATAAGATTAACGACGTAATCCAAGACCTTATCGATGCTAAAGAAAATGCAAAGGAAAAAGCAAATTACGATGGTCTTGACGAAGCTCTTGAGGATGCAAAGGAAATCGTAAATGCTCCCGAAGGAACATACACAGAAGAATCTGTGAAGAATGCTCAGGATGCAATTGATGCAGCAGAAGCACTTGATAAGGACCTTGAAAAGAACGACGAAAATCAGCAGAAGATTAACGACGTAATCCAAGACCTTATTGATGCTAAAGAAAATGCTAAAGAAATGGCAAACTACACAGATTATAACAATGCAAAATCTGAAGCAGATAGCCTTGTAAACGATGACGGAAACGGCAATCCTATTTACGATGAAGAGGCATTTAATGAGTATAAGGAAGCAGTTGAAAAAATTGATTCTGAGCTCGACAAGGAGCTTACATCAGATGACCAGGCAATAGTAAACAAGGCAACTTCAGACCTTGAAAACTTAAAGGCAACTCTTGATAGTAAGAAATATTACACAGTAACATTTAAGGATGCTGAAGGTAACGTTCTCGGCACATCAGCTTATGTAAACGGCGATACTTTCGGAAATCTTACAGCACCTGCTCTTCCCGAGGATACAGAAACAACTGCTTACGTTGGCTGGGTATACGCAGACGGTACTCTTGCAAAGGCTGATGACGTTGTAACAGGCGACCTTGACGTAACTGTTGCAAGTGAAGCTAAAAAGCTTATTGCAAAGGCTGAAAGTGGTGTTACTATTGATGAGGTAACAAGCTTTGTAAACGGTATTGAAGCAGGAACAACTGTTGAAGAGGTTCTTTCTAAATTCGATAATGATGAGCTTGTTATTGAAATCAAGACCTTTGAGGGCGTAGAGCTTGCAAGTGAAGAGCTTGTTGGTACAGGTTCAACAATTACTCTTAAATCAAAGTACACAGGCGTTGTTTACGAAACAAGAATGTTCATCATTATGGGTGACGTAGACGGTGACGGTGACGTTGATGATAATGACTATGAAACTGCAAAATTAGTAGGTCATGGTGCTTACGAATATGCAGAAAATCACAATTACTTCTTTGTTGCAAACGATATTGACGAAAACGGCTTTATCAACGCTATTGACGTTTTCTATATCGGCAGAATGAGAAGCTTTTAATGAAAATAACGAAAAAACACCTCGCAAAGTTTAAGCTTTGCGGGGTGTTTTGTTGCCTTTTTGATGTTTGATTTTAATCTGAAAAAAGAATCATAAAACCTCTAAACCCTTTGTATATCAATGGTTTACAGGGCTTCGACAAACTCTTTCAATGATGAAAAAGCTTGTGCTTCTTCGGGAAGATTAACAGTGTTTTTATCTCCTAAAAATACGGGTGTGCAGCCTGCGTTTTTACCTGCTTCTACGTCTCTTAAAGAGTCACCCACCATATACGATTTTTCTAAATCAATGTTGAAATCTTTTTGTGCCTTGAGAAGAAGTCCGGGGGAGGGCTTTCTGCAATTGCATTTTATTTTCAGCTCTTTGATTTCGTTTTCGTAACCTGAATCGGGGTGGTGGGGGCAGTAGTAAATACCATCAACAAAAGCCCCTTTTTCACCTAAAAGAGTTTCAATTCTGTTGTGAATTTCATTGAGTGCTTCAACTGTACATTCACCGCGGGCAATAACGGGCTGATTAGTTGCGATTATAACTAAAAATCCCATAGAATGAAGCTTGTTTATGGCTTCGGAAACTCCTGATATTAACTCGATTTCAGAAGCACTTGTGATATAGCCCTTATGCACGTTTATTGTACCGTCGCGGTCAAGAAAAACTGCCTTTTGAGGAGTAGCCTTATGCTTTAAAGAAACGATACCGTTTTTTATATCATTTTCAACTGCCTTGAGCCTGTCGGGAGTACCCATATCCTTAACGTATTCAAAGGTTTTATAAGAGTAAATTCTGCCCGTTTTTATAGCGGGTGAAATAACGTCTTTGTCAAAGTCAGCCTTACCCTCAAAGCTATATAAATCAAGCAATTTAGGTGATATTACCGCTATACCCGAGTTGCATAAATTACAGTAAGAAAAGGGCTTGCTTTCCTTGGGTAAAACGCCTGTAATTCTGTCACCGTCAGTTAAAAATAAAGTGCTGTCAAAGGGGTGGCTGTTGGGGTGTGTAAGAAGAGTTGCCAGAGCATTTTTCTCTTTGTGAAAAGTCACCATTTCTTCGAGAGAAAAGTTGAAAATCAAGTCACCGTTACACAGTAAAAAATCGTCGGTTAACCCTAATTTAAAAAGCGCACCTGCCGTACCTAAGGGTGTTTCTTCAATGTAGTAGAAAATATTAACACCAAGCCCTTTTCCGTCACCGAAATAAGCTTCGATTTGCTCGCTTAAATGACCTAAAACGAGAATAAAATCAGTAATTCCTTCGGCTTTTAAAGCTTCAATCTGATGCTCTAAAACAGGCTTTTCGCACAGCTTCGTCAAAGGCTTTGGTACGTTTTCGCAAACGGATTTAAGACGAGTACCTAAACCGCCTGCTAAAATAACTGCTTTCATACTACACCACCCTTCAGTTCAAATTGAGTAAAACGTTGTAAATACGCTGTTCAAGGCATATTCAAACACAGTAATTGTAGCATATTATTTCTGCTTTTTCAACGGTGGTTTTCCAATGATAGGCAAGGGCTGTTTTCCTTGACAAACAATATTAACTATGATAGAATTCTATATTGGTAATATATGATATATAATAAACATATTATATGCAAAATTTTAAACAGATTAACGGGGGCATTTTTGTGTCAAACATTTTAGTTACGGGCGGAGCGGGTTACATAGGCTCTGTTATGGTTCCTGAATTACTTAAGCTCGGTCATAACGTTACGGTTTTAGATTCCTTTTTGTATAAGCAGGCTTCTTTGCTTGACTGCTGCAAATACGATAGCTTTGAAATTATCAAGGGTGACTGCCGTGACGAAGAAACCTTAAAGAAAGCGATGTGCGATAAGGATTTTATTTTCCCTCTTGCAGCTCTTGTTGGTTTCCCCGTATGCGACCAGGATAAAATTGCGGCACAAACAACAAACCTCGGTGCAGTTGAAGCTCTTTTATCTCTCCGCGAAAAAGGTCAGAAAATAATCTTTCCTTGCACAAACAGTGGCTACGGTTTAGGTCAGGGTCAGAATTACTGCACAGAAGAATCACCCATAACCCCCATTTCACTTTACGGTAAAACTAAAATGGCGGCTGAAAAGGCAATTCTTGATTCAGGTGATTCCGTTGCATTCAGATTTGCAACTCTCTTCGGTGCATCACCGAGAATGAGACTTGATTTACTTGTAAACGATTTCGTTTACCGTGCGGTGTTTGACCGCTCACTTATTGTTTTCGAGGGTCACTTTATGAGAAACTATCTTCACGTAAGAGATGCGGCAAATGCCTTTATCTTTGCGATGAACAATTTCGAAAAAATGAAAGGGCAGACCTACAACTGCGGTTTAAGTGACGCTAACCTTTCAAAATTAGAGCTTTGCGAAAGGATTAAAGCCCAGCTTCCTAAATTTGAATACCTGGAAGCGCCTATCGGTGTTGACCCCGATAAACGCAATTACCTAGTTTCAAACGAAAAAATTGAAAGCTTCGGCTTCAAGCCCTCTTACTCAATCGATGACGGTATCAAAGAGCTTATAAAGGCTTACTCAATTATAAAAAATTCTTTTTACGGAAATGTGTGAAATAAATGAAGCTTGTTGAAATTTTAAAACCCGATTTTGTATATGAAGACGAAAGAGGTATTCTTTCTCAGATAACTCATACTCCCTACGGTCAGGTGAATTCCGCTTACACCAAAAAGGGTGCTATAAGAGGCAGATTCCACTACCATAAAACAACACAAGAAATTTTTTATATCATTACGGGTGAAATAAAAGTATCTCTTTATCGTGACGATGTTTCCGAGGAGCATATTTTTAAAACAGGGGATATGTTTTTAGTGCCCGAGTATGTTCGTCACAATTTTGATTTTCAGGAAGATACTTATCTCGTTTCCTTCTACACCTCTTGTGTTGAGCTTCCCGACGGCACAATGGATATAGTAAGCGACTGATTTTTTAAAACTCGTATTTTGAGAATTCGTAAATGAAAAACTTTTTGGAGAATTCGTAAATGAAAAAGAACGTATATTTGATACAACCTACCTATATGAATGCCTCTGTTGTGCATCTTCCTTATGCTATCGGCGCTTTGGCTTCTTATGCTTGGAAATTCGAGGATATTTGCAACAGCTACGATTTAAAAGGCATTTTCTTTTTAAGAGACAAGCTTTCAGATATCGTTGAAAAGTTAGACAACCCGTTTTTAATCGGCTTTTCAAACTATATCTGGAACTTTGAATATAATAAAAAATTAGCCGAAGAGGTAAAAAAGGTTTACCCCGATTGTATTATTGCTTTCGGTGGTCCTCAGATTTCCGAGGATTCAGGTTTACTTGAGGAATGTCCGTTTATCGACGTGCTTATGTATTACGAGGGTGAAGTTCCTTTCCGTGATTTATTGAGAGCTTATGACGGCAAGCTTCAGTTAAACGAGGTTAATAATATCGCTTACCGTTCAGCTGACGGAAAATTAAACACAACTGAATTCAAGGCATTTGAAATAACGGATTTTCCCTCACCCTACGAAAGCGGATTTTTTGACAGGATTATCGAGGAAAATCCCGAAATAGATTTTATACCTCTCATTGAAACAAACAGAGGCTGTCCTAATAAATGTGCTTATTGTAGCTGGGGTAAAATCAAAACCCGTGTAAGAATGTTCCCCCTCGAAAGAGTGTTTGCAGATATTGAGTGGGTAAGTAACCACAAAAAAGAGTTTTTAGGCTTTGCCGATGCAAACTTCGGTTTGTTCCCTCGTGATGAGCAGATTACAGATAAAATAATTCAGTGCTACCACGAAACAGGCTATCCTAAAAAATTCCAGGTGTCTTATTCAAAAGATACAGGCGACAGAGTTTTCAACATCACTAAAAAGCTTAACGAACACGGAATGGATAAAGGCGTTACCCTTTCTTTCCAGTCAATGTCGAAAATCGTTCAGGAAAATATCGGCAGGTCCAATATGGACGTTGAATATTACAAGTCTTTATTGCAGAAATATTCAGAGGCAAAAATTCCCACCTATACAGACCTTATTTTAGGTCTTCCCGGTGAAACTCTTGAAAGCTTTAAGGACGGTATCGACGAGTTACTTGAACACGGTCAGCATACCTCTCTTTTCGTTCATCTTTGCGAGTGGTTACCGTTAGCGGAAATGGGCAAAAAAGAGTATATGGAAAAGCACCATATCGGCTTTAGTACAATTCCCTTGAATCAGCCCCACAGAAGTGTATCAGACGAAAACGACGTTCAGGAATTTTCAAGAATTATAACCTCCACCTCAACTATGGATGAAAACGAGTGGAAGGATATGGTAATGTTTACAACCTGCGCTTTAAGCTTTCACCACCTCGGTCTTCTTCAGCTTGTTGCTTTGTATCTCCACTATGAAAAGGGTGTAAAATACAGCGAGTTTTACAGCGATTTGCTTTCTCACCTTTTAACAGAAGAAAAAATCGGTGAAGCTTTCATAAGAGTTAAAAAGCAGACTGATGACGTTATTGAGAAAAACGAGTCCGTTGTTGTTTTCGACAGTATGTTTGGTGATATTGCTTGGCCATTTGAAGAATATGCTTTCTTGAAAACGGTTTCTCAAAAAGATGCTTTCTACGAAAACATTGAAAGGTTTTTAGAAAAATATATTGACGATGAAAAGCTTCGTAAGGATTTAGTCCGTTACCAAAGCTTCGTTGTAAAAGATATAAACGTTTCCGAAAAGACTTTCGAGGGTGAATATAACTGGAAAAATTATTTCCAGTCAATTCTTATTGACGATATTTGCCCCGAGCTTAAAAAAGGAAAATACCGTTTCTCTGTAAAAGACGATAGAGTTACACACTCCTGGCCCGAATACGCCGAAAAGGTTTTATGGTTTGGCAGACGAGGCGGGAAAAATATCTACACTTCAGAAATCAGAGAAGAAAAATTTTAAAAGAGGTTGTATGGAAAACAATTATTCTTTATCCGTCGCATTCTGCACGATTAACGAAACAAGCTCTCTTATTGACGCTTTCACGAAGGTTTCGGCTTTGAACTGTGCAGACGAATATGTTTTCATTGTTGCAAAAAATGCCACTGCAGAATGTAAAAAAACTGTTGAAGAGCTTTGCAAAAATGAAAAATGCAGATTCACATTTCAAGACGGTTACGGCTTGGGTAACGCTATAAGAAAGTCCTTTGACGAAGCAAAGGGCACTCATCTTATCTTGTGGCCCGCTGACGACGATATGGATATAAAGGCCTTTCCCGAAATGGCAAGGCTTTCAAGAAAAAATCCTGAAAAAATTGTTACTGTAAGCCGATGGAAAGCAGAAAACGGCTTTGAGGGCTACGGTAAATTAAGAACGGTTATAAACTTTATTTCTCAAAAGGCTTTTGCAATTCTTTTTAAATCAGATTTAACCGACTTTACTAACCCCACACAAATTGCTCCCGTAAGCATTTACAGAAAAATAAAGTGGCAGGGTAATGATTTTGCATTTATGCCCGAAATGATTTTCAAGCCCTTAAAAATCGGTTGTGAATTTATAGAAGTACCCTGCAAAAGTATTCCGAGAAAAGACGGGAAAACAAACGGCAGTTTTTCAAAATTTGCCAAATATTATCCGGTGATTTTTAAAATTTATAAAATGAAGCCGGAAGATATAATGAAGGTGTAAAAAATGAAACGAGTGTATTTTATACAAGCAAACCTTTCCTACGGTAAGGCTTATTATCTGCCTTATGCTACGGGCTGCCTTGCGGCTTACGCCTGGCAATTTGAAAGTATAAATACAGAATATGAAATCGCAGAGTTTATTTTTAAAAGAGACCCTGTTGAAAAGGTTATGGCGGAGTTAAAAGAGCCGTCGGTTGTTGCCTTTTCCTGCTATACGTGGACTTTCGAATACAACAAAACTCTTGCAAAAATGATAAAGGAAAAATACCCCGAGTGTCTTATAATCTTCGGTGGTCACAGTATCTCTGAAAACGTTGACGTTTTCCCCGAGCTTCCCTTTGTAGACGTGCTTATGTATGGTGAGGGCGAAAGAGATTTCAAGTCTTTGTTAGAGCAGTTTAATACTACCGAAAAGGATTTCTCGGGTATTCCCAATATCTCTTACAGAAAAGACGGTAAGATTTTTACAACAGAAAGAAAATTCTACGATAATTTAGATGGCTTTCTTTCACCATACCTTGAGGGCTATTTTGATAAAATTGTTGAAGCAAATCCCGACCAGGAATTTTGTGCGGTTATTGAAACAAACAGAGGCTGCCCCTATAACTGTGCTTACTGCGATTGGTGTTATACGGTTGATATCCGTCAATTCCCTATGGACAAGGTTAAAGAAGAAATTGTCTGGTGCAGTAAAAACAAGGTTGAATATATTTTCTGTGCAGACTCAAATTTCGGCATTTTAAAACGCGACCTTGATATTGCAAAATTTGTTGTAGAGGTAAAAAAAGAAAGAGGATATCCTCATATCTTCAATAACTGCTTTGCTAAAAACAGTAACGATACTGTTTTTGAAATTTCAAAGCTCTTTTACGATAACAGACTTAATAAAGCCGCAACACTCGCTTATCAGACGGTTTGCGATGAGGCTCTTAAAAACGTTAACCGTAAAAACTTCACAATGGATGCTTTTTCAGATTTAGTTACTAAATACAATGAGCATAACATTCCTACTTATACGGAGATGATTTTAGGTCTTCCCGGTGAAACCTATGATAGCTTCTGCGACGGTCTTTGTAAGCTTATTGAGGCAGGTCAGCAAACAGCCCTTACAGTTTACTACTGTCAGGTTTACCCCAACTCACTTATGGGTAAAAAAGAATACCGCGATTTACACGGTATAGAAACTGCAAAGGTGCCTCTTAACTATTTACATTCATCAATGCCCGAGCAGGAGGATATTACAGAATACACCGAGCTTATCGTTGCAACCCGTGATATGCCCTTTGAGGATATGATGAAATCGATTATGTTCTGCACCTGCTTACAGTGCTTCCACCATATCGGTCTTTTAAAATATTTTTCAATTTATGTAAGGCACGAGCTTAACGTAAGCTACCTTGAGTTTTACAAACGCTTACTTGATTTTATTTTCAATTCTGAAAACACCTTCTTAAACGAGTTGTTTAACAGATTCAAGGAGCAGTGTAGCGACTTCTCAAACGGTGAATGGTCTTATTATAACGAGAAATTCGGTGATATAGGCTGGTTCCTTGAGGAAGGCGCATATATGGAAATCGTTGCGAATTACGAAACCTTCTGGGAAGAGATTATTCCTTTCCTCAAAGAATTTGATATCGCACCCGAGATTTTCGATGAATTAACAAAGTTTCAGAAATTTGTTATCCGTCTTCCCGAGCAGGAAAAAATATCCTGCGAATTCGATTACGATTTCTACAACTACTTCCACAATGCTCTTTCACAAAGCTATAAGCCTTTGGAGGCAAAGAAAAACAAGATTGAGGTAGATTTACCTAATCCTGTTTACAACTGGAAGGATTATGCAAGAAAGATTGTTCTCTTTGCAAAAAGACGAGGAGACACAATCGTAATCAACGATAAAAAGTATCTTACAGTAACATACGGAGAATAACAGATGAAAAATGTTTATTTTGTTCAAGCTAACAACGTTTACGGCACAGAGGTAAAGAATACATATATTCCTTACTCTGTTGGTTGTATTCAGGCTTACTGTCAGAAAAACGAGGTAATTTCTGCAGAATATAAATTCGGTAAATTCATTTACACAAGAGAAGCACCCGAAAGAGTTATAGAGCTTCTTGATGATCCCTTTATGGTTTTATTTTCTTGCTCTGTATGGAATACCGAGTACAACAAAACCGTTGCAAAGGCAATTAAAGAGGCTTACCCCTCTTGCCTTATCACCTTTGGCGGTCACAACGTTTCAAATAACGAGAATTATTTAAAAGATAATGATTTTATAGATTTCCTTACTCACCGTTTCGGTGAAGAGCCTACCGAGGGTATTCTTGAAAGCCTTGCAACAGGAAAAGCTCTTGATGAAATTCCTAATATTTCTTACAGAAATGAAGCAGGGGAAATCGTAACAACTGCTTACGCACCTCAAACGGGTACAGATTATCCCTCACCTTATTTAGAGGGTACGTTTGACGAGATTTTAAAAGACGATATCGTTTTCTCTGCTCTTTTTGAAACAAACAGAGGTTGCCCTAACTCTTGTTCCTTCTGTGACTGGGGCTCTTTGAAATCAAAGGTAAGGCTTTTCCCTATGGAAAGAGTTTTTGCTGAAATTGATTGGTTTGTTGAGCATAAAATTGAGTTCGTTTTCTGTACAGACGGTAACTT
The DNA here is from genome assembly GCA_045638585.1 of Acutalibacteraceae bacterium. Lineage (GTDB taxonomy): Bacteria > Bacillota > Clostridia > Oscillospirales > Acutalibacteraceae > DTU089. Next base: position 85,398 of record JAZUBO010000018.1, on the reverse strand, counting down.
CTGCCTTTTCAACCGTGACGAAGAAATTGCAGATTACATCGTTCATTGTAAAAATACTTACGGCTATCCTAAGATGTTCCGTGTATGCTTTACAAAAAATAAATTTGACTTCGTTTTCGATATAGGTACAAAGTTCTTTAAAAACGGTCTCGATAAAGCCCAGACTCTTTCTTTCCAGAGTATGAACGAGCAGGTTTTAAAGAATGTAGGAAGAAAGAATATTTCTACTGAGAAATTCAGAGAGCTTATGCTCAAATATAATGAAATCAATATTTCAACCTTCTCCGAGCTTATTTTAGGTCTTCCCGGTGAAACATATGAAACCTTCTGCGAGGGTGTAAATATTTTAATTGAAAACGGTCAGCATTATGCTATAAATATCTATCCCTGCGAGCTTCTTCCCAATGCAGAAATGGGGCAGAAGGCATATCAGGAAAAATTCGGTATTAAAAGCACAAGAGTACCCTTTAAGCTTATTCACTCAAACGAAAGTCAGAAGAAAGATGATATCGTTGAATATTCAGAATATATAACCTCAACAGATGCTATGAGCGAAGAGGAATGGGCAAAATCACTTCTTTTCTCATCATATATTCAGGGTCTTCACAATTTAGGTCTTCTTCGTGCTCTTGCTATTTTCTACAGACACGAGCATAACTTAAGCTACAACGATTTCTATAACAAGCTTTTAAGCTACTCAAAAGAAAACGACGGCACTCTTCTTAATAAGGTTTATGAGAGAATCAGTAAGCTTTGCCTCGGTATCATAAGCGGGTCAAACGAGCTTGTTGCAACCTGCGAGGGTCTTGGTGACGTGCTTTGGGGCTTTGATGAGCTTATTTTCCTTGAGTTTTACAAAAATCTTGATGTATTCTACAAAGAGGTTAAAGAGTGCTTTAAGGGCATTGACGATAACGAAGACGTTATTGACGCATTGTTTAAATATCAGCTTGATATCATCAAGAAAATCGGTGTGGAGCATCCCGTTATTTCAAGCGAATATGACTTCTATTCATATTTCAACAATATCTTCCTTGGCGGATATGAAAAGTTAGTAAAGGATAAAACTACAATTTCTGTTGAAGACGGTGTTGTTGTAAACGATATCCACGAATTTGCCCGTGAAATCGTTTGGTACGGAAGAAACAGACGTGCTACCGATTACACAAGCACAAACTACAAGGTTTCTAAAATTTAAAGAAACAAAAAATCGAAAAGAAAAACACAAACTAAAAACACTTCGGGGTTAACTTATGAAAAACATTTATTTCGTTCAGGTAGGATTTGAATTTGACGGCTCGGTTTACCTGCCTTATGCAGTAGGCACGATAATTGCCTATTGTAAAAAAGAACCGCAAATAACAAGTGAATACAGTTTTTCTGACATTATTTTTAAAAGAGAAAAGCTTGCAGACGCTATGGCTAAAATAAAAGAGCCATATATGGTTGCTTTTTCTTGTAGCGTCTGGAATATTGAGTACAATAAAACTCTTGCAAAAATGATAAAAGAGAAATACCCCGAATGTTTGATTTCCTTTGGCGGTCACAGTGTTGATGAAAGCGGTGCTCTTATAGAAAGTGAAGACTACGTTGATATTCTTACTTTTGGTGAGGGTGAAAAGACTTTTTCTGACTTGCTTATCAACCTTTTAAGTGGTGAAATTTCAAAAACAAATAATATAGCTTACCGCGAAAACGGCAATATAGTTAAAACAGAGAGAAGCTACTGCGCATCTCTTGAAGATTTTCCGTCTCCTTATACAACGGGCGTTTTTGACGAAATCCTCAAAAACAGTCAGGGGATGGAATTACTTTCCGTTCTTGAAACAACAAGAGGTTGTCCGTATTCCTGTGCATACTGCGATTGGTGTGCAGGTAAGAAAATGAGATTTTTCCCCATTGAAAAGGTCTTTGAGGAAATTAAATGGCTTTCAGAAAATAAAATCACTTACTGCTTCTGTGCGGATTCTAACTTCGGTATGTTTGACAGAGATATCGAAATCGCAGAAAAGCTTATTGAAGCAAAAAAGAAAAACGGCTACCCCGAGGTTTTCAGACCCTGCTACGAAAAAAACAGCGACGAAAGAGTGTTTAAAATCTGTAGTGCACTTAACAGTGTAGGTATGGATAAGGGTGCCACAATGGCATATCAGACTCTTTCCGAGGACGCTTTGAAGAATATAGGTAGAAAAAATCTTACAATGGAGCATTTTTCTAACCTTATGAAAAAATATAACGAGGCAGGTATTCCCACCTACTCCGAATTGATTTTAGGTCTTCCCGGTGAAACGAAAGAAAGCTTTTGCAAGGGTATTTGTAAGCTTCTTGAAAACGGTCAGCATAATTCCGTCAGTGTTTATCACTGTGAGGTTTTACCTAATTCAGAGCTTGCTCAACCCAAGTACATTGAAAAGCACAAAATAGAAACAATCAAGGTTGCCTTTAACCATATTCACAGCGCACCTAAAAAGGACGAAGAGGTTAAAGAGTATTCATATATCGTTCGTTCAACAGCAACTCTTGACCGTGACGATTGGGTTTATGCAAACTTATTCTCAATTTGTTTGCAGTGCTTCCACAGCTTAGGCGTGCTTCGTTATTTTGCTATGTATCTTCATTCATTGGGTGAGGTTACTTACTACGATTTTTATAAGTCTTTATTGGATTACATTTTTCAAAGCAACGGAAAGCTTAATAAAATGTGGAATCTCTTTAAAGAGAAATATGAAAATTCTCTTTCAGGTAACTGGAATTACTATGATGAAAAATTTGGTAACGTAACCTGGTTTTTTGAAGAGGGTGCGTTTATCGAAATCGCAACAAATTATAACGAGTATTTAGAGGAATTACTTGTATTTCTTAACAAATACGATTTTCCCGAAGATATTTTTGAGGAAATTTTAGAATATCAGAAGCTTCTTTTAAGAAAGCCCTTTGAAGAGGATAATGAAAAAGAATTCCAGTATGATTTCTATTCATTCTTTGATAGCATCATAAAGGGTCAGGAAAAAGCATTAGTAAAACAGAAAACAAAAATAAAGGTTACGCCTAAAAATGTTTATAGTGAGGTTTCACGTTATGCGAAAGAGGTCGTTTGGTTTGGCAGACGCAGAGGTGCAACTATTTACGGTAGTGATGAGGTAACCTGCGAAACGGTTTAATTCAGGTTTGGGGTGAGGACGATAAAAAACGTAAAAACATTTGCAAATAAGCACTATTACGGTTTATGTTTGTTTGCCTTTTTATTCATATATTGTGCGGTTGTCCCCACCGAGGGTAGACCGTGGCTTGTTAATGATGCAACGTATAGCTTTTATGCAATAGATTTCAGTGTAGGTTTTTGCTCAAGAGTTATTCAGGGTGCGTTATATAACCTTATTTTCAGAACACCCGATTATTTAACCGTTTCAATTTATCTTATCGGGATTTTTATTATCACCTTTGGTGCAGTAAGCTTTTTAGCTGAAAAGTTTATTAAAAGCACCGATGCTCGATACAGAAAAACGGCAATTATAATCACGTTGTTTTTCCTTACGGGGCCTGCAACCTTTGCAGTTCTTGTACCTATTTTCGGAATGATAGATGTTTTTTGGGTGTTCGCTGCGGCTTTAAGTATACTTTGCCTGCAAAACAAGAAGCTTTATTTTCTTGTTTTGCCATTGGCGGTGTTTATGGTATTCGTTTATTACGGTGCAACGCTTTGCTACGTTCCGTTTTTAGCAATAATTTTACTTTATAAAATATCGGTAACAGAGGATAAGAAAGAAAAACGCTATCTTACTGTAATTTTCTTCGCAACAGTTGCTCTTGCAATTTTCTTTACCTTGTATTTCGTAGTCTTTGAACGTTCCAACCTTACTATGACTATGGAAGAATTTGATAATTTCCTTGTTGGCAGAGGTGTTGGTGAGGGTGACTTGTATTACTACAACTTCAGCTACTACCGTCATCTTGACGGCTTTGAAGAAAACGGCTTCCTTGAAGTTCCCGAGTTTGATGCGGGTGCATCACCGTCAGAGGTAATAAAGGTTCTTTTCCAGCAGGCTTGGATTTCAATTTTTGTAAAAGAATTTACTTATGTTACCTTTATAGTTGCTCTTTTACTTTTACCCATTCTTGTTTTTATTTATAAATTCTTGATAACGTTTTTCAAGAAAGCAAAGGGCAACAACGTAAAAAGATTTTCATTGTTCTGTGCTATGGCTCTTTTCCCGTTTGTTGTTGTAGCGGGCTTCTGTTTCTCAACTGACGTTGTAAGGTGGATAGGTAACGCGTTTTTACCTACTCTTGCCTTGTTTATGTATATACTCTACAAGGAAAGAGACTGGGCAATGGAGATTGTTCACAGCTCCTTGACTGCTATCGGCACAACAACTCTCATACCTTACTATTTAGTTTATTCTTTAACGGTATTCTTGCCTGATTTACAGTAATTTCTGAAAGGTATGCTAATAAGATGAAAGCTAATTCAATTAAATTAACTCTCTGGTTTTTGTTTGTAACGTTTATCAGATTTTTCCCTCAGTTAGAGTTACTTATTGAGGCCGAGTATTATATTTATCTTGCCGCTATTCTTGTAAGTGTTTTATGCATTTGCCTTATACCAAAAAGAATTGTTGGCGGTGTTATTGCTCTTATAATAACCGTTGGTGTTTCGGTTTATAACCCCGAGTATTTTCTTTTTTCACTTCCCGTAGTGTTGCTCATTTACGCCCACAGTGAAATCATTTCTTGGAGCAATAAGCTTACAGAAGCTGAAACCGGTGAAAATAAGGGAAAAGCCAAGAAGAAAAACAAAAATAAAAACCAAAAGAAAGATATAAAAGATTTTATCAGCTGTATAATATGCGGTGTTGCAGTTGTGTGTAGCGGTTTGCAGCTTGTATTTTTAGACACAGACCGTCCGCGAGAGCATAAAGACTCTATCGGTGATTACGGTAATATAATCTTTTACGCGTTATTCTTAATTACATTGATAGTGGTAGCATTTGTAACCAAATCAACAAACAAAAAACCGATAAGCTCACAAATGGGCTTGCAGTATAAAGTTTTTTATATTGCATCATTGGTTTGTTTGGCGGTGCAGGTTGCATCAATATATTTAAGTGCACAGACCTCAACAATCACAAACAGAGTTGAGTTTCATTACTGGTTTTTATTTGTAATAGCAATTATTTTAAATAAAGATTTTTATCTTGATGAATTGATAAATAAGTTTACTCTGTCATCAATGAAGGACAGAGGGTAAATAGATAAAAGGGGAAATAAAGGGTAAGGCGGAAAACCCATTCTGTAGGTAGTGGTGAAGAAATGATATTGATAGTCGGTTGTGGCTTTTTGGGAAGTTATCTTTTAAAGCATATACTGCAAGAAACAAATGAAACCGTTATAGCAACGGTAAGAAACACAGAAAAAATTCCCCGTATTGACGGTGCTGAATTCATAAAGTGTGATGTTTCAAAGGAAGACGATTTAAAAAATCTTTCTGACCGTTGCAAAGGTGAAAACTTAAAGGTTTTCTATTTTTCAGCTTGTCACAATATCGATTTTCTTTACGAAAACGTTGAAAAGGGTGAAGAAATAAATATTACCGCTTTAAACAACTTTATTTCACATTTCCCCAATATCAAGGAGCTTTACTTTGCATCTACAGACTGTGTTTACGGTGAGGGCGAAAGTAAAGATTACAGGTTTAAAGAAACAGATGCTTTGCTTCCCATAAACGAATACGGAAAGCAAAAGGCAAGGGCGGAAAAAATAGTAACTGAAAATGGCTTTACTGTTTTAAGATTTCCCTTTATGCTTGGTGCATCTCTTTCATCAGCTCCCCATTTTTACGATAAAATTACCGCTTCACTTAAAAATAACGAAGCGGTTGAAATGATTGACGGAATGTACCGTTCTGTGTTAAGCTATTCTCAAGCGGCAGAGCTTATATATTCTTTGTCACTTTTAAAAACGAAGCCCCAAGTTATAAACGTCTGTTCAGATGAATCTTTAAGTAAATACGATATGGGTTGTGTCTTAGCAGAAAAGCTTGGTGTTTCAAAGGCTTTAATAAAAAAGATTTCCGAGGACGAGGGCAAGAAATTCTTTAAGGATAAAAGAGTTTCCTGCGGTGCTATGGATAACGCTCTTCTTAAAGCTTTACTTAATAAAGAAAAAATTATGTGGGAGGTAGAGAAATGCTGATTACAAGAACGCCGTTCAGAGTATCGTTTTTCGGTGGCGGTACAGACTATTATGAATATTTTTCAGAATTTGGCGGCAGCGTGCTTTCCACAACTATTGATAAATACTGTTATCTTACAATACGAAAGCTTCCACCGTTTTTTGAGCATAAAAATCAGCTTACATATTCAAAAATTGAAAGATTCAACGAAACAGATGAAATTCAGCATCCTCTTGTAAAGGCGGCTCTTGAATATATGCCAACTGACCGTATACAGATAGCTTACGATGCAGACTTACCTGCTTGCTCGGGTATAGGCTCAAGCTCATCCTTCGCGGTTGGTTTGCTTCAGAGCCTTCACGCTCTCAAGAATGAATACCCCGATAAAATGGTGCTCGCAAAAGAAGCAATTCATCTTGAAAGAGAGCGTTGCAACGAGGGCGGCGGTGTACAGGATCAGATTGCAGCCGCTTTCGGCGGTCTTAACCGTATTGATTTTACAAAAGACGGTTACACAGTAACACCAATTGAGATTTCAAAAGAAAGACTCGAAGAATTTCAGAGCAATTTGATTTTACTCTTTACCGGCTTTACAAGATATTCGGGAATTATTGCAACCGAGCAACAGAAAAGTATCCCTACAACTCTTAACCAGTTGCACGAAATGAAAGCTCTCGTAGATAAAGCAGAGGATATATTAAAAAACGGCAATCTTGACGACTTCGGCAAACTTCTTGACCATACTTGGCAGTTAAAACGCTCCTTGTCAGATTACATAAGCAACTCTGAAATTGACGAAATGTATGCGAAAGCAAAACTGAACGGTGCGTTGGGCGGTAAAATTCTCGGCGCAGGCGGTGGCGGCTTTATGCTTTTATACGTTCCCAAAGAAAAACAAGAAAAGCTTATTGAAAGCTTCAGCGATTTAAAGGTGATTCCCTTTAAATTCGAAAATGAGGGAACAAAAATCATTGTACAGAATGATACATAACACTAGAAAAAGCATCCTGACAAAAATCAGGATGCTTTTTTATATTTTTATCTGTGCATATTTATATATGTAATAAGCTTGTTCCAGTCTTCTCTGCTGAAATAGTGAAGACCTTTTCTCATATGATAGCCGATGTCGCCCTCGAAAAACATATCGTTTATTTCGGGAAACCTGTTTTCATATTTAAAGCCGTTTTCAAATGCGGGGCTTGCGGCAACGCAAGAAAGCATTTCTGAACGGGGGTCTGCCCATAAATCTTCAGATGCACTACCGATAACTGCGTGTCTTGGTGCAATTGATGCTATAAGATAATGCTGGTCAAAGGGCATTTCACCCTCATTATCTCTGTATTTATTATAGTTTTCGCAAAACCAGAATGGAAATCTGTCAGTGATTTGTTTAACTGTTTCACCGCGTGTCCAACGGGCGAGAGAAGCACCTGAGCAACCGGAATCGTTTGAATAAGCGAATTTAAACCTTTCATCAAAAGCACCTGCAACAAGGGCGGTTTTGCCAAGCCTTGAGTGACCGCAGACAGTACCGCAATCAAGCAACAATTTATCTTCAAGGGTGTAGGCGTAGTCCATAATTCTCTGAGTAGCCCAAGCCCACATTGCGATTTTACCGGGGTCTGTCGCATTTCTTTTTCCGTCGGGGAAAAGAATACCTGCAAGACCGTTTGTAAAGTCACCGTCATCGGAAGAAATATCATTATAGTATACAGAAAAAACTGCAAAGCTGTTGTCAATAATTTCTTCTGTAGGCATATATCTGTCGGGGTTTAAATCTCTGAAATTTATATGAATAAAAAACGGGTGCTTTTTATTGTCAGTTGGCAAATTTGCAAAGAAGGGGAAAGAAAATTCTTTACCGTTTACAACACATTTTGCAGTAACCTTGTTACATACTGCTTTTCCTGCACAAAATTTAGGAATAATATCTTCTTCTACCTCAAAAGAAATGCTTTCGGGCTTTGGGGGCATATAGCCGAAAATTTCTTCCTGAAGAATTTTAAGCATCTCCTCGCGGGGTAAAAGTGGGGGTAAATTTAATTCATCAAGTATTTTTAAAAGCATAGTATCAACTCCTTTAAAACTACAATCATTATATCATACTTATAAAAAAGAGCAATGATTTTCGGTTACTATTTAAATTGACATAAGGGAATTAAGTTGGTAAAATATTAGTTAATAATTAAAGTTGACGGAATCTGCATTCAAAAAACTGTTTCGGATTATTTTCGAAGCTTTACAAAGGGGATGAGATAATGGCAGAGGTGAAAAACGGTGATAAATACGGTAAAATCGTAAAGCTTTTACAGATTTTATCAGTTGTCTTTATGTTGTTTATGGTTGTGGCTTGTGTTGTTTTCCTTAAAAAGAATAACATTTCAGTAAGCAACGTAGATGCTCTTACTCAATATCTTACCGGTGGTACACTTACAATAGCACTCATTATAATAGGCTTCAGTGTGGTGAAAAGCTTTGCTTTAATCTTTCCGCCTGCGGTGCTTTTCGTGCTTTCGGGAATTGTTTTTGAAAATATGCTTACCGCGGTTTTGGTTAATGCGGTTGCAACTGCCTGTAGCCTTATTTTACCTTATTTTCTCGGCAGATTTATGGGTATGGAAATGGTAAACTCTTTAAAAAAGAGGTTTAAGGCAATTAAAAAGCTTGACGATTTTACGGGTGCAAATTCATTTTCTGTTGTTTTGATTTTTAAAGCGGGCGGTCTTATGCCGTCAGATTTAAGTAGCCTTATCTTTGGTGCTATGAATATACCCTTTACTAAATATTTTATAGCATCCAATATGGGTCTTTTAGTGCTTAACGTTTTATGGACTTTATTGGGAGCAAAAGGTGATTTATCAAATCCCTTTACATTTTTATATGCACTTCCTGCTTTGCTTTTTGCTGTTTTAGCTTCGGTGATTATGAGCAAAAGACAGAAAAAGAAAGCGAAACAGGTTGAATCCGAAAAGGAGGAGAAATAATGAAAAATTATGACGTTATTGTAATCGGTGCAGGTAACGGTGGTCTTGCTGCCGCTGCAACGTGTGCAAGAGAGGGTCTTTCAACTCTTTTACTTGAAAGACATAATATCCCCGGTGGCTCTGCATCGTCTTTCGTAAGAGGCCGTTTCGAGTTTGAACCGTCACTTCACGAGCTTGCAGGCGTTGGTGCACCCGACAAAAGCGGTCAGATAGAGGATATGTTTATCCGTATGAACGGTGACGTTGATTGGTGCACTCACGATTCTACATTCCGTCTTGTTGTTCCTGCCAAAGAGGGAGATAAGGATGCTTTCCTAAACGAAGACGGTGTTATGGTAACGGTTGATGCGCGAATGCCCGTAGGCTTTGAAAATTTCGCAAGAAAGCTTGATGAAATCGTGCCCGGCTCTTATGAAACATGTATGAAAGCCTTCGATTTTTCAGCTCGTATGTATAAGGCTTTTGATGCTATGGAGGAACCCATAAAGCTTGTTGGTAGCCTAAAAGATTTACCCGATATTATGAGAATGGTTTCTCATACAATGAAGGAAACGTTAGATGCTTTAGGTATGCCTAAAAAGGCACAGGATATTTTCAATACATATTGGTGCTATCTGGGGTCACCTGCTTCACAGCTTGATTTTTTATATTATATGGCTATGCTTCACAGCTACGTTGAGAATGGTACGGGTATACCGAAGCTTCGTAGCCACGAAATGAGTCTTGCTCTTGATAAGGTTATCCGTGACAACGGTGGTGAAATCTGGTACAACTCCGAGGTTACAAAGGTAATAATGAAAGACGGCAAGCCTGCAGGTGTTGTTATAAACGGTGAAAAAGAGGTTTATGGTAAATATTTCATTTGCAACTCTTCACCCAATTCAGTATGGAATGACCTTTTCGAGAAGAAAGAAATCCCCGAAAAACAGCTTAAAATGCTTAACACAAGAAAAATTGCCTGTGCTCTTACAACAGTTTATCTCGGTATGAATAAAACTAAAGAAGAGCTTGGCATAAAAGACTATTCTGTATTTATTGCTCCCGATTCTGATTCAGATAAACAGTATGAAGCGGCACAGAATTATTTCAGCGGCTACTGTATCATAAACTGCCTTAACGAGATTATTCCCGATTGCACACCTGAGGGAACAAGTCAGCTTTTCCTTACAACTATGACCTTCGGTGACGTTATGAAAGACGTTAAACCGCAGGATTATAAGAAATTTAAAACAAAGGTTGCAAAGGATATGATTGAAACCTGCGAAAAGGCCCTTAACATTTCAATTACTCCTTATATTGAAGAAATTGAAATCGCTTTACCGCCTACTTTCGCAAGATACCTTAATACACCTCAGGGTACGCCCTACGGCTATATGCTTGAAAAATGGGATAGTATGATTCCGAGAACAGTTCAGTATATGCAGGACCAGCCCTTTGACAATTTCCTTTTCTGCGGTGCATCTCAGGAAAGAGGCGACGGCTACGGCTGTGCATACTTTACGGGTGAAAAAGCCGGTGGAATTGTTGTGAAAAAAATTAAAAAGGAGGGCAAATAATTATGGCAAGCATTAAATCACTTAAAGCGAAGAAGTTTTTATCAATGCTGGGTGACCGTCAGGCAAAATTTGAAAGCGGTAAAGCAGAGCTTCCTCAGATTTCTGACAACGCTATGGCTCTTGCTCGCGCCCTTCACCCCAAACGTCAGTACCTTAAAATTCAAGAGATAATTGAAAGAGGAGAGGACTGTAAAAGCTACGTTCTTGTTCCCGATATTGAAAAGGGTACAAAAGAGCTTGCATATTTTGGTGCAGGTAAATATCTTACGGTTTTTGAAACAATTGAAGATATGCCCGTAACAAGAGCATATTCAATTTCTTCATCACCTAAAGATTCCTTAGAGGGTAAATATATCCTTACAATAAAGCTTGTTGATGGCGGTCTTATGTCAAAATTTATTTTTGATACCTGGACTGTTGGCAGAGGTGTAGAGGTTTCCGCACCTGCAGGTAACTTTGAATATCAGGAGCTTCGCGATGCGAAAAAGGTTATCTGTCTCGCAGGCGGTAGCGGTATCACACCTTTTGTTTCAATGGCAAATGCAATTGCAGACGGTGATGAGGATTTCGAGATGACTCTTCTTTACGGTAGCAGAAGCTATGATAATATTCTTTTCCGTGATGAATTGGCAGAGATTGAAAAGAACTGCGATAAGATTAAAGTGGTTCACGTACTCAGTAATGATGAAAACGAGTACGAGGGTACGGAAAAAGGCTTTATTACCGCAGAGCTTATAAAGAAATATGCACCCGAAAATGAAGCTTATTCAGTATTCCTTTGCGGACCTCAGCAGATGTATGAATTTGTTGATAAAGAGCTCCTGGAATTAGGTCTTCCTAAAAAATATATCCGCCACGAGATGTTTGGTGAATTCCACAACCCCTCATCACAGGCAGATTACCCTGCAGTCGTACCCGAAACAGTTAAAATTACAGTAACCTGTCAGGGTGAAACAAAAACAGTTGAGGGTAACAGCGGTGACTCTGTTATGCAGATTCTTGAGAAGAATAAAATTGCAGTTCCCTCTCGTTGCCGTAGTGGTGAATGTGGCTTCTGTCACTCACATCTTTTAAACGGTAAGATTTACGTTCCTGCACACCTTGAATACCGCCGTCTTGCAGACTATAAATTCGGCTGTATTCACCCTTGCTGTACCTTTGCTCTTACAGATCTTGAAATAGAAATTCCCGCGGCAAAATAAAAGAAATAATAAAGCCCCTTGATTCACTGTGAATCAAGGGGCTGGCTTGTTATCTGAATCAGTCTTTGCTGATTACCTTTTTGTGCCAGGATTTTTTATGACATTCGGGGCATCTCATATATCTTGTTCTGCCCATATGCATGGCTAAAAAAACTGCTTTGTAAGTAGGCACATATTTGTGACCGCAAACCTTACATTTATAGTATCCTGCAACTTGCTCGATTTTCAAGGCGAATATAAAACCGATTAATCCGGGAATAAAGCCTGATAATGCAACTAACGATTGTTTCCACTCTTCTAAGTTTAAGAATGGTGCAACGTATGCCGGCACAACTATAATAATAGTTGAAAGAATACCTATAACCCATTCAAGAGTTAGTAATTGTTTATCTTTTTGTTCTTTTTCTTTAACCATTTCTAAAAGCTTATTTTCTAATTCTTTGTTGTAGTTTTCCATTGAAACAACCTCCCCACTTAATAAATCATTTACGCTGATATTTAAAATTCGACACAATTCGAGCATAATTGAAGAGTCAGGCAACGATTTTCCTGTTTCCCATTTTGAAACGGCTCTGTCAGTAATGTTAAGCATTTCTGCTAACTGCATCTGAGTAAGACCGTTCTTTTTTCTTTGCTCGGCTATAAACTTTCCGATTTTCAAAAGATTCATATTGTGCCTCCTTTCAATATAAGTGTAAGCAGTTTCAGTAAAAAAATCTACAAACCGCTGGTTGAGTGGGGAGAAATCAACCTTTGTTCTGTATTTATTATACCACAAACAAAAAATTCTAGCAAGAAAAACCACCCGCAACTATCAAAGATTGCGAGTGGTTTAATAAATTATTTGAAATCTTTAAAAATTTGAAACCTGAAGCATACCTTGAGCGTACCAGATACCTATACGAAGCATTGAATCACCGCAATAGTGTGCGCCGTCATACTCACCGTTTTCGTTGTTGTTAACGTATTTTGATAAACAGGTTGAGGTGTCTATCCAGATTGAGCTTGCGAGGGTGCTACTTGAGGGTGCTGTGTTAGCATAAAGTCCTGCAGTTGTGGTGTTAATTACGTTGCTTGTTGTGTTTGCAGGAACGTACCAGAGAGAAGCATTTGCTGATTTATGAGAGTTAACAGTATCAGAATAAACCCAATTGTTATAAGTTTGCTCTGTATTCGTTAACGGGTTTAAGAAGGTACGGCTGTCATATGCGGCAATACCACCATCGACAAAACCAATATGAGAGTCAGCGTCTCTGCCTTCAAATGATGTACGGACTTTATTTACAAGAATGTTCTGTAAATCACCGTACTGGTTAGCCCATTGTTCAAAACCGGCGTCACTTTCACCCTGATGCCACATAAACGATCTGATGTTAACGTTGTTTGCACCGTGCATTCTAACAAGGTCGTCAAGAGAATCATTAACGTAGTCAACCATCAAGTCACTCAAATAGCCACCTAAATCGTTATAGATGTTTTCGGCATTAATGGCGTTATTATAATTGGTATCGTATATCCAGTTACCGCCGATGAAGGTACCTGCGGCAGTGTATTTGATGATATACCACAATTCGTCTTTTGTATTTTCATTTGTTGCAAGGAAATATGAAAGACCAACCTCAGGACCAAACCAAAGGTCTGCCTGACCGCCAATACCAAGCTTGAAGGTTTCAAAATCGTTGTTTGAAAAATGAGTTTTCCAGCCTGATAAGCCGTCGTCACTATTGATGTTGTTGTATTTGATTTTTATTTTGGAAAAATCTGTATTGCCAACAGTTGCTTTAACCTCGGGTGTCAAAGGACTTGCACCGTAAGCATTTGACTGTCCGCAAAGGATAATAACGTTTGCTGTTTTAGTTTTTAAAGTCATAGCATCTTTCATTGTAACGTATGCGGGTGTATACACCACAGGTTCCTGCTGATTTAAAAGCTCGAGGTCTTTTTCGTCAATAACATCGTCAGAGTTAAGGTCACAAACGTATTTCTGCTGTACAGAAAGAGTTAAAACATTCTTCATCGCAGTTTTTATCGACGATATATCGTAGGAGGTAAAGGGAACTCCGTCAAAGTCGAAGTCACCCTTTAAGTAAACGGGAATATCTACATCGTGACCGCTTATAAGTCTTTCAAGAATTGAACAGTCAATAACGTTTAAAATACTGTCGCTATTCATATCAGAGAAGAAAAGCTCTTTCTCTGTAACGTCTTTTTCTGAAAGGGCTGTGTTTACGAGCTGCTGATAATCGTACACGTCTAAAACGTCGTCTTCAACAATGTCACCGATAAAGATTAATGAGTAGCCGTCGTTTTCAGATGCGATTACCTTATATTCACCCGTTGTGTCAAATACGGGAGCAGCACCGTCAACGTTTGTTTTCTGACCCCATATCTGTTCGGAATTTGCTTCCTGAAGTAAATAAGCTACCTCACCTGATGCAAATTCTTCGATAGTTTTACTTGTTGAATAAGTTCCGTTGTCGGCAGTTGTGTTGCCATTTGTAGCGTTACCTATTCCGTTTTGAGAAGCGCCTTTACCGTCTTTTGCACATTCTGAAAGATAATAGCAGTTTGAAAGGTTAGATGAGCTACCTGCACCACCTGAAATACCGCCACAATAATTGTCTGAAGAGACAACAACACCTGTGTTGTAGCAGTTTTTAATAGAACTTACTGTGTAACCTGCAATACCGCCAACGTAAGAAGCACCGTCTGAAACAGTACAGTAAGTGTAGCAGTTTTCAATAGTACCTGCATTTCGTCCTGCGATGCCACCAACGTAGGTGTTACCGCCAAAGAAGGAATTGTCAATACATATTCTCTTAACGGTTGCGCCTTGAGCAACATATCCGAATAACCCAACCTCGGATTGTGTAGCAGAGTCAATATATAAACCGCTTATTGTATGGCATTGACCGTCAAATACACCCTTGAACTGTAATGAAGAATTACCGATAGGAGACCATGTTTTGAAGTTGGAGGTATCAGAATTCAAAATACCGTAGGATGTAAGAACGGGAGTATTATCTGTAATATCGCAAGTAACAACTGCATTTGCAGTATTGTTGCCAACGTTTACAAAATCGCTGAACCAGTGAAGCTGACCTGCGTTTGAAATTTCATATACGCTGTCTTTTGTTCCGTCACCGTTGATGTCATATTTATCTGTTGTAAGAGTTGCAGATTCATTTTTACCGCAATTGTTACAGTAGCCGTTAGTGTAGCCAACTTTACAAGGGTCATCAATATCAGTGGCAACTTCCTTGAAGGTGTTTCTTATAGTGTCAACATTACCTGTTGTAATGTAATAGGCATAAGAATAAGGGCTAAAGCTCTTAAATGTAAATACGTCAACAGCCGCAATGTAAGATGTAGGACTTTCTGTTGCGGGAGTAACTGTAGAACATGAATTCCTGCTGAAAACGCCCGTAAACATATTTGTCTGACCGGGGCAATAAAGACCTATACCGAAACTGTCTGCATCATCACCGATAAAAGCTGCCCAGTTTTCGTTACAGTTATAATTCTGATCTGCACCTTCAGCATCACCCCAGAATACAAGGTCATTCAGGTCAACTCTTGTGTTAGAGTCTGACCAAGGTTCACCGCCTGAATAGTAAACGAAGTTGTTAAGAGGCTCAACGCAATAAAAGGCGGGAAGCTCTTGTGTTGTGGTTGCTTCGGGATAACCTGAGTAGTCTACGAATCTGCAGGTTGCTCTCATCAAACCGTCTTCAAGAGTGTACCAGGCTTCCATATAAGATGGGGTAATGTGCTCCATAGTTTTACCCCAGTCAAGAGGACGGCATTTAACGTAAATTTCGTTTTCCGTTACTTTCAAATCAACGATTTTACTAGGCTCGTTATGGACGTTACCGCCCTGAACAGGGTTGTAGTTCCACGGAGTACCGTTATAATCACCCATTTCATAAGGGGGTGAGCCTGTTCCGTAATATGACTGTTGAACAAGTCTGCCGGTGTCATTGCAGTTGATAAGGTTAACGTTACTACTTGTGTTGTACAAAAAACTGGAAGTATTAACCTTAGATTTAAAGTCTACCTCAGTTATTTTAGAAGAGCCGTATTTACTTACTGAAGACATAACGTTATTTGTCAAATCTTCAAGATAAGAAAGGGCACCGCCCCAATGAAGATCAATACCGATTTTATAGTCTGTACCCGTAAGGTAAACTAAATTTTCGGGAACTGTGTCTTTTGTTGTATTAACAGATTTCAATGTAAAATTCATAAAATCTTTATCAAGAGCTGTAAAGCTGATTGATGAAATCTGTGTTTGTGTTGTGCTGTCAAGGAAGCCGTCAATGTAACCTGTGAAAACACCGTCTTCAGCAGGCTCGAGGAAAAACTCTTCCTCTGTAGAGCCCATAAGCATCACAGCTTTAACGTAAGCATCTGAAGAATAATGTACTTCGTAACGGTTAAAGGCGGTTGCAGTTTTATTGATAGTATAATTGTTGTTAGCAACCGGCACGGTAATTGTGCTGTTGTTAACAGTAACTGAAACATTCTCAGCTTCTTTAACGTTGACGGTAAAGGTTGCTTGTTTGTTACCGTATTCGACTGTAATAGTCTGTTGACCGAGTGTATCTAAAATTTGGGGATAGTAATAAAAACCGGAGTTAAGAATCTCAGTTGAACCGTCAGGATAAGTAATGCAAATAGCTAAACCGCTTGTGTTAAGCTTTTCACCTAAACAGTAGGATTGTTTTGTCGGGAGAGAGTGAATTGATAAATCACCTGCTAATTCAGGCTCCCATTTTGAATATAAGCTGTAGCTGGAGGCTGCAATAAGAGTGTTTTCTGTTATTCTTTCGCCCTCACCGTCAGGACCTGTATACCACCCTGCAAAAACAAGACCGTTTCTGTCGGGGCGGGGAAGCTCACCGTATGTATTTCCCTGTGAATATGTGTAAGTCTTTCTTAGAGGTACGTCTTTTGAATACTCGTAAACTGCTGATTCACAGATTCTGATATCTTTAACAGTTGCATAAGTGTCGGGGTTATTGTTATCAAATCTTATCTGGATAAATGCAGCATTAGAGGGTGTGGTGAAGGTCCATTGGTTGTCACCGTACTGTGTTGCAGAAGCAGAATCAAAAGATATAAAGGTGCCGGAAGAATCAAAGTAGAAAACGAACGTTTCAAAGTGTGTAACAGTTCCGTTTGCATTGTATTTGAAAATATAGTTTGTACTTGCCTTTACGGGCATTGAGTAATAACCTGTATTAGAGCCCATAGAGTGAGCAGTAAAAACCTCACCGGAAGAATTGTTTGTTAAAGTAAAGCTACCGGTAGCAACATCTTTTGTAAGTGTACCATTTAGGTCAGGTGAAATTACACCCGACTTTGCATGGTTAGCCCATTGCTCAAAGACAAAAATATTGTCAAACGCAAGCTCATAAACACCTGAGGCTGCTGAAACAACAGGGGTTAAAAAGCTTGAGGCAAGTAAAACTATGCTGAAAATTAAAGATAAAATTCTTTTTGATTTTTTCATAAAAACCACCTTTTTAAAAAATGCGTATAACAATACAATTATATTATAAAAATAAAAACAAAGCAATGAAAGTTTTTCACAAAACAAAAAGAATGGTTTTGTGTATTCTATTTAAGAAAAAAGAGAAACGAGAAAGAAACGGGAAAAGCACCGCAAACACAAACAAAAAATCCAAGTCTGAAGACTTGGATTTTTGGCTGTTACGAACTATTTAGATGCCGGTTGCTTATATTAATTTATTTATAGCGTCTGCGTAATATGAATCTTCTTTTTCTTTTATAACATAGGAATGTAACCCGTTCGGATTGGAAACAAAATAATTTTCGCCTGTTGTAGCATCAACACTGCCTTTCCCATGAACAACGGAGTATCCCGCTTTTTCTTCATCGCCGATTAACGCCAACAGACACAGCATAGGGTCCCACGAGGATCGACCGTTAGAAGACCCGTGATCACAAAGTGCAAGATAAAGCGGATCGTTTTTATCTAAATTACCACCGGTGATGACACTTGCTCCCACTTCCCATCCGAGAAAGGTTATGGGAACGGGACAAATATCACAAAATATGTTTGCGGCCACTCTTGAACGTTCGTTTCGGGCAAAGTTGTTTTCTTTATTTGGTTTTTTATCCCATTTTCCTGCCATCATCCATATTTTTGAGACTTTGTTTTTTAAAAGCTCAACGCCGTCAAGTTCGCTTATATCGTCCGGTTTGCTTTGCAATAGTGCAGTTAAAACCTGCGGATATCCTATTTCAATCAACTCAATTTGGGAATCCGTGTTTGCAAGAATTTTTCTGTAAAGCTTTACGGCATTTTCTGCATCGGAATTGCTGTAATATTTTTTCGCAAACAACGAAAGACGTTTCTGATAAGGCGGATTTCCACCAAAGTCAGTTGCATCAAGGTCTATTGCGATGGGAATGTCATAAACCTCATCCGAGTTAAGAAAACCTTCAAGCGAGGTAACGCTGTGCTCCATACACGCATTTATTATTATGCCAAGCAGGTTGATTTCCTTTGCTTTGTGTGCACGCGCTAACAAACGAATTGCCACAGCATCGTCACAATCGTCCCACCAATCCGTTCCTAATATGAATTTTCGCATAGTAGCACCTCTTTAACAATCATTATTATAACATAAATCGAAACGCAACACAATAGCGTAAAGGGGGCTGTTCCGCTTGAGAATTGGGTGCGGTTTTTATTTGTAGGGGACGGGTCTGCTTTCCCGAAAACGAATAGCTTTTAGTGAAGTGCAAGGTTTTAGGATTTAGTGAAGTTAAGTGTTTTGCCTCCCAATCGTGCTGTAGGCACACTTAGTTCCACCAAACAGAAAAACCACTAAAGGCTGTTTTAATTATGATGAAATCGTGCGCTTTGCTTACGATGAAATCCAAAACAAGTTTTGGATGAAATATTTTCCTTGCGAAAAATATGAAATAAAATTCGCCTTTAACATTTGCGAAGCAAATATTTCATACACGTTAGCGTATTTCATCACGAAGTGATTTCACTAGCCGCAGGCGAATTTCATTGAAAAAAGCACCGCTTACGCGATGCTTTTTTCTGGTGGGAGCGGGTGGATTCGAACCACCGAAGGCGGTGCCAACAGATTTACAGTCTGCCCCCTTTGGCCACTCGGGAACACTCCCATGTTCACTATTAAAAAAATGGAGCTGGTGGACGGACTCGAACCCCCGACCTGCTGATTACAAATCAGCTGCTCTACCAACTGAGCTACACCAGCAACTTAATGCTTGACTACTATAACACAAAAGATTTTGTATGTCAAGAGAAATTTTTATATTTTTTTATCTTTTTTAAAATCTTTTTGTTTCATTTGTTTTTTTGGGGTTTTTACCGGGTTTTATCCGTATTGACTTATCTTTTCTTGTGAGGTATTATTTAAGTAAGGAGTGATATATATGAAGCACGCATATATGATTATGGCACACCATGAGCCTATGTTATTAAGTTATTTAATAAAAAAGCTCGACCATAGTGATAATGATATTTATATTCATATCGATAAAAAATCTTTTTTGAAGGATGAAGATTTTTCTTCTCTTTGCGAAAAATCAAAAATATATTTTGTTGACCGTGTTGACGTGGGTTGGGGTCATTATTCACAAATTGAGTGTGAAATGGTTTTGCTTAAGGCTGCGATTAAAGGAAGGTATGACTATTATCACTTGATTACCGGTGTTGATTTACCCCTTAAGCCTGTTGAAGAAATAAATAAGTATTTTGAAGAGTCAAACGGTAAGGATTTCGTTGATTTTGATGCTATTGATGATACAGCACTCTTTTCAGAAAGATATGACAGGTGGCATTTATTCAAAAGACCGAGAAAGAAAGGTTTTATTTATACCGTTTACAGAAAATTTATAGCCCTTTTCTCAAGAGTTTTATTTCTTTTGTTAGGTCCGAGAAGCAAAAAATATGACAGTAATTTCAAAATGAAAAAGGGTAGTGCTTATTTTGATATTACTCACGATTTAGCGGAATATATCGTTTCAAAAGAGCCTGAAATTCAAAAAATGTTTGCTTATACCTCTTGCTGTGACGAGGTATTCTTACAAACCTATGCGTATAATTCAAAGTTTCAGGGTAATCTTGTATCTGCACCTACACGATATATTGACTGGCGTAACTGCACTGATAGCCCTAAGACTTTAACTATGGAGCATAAAGCTGAAATTTTAGAATCTGAAGCTTTCTTCGCAAGAAAATTTTCAACTGTTGAAAGCAGAGAGTTGATAGAAGCTTTGTTTGATGATTTCAGCTTCAATAAATAAAACGGTTATTATAAAAATCAAACCTCTTGCAATTTTTTATTGTAAGAGGTTTTGTTTTTCTTTACAATTATGTTGGTTTTGTGGTATTCTAGCTATGAATGATTTGTTAGGAGAAAATAAAAATGAATAATGCTTGTGAATTAAAGCCCGAAAGAGTGTTTTACTATTTTAATCAAATATGCCGTATTCCCAGAGGCTCTGGTGATATGGTGAAAATTGCAGATTACTGTGTTGATTTTGCAAAGAAGCTCGGTCTTTCTTACGTGAGAGACGATGCAAATAACGTGGTAATTTATAAACCGGCTTCAAAGGGGTATGAAAGCTCTGAAACCGTCATACTTCAAGGTCATCTCGATATGGTTTGCCAGAAAACGGAGGACTCTGAAAAAGACTTTTTAAAAGACGGGATTGATTTAATAGTTGATGGTGATTTTCTTAAAGCCGACGGTACAACCTTAGGTGGTGATAATGGTATCGCAGTTGCTATGGTTATGGCGATTCTTGAAGATAATTCACTTTCTCATCCTGCTATTGAAGCAGTTTTTACAACCGATGAAGAAATCGGTATGGTAGGTGCTCTACAGCTTGATATGAGCCTTCTTAAAGGTAAGAAAATGATAAATCTTGACTCCGAAGAAGACGACACTGCAACAGTTTCCTGTGCAGGCGGTAGTGATTTTGAGGTAACAATTCCCGTTAAAAAAGTTAAAATGACAGGTAGAAGGGTTTCCGTTACCTTCAAAGGTCTTTTAGGTGGTCATTCCGGTGTTGAAATCCACAAGGGCAGAGCAAATGCTGATATTCTTGCAGGTAGATTTTTAAATAAAACCAAAGCCCTCGACTACGGAATAATCTCTGTAAACGGTGGCGACAAAAGTAATGCAATACCTAATTTTTGCCGTATTGAGCTTTGCGTAAAAGATGCAAGTGAATTTGAAAAAACAGCTTATCCCATTATTGAAGAAATTAAAAAAGAAATTTCTGACAGAGAGGCTTTAATTAGCGAAGTCGTTTTCGAAAATGAAGGAGAATATCAAGTTTTTGATTGTAAAAGCACAAAAAATCTTCTGTTTTCTCTCGTTTGTATTCCTGACGGGGTTATATCAATGAGTGCGGATATCCAAGGGCTTGTTGAAACCTCACTTAATTTGGGTATCTTAAAAACAGAAGAGGATAAAATTACTCTTCATTCTGCTTTAAGAAGCAACAAGATGTCGGCGCTTATGAATCTTGAAGATAAATTGAAGGTGCTTTTTGAAAGCTTTGACTGCGAAATTAAAACCTACGGTCATTATCCTGCATGGGAGTATAACAGTAACTCGAGTTTACAGGGTTTATATACTGAAACTTACAAAGAAACGTTCAAAAAAGAGCCTGACGTAGCGGCTATTCACGCCGGTCTTGAGTGCGGTGTGTTTGCAGGCGCTATAAAAGATTTCGACTGTATTGCAATAGGTCCTAATCTTTTTGACGTTCACACAGTAAATGAAAGATTAGATATCAAGTCAACTGAAAACGTCTACAACCTTTTGCTTAAAATGTTGGAAAAAATGCTTTAATATATAATTGTATTGTAATTATTACGATATTATGTTATAATAACTTGATAAATTTTTATTGTCGAAGCATATGCTTCGACAGACAGGAGAAAACATGGAAAACAAAAATGAATTCAAACCGTACATCCCTGCGGAAAAGATAACTCCCGAAATGACGGTAACGTCAATCATTATGGGTATTATTCTCGCAGTAGTTTTCGGTGCTGCAAACGCATATCTAGGCCTTCGTGTTGGTATGACTGTTTCTGCATCAATCCCCGCAGCTGTTATTGCTATGGGTGTTATTCGTATAGTAATGCGAAAAAATTCAATTCTTGAAAGCAATATTGTTCAGACTATCGGCTCTGCAGGTGAATCTCTTGCAGCAGGCGCTATTTTCACTATTCCCGCACTCTTCCTTTGGGCAGCAGAGGGTAAGATGGAAAAGCCCGATATACTTGAAATTACACTTATTGCTCTTATCGGTGGTCTTTTAGGCGTATTCTTTATGGTGCCTTTAAGAAATGCCCTTATTGTTAAAGAGCATGGCGTTCTTCCTTATCCCGAAGGAACTGCTTGTGCAGAGGTTCTTCTTGCCGGTGAAAAGGGTGGCGCTAATGCATCAACTGTTTTTGCAGGTATGGGCTTTGCCGCTTTATTTAAGTTTATAATTGATGGTCTTAAGCTTGTTTCAGGTGAAATTTCTGCTAGTGTAAAAGGCTATGCAGGTGAAATCGGTACACAGATTTATCCCGCGGTTATGAGCGTTGGCTTTATTTGCGGTGCGAAAATTTCATCATTTATGTTCGCAGGCGGTATGTTAAGCTGGCTTGTTCTTATCCCTCTTATCGTTCTTTTCGGTGCAGATATTACTCTTTACCCCGGTACAGCTCCCATAAGTGAGCTTTTCGCTTCAGGCGGTGCGAGTGCTATCTGGAGTACTTATATCAGATATATCGGTGCAGGTGCTCTTGCAGCAGGTGGTATTATCAGCCTTATCAAATCTCTTCCTCTCATTGTTAAAACCTTTGGCGGTGCTATGAAGAGTATGAAGGGCATCGGTGCAACCTCTCAGGAACGTACATCACAGGAAATTAATATTAAGATAGTGATTATAGCAATTATCGTGCTTACACTTCTCATCTGGCTTATTCCTGCAATTCCCGTTTCGCTTTTAGGTGCGGCAATTATCGTTGTTTTCGGCTTCTTTTTTGCAACTGTTTCTTCAAGAATGGTTGGTCTTGTAGGTAGCAGTAATAACCCTGTTTCAGGTATGGCTATTGCAACTCTTCTTATTGCAACTCTTATTCTTAAGGTTACAGGTATGGATGGCATTGAGGGTATGTGCAGTGCAATTGCTATTGGCTCAATTATCTGTATCGTATCTGCTATCGCAGGTGATACTTCTCAGGACCTTAAAACAGGTTATATTTTAGGTGCTACACCTAAAAAACAGCAGATGGGTGAAGTTATCGGCTCTGTTGCAGCAGCTCTTGCTATCGGTGGTACACTTTATCTTCTTGATAGCGCTTGGGGCTTTGGCTCAGACCAGCTTGGTGCTCCTCAGGCAACTCTCATGAAGCTCATTATTGAGGGCGTTATGGGTGGCGACCTTCCTTGGGGTCTTGTGTTTATTGGTGTGTTTATTGCAATTGTTGTTGAGCTTGTTGGTATTCCTGTTCTTCCCTTTGCAATCGGTGTGTATCTTCCTGTTCAGCTTAACGCTTGTATAATGGTTGGTGGCGTTATTCGTCTTGTTATGGAAAAAATGAACAAGAAAGAAGAAGAAAAGAAAGAAATCATCAACGATGGCGTTCTTTTCTCATCAGGTATGATTGCCGGTGAAGGTCTTATAGGTATACTTCTTGCTTTACTTGCAGTATTCGGTGTTGATTCAGCATTAGACCTTTCTGCAAGATTTGGTATTCCGAAAGTAGCTTCCGATATTGGCGGTTTGGTCCTTTTCGCAATTATCATTCTTACATTGCTAAAATTTACCGTTTGGAAAAAGAGAAATAAAAAAGCATGAAAATAAATAAAAAATCATCTGAAAATTATCTTGAACGAATTCCTTTGAAAAATCCTGAAATACAGTGGACCATCGACGAGAACGGTATGGTTACGCTTCAGGTTGAAAACAAAGGTATTGCAAACAAAATTGCACAAAAGCTTTTGAAAAAACCGAAAGTAAGCTACATTCACCTTGACGAAAACGGTAGCTTTGTCTGGCCTCTTATAGACGGTGAAAAAGACATTATTGCTATAGGTGAGGATGTTAAAGAGCATTTTGGCGAAAAAGCCAACCCTCTTTACGAAAGGCTTGTAAAGTTTTTTCAGATACTTGAAAATTATAATTTTGTAAATTGGAAGAAATAGTTTGAAAGAGTGATGGTATGACAAACAAATCAAACGCAAATCCTAAGGTAAGCATTGTTATCCCTATTTATAATGCGCAGGATTATTTACAGGAATGCCTTGAAAGTGTGCTTAATCAGACCTTTTCTGATATCGAGGTTGTTCTTGTTGATGATGGAAGCAAAGATAGCAGTGGCAAAATATGCGATGATTATGCTTCAAAGGATGACAGAATAACTGTTGTTCATCAGCAAAATGCAGGGGTTTCCGCTGCGCGAAACAAAGGCATCGAATCTGCTTCGGGCGATTGGATAATGTTTGTTGACAGTGATGACTTTATAACTGCCGATGCAGTAGAAAAGTTGGTTTCACAAGCTGATACAACAGATTGTCAGAACGTTATCGCAAATTTCCTTGAAGACGATAAAAAGCTTACGGGAGCTGTTGCAGAGTTTGATTTGGCTGACTATAGGGCGGATTTCTGGGGAGGCTGCATTGCAGGACCTGATATGTTTGGTTATGTATTCCCCGAGCAAATGAGGAATTTGCCTTATTTAGGAACACCATGCGCTAAAATGTTTTTAAGAAAAACTATTATTGATAACAATATAAGATTTCCCCTTGATGTTCGTTTCGGTGAGGACTCAATCTTTAATATGTATGTTTTTAAATATGCAGAAAAGGTGATTTTCATCGATGAGCCCGTTTATGTCTATCGTAAGCACGAGGGCTCTCTTTGTACGGGTAACGTTGATAAAAAAGCTTCGGAATATACGGCCTACGTTAACAGAACAGAGCTTGTGCTTGAGGAGCTTAAGATTGAAAACGGCTTGAATCCTTACAGAGCAGTTGACTTGAGTCAGATGGTGTGGGAGCTTGCTAATCTTTACGGTGCAGATTTGAGTTCTGCAAAACAAGCACTTGCCTATAATAAGGCTCTTAAAGAGTTTGCACAGCTTGAACCGTGCAAAGCCGCTTTAAACAATGTTAAGCTTGGTTGGTTGCCTGAATCAAAACACAAATTATTTGTTTCGTTATTAAAGAAAAAACTGTATTTAGTATCAATTTTAATTTGCTTTGTGTTTCATAAACTACTTAAAAAGTAATGGTTGGAGGAGAAGATAATGGATAAGCTTTTAACCTTTTCTATCGCATCTTACAATATTGAAAAATATATTGATAAATTGATGAATTCTATCTTAGACGAAAGAATTCTCGATAAAATAGAGGTGCTTGTTGTTAACGATGGCTCTAAAGACAGAACAGCCGAAATTGCAAAAAGCTACGAGGAAAAATACCCTCAGACCGTTCGTCTTGTAGACAAAGAAAACGGTGGTCACGGCTCTACTATTAACAGAGGTATTGTTGAAGCAACAGGTAAATATTTTCGTGCTCTTGACGGTGATGACTGGGCAGACACAGAAGCTCTTGTTGAAACAGTAGCTCGTCTTGAAAGCACGGAATCCGATATGATTATTATGGATTACAGAACCTGCTATGAGGCAGGCGGTGAAGAGCTTGAAACCTTCCCCATGCTCGAAGATAACAAAGAGTATAAGTTTGATGATATTGCCGATAAGGTTCAGTATATTCGTTATCATTCAACAATATATAAAACAGAATTTTTACGTAAAAATAATATCAGACTTGACGAGCATTGTTTCTACGTTGACTCTGAATATATGCTTTTCTCAATTCCGCTTGTTGATACCGTTACTTATTTTGCGCTCACACTTTATTGCTACAGAATCGGTATCGGTGAGCAGTCAGTAAGCTTTGAGGGTAGAATGAAGCATATTGCCGACGGTCACAAGGTTGCCCAAAAGCTTCTTGAGTGTTATAAAAATATGCCTGAAGATATGTCTGCTGAAAAGAGAAAATACGTAACAGACGGTGTTGCGGCACATTGTACCTATCATTACAATTCTCTTTTGATTTTCAAGGCTTCTAAAGAAAAGAAAAACGATATTATTGCTTTTGATAAAATGTTAAAAGAAAAATATCCTGTAATTTATGACAGAACAAACGATATGTCAATCCTTATTAAAATAATGAGAAAGACTAATTATGCGGCTTATCCCTTAATGCCTATTTACAAAAAAATCAGAAAAGTATAATCAAAAAATGTTTCAGGTTACTAGCTGAAAGGAGAGGGCAAAATGTCAAGGGTAAGTATTATTGTTCCTGTTTATAACGTTGAGAAATATCTTGATAAATGTGTTGAATCTTTAATAAACCAGACCTATAAAGACTTAGAGATTATTCTTGTAGATGACGGTTCACCTGATAACTGCGGACAGATGTGTGATGAATGGGCAGAAAAAGACAGCCGAATTGTTGTTTACCATAAAGAAAATGGTGGCCTTTCCGATGCTCGTAATTACGGTATTGACAGGTGCACAGGTGATTATATTGCCTTTGCAGATTCCGATGACTACGTAGCAGAAAACTACATTGAATTTATGTATGATTTGCTCATGGAAAACGAAAACTGCAAGGTATCTGCTTGCGATATATGTGCTGTAAGAAATGGTGTTGAAGCGCCTTATTCTAACTTTGAAGGCTCTGTTGTTTTTAGCAGACGTGACGCCTTTGAAAGAGTGTTATATCACGATTTAATAGATGTTGCGGCTTACGCAAAGCTGTATAAACGAGAGGTCTTTGACGATATTCGTTATCCCGTAGGTAGAGTTTATGAGGATACATACGTATTCGGTGATGTTTTAAATAAAACGGATTATATAGTTTTCGGCGGTGAAGCACTTTACTACTACGTGCAGAGAGATGACTCGATTGTTAATGGTGCATTCAGTGAAAAAAGGCTTCAATATATTGATTCTGTTGAAAAACTTGTAAAAGCCGCAGAAGAGTGTGACCCCGGGTTAAAAGAAGCTTGTGTAAGAAGAATGTCTCATGCGTATTTCAGCGTTTTGAGATATATGGATAAATGTGATAAAGAGTTTTTCGATTTGAGAAAAGATTTGAGAAATAAGATTCTTGAAACGTCAGATTCTGTGCTTAATAATCCTAAAACTCCCAAGAGAGATAAAATTGCCATATTAAGCTTGAAATTGGGTCTTAAACCATTTTTCTTGGCATGGAGTTTATACGGGAAAATAAGATGACTTTTCGTTAAAAGGCAAGGTGAGATATAGTGTCAAAAGTAAAAAGTGCTTTGAAATTGTTCTTTGATAATATTGATTTACTTGCACTAGTAGTTTTCGGTATTTTTATTGGTTGCTATTTAATTGATTCAACCGTAATTGCTAAAAACTACGAAATAATGGTTACAATTCTTAAAGTTGCCCGTTATTCTTGTTACGGCTTTTTTGCGGTTAAAGTGACAACTGACATTTTACGGGAAAGAAAAATTTCGATTGTGATGGTTGCAGCTGTTGCCGCATCTTTAGGTGTTTTGATTTGCGCAAAGAATATAACCTTTGCATTTGCCGTTTTAATGCTTTGTGCACTTCGTAGCATTGACATCAAAAGAGTTGCAAAATGGTGTTTTTTTATTATGGGCTCATTGTTTTTTGCAGTTGTAGTTCTGGCGTTGGTGGGTATTATACCTGACTGGACCTTTGCAAGAGAAGAGGTTATAAGGCATTCTCTCGGTTTTACTTATCCTACAGATGCTTTTGCTGTATATCTTGTTGTTGTGATTCTTGGCGTGGTAGCTTTCGGAACAAAGACACCTTATATTGTAATTCTTGTGGCTGAAGCAGTTAATTATGGCTTGTATTGGTATACAGACGGAAGATTAAGCTTTATTTTAGTGACTGTATTGTTGCTTGCTGTAGCTGTTTTAAAATTATTATATTCCAAGGTGAATAGCTTTGAGTGCTTTGTTAATAAAATCCTGACAAATAAAGCGGTTGGAATTGTTTTGCTTTGCGTGCCATTCTTATTCCTGATTGGCTCGGTTGTATTGGTTCTGATGTACAAAAATAACGTTGGTATAGCAGTTACAATAAACCAGATTTTAAGCGACAGGCTTATTCATAGCTCAAAGGCTATGTCGAATTACCCGTTGTTGCCCTTTGGTACTTTTGTTGAGTGGAAAGGCTTCGGTGGCATAGGTTACGCTGAGGCTGTTCCCGAAGATTTCGTAAACACTTATAATTTTGTGGATATATCATATATACGAGGTCTTTTTGATTTCGGTATAATTCCTACGGTAGCAATAGTAACGGGTTACGGACTTGCTATTAAAAAGTTTGCACAGAAAAAAGAGCTTATTTTGGTTGTGGCTCTTTTAGCAACTGTTTTATGGTGTTTCGTTGAGCCGTTTATATTTACAATAGGTAAAAACGTGATGGTTGTTTGCCTTGCTCAATTTATGAATAACTGTAATATAACCGTTAAGCCTCTTTCTTGGCTTGGAGATAAATTTGAAAAGATATTAGAATAAAAAGAAGCTCTGTGCAAAAAACACAGAGCTTCTTGTTATAAAAGTGTTTTAAAAGACGTAAAATAATATTATTAAGTATTTGTAAATAATAGGAAAATCAAGAAGAAATTTTCAAAAACTCTTGATTATTTCACGTGAAAAGGGTATTATATATTTAGCACTCAATAACAGAGAGTGCTAACCTACATATCCCAAACAGGATTAAAATTATTATATATCTTCACAGGAGGTATTTTTTATGACACTCAAACCATTAGGCGACAGAGTCGTTCTTAAATTCTGCGAAGCAGAAGAAACAACAAAGGGCGGTATTATCCTTGCCGCAGCCGCACAGGAAAAACCCCAGACAGCAGAAATTATTGCTGTTGGACCCGGTGGAATCGTAGACGGTAAAGAGATTAAAATGGAAGTTCAGGTTGGCAACAAGGTAATCCTCAGCAAATATTCAGGCACTGAGGTTAAGGTTGACGGCGAAAACTACATTATAGTTCGTCAGGGCGATATTCTCGCTATTGTTGAATAATTTAACGGGAGGCAGACTTAAATGGCAAAACAGATTATTTACGGTGAAGAAGCTCGCAGAGCTCTTCAAGCCGGTATTGATAAGCTTAGCGATACAGTTAAAATTACACTTGGCCCTAAGGGCAGAAACGTAGTTCTTGATAAAAAATATGGTGCACCCCTTATCACAAACGACGGTGTTACTATTGCGAAAGAAATTGAGCTTGACGATGCTTTTGAAAATATGGGTGCTCAGCTTATTAAAGAGGTTGCAACAAAAACAAATGACGTTGCAGGTGACGGAACAACAACCGCAACTCTTCTTGCTCAGGCTCTTGTAAGAGAGGGTATGAAAAACGTTGTTGCAGGTGCTAATCCTATGGTGCTTAAAAAGGGTATCAAGGCTGCAGTTGCAAACGTTGTAGAAACAATTAAGGCAAACTCAAAGCCTGTTGAGAAAACAAGCGATATCGCAAGAATCGCAACAATTTCAGCTGCTGATGAAAACGTTGGTAACCTTATTGCTGAAGCAATGGAAAAGGTTACTTCAGACGGTGTTATTACAGTTGAAGAAAGCAAAACAGCTGAAACAAGCTGCGACGTTGTTGAAGGTATGCAGTTTGACCGTGGCTACATTTCACCTTATATGGTAACAGATACTGATAAGATGGAAGCAGTTATCGATGACCCCTTCATTCTTATTACAGATAAAAAGATTTCAAATATTCAGGAAATTCTTCCTCTTCTTGAAAAAATCGTTCAGGCCGGTAAAAAGCTTGTTATCGTTGCAGAAGATATCGAGGGCGAAGCTCTTGCAACTCTTCTTGTTAACAAGCTTCGCGGTACATTTACTTGCGTAGGTGTTAAAGCTCCCGGCTTCGGCGACAGAAGAAAAGAAATGCTTCGTGATATCGCAATTCTTACAGGTGGTGACGTTATCACAGAAGAATTAGGTCTTGACCTTAAGGATGCAGACGTTTCTCAGCTTGGTAGAGCTCGTCAGATTAAGATTTCTAAAGAAACAACAATCATCGTTGACGGCGCAGGTAACGAAAACGAAATTGCTGCAAGAATTACTCAGATTAAATCACAGATTGAAACAACAACCTCTGATTTCGACAGAGAAAAGCTTCAGGAAAGACTTGCAAAGCTTTCAGGCGGTGTTGCAGTTATCCGTGTAGGTGCTGCTACTGAAACAGAAATGAAAGAAATGAAGCTTCGTATTGAAGATGCTCTTGCTGCAACTAAAGCCGCAGTTGAAGAAGGCTACGTTGCAGGTGGCGGTGTTGCACTTCTTAACGCAATCCCCGCACTTGATGCATACATTGCTTCTCTTGAAGATGCAGACGAAAAAACAGGTGCTAAAATCGTTCGTAAGGCTATTGAAGAGCCTGTACGTCAGATTGCGGCAAACGCAGGTCTTGAAGGCTCTGTAATTATCGACGGTATTCTTCGTTCAGGTAAAGCAGGCTACGGCTTCAACTTTGCTACTGAAGAATATACAGATATGGCAGAGGCAGGTATTCTCGATCCCACTAAGGTTACTCGTTCAGCACTTCAGAACGCATCGTCTGTTGCAGCTATGGTGCTTACAACAGAAAGCCTTGTAACAGATAAGCCCGACCCCGCAGCAGATGCAGCGGCAAGTGCAGCGGCTATGGCAGCAGCACAAGGTGGCGGAATGTATTAAGCGTGTCTTTTTGTGCATATGGCGTTTTGCTCGGTTCGGCGTATCTCATACGCCGTCACCTCGCAATTCCACCATCTGCAACAAAAATCCACTGCTTACTATCGTTTAAAGGTGATTTTCGATAGTTTGACGTTTTCACCCGCTCGACGTATCTTGATACGCCTTCGGGGATGAAAAAATCACAAACCACATCAAAAATCCAACGCTTACTAATTTAAAGTGTCTTTTTGTGCATATGGCGTTTTGCCCACTCGACGTATCTTGGGCGCGTGAGCGCCGCGATATAAATCCTGACGGATTTGCGATATAGCTGATGCTACGATATACCTTTGGTGCGATATGTGCCTTTGGCACGAGAAAAGTAAGGATTTATATCATATCGCATTGAGCATAGCGAAATATATCGCACAAGCTTGCTTGTATATCGCGCTTGTAAAGATGCCAGTTCCCAGATGCCAGAGGCTTTGCAAGGAGCGACTAATTAAATAATAAAAAAGTATCCAAGGCGTGTACCTCTCTTCGAAGGAAGGGGGACCACCTTGGATTTTTTTGTTTTTTCAATAGATTTTCAAGCGTGCCTATTTCTAGTTCTTTTGGTATAGTTTTTCGGGTGGTGAAAAGTTCTCTACGCGACAAAGGAGCGTAGTTGAATCGTAAGATTCAACTGTAATAAACTGACCACTATAAAAAACTATAAAAGAACAACTGTAGGGAACACCCTCAGGGTGTTCCGTGAAAAAACCATCCCCGCAACAAATTGTGACGGAAACCCGATTGAGCCCAAGAGGAACTCTTAAAACTAAAAAACAAAAGACGTCTCCCCTTTCTGCAAGCAAAAAGAGAGATAGGTTGTCACGATAAATTTTTCGTTACTTCAGATTTTTCTTTTTCTCTTGATAAAAAACAAAATATGTGGTAAATTAGTAATGCTGAACAAATTGAATATACTACAAATGTATAGTTGTATTTTTATCTTTCGGTAAAAATGCGGCTCTACTCAACTTTGCATTTGTAGTTTTGGTACGATTTGTTCAGCGACAATCGGAGCTTGCGTTTTTCGTGCGTGGCTTCGGCTGCGCACTTTTTGTTTTTTTGGGGGGCTTTTTGTATGCTGGATGCAGAAATATTTGAAGAAAGTTGCCTTTACAAAAGAATGTATTTTTACCTTTTTAACCGTATTACCGATGCATTAGAATACAAAACGATTGAAGAAATCAAAGAAAGTCTTATGAAAGCTCAATGCGAAACAGAAGAAATTTATATCGAAAAAGAGGCAGAATTTCCCGAAAACGAAATATTTAAAATGATAGAGGATAATGAAATATATATTGGTTTACTTGACCTGTTAGTAGAAACGGAAAAAGAGAAACCGTTGGAAATGCAGGAAGAAAGCTTTTTAGAAGAGATAACAGATTGGAAAAATGAACTTGAAGAAGATACCCAATATTTAAAAAGTATTCAAACTAAAAATACAATGGTACAAAAAGTCTGCGAAAGTATTTTTGCAGGTAACAAGTAGTATGGAGAAACTATAAACTTGCTAATGAAAATAAAAAATGGTTTGCAAAGCTACATTCTTTGCAAACCATTTCTGTATTTTATTTCAAAATCTTCTCACCGTCAAACACGATAATACCGTGGCCGCTACCTGTTTTGCCACCGCTTAAAACGTGCTCTTTAAATGCTTTTCTTAAAGAGTTGTCTGTGGGCCATTTTTTAGGAGACATATAGCCGTATTTACCCATAATTCTCCAAGCATCATTGAATTTATCTTTTGAATTGCTTTCGATAATTTCAAAGTCATCCATAAATTTAAGAACGTTTGATTTGGGGTTTAAGAAATCTCTGTGACCCTCGTAAAGAAGCCATGAGCCACACTCGAAAATCATAAGACCGTCTTCTCTACGAGCATCCTTAAAGAATTCGTAAGCTCTCTTATATGAATCAAGTCTTACGTCGTCTGTAAGAGAAACGCCTGAAGAGGGGATATGGAAGCCGATTGTTTTATCGCCTTTTTTAATTGTTATACCGCAAGAGGATGTGTAATCATCTCTGCCGAAGGTTGAATATTCAAACTGAAATCTGCCGAGTGCGAAACGGTTAAGCTTATAGAAGCCGTCAAACCAACCGCCAACAAAAGTACCGTATTTCTCTTTACAATCAACACACTCATCAAATTTATATTTAAGATCCTGCATTGTATCCCAGAAGAGCTCGTCACTTAAATTTGCTTCTTTGTAACGCTCGTGCATAATTTCACTGCAAACTAAAAGGAAAACAAAATGGAGAGAGTATTGATTGACTTTGTGTAAAAAGGCAATCTTGGAAAGCTCGTCCATAGCTTTGCCGAAATCATGTGCTTCGGGGTACATATATTCGTTTATAACCTTGTCAAATCTCTTTGAAAATAAACTGCTTTTTTCAATTTTCTTTGCAATTTTTTCAAAAAGCTCTTTTGCTTCCTCGGGGAGACCTAATCTTTTTTCAACCTCTAAAAAATGTTCATTGCAATATTTCATTGTAGCCATACTTCCTTTTTTATTATTTTCGTCAACCTTTAGTTTTTAAGACTTTGAAGGGGAGCAGGAATTCTGCCGCCTCTTGAAATAAAATCAAAACTGCTTTCTTTATGAACGGGCATAACAGGTGCTGTACCTAAAAGACCGCCCATTTCAATTGAATCACCTACTGTTTTATTAGGAGCAGGGATAATTCTTACAGCAGTAGTTTTATTGTTTATCATACCGATAGCCGCTTCATCGGCAATAATTGCAGAAATTGTTTCTGCAGATGTGTCACCGGGAACAGCTATCATATCAAGACCAACAGAGCATACACAAGTCATGGCCTCTAATTTATCAAGTGTAAGAACGCCTTTTTCAGCAGCGGCAATCATACCCTCGTCTTCAGAAACGGGTATAAATGCACCTGAAAGACCACCAACACTTGAGGAAGCCATAACTCCACCCTTTTTAACCGCATCGTTAAGAAGAGCAAGAGCTGCGGTTGTACCGTGAGTACCGCAAACCTCAACACCGATTTCTTCAAGAATTCTTGCAACTGAGTCACCTGTTGCGGGTGTGGGAGCAAGGCTTAAGTCAACTATACCAAACTCTGCACCAAGGCGTTTTGAAGCCTCGCAAGCAATAAGCTGCCCCATTCTTGTGATTTTAAATGCAGTTTTCTTAATAGTTTCTGCAACAACGTCAAAGGGCTCACCCTTGATGCCCTTAAGAGCGTTATAAACAACACCGGGACCCGAAACGCCAACGTTTATAGCACATTCAGGCTCACCTACACCGTGGAAAGCACCTGCCATAAAGGGATTGTCTTCTACTGCGTTACAGAAAACAACAAGCTTTGCACATCCGAAGCCGTCACGGTCTTTAGTGATATCTGCAGTCTTCTTTATGGTTTGACCCATAAGCTTTACTGCGTCCATATTTATACCTGCTCTTGTAGAGCCTACGTTAACTGAAGAACAAACGAAATCAGTACAGGCGAGTGCTTCGGGAATAGAGTTTATAAGACGTCTGTCACCGATAGTAAAGCCTTTCTGCACAAGGGCAGAGAAACCACCTATAAAGTTTACACCACATTCCTTTGCCGCGTTATCAAGCGCTTTTGCAAAGATTGTGTAATCCTCTGTTTCACAGCTTTCAGCCGCAATAGCAATAGGGGTAACGGAAATTCTCTTGTTGATAATGGGAATACCCATTTCTCTTTCAAGGTCTTCACCCGTTTTTACAAGGTGTTCTGCGTATTTTGTGATTTTATCATACATCTTCTGTGCGCATATTTTAGCATCGGGATGTGCACAGCTTCTTAAAGAAATACCCATAGTAATAGTACGGATATCAAGATGCTGATTGTCAATCATATTAAGGGTTTCAATTATTTCATGCTGATTGATCATATTACACCTCAGATTTTGTGCATTGCATCAAAAATTTCTTCTTTTTGTATACGGATGCTCACACCTAAACGTTCACCCTCTTTGTCAAGAGCTTCAACGATTTGAGCGTAGTCAACGTTAGCGTTTTTGATGTCAACAAGCATATTCATTGTAAACATATTCTGAAGAACAGTCTGGCTGATGTCAAGAATGTTTACGTTGATTTTTTCAAGGGCAACACAAACACCGGCAATAATACCGACCTTGTCTTTACCTACAACGGTTATAATAGCATTCATATTAAGCACCTCTCCGGAGTGAATACATTCACTCTAACCAATATTTAGTTTATTTTATCACAATTAAAATTAGAATACAATAAAAAAGTATAATAAATGAGCCTGATATTTTTAATATCAGGCTCATTTTCTATGTATTTAAAATCAGTTAAGAGCGTCCCAGAGAATCTGGAAGAATTCCATTGAACCGAGAAGTCTTACAAGAGTATCGGGAATGAAGCTTAAAATCCACCAGAAGTCTGTGAAATCCTTTGCTTCAGCTTCAGGAGCGTCTTCATATTCAAGAAGCATTGCCTGAGTATAAGCTATACCACCAACACCGAAAACTTCAGCTCTTACGTAGCTGCCGATATATTTTGAATAATCGTCAAGGTCAATAGAATCACCATAAGCGATTGTTTCACCATCCGCTATCCAACGAACACAAAGACCATCTGTTACGTCAAGAGTGATAGTATCGTCACCGTCATCAACGATTACAGAGTTAATAACGGGAGCATCAACGTCAAGAGGAGCTTCGTATTTTGCATCGTAATCTGTTTTCTGTCTTTCGAGAATGTCATTAGCAATTGCAACAGCTTCTGCATTATCGCTAGCATTTTCAAGGAGATAGTTTGCAATTTCTTCAAGCTCTTCGTGGTTACCTAAGCATTTACTTGAGGGGAAGAAAGCACCTGTTTTCATTGATGTGTAAAGAGCATCAACTGTCTGCTCGGGCATAAGCATTTCTGTGTAGCCTGTGTAAGCTGCATCTGTGCTGTGAGCATCACTTGTTGCAATTGCGAAAACGTTTCTGCCTGAGGGAGCAAGATTCATAAGAAGAATGTCCCAAAGCTTTCTGTCAAAACGTGTTCTTGAGTCACCCTTACTGTTGATATCAATACCTAAGCAAGAGTCATATGTAGCAAGAAGACTTGTGAATTTATCAATGTAGTATTTGTACATAGGATCGCTGTAATCATAAGCATCAGCTGTGCAATCCTCGTCACGAGCGTTTGTGTATTCACCGGGGTGATTGATAACTGAAAGACCGCCCATTTCGTGAACTGCTTTAATAGGTGTTTCGTAGTCACTTGTACCACCGAGAACACCGTTACCATAATCAGCAAACCATGTGTTTACGTGAGCGTTGTTAAGAGAGCTGGGGTTTTGTTCATTTGCATAGGGTACACGAAGCATTTTGTGGTCAGGTGTTGTTTCCTGGAAATAGTAATCGCCACCATTTTCAGTAACTACCTGATAGGGTACACCCTCGAATGTGCGACCACCTGTTGCTTCAAGAACAACCATTTCGGTGTCGGGGTTTCTCATATCAACAAAAACCTTGAGTGCAGGGATAACCTGCTGCTCTGTCCAGCTGTAGCTTGTAAGACCGTGGTCTGAGGTTGCATAGATATCGAAACCGTAGCCGTAGTTGATTTCAATCATATCTTTAAGTGAGCTACGTCCGTCAGATGCAGTTGTGTGAGTGTGAAGGTCAGCCTTATACTGATTCCAGGACCAGTCAACATCTGCATAGGGACTGATAATTGTGTAATCCTTGTCTGCACCTGCGGCATAAACGCCTGTAGAAAGAACGCCTGCAAGGAGAGCAACAACACAGATAACGGAAATGAATTTTTTCATTTTTCTCATTATAATCACCTTTCTTTTATTTGTTATTTGTATTTATTATTTGCTTTTTAAAAATTCTTTCGGGTTTTTCATCCGAGCAATAGCTTCTTCACGAGTGATTTTGCCGTTGTTTGCTTCGGTCATAAGCTGAACGTCGTGGTCAGATAATCTATAAAGCATCCAACAAACAGCACCGAGAGCAACACCAATTGCGGGTACCATTATGAAGATGAACCATAAGCCTTCGAGAGTTTCGGGTGTCTGAGTGATACCAAGCTCTTTAAGCTGTTCGAAGTTTTCTGCCTGAGAAACGTCTTTCCAACCGATAACACCAAGAAGGAAAAGTGAAAGTGCAGATGAAACAGCACCTGTGAGCTTAACCATAAATGTCTGGATAGCAAATGTGATACCCTTTGCTTCAATACCTGTTTTGAACTTGCCGTATTCTGCACAGTCGGGTGTGAACATAAATACCATAACGCCCATAATGCCCTGAGGAATAGCACGGAGAACACAAAGCACGATGAAGAGAATCATATTGCTGTAGCCGATGAGCCACATTACAATGCTCAGAGCAACTGTAAGCACTGCACATGAGAGATAAATCTTCATCTTGTCGAACTTTGCAACAAACTTGGGAACAAGTGCTGCAAATACGAGCATAGGTAATGCTGAAAGTACCATAACTACCATACTGAACATTGAGTTGTTGAAGAGGTAGAAGGATACGAAAAGGTTAAGTGCATTCATTATATTTAATGAACTGTTGAAGAAATAACCGAAGTAGTAAAGAAGAAGGTTTTTGTTTGAGAAAAGATATTTGAACATCCTTCTGACAGTAAAGCTTTCGTCAACCTCGCCACCGCAACGTTCAACGCCATATTTACAGATGGGGAACATTGTAGCAATAGCACCGATAGCAACAACGATAGAAACGATGCTGTAATCAAGACCTACGCCTTCGCCAACAAGAATTGTTGCGATAACAGTTGAAAGACCTGAACCTAAACCGCCCCAGATACTCTTATAAGACTGCAAAGCAGTTCTTTCGTCAACTCTTTCGGTCATTGCAGTAACCATACCGTAAATCGGAACGTCGCAAAGAGTATAAGCAGTATCCCAAAGCATATATGTAATAGCATACCAAGCTAATTTGAAAGCTTCGCTGCCGTCTTTAGGCATTGAGAAAAGCAATACTGTTGAAAGAGGAATAGCAAAAAGAGAAACTCTTAACCAAGGAATAAACTTTTTGCCGCTTTTGAAACGGACCTTGTCAAAGATAGCTCCGAAAATAGCATCGTTGACAGCATCCCAGATTTTGATAATTAAAGTGATACCTGCCGCTTTTGTAACGTCAAGGCCTTGGAAAAGTAAAGCCGCTGTTAAGAATGACGTTACAAGGGTATAAATCATATTCTGACCACAGAAATAAACGTAATAGCTTTTACGTTCCTTGTTGGTGGTCTGCCACAAGGGGTTTTTATTTGGTTTTGCCAATAAAATCACTCCACTCCTGATTTTATGTGAAGATACTACTACACATAATAAGTTAATATATATTGTAATACTTATAAAAAACAATTACAAGTATCAAGATTAATGAAAAAAGACCTTAATTTATGTGCATAAAAGCAAAAAAGTTGCCGCCGAATAAAACGACAGCAACTTTTTTATTCTCTTCAATAATTATTTATCTTCTTTCGTTTTTTGTTGATTATGCTTTATTGTTACCGCGAAAAATTGACAACTGAATATAGTTGTGCTATTCTTCAACAGGGTGAAACGATTTGAAGTGCAAAAGAAACAATAACACACCTTTAAAGAATAACTTAAGGGGAGCTGTTCTTATATCACTTTTTTCCGCAGTTATTGCGGTGTGCTCGTTAATATATATCCCTTTCACCGTGCCGTTTACAATGCAGCTTTTCGGTGTGTTTTGCAGTCTTTACCTTTTAGGCGGTAAAAAAGGAACACTTTCGATTTTGTTATATATTTTTATCGGTGCAATAGGCTTGCCTGTTTTTTCAGGCTTCCGGGGTGGCGTCGGTAGCTTGTTTGATGCCACAGGGGGATTTATAACGGGCTTTTTGTTTTCGGGGTTAGCATTTTCGCTTACCTCATACTTTTTGAAAAACAAGAAATATGCAAAAGAAATTTCTCTTTTCTCGGCATTGATAGTATGTTACCTTTGCGGAGCAGGGTATTTCGCTCTTTTTTACAGCAGAGGAGAGTTTTTTAAAAGCTTCGGCTCTGCCGTAGTAGCTTGTGTACTACCATTTATAATACCCGACTTATTAAAACTCCTTTTAGCAATAACTGTTTGTCGTAAAATTGAAAAGTATAAAATATTTTAAGAAACAAAAAATCCTTTAATCACATACTCTCCCGAAAAGAAAGTATGTGATTATTTTTTATCAATCAGGAATACCTTCAAGGAAGTTTGTTTCTTTAACGTTTAAGTTATGGTCAACACGGAATGTTTTTATTTCGTGTTTTTTAATATCAAACCAGAAACCGTTGTCAAAAAGCTTTGACATAATGTAGCAACGTGTGTTTTCAAGACCCTTTGTTTCATAAAGTCTTATGATAAGGTCACCGCTACCGTCTTCGCAACGCTTAAGTGCGGTAATAACAACGTTATCTGCATTAGTGTAAAGGAAGCAGTCCTTCTGGGGAAGAGTGCCTTTATGATAACTTTC
Organism: Acutalibacteraceae bacterium; assembly: GCA_045638585.1. Taxonomy (GTDB): domain Bacteria; phylum Bacillota; class Clostridia; order Oscillospirales; family Acutalibacteraceae; genus DTU089. Next base: position 46,166 of record JAZUBO010000018.1, on the reverse strand, counting down.
GGGCACAGCAACGATATTATTGTTGAAAAGGTGAGCCTCTTTAACGACATCGCTTTCCTCAGCTTCACCTGAATGAAGATAAATTCCGTAAGAGAATCTGTTAAGACCCTCATCTGTGAAGTTGAAGTTTGCTTCGGGTCTGTAAGAATAGTGGTCTGCAAAGATAACGTTTCTTAATGCAGTCAATCTTAATTCAGCACCGGGGCAATCGTAGCTGTATTTAGAATCGCTGATAACTGAAAGACCCATTCTGTTGCCGTTTTTAGTAACTGTAAGGTCTGCCCAGTTAAGCGCAGGCTCTTCATCACCGTCGCAGGGGCGTTTAATAAAGCCACAGGGGATTTCGTAGGTTGAAATTTCCTCCTGACCGCCAACGGGGAAGGCAAATTTAAGAATAGAGAATTTTTCCTGCCAGAGAGCTTTACAGTCAACCTTAATTGTTTTCTGACCCTTTGCAAGAATAAATTCCTGAGTTAAATAAGACTCGTTGAATTTATGAACTGTGCGGATTACAGAACGAAGAGCACCGTTTTCAACTCTGTCAATGCTTACAAGCTCCATAAGACCTTTGATGTTATGGAATTTGAAAACGTTGTGAGCCCATGTATCTGTTTCGTGGTCGTCAATAACTGTTGGGATTGAAAGGAAGTTATCCTCTGCATAGTCAACCCCTGTTTCTTTATTAACAAGGCTCTTGATGTAACCTGTCTGTGAATCAAGCTCAACAGAAATAAATTCGTTTTCCATGAAGAAGTTGTTTTCACCGCTTAATTCTTTATCGGCTTCAACGTTCTCGCTTTCAAGCCAGTATGTTGAATAACCGAAGGGAGCAACCTTTGCCATAAATAATGTGTCAAGATGCTCGTCGTTTGAGCGTGAAGAACGAACATTCTGGAAAAGGATATCGTTACCCTCACTGTCTGTAACAGCTTTTGAGGGATGGTACATTCTTACGGGCATATTTACCTCGTATGAATGGGGGTTGAAAACGATTACGGGACGGGGGAAGCCTTCTCTTGCGCCTGTGTAATGGCGTGCTTCAAGAACTGCATCGCTTACACCCTCAACCCAGGTATCAACCTTGCGGGCAATTTTAAGAACTGCATTGTTGTAGCTTTCTGAAGCAATATTTAAAGCGTAGCCTTCACTTTCTTTAACGTCTTCATAAGCCTCCATAATGGAGCAACCGCATAAAATATCGTGGAACTGGTTAAAGCAAACCTTTTTCCAGGCATCTTCAAACTCTTTTGTTTTAGGAGCAGAATCTGTAACGATAGAGGAAATAGTATCCCATTTTTCTGCCGCTGCAAGAGCATTTTCTGCTTTACGGTTTAAAGCCTTTACAAGAGATGTTGCACTGTAGCAGCCGCTTGCGTGGTGCTGAAGCTCGTCTTTCCATACGGGAAGGTCAAGGAACTGACCTAACATCTCTTCAAAATAAGCGTCGGGTGAAGAGAATTCAAGGTCGTTGTAGCCCTCTCTTTCAAGATTTTCTATAAGATATTCGATATCACCCTTTGTAGGTCCGCCACCGTGGTTGCCTACACCGTAGAAGAGCATCATACCGTGGCCTGTTTCCTCGGCACGTCTGTTGATATCGTCCATTTTATAATCCAAAGCGTTTTTGCCATCAGCACAATAGCTGTCGGGAATTTTGAAGGTCATAACGCGTGAGCCGTCAGCACTGTCCCACCAGAAAAGGTTTTCAGGAATTTCTGCATTTTCGTGAGGACCGGGACGGTGGAAAACGTAAGAGGTCATACCGCCCTGTTTAAGAAGCTGGGGAAGCATTGCATTGTGACCGAAGGAGTCAACGTTGTAGCCTGTTTTACAGGTGATACCGAATTTTTCGTAATAATATAACTGACTGTAAAGCGCCTGACGGGCAAAGCTTTCGCCTGAGGGCATATTGCAGTCCGCCTGTACCCACCAACCGTTTACGGGTACCCATCTGCCACGACGCACCATTGATTTGATTTCTTCAAACATTTCGGGGTCGATTTCTTCTACCCATTGATAGTAAGCCGCAGAGGAGCAGGTGAAAACGAAATCGTTGTATTCTTTTAATCTGTCGAGAGCACTTCTGAAGGTCTGTAAAACCTCACCGCAGCCTTCCTGCCATCTCCAGAGCCAGATAGGGTCAAGGTGAGCGTTACCGATAAGTCTTGTAGTTTTATCCATTATTCGTCACACTCCTCTATAAAGCCAAAATATCTGCCTAACCAATAGGACAAGGTGTAAACGTAACAGCTTTCTACGCAGAAAACACCGCCACTGTCTTCGTTTTTATATTCAAGGGGGTCACGGTCAAGCTTTGCGATGAATCTCTCATCGTTTGTGGGTAAAGCGCTAAGGCCTTGATAACCGCCCATATATGTTTTTACGGGTAAATCTCTTCTTGTTGTCATTGAAACGCTGCTTGCAAGACGAGATGCATTAAATCTGTAGAACCAGGTTCTTATACGCTCTGCATCGGGCTTTGCGTTGTCAGGATCACTGAGGAAATAGGGGAAATCGTATGCAGGAGTGTATTCGTCTGCAAGAGAAGTTCTCCAGCTTCTGAAAGCCTGACGGAATAATTCTTTTCTTTCCTCATCTTTTTCAAGAGTTGCAAGACCCCAGAAGGAAAGAACTGCTAACATATGGTCACCATACATAATTTCTTCACGGATATCAAGACCACCGCTAAGGCTTGACTGGAAGAATCTGTCAAAGTGTTTAGCTGTAAGCTTGTCATAACCTTTTTCGCAAAGCTCGTCAAAGGCTTTCTGCCATTTTCCGCTTTCGCCTGTAAGATGCATAGTAACTCTTAAATACATAAGAACCTCACCTGCGTTAAGACAGGCATCAGCCCAACCCATACCGGTGTTGAAATATTCCTCGCACCATTTTGCCCATGTGGTAGGCTTGCCTGTTGCATCGCGAAGAAGATAGCCGTTGTCGATAATATGGCTCATTGTATTTGCAGCCGCAGTTTTAAGAAGAAGGTCGTATTCAGGGTCTTCACAACCTAAAAATTCGTGAGCTACAAGTAAGTGCATATAATGATGAGTGATTTCGTCACTGCTTGTATCTGCCTTGTATGTAATATCTGTGTGGTCAAAGCCTTCAGAAGTATAATATTTACTGAGTCTTTCGGGGATAGGAGCATCTGCTTTAACCTCAAGACCAACGATGTTTTTGTTTCTTGAGTCAGTTGTGCTTAAGCATGATGCGGTAGCACCGTTCTTTTTGAAGAAAATACCATCATCGGGTACAGGCTCCTGACTTGTAAGATAAGTTCTTGCAACGAAGCCGTCACCACGTCCTGCGATATACATAAGAAGAAGGTTTGCTTCACTTGCTCTGAAAGCAACCTCTCTTGCACGGAGAGTTTCCTCGGCATAATCGCCCTTTTCTCTTTTAAGAGTTGCATAGTGGAATATTTCACCCATTGCATAGGCTGAAGAGAAGCTACCGTCATTATCTGAATGACCGTAGGGGAGAATTGATTTTAAATTGCCTGCCTCTGAAAGACGCTTCTGGCTTACCATTCCGTGACGTTGAACGTAAGTGAGTGTTTCCTCTAAAAGCTTGTATGCTTTTTCTTCCGCAGTCATTTTTACCATATCAATATGGGTAACACCGCTTGCGGTAAGCACCCATACACCGTTACCGTCTGCAACGATATTCTGAACAGAGTTGTCCATTAAATCTCTTTTTGCAGAGAAATACATAACTACGTCGTAAATGCTTTTTGCATTGGGGTCAAAACGTGTTACACCGCCTTCACCACCGTACCACATAACACCGTTGTTGCCTTGGCAAAAACAAGTGTAATCCTTTTTTCTTAAAGGAAGAGGGTAGGGGAAGTCTGTAAGGTCGGGCTTTTTGGGGTGAGCTTCAAGAAGACTTTTCGGAACTTCAATGTCATATTTTTTATAATGACTTGAAACTCTTGTAAGATGAGGGTAAAGCTTGATAGGTTGTGCCATCGTTACTCTCCTTTTCAAAGTTAATTGTGCTTTAAATGAATACCACATACATATTTAAAACACCAAATTTTCACATTTTACATTCTATCAAAAAAGAAATCAAATTTCAATATATAAGAGTTAAATATATTGAATTTTTAATTAGGTATACATATCTGTTTGGTACTAACAGCGAAAAAAGAGTTAACTGTATTTTTGAACAATTATTCAGACTGTTTTTTATCACCTTTAATTAATTGAATAATCCGACAAATTATGGTAGTATACCCAATATAGTAATAAAACAAATAGGGGCGGTTTTCGTTGGGAAATCACCCAACCAGAAAACAACACAGGGGACTAACAACACAGGGTAACAACACAGGGGGTCCAACACAGGGCAACACAGGGGACGGTTCTGTGTGTTGACAAAATAAAGGAGAAAAACAGGGGATGATTCTATGATTGAAGCTTGAAACCCTTGATACATAAAAGTTTTAAGAGCTTTTGCAGTTTTATAATCTAAAAATTTTAAAACCCGATAGGGTGGTAGCAATGCCATCTTACCGGGTTGTTTTATGTCATTTAAAAAAAGTATATATAAAATTTGCAAATAATATTGGAATGTTTAAAATAAAGTGATATAATGATTGTAGTTTGCCGAAAACGCGTTTGCGTTTCGCGAAAGCCGATGAAATCGGCTTTTAGCAAAATTGAATTTTACAAATACAATTTTGCACTACACTCATTGAAAGGATTATAGTCAAATTTTCGAAGAAAATTTGCTACCAAATCGTAATTTGGTAGCGAAACAGTGTAATTTTACACTGTTTCGACTAACTATAATCGTTATAATGAATGATATATTGAACAAATTCGTGCATTTGAAAGGAAAATGCTTATGAATACATCTGTTTTTGAAAAATACGAATCTGAAGTACGTTCTTATTGCCGTAATTTCCCTGCAGTTTTTACAAAGGCAAAGGGCTCATATATTTTTGCTGAAGACGGTAAAGAATATATCGACTTTTTCTGCGGTGCGGGTGCATTAAACTACGGTCATAACAATGACTACATAAAATCAAGAATTATTGATTATCTCGAAAGCGACGGTATAATTCATTCTCTTGATATGTTTACCTCTGCAAAGAGAGATTTTATTGAGTTTTTTGAGTCGAAGATTTTAGAGCCTCGCGGTTTTAATTATAAAATACAGTTCCCCGGTCCTACAGGTACAAATGCTGTTGAAGCTGCATTGAAGCTGGCAAGAAAGGTTAAAAAGAGAAACAATATCTTTGCCTTTATGGGTGCTTTCCACGGTATGACCTTAGGCTCTCTTTCAATGACTACCGACAGGGATTCAAGAGAGGGTGCAGGCGTTGTTCTTACAGATGTAACTCATATCCCCACACCCTATATGTTCCCCGAGCTTGACGTTCTCAAATATATGCAGACTCTTATTGATGATGACCATTCAGGTATCTCAAAGCCTGCCGCAGTTTTTGTTGAGCCTGTTCAGGCTGACGGTGGTATTCACGTTTTCAGTGTTGAATTCTTAAAAGGCTTAAGAGAATTCTGTACCCGTAACGATATTCTTTTAGTTTGCGACGATATTCAGGTAGGCTCTGCAAGAACAGGTACTTACTTCTCATTTGAAAGAGCAGGCATTGTTCCCGATATCGTTACTCTTTCAAAATCTATCGGTGGCTACGGTATGCCTTTTGCTCTCGTTCTTTTCAAGCCCGAGCTTGACGTTTGGAATCCAGGTGAGCATAACGGCACATTCAGAGGCAGTCAGCTTTCAATAGTTGCGGCTAAAGCAGGTCTTGAAATTATGCTTGAAAGCAACCTTGAAGCCGAGGTAAGAAGAAAAGGTGAAATAATTGCCGAGTATCTCGGTAAAATTAAAGAAATAAACGAAAACTTTGACGTTCGCGGAATAGGTTTTATGTGGGGTGTTGACTGTAATAAGGTTAAGCCCGACGTTGTTTCAAAAGCAATCGTAAGAGAATGCTTTGATAACGGTCTTATCGTTGAAAGAGCAGGTAGAAATAACGACGTTGTTAAATTAATGCCTTGCCTTTTAGCAGACGATGAAACTCTTAAAAAGGGTCTTGATATTTTTGTCAATGCCGTTAAGAGTGTAATGGAAAAAGTTTAATTGAGAAAACCCGTCCGTAAAGGGTATGTTGTAAATTATCCGACATACCTTATGGATGGGTTTTGACTATATGATTATATTTGTTGAGTTTGTCAGGAGGGTGAAAAATGGCAACAGCGAAAAAGCAAGAGGTGAAAAGAAAAACCTCAAACGGAAAGCTTATAAAAAGATTTCTTCCGTATTACAAGCCTCACGTTAAAACAATGGTATTCGATTTGTTTTGTGCGGCACTTACTACTGTTTGTGAGCTTGTGTTACCTATAATGATTCGTTTTATTACAAATGCGGCAACAACCGATATCTCGAAGCTTACACCAAAGCTTATTTTAGGTATAGGCGGTATTTATATTGTTCTTCGTATAATTGATGCGGTTGCAGAATACTATAAGGCATCTATCGGTCATATAATGGGAACTAAAATTGAAACTGATATGAGAAAGGATTTGTTCTCTCATCTTCAGAAATTGCCCAATTCGTTTTATGACGATACAAAGGTCGGCACACTTATGTCAAGAATCACAAGTGATTTGTTTGACGTTACCGAGTTTGCCCACCATTGTCCCGAAGAGTTTTTTATTGCAGGTGTAAAAATTCTCGTTGCATTTTTGATTTTATGCTTCGTAAACGTACCTCTTACCCTTATAATGTTTGCGGTTTTACCCGTTATGGTAATCTGTCTTTCTCATTTTAACCATAAAATGAGAGCAGGCTTTAAAGAGTCAAGGGTTGTTATAGGCGAGCTTAACTCTCAAACTGAAGACAGCCTTTTAGGTGTAAGAGTTGTAAAATCCTTTGCCAATGAAAAAATTGAGGAAAAGAAATTTAAAAAGGGTAACGACGCATTTTTAAAAATAAAAACTATTGTTTACAAAACAATGGGTTCGTTCCATTCAATAAACAGAGCCTTTGAAGGTATAATGTATATCGTGGTTGTTGTGGCAGGTGCATTTTTCCTTGTAAATGGTAAAATCTCTGCGGCAGATTACGTTGCTTATCTTATGTACGTTTCTGTTCTTCTTACTGCTATTAAGAGAATTGTTGAATTCGCAGAGCAGTTCCAGAGAGGTATGACGGGTATTGAAAGATTTGCAGAGATTATAGATACAGAGCCTTCTATTAAAGATAAAGAGGGTGCAAAAGAGCTTAAAGTAACCCAGGGTAAAATAGACTTTGAAAACGTTTCATTTAAATATTCAGAAGAAACAGACGAGGTTCTTGATAACGTGAATATAAACATCGGTAGCGGTGAAAGCTATGCCCTCGTAGGCCCTTCGGGTGGCGGTAAAACTACAATATGTAACCTTATTCCACGTTTTTATGAGTTAACGGATGGTGTAATTAAAATTGACGGAACTGATATAAGAGAGGTTACCCTTAAAAGTCTTCGTGAAAATATCGGTATAGTTCAGCAGGACGTTTATCTTTTCTCGGGTACTGTAAGAGAAAATATTGAATACGGAAAGCCCGGCGCTACTGATGAGGAAATTCGTGAAGCTGCCCGTCTTGCAGGTGCAGAAGAATTTATAGATAAGCTTCCCGACGGCTTCGATACATACGTAGGTGAAAGAGGCGTTAAGCTTTCAGGCGGTCAGAAGCAAAGAATCAGTATTGCACGAGTATTTCTTAAAAACCCGAAAATACTTATACTTGACGAGGCAACAAGTGCCCTTGACAATGAAAGCGAGTTTATCGTTCAGCAGTCACTTGAAAGACTTGCAAAGGGCAGAACAACAATAACCGTTGCTCACAGACTTACAACAATTAAAAATGCAGATAAAATTCTCGTTATTACTAAAGACGGTATAGCCGAAAGCGGAACTCATCAAGAGCTTTGCGACAAAAACGGCATATATGCGAGTATGTATACGATGTATAAGATTTAAGGAGGCACTCTATGAACTACCCCACACCACATATAAAAGCAACACCTGATGATTTCGGCAAAACCGTGCTTATGCCCGGTGACCCTTTAAGAGCGAAATTTATTGCCGAAAACTTTCTTGAGGATGCAAAATTAGTTAATAACGTTCGCGGTATTCACGGGTATACAGGCTTTTATAAGGGCAAAAAAATATCTGTTATGGCTTCGGGTATGGGTATGCCCTCAATCGGTATTTACAGCTACGAGCTTTTTAACTTTTTCGGTGTTGATAACATTATCCGCGTAGGCTCTGCAGGAGGTATGTGCGAAAAGGTTAAGGTAAGAGATATTATAATCGCACAGGGTGCTTGCACAGATTCAAATTATGCTCATACCTTTAATCTTCCCGGTACTTTTGCACCTATTGCAGATTACAAGCTTTTAAAAACTGCCGTAGATTCTGCAGAAGAAATGAAGCTTTCTTACGTTGTAGGTAATATTCTTTCTTCCGATGTTTTCTATAACGATAACGAAAATATTCCCGTAGGTATGACCTCTTCTGACCTTTGGCGTAAAATGGGCGTTTTAGGTGTTGAGATGGAAGCGGCGGCACTTTATATGAATGCGGCAAGAAGCGGTAAAAATGCCCTTGCAATTCTCACCGTTTCCGACCATCTTGTAACGGGTGAATCACTTTCTTCCGATGACAGACAAAATTCATTTACAGATATGATGAAGCTATCTCTTGAAACGGCGGTAAAAATTAGTGAATAAAATTAAACGAGTTTTTCTTATAGTGCTTGACAGCTGCGGCATAGGTAATGCCCCCGATAGTAAGGATTTTAATGACGAGGGCGCAAATACTCTTCTGACAATTTCAAAATCAGAAAAATTTAATATTGATGCCCTTACTTCAATAGGCTTTACTCATATTGACGGACTTTCTTACCTTAATAAGAGTCAGTTAAAAAGCAAGGTTGCAAGGCTTACCGAGAAATCAAGGGGTAAGGATACAACTATCGGTCATTGGGAAATTGCAGGAGTGGTTTCAGAAAAGCCGTTACCCGTTTTCCCCGATGGTTTTCCACAAGAAATTTTAGACGAATTTTCCCGTAAAACAGGGAGAAAAGTTCTTTGTAATAAAGCTTATTCGGGTACAGACGTAATTAAAGATTATGGTGAAGAGCATCTTAAAACGGGCGGACTTATAGTTTACACCTCTGCCGACAGCGTTTTTCAGATAGCTGCCCACGAAAGCATTGTCCCCCCTGAAGCGCTTTATGAATATTGCCGTATTGCAAGGAATATTTTAAAGGGTGATTTCGGTGTGGGTAGAGTTATTGCAAGACCCTTTGAGGGTGAATATCCCTTTAAAAGAACACCCCGAAGACACGATTTTTCATTAGAGCCACCGAAAGAAACAATGCTCGACAGATTAAAAGAAAAGGGCTTTGATGTAATAGGTGTAGGCAAAATCAATGATATTTTTGCGGGTAAAGGCTTAACAGAGTTTGTTTATACTGAAAATAATACAGACGGTATGAATAAAACCTCTGATTATCAGAAAAAAGCTTTTAACGGACTTTGCTTTGTAAATCTTGTTGATTTTGATATGCTTTACGGTCATAGAAACGATATTGACGGTTATGCAAATGCTTTAACCGAGTTTGATAAATGGCTGGAAGGCTTTGTAAAAAATATGAAAGGTGACGACGCTTTGATTATCACCGCTGACCATGGTTGCGACCCCGGTTTTCGTGGCACTGACCATTCGAGAGAGTGTGTACCATTTGTGCTTTACGGTGAAAAAATTGAAGCCGAAAATCTCGGCACAATTGACGGCTACGATTATATTGCAGGCTGTGTTGAAGAAATGCTCGGCACAAAAAATTGAGGTAATTAAAATGACAGATAAAGAGCTTTATTTTGAAGCTGTAAGAGCTATGAAAAATTCATACTCACCCTATTCAAGCTGTAAGGTTGGTGCCGCACTTTTAACCGAAAGCGGCAAGGTTTTTACAGGCACTAACATTGAAAATGCCGCTTTTTCACCCACAGTTTGTGCAGAAAGAGTTGCGGTGTTTAAAGCCGTTTCCGAGGGCGAAAGGGCTTTTCTTAAAATCGCAGTTGTTGGTGGTAAAAACGGTGAAATTAACGGTATATTTGCCCCTTGCGGAGTTTGCAGGCAGGTTTTAAGAGAATTTTGTAAGGATGATTTCGAAATTCTTTTAGGTGAAACAAAAGACGAATTTAAAAAAGTAACCTTAAAGGATTTATTGCCGATTTCATTCTCACCCGAAGATGTGTTTTGAGGTAAAATATGAGAATTTACGATATTATAAAGAAAAAAAGAGACGGTTTCGCTCTTTCAAAAGAAGAAATAGAGTTTTTTATAAAAGGCTATGTTGAGGGTACAATTTACGACTATCAGGCATCTGCACTTTGCATGGCAATATTTTTTCAAGGCATGACCGAAAAGGAAACGGCAGATCTTACACTCGCTATGGCAAATTCAGGTGATACGGTTGATTTATCACGTTTCGGTGAAAAGACCGTTGATAAGCACAGCACAGGCGGTGTAGGTGACAAAACCACACTCATAGTAGCACCAATTGTTACCTCTTTAGGTTGCGTAATGGCAAAAATGAGTGGAAGAGGCTTAGGTCACACAGGCGGAACTGTTGATAAGCTTGAAAGCATAAAAGGCTTTAACGTAGAGCTATCACCCGAAGAATTTTTCAGTCAGGTTGAAAAAAACGGTGTAGCGGTTGTAGGTCAGTCGGGGAATCTTACCCCTGCCGATAAAAAGCTTTACGCTTTACGTGACGTTACCGCTACGGTTGACAGTATACCACTTATTGCTTCAAGCATTATGTCTAAAAAGCTTGCCGCAGGCTCTCATACAATAGTTTTAGACGTTAAATATGGTTCGGGTGCATTTATGAAAACACCCGAAGAAGCCGAAGCACTTGCAACTGAAATGGTTAAAATCGGTAAAAATTGCGGACGAAATACCGCGGCAGTTATAACCAATATGGAAAGACCATTAGGTAATAATATCGGTAACTCACTTGAGGTTATTGAGGCTATTGAGGTCTTAAAGGGCAACGGACCTGACGATTTGAAGGAGGTCTGCCTTACACTTGCTTCTCAAATCGTTTCTCTTTGCCAAAAAATATCTGAAGAAAAAGCGAGAGAAATGTGTGAAGACGCTCTTAATTCAGGTAAAGCTTTTGAGAAATTCAAGGAATGGATAGCTTCACAGGGCGGTGAAAAAGAATGGCTCCAAAATACCGACCTTTTCCCGAAAGCGACTTATAAATTTGAAATAAAAGCCGAAACAGATGGCTTTATTTCAAAAATGGATGCAGAAAAAATCGGTATATCGTCTGTTATTCTCGGTGCAGGCAGAGAAGCAAAAGATGATATAATCGATATGAGTGCAGGTATTGTGCTTAATAAAAAAACAGGTGATAAGGTTTCAAAGGGCGACATCCTTGCAACCCTTTATTCCTGTAACGAAAGCACATTCAACTCTGCAAAAGAGAAATATTTATCTGCTTTGGAATTTTCAGAAAAGCCAGTAAGCGATGAGACCTTGGTATGGGGTGTAATAAACTGATTGATGTTTTCTGAAGCAGTGGTTATCGGGAGCATAATATGAAAAAAATCTTTGAAAAATACGAACCGTTGTTTTGTATATTACTGATTGTTTTATATCTGGTAATTAACTCATTGTGCTTACAGAGCTTCGGGTCTAACGATTACAGAACGGCTATTGTCAATACCGTTTTATCGCTTGGGTTAATAGTTTTGATGATAAAACTAAAAAGAACTTCATATTACGGCTTGACAAGGGTGAAAAAACCAAAAAAATATTTATTCTTTTTACCCTTGGCTTTAATCGTTTCCGTTAATTTATGGAACGGAATCAATATAAATCATTCTTACAGCGAAATAATTTTTCACATTCTTATTATGCTTAACGTAGGCTTTATAGAAGAGGTTGTTTTCCGAGGCTTTCTGTTTAAAATGATGGCAAAGGATAACGTAAAGCTTGCTATAGCGGTCAGCACAATTACCTTTGGTGCAGGTCATATCATCAATTTATTAAACGGTGCGGAATTTATACCGACATTAATGCAAATAGGCTACGCTACGGCATTAGGCTATCTTTTTGTAATTATATTCTATAAAAGCAAATCTCTTGTACCTTGCATAGTTGCCCATTCTGTTAACAATGCACTTTCAATATTCAACATAGAAAATAATTTTTCTCTTTACGTTGTACCCGTGTTTCTGATGATAGTCCCCGTTTTGTATGCGGTGTACATAAATAAAACGGTAAAGGAAGCATAGGCTATAAAAATTGTGAAAATCTCAAAGCAAGCATATAAATTAATGACATAAAAAGAATCACCCCGACAGACATTAATTCTGTCGGGGTGATTTTAGTTTAATTTTAAATCTTCATAAGATTCGGGATACCTTTGATAACCGAGGGAATTGCTTTAACAATCATTACTGTAACACCTCTTACGAGAGGCTTCTTATCGTTAAGAATGTCAAGAAGCTGTTCTGCCATCTTGGGACTGAAAATGCCGAAGCTCATTGAGATAAGGTTTTTAATAGGTAACTGTAAAGCGATACCTGAAGCCATGCTGTTTTCGCCAACAAGCTTTTTGATAAGGTTAACGATTTTAGCACCGTTTTTACCTGCGGCTGAATCTTCAATTGTGTTAACAAGTGTAAGATTGGGGTATGCCTTGATTTCGCGAGGGGGAAGCTCTCTTCCAAGAACGGAAACGAATTCCTCGTCTGTGATATCCATAATATCAGCTGTGTAATATTTAGCGGCAGTTGCTCTGTAATCGGGGATTACTGCTTCAACTGTTGATTCAACGTTGATATCTGCTGTGAGCTTAATATCACGGCTTGATGCACCAACGTTAATTGTAAATTTACCGCTTTCAACGTGCCAATCGTGAATGTTTACGTTGTAGTAAGCAAATGAACGCTTGTCGAGCTCAATTGAAACCTCTTTTTCTTCGCCTGCTTTAAGGAATACCTTCTTGAAGCCTTTAAGCTCCTGCTTGGGTCTGAAGATTGTGCTTTCATTGTCGGTTACGTAAACCTGTGCAACCTCTGCACCGTCAACGTCACTTGCGTTTTTAATCTTGAAGGAAACTGTTACCTTGTCAGTATCTTTAATTGAATCAGCTGAAAGCTTAATATCAGAATATTCGAAGTCAGAATATGAAAGACCGTAGCCGAAGGGGAAGAGAACATTCTTTTCTGCGGTGTCATAGTATCTGTAACCAACGAACACGCTTTCCTTGTATTCAACTGAAGCGGTGTAACCGGGATAATAGTTGTAAGAGGGGTTGTCACTGAGGGCAAGAGGATAAGTTTCAGCAAGCTTACCTGAGGGGTTAACGTCACCGAAGAGAATATCCGCCGCAGCACTGCCTGAAGCCTCACCACCGAGGATAAGGTTAAGAATACCCTTTGCTTTATCTGCCCAAGGCATTTCAACTGCTGAACCGCCTGAAAGAGCAACGATAACGTTTTCGTTTACTGCGCTAACTGCCTCAACAAGCTTGATATGAAGAGGGGGAATACCGAGATGACGACGGTCGAAGCCCTCTGACTCAAATTCTTCTGTAAGACCGATAAAGAGAACAACTGCATCCTTACCCTTTGCAGCCTCAACTGCTTCTGCAATAAACTTTTCATCAGAAATTTTGTTTTTCTTTGCGGTTGAGTAACCGGGAGCATAAGTAACCTTTGCACCTTTAGCGATGATTTCGTCATAAGCACAGTCAACCTTGATAGCGTTAACAAGAGATGAGCCTGCACCCTGATAACGAGGATTTTTAGCCATTTCACCGATAACGGCAATGCTTGCATCCTTCTTAAGAGGAAGAATATTTTCTTCGTTTTTAAGAAGTACCATACACTGACTTGCGATTTCGCGAGCTTTCTTATGGTGAGCATCCTTATCGTATGAGTAATCACCGAGAACCTCTTTTGAACGCATAATAACGTGAAGCACGTTATCAACCATTTTATCAAGGAATTCTTCGGGGATTCTGCCGTCTTTAACTGCTTCAACAATCTGAGCATTGCCAAGACCGTTTGAAGTGGGCATTTCAAGCTCCTGGCCTGCTAAAAGACCTGCAACTCGGTCATTTTCTGCACCCCAGTCAGTAACAATCATACCCTCGTAGCCCCATTCGTCACGAAGAACGTCTGTAAGGAGCCATTTGTTTTCTGCGCAATATGTACCGTTAAGACGGTTATAAGCGTTCATTATTGTCCAGGGCTGAGCCTGTTTAACTGTTTTTTCGAAAGAAGTAAGATAAATTTCTCTTAATGCACGCTCGTCAATAACGCTGTCGCAGGTCATACGTCTTGTTTCCTGGTTGTTACCTGCAAAGTGCTTAAGAGATGTACCGATTCCCTTTGACTGAACACCGTTTACGAATGCAGCTGAAATTTCACCTGCAAGGAAAGGATCTTCAGAGAAATATTCAAAGTTTCTGCCGCAAAGGGGAGAACGCTTGATATTTGTACCGGGGCCTAAAAGAACGCTAACCTGCTCTTTAAGACATTCTTCACCAAGAAGAACACCCATTTCATAAATAAGGTCGGGGTCCCATGAGCAAGCAGTTGTAGCCGCAGTAGGATAGCAGATAGCAGGAACGCCTTTAAGGCTTGTTGCCTGTTCCTTATCCATCTTTTCTGCACGCTTTCTGATACCGTGAGGGCCATCAGTCCACATAATAACGGGAATACCTAATCTTTCAATACCTACTGTGTGCCAGTAGTCAAGACCTGAACAGAAGCTAGCTTTCTCTTCAAGAGTCATTTGTTTAATGAGTTCTGCGTATTTCATACCTTACCTCCATCAAATAATTAGTAAAAATACATTATACATATTAATAATATCATACAAAATATATCATTTCAAGAGTTATTTATTTGTTATGTATGTTGATTTTGCCGATTTGCTATGATAAAATTTACTTGACCTTAATTTTCAGGAGGTAGTTATGCTTTACAAGAAGAATTCAACCCCATCATTAAATGATGAGTTATTTAAAAATCCCACAAGTGAGTATAGAGGAACGCCATTCTGGGCTTGGAATAATATGCTCACCTCAGAGGAGCTTCAAAGACAGATAGATGTTTTCAAAGAAATGGGCCTTGGCGGCTTCCATATGCACGTAAGAACAGGTCTTAAAAACAAGTATATGAGCGAAGAATATATGGAGCTTGTTAAAACTTGCGTTGAAAAAGCAAAGAAAGAAGATATGCTTGCTTGGCTTTACGATGAAGACAGATGGCCCTCAGGTGCGGCAGGTGGTCTTGTTACCTGCGATGAAAAATACAGAGCAAGAAGCCTTCTTTTCACTACAAAGTTAAATGCGGCGGCATACCGTATAGGTGATAAATCTCGTTCAGAGGCTTCAAGAAGTGAAAACGGCACTTTACTTGCTTGTTATGACGTTATTCTTGATAAAGACGGCTACCTTGAGTCTTACAAAAGAATCGGTAAAGATGATGAAGCTCAAGGCACAAAATGGTATGCTCTTTTAGAAATTTACAGTAATAACAGCTGGCATAACGACCAGACCTACGTTGACACTCTTAACAAAGAGGCTATTGAAAGATTTATTGAGGTTACTCATAAGAAATATGCAGAAAAAGTTGGCTATGAATTCGATAAAACCGTTCCTGCTATTTTTACAGATGAGCCTCAGTTTACAAGAAAACAGGTTTTCAAAAATTCATTTGATAAAGATGACGTATTTATGCCTTGGACTAATAAAGTTCCCGAGCTTTACGAAAAGGCTTACGGTGCAGATATTTTTGAAACACTTCCTGAAATTTTCTGGGATTTACCGAAAAGCGCACCCTCAATTCACCGTTACCGTTACCACGATTTTATTGCCGAGTTATTTGCACAGTCTTTTGCTGATACGGTAGGCTCTTGGTGTGAGGAAAACGGTATCGCTCTTACAGGTCATATGATGGAAGAGCCTACCTTACATAGCCAGACTGCCGCTTTAGGTGAAGCTATGAGGTCTTACAGAAGCTTCCGTCTTCCCGGTATAGATTTGCTTTGTAATGCCCACGAATACACAACCGCAAAGCAGGCACAGTCTGCGGCACATCAGTTCGGCTACGAGGGTGTTCTTTCAGAGCTTTACGGTGTTACCGGTTGGGATTGTGATTTCAGAACATATAAGCATCAGGGCGACTGGCAGGCGGCTTTAGGGATTACCATAAGAGTACCCCATCTTTCCTGGTACGCTATGGCAGGTGAAGCAAAGCGAGATTACCCTGCATCTATTTCATATCAGTCACCCTGGTATAAAGAATACAATGCTATTGAAGAGCATTTTGCAAGGGTAAATACTGCCCTTACAAGAGGTAAGCCCGTAGTTAAGGTGGGCGTTATTCACCCCGTTGAAAGCTTCTGGCTTCATTGGGGTCCTAACGATAAATCTAACATTTTCCGCGACGGTATTGATGAAAAATTCCTTGACCTTACAAAATGGCTCCTTGAGGGTAGCATTGACTTTGACTTTATTTCAGAATCACTTTTACCTGCTCTTTGCGAAAAGGGTACTGCACCCTTAAAGGTCGGCAAAATGGAATACGATACAATTATCGTTCCCGGTTGCGAAACTCTTCGTTCTTCAACTCTTGAAAGACTTGAAGAATTCCGTAAATGCGGCGGCAGACTTCTTTTCTTGGGTGAAGCACCTGCACTTTGCGATGCAGTTGAAAGCTCAAGAGGTAAAGAGTTATATAATATTTCCGAAAAGGCAGACTATACCCATTCCGCAGTAATTACTGCTATGGATAAAGACAGAACTGTTACTATCCGTTCTTATGACGGCACTCTTACAGACGACCTTATTTATCAGCTTCGTGAAGACGAGGATTGCAAATGGCTTTTCGTTTGCTATGATAAAGAGCCTTACAACAAGGACGTTGACAGAGGAGATTACATTAAAATAACCGTTGAGGGTGAATATTCAGTATTAACCTACAATACTGAAAACGGTGAAATTTACCCCGCAGTATTCACAACTGAAAACGGAAAAACAATTATCGATGAGCATACCTACGGTTACGATTCAAGGCTTTTCAAGCTCATTAAAGCAGGAGAGGTAGCTTCCGCTGAAAAGAAGGATGAAAACGATGATCAGGCTATTGTTACCCCGGGTCTTGTTGATTATGATCTTTCAGAGGAAAATGTGCTTGTGCTTGATATGGCAGAGTTTAAGTTAGAGGGCGAAGAAGAATTTTCACCCGTTGAAGAGGTGCTTCGCCTTGACAATATCTGCCGTGAAAGATTAGGTCTTGAGGAAAGAGGCGGAGCCGTTGTTCAACCTTGGGTTTATGGTGAACAGCCTCACGTAAGCAAGGTAACACTTAAATATACTTTTAATAGTGAAATTGATTATAGCGGTGCTTTCCTTGCTCTTGAAGATGCAGCGGATGCTGAAATTACATTCAACGGTGAAAAAGTATCTTCAGAAATCAAAGGCACATACGTTGATATTTCAATTTTCAAGGTAGCGTTACCCGATATCAAAAAAGGCGAAAACGTTTTAGAGGTAACTTATCCCTTTGGACCCTCTGCAAACCTTGAAGCTATGTATATTATCGGCTATTTCGGTGTTAAGATGGTTGGTAGATTTGCCTCAATAACCTCTCTTCCCGAGAAGCTTGCCTTCGGCTCAATTCTTTCACAGGGTCTTCCCTTCTATAGCGGTGCTATTACTTACAAAATACCCGTAAAAGCAGAAAACGGTAAGGTTAAAGTATGCGCATCCGATTACCGCGGTGCACTTATCAGCGTAGAGCTTGACGGTGAAAAGAAAGGTAATATAATTTACCCGCCTTACGAGCTTGAAATTAAAGAGGTAGCAGACGGTGAGCATATTTTAGGCGTTAAGCTTTACATTCACCGTTACAACTCAATGGGCCCTATTCACCTTGTTGACGTTAAGGAAAGCTGGCACGGTCCGGGCGCTTGGAGAAGCGAGGGTAAAAACTGGAGCTACGAATACGTTTTAAGAACAACAGGTATCCTCAAAGCACCGGAGATATTGAAATAAAAAAGAAATCCCCTGCGAAGCTTAAAAACTTCGCAGGGGATTTTATCTCACACAAAAACCTTCTTAGCAAGCCAGGCTCTTACTTTTTTGCTCTTATTTGCGTATAACCAGAAGAATACGAGAGCAACACAGCAAATATCTGCAATAAAAAGAATTTCAAACTGAAGAATTTTACTGTTAAGGTAAAGGCAAAGGCTTGAAACAGAAAGGGTAATAACTAAATCAATAAAGAAATGAAGCACTTTCGAGGTCCAATGACGTTTTCTTTGGCGGTACCAATAAATAAAATATAATGCGCAAAGAGAAGCTATTGAAATTATAGGCACTGCAATACCGAAATACCATTTTTCACCGCCTAAATTTTTAGCGTAAAAAACTGCGACGTATAAAGCAGTTGCTAAGGTGTCAAAGCCCCACATAAGATATGGCCTTAATTTAGCGGTTAAAAAGGGGAAAACGAAAACTATCCAAACAAGAAGACTTGTTGATGCAAGGTAAATAAACCAAAGGTTTTCGGGTTGGAAAAATAAATTTAATAATGCACAAACAAGATTAGGTATAAGAATAACGAAAGAAATTATCAATGCTATAAATTTCTTTTTAACCTCCTTGGGTATAATCGGTGTATCCGAAAAAGGTGTAGTTGTTTCGTTATCCGGTGTTTTTATATTTGGGTTGTAAATCGGTGTGTCGCATAAGGCACATTTTTTAGCACTTGCGTCAAGCTCAACACCGCAATTAACACAATATGACATAGGTTTCTCCTTGATTACTCAGTATGGCTTTTATTTTTATTCTCGGTTGCTTTCAATTTTAACGTGAAGCCCCATTTTTACAAGACGGGTGAAAAATTCACGCTCAATATCGTTTTCTTCATAAATATTTGCAAAGGTAAACATAAGCTTGTCCTCAAAGGTGGCTACACCGCATCTTGCCGCGTTAAGCTTACCCGGCCCCGGCATAAGAAATACCTTTTCGATATGCTCTTTCATATCCTCGGGAAGCTTTACTGCACCCATATTTGAAAGTAAAGATGTAGTTGTCTGCTCTGCTGTTATGAGGAATGAAATGCCTACACCTAAATCCTTTATCGCAAGGGGAAGATATTTTAAAACCGGGTTTCTTTCAAGACCTAAGTTTGCCGTTACCATAGCGTTAAGCTTTTTCTCGTCGTTTGCAAGACGAAGCTGTAAAGCAACCGTTTTCAAAAGCTCGTCGAAGCTATATTCACCTAAATTCGGGTCTACCTTTACTCTTAAGCAAATAGAGTAATTTCTTAAGGTTTCAGAGCCGTAGGTTCCTCGCAAATCAATAGGAACCTGAACGGAAACCTCTTTAAGCTTTTTCTTTTCTCTTAACTGCTTCTGACAATGAACGTCAAGAAGCAAGGCGGCAAAAAATTCGGTAATGGTTACGCCTTTCGCTTTTGTTATTTTGTGAAGCTCTGAAAAAGAAATTGTACCTGCGGTAATGTTAACCATATGCTTGGGAAGCTTTGTTCCTACCGCGTGATACACCCATTTGTCGCTTCGTTTAACCTTACCGTGAGATGAAGCGTTTTTTGCGAAAGAGTCTTCAAGCTCTCTTTGGGTTGGTGCTTCGTTTATATCAAGCACAAAGCCGCCCGTTGAAATTGTATGCCCTTGAAGACGAAGATACTCTGCAACAAGAGTACAGGTGAAAATAGCTGCACCGTGGCCGTCGGAAAGAGCGTGGAAAGTATCAACAGCAATTTTTTTGCCGTGATAATAAACCCTGAAAAGATAACCGTCGTTTTCTTTGAATTTAACTCTGTGGCAAGGGTTTTTAATATCCGGGTTTACAGAGGGCGAGCCTGCAGGATTCTTTTCAAAATAATACCAAAACAAGCCTCGTCTTATTCGAACGTCAAATTCGGGAAAACGAGGCATAATTTTTTCTAAAGCGGTTTTCAAAAGGTCAGGGTCAACTTCGGTCTTTAATTCAACAGAAAATCTGAAGATATTAGACCAGGTGCTTGTATTCTGACCGGGGAAAACCGAAGCAGCATTATCAAGTTTAAACCACTCAGGTAATTGAGAGGCTCTTTTTTTAGGAGTTTTAGTTTCTGACACGATAATTCTCCTGTGATAAATTTTTGTGTTCTGATCAGCCGATTTTAACAGCATCCTTGATTTTGATTTTTCCAACGAAGGGGATTTTTAAAAAGCCGTTACATTTATCGTCTGTAAAGGTGAGGTTAACGTCGATTAATTTTCCGGGGAATTCATCAACCTCTGCTTTAGCAATAATAGTGTCAACCTCTTCTATAACGTCTTTAAGCTCAATGTCGGGCATTTCAAAATCATCGGTTTCAAGCTCAATGTCAATTTCGTAATTGCCGTCATCATTTTTAATTTCAAAAACAGCAACACCATTGTAAAACATATGGTCGATTTTTACCTTGTATTTGCCAAGACCTATCATAATAATACCTCCGTTAAAAGATTTTAATTATAACCAACCGATAACACCCGCTACGTACTGTAAAATTCTCATAGCGTCGTTCATGGTGATTTTTCCGTCGGCAGAATAGTCAACGTTAGCAACTACCGCTTGCTCGGGTGTTAGGGTGAGTGTGCCTAAGGCTGCGTGCATAACTGCTCTTGCATCGAAGAAGGTAATAGTACCGTCACCGTCAACGTCACCGGCTATGTTGTAAACGGTGTTTGCAAGAATAAGGAATCTGCCTGTGTAGTTTACCTGTGTACCGATAAAGTTAGTGTGAGGTGAGCCGTTTACGCAAATAGAATTCCAGCTGTTTGCATTATAAATTTTTGCACTTAACGGACTTATGTGTTCAGGTAAGCCGTTAAATCTTATAATAATGTTACCATTAGGTTGAAATTCCTGACCGTTACAGTAAAGCTTGATATCGTAGCAGTAAGCCTCGGTGAATCTTGTTGTAACGTTGTGAGTAACTGTTGCAGGGTCAACCGGTGTTGCAACAACCTCAACGTTACCCTCAGGTAATACACCGTAAGCATCGTAAACGGTAACCTTTGAATTGACGTCGGTAACTGTACGGAATGCGTTAATTGTGTATGCAGGTAAGCCGATGTATCT
The DNA here is from genome assembly GCA_045638585.1 of Acutalibacteraceae bacterium. GTDB lineage: Bacteria > Bacillota > Clostridia > Oscillospirales > Acutalibacteraceae > DTU089. The sequence goes on along the minus strand of JAZUBO010000018.1, from coordinate 24,968 downwards.
TAAGTAGTAGTAGCTATAAGTGTTTCTGACGCAAGAAATACCCTCAGTAAAATAATAGAATTTATGATTTTGCGAATCAATACCGCCTAAAAAAGTATCTGTACCTATTTTTCTGAGAGAAAACGGTAAGTCAAGGCGCTTGAGTGCTCTACAATAAGAGAGGGCATAATCACCGAGAATTTCAAGGTTATCACTTAATCGTAAGCTTGAAAGATTCCAACAAAACGAAAAAGCGTTTGACTCAATTTCAGTTACGGTGTTGTGCATATCAACACTTGTTAAATTGTAACAATGGTCGAAAGCATAAGATTTAATTCTTGTAACACCATGAGGTATTGTAAAATGACCGCCTCTTCCTGCGGGGAAGCTTAAAAGAACGTTGGGATTACCATAATTATCTGTAGAATAAAGCACACCGTCTATTGATTTAAGCTTTGTGTTAGCGGGGTCAACGTCGATAGTGTAAAGAGAGGTGCAAAGGTTAAAGGGATTACCTGAAATTGAAGAAACCGTTGCAGGAAGCCTTACGTAAGTAACGGTGCTGTTATTTTTAAAGGTGGATGCCGCAATAACAGAAACGGGTAAGCCGTTTATATAGGCAGGGATAATTACTTGAGTATCTGTGCCGTTATATTTGCTTATAACAACCTTTTGGGGATTATTTGCAGGCACAAATCTGTATTCAAATTCGTTAGCCGAAGCAACAACGGGTGTAGTGCTTCTTGCATTGTCAACAGCAAAAACACTGTTACCTGAAAACAACGTGCAGGTTGTTAAAATGCAAAAGCATAACAGATAGCACAAAACTCGTTTTTTATTCAAACAAGGTCACGTCCTTATTAAAAGATATATTTCAACACATACAATTATACTATATGAAAAAGCCAAATTCAATGTAATCTTTTAACAAATATAAAACTGAAAATATGTGAAAGTGTTTAGAAAGCTTGTGACAAAAACCGACATAAAAAAGCAAAGCTCCGAAGCAAAGCTTCGGAGCCATATGCTTTAAGTTAACTCATTAACTTAGATAGCGCGGGTAACCTTACCGGAGCGCAAGCAGCGTGTGCAAGCATAAACTCTACGGGGAGAGCCGTTAACGATTGCTTTTACTCTTTTAACGTTGGGTTTCCAAGTTCTGTTTGAACGTCTGTGTGAGTGAGAAACCTTGATGCCGAAAGCAACTTCCTTGTTGCAAAATTCACATTTTGCCATTGAGCTGCACCTCCTTCAAAAATTTTCAAATAAAGTCTAAACATAAGACAACGAACGTATGATATCACCTTTTGTTTGCAAATGCAAGTGTTTTTTTCAGAAATTCGCGTATTTTATGAACTTTCACATAATATTGGGGTAAATATTTAAAAATTTTTTTGAAAATTGCTTGATTTTTGCAAATACATCATATATAATAGCACCGTAACCGAACATTTGTACACTTTAAAAAGGAGTAAAAAACATGGCAGAAAGAACAGAAAAAACAAAAGCACTTGAAACAGCGCTTTCCCAGATAGAAAAGAATTTCGGTAAAGGTGCAATTATGCGTCTTGGTGAAAATGCAGGGCTTAACGTTGAAGCTATTCCCACAGGCTCAATTGCTCTTGATGCCGCAACCGGTATCGGCGGTCTTCCCCGTGGCAGAATCGTTGAAATATACGGTCCTGAAAGCTCAGGTAAAACAACCCTCGCTCTTCACGTTGTTGCAGAAGCACAGAAAATGGGCGGTGAGGCTGCTTTTATCGATGCTGAACACGCTCTCGACCCCGTATACGCTTCTGCTTTAGGCGTTGATATTGATTCACTTCTCGTTTCACAGCCTGACAACGGTGAACAGGCACTTGAAATTACAGAGTATCTTGCTCGTTCGGGAGCGCTTGACGTTATTGTCGTTGACTCTGTTGCAGCTCTTGTTCCAAAGGCCGAAATTGAGGGTGAAATGGGTGACTCTCACGTTGGTCTTCATGCTCGTCTTATGTCACAGGCGTTAAGAAAATTAACAGGTGCAATTTCAAAATCTAACACAGTTGTTATCTTTATCAACCAGCTTCGTGAAAAGGTTGGTGTTATCTATGGTAACCCCGAGGTTACAACAGGTGGTAGAGCATTAAAATTCTATTCAACTATCCGTATTGACGTTAGAAAAATTGAACAGCTCAAGGGCCCCGGCAACGAGTTTATCGGTTCTCGTACAAGAGCAAAAATCGTTAAAAATAAAGTTGCTCCACCTTTTAAAGAGGCTGAGTTTGACATTATGTTTGGCGAGGGTATTTCAAAGTACGGCGAGCTTCTTGACCTTGCAGTTAAAATGGAGGTTATCAGAAAGAGCGGCGCTTGGTTCTATTACGGTGAGGAAAGATTAGGTCAGGGTAGAGATAACGTTAAAGAATATCTCAGAAATACCCCCGATTTCTGTGCAGAAATTGAAGCTAAAGTTCGCGAAAACATCAAAAATATCATTTCTGCAAGAAATCCCATTTCAAGAAGAGAGCAGTCAGCACCTGCACCCGCCGAAGATGTTACAAAAGAAAAGGCAAGAGCGAAAATTGACATCGCTGTTGATGACGACGAATAATAATGAAAATCACTTCAAAGCAGGGTAACGGCAATAAGGTTCATATCTATATTGACGGTGAATATACCCTTACACTTTATGACGATTATTGGTACCGGAACGGTTTTAAAGAGGGTACTGAAATTACAGAAGAAGAGCTTGCTTCCTTAAAAGAGGAGGCAGGCTTTCGCTCTGCTTATGAGAAAGGTATTACGTATCTTTCTATGAGAGCATACTCAAAAAAAGAGCTTTATGACAAGCTTAAATTAAAATACGGTAAAGAAAGTGCCGAAAGAGCAATAGAAAAAATGCTCGATAGGGGATATATTGACGACGAAAGCTTTTGCAAAGAGTATGCCAGGTATCTTTTCGAAGTTAAAAAATATGATGTAAAGAGAATAACTTATGAGTTAAAAATTAAAGGAATTGACTCTGAAACTATAGATAATACGCTCAAAACTCTTGACAATGAGCCGATTTCGCGTATTATAGAAATGTTAAAGACAAAATACTATAATAAAGCAGAAACGGAAAAAGACAGAAAAAAACTTGTCAACCGTTTCGTAAGAATGGGTTATTCTTTCCGCGATATAAGAGAAGCTTTTTCAGAATGTGAAATTGAGTTTCCGTCGGTTTGAGTCCCAAAATCTTTAAGAGGTGAATGTTATGTCACGTAAAATCGGAATGATAAGCCTTGGTTGTCCTAAAAATCAGGTTGATGCTGAAATTATGCTTAAAAAGCTTGTTGATGCAGGCTATGTGCTTGTTCAGGATGCTGACAAGGCAGATATTGTTATCGTTAACACCTGTGGCTTCATTGAAGATGCAAAGAAAGAATCTATTGATGCGATTCTTGAAATGGCAGATTTAAAAGAAGATGGTATTCTGAAGAAGATTCTCGTTACAGGCTGTCTTGCTCAGAGATATGCCGATGAAGTAATAAGCGAAATTCCCGAGGTTGACGGCGTTATCGGTATCGGTGCTAATGCAGATATAGTTGCAGTATGCGATGCGATTTTTGAAAATGACGAGGTTTACAGCAGCTTCCCCGATAAAGAGCTTCTTCCTCTTGATGGTGGCAGAATTCTTACAACACCTGAATACACTGCATATCTTAAAATTGCAGACGGTTGCTCAAACTGTTGCTCTTACTGTGCAATTCCCTCTATAAGAGGTGCTTTCAGAAGCAGAAAGATGGAAGACGTTATTGAAGAGGCTAATGCTCTTTGCGAAAAGGGTGTAAAAGAGATTATTCTCGTAGCTCAGGATACTACCCGTTACGGTGAAGATCTTTACGGTAGCTTGAAGCTCCCCGAGCTTTTAGGTGAGCTTAATAAAATCGAAAAATTAAAATGGATTCGCCTTCTTTACTGCTACCCCGAAAGAGTTACCGACGAGCTTTTAGATGCTATTGCTGAAAATGAAAAGGTTTGTCACTATATAGATATCCCTATGCAGCACGCAGATGGCGAAATTCTCAAAGCTATGAACAGAAAAGGGGATAAGGAAAGCCTTTTGGCTCTCATTGAAAAAATCAGAACAAAAATCCCTGATATGATTATAAGAACAACCTTTATCACCGGTTTTCCCGGTGAAACCGAAGAAGCGTTTACAACTCTTTCAGAGTTTGTAAACGAAGCAAAGCTTGATAGAGTAGGTTGTTTTGCTTACTCTCGCGAAGAGGGCACACCTGCTTTTGATTTTGATAATCAGATTGACCCCGAGGTTGCAGCTGAAAGAGCTGAGGTTATTATGAATCAGCAGTATACAATTTCTGAAGAAAAGCTTCAGGAGTGTATCGGCAAAACCTATGACGTTCTCGTTGAGGGCTACGACCCTTATTTAGACAGCTATTACGGCAGAACTTATATGGATTCACCTGATATTGACAACAGTATCGTGTTTACTTCAGGCTACAGAATTGATGACGGTGATATTGTACCCGTAGAAATTTTTGATAAGGATGAGTATGCACTCATTGGTGAAGCAGTATGAAAATGATGAACGTACCAAATCAGCTTACGGTTATAAGAATTATTCTTACACCTATATTTCTTGCATTGTTTTTAAGCGATATGCCTCATCACTTTCTTGTAGGTCTTATCGTTTTTGCAATAGGCTCCTTTACCGATTTTCTTGACGGTAAAATTGCCCGTAAAAAACAGATAGTTACCGTTTTCGGTCAGCTTGCAGACCCCGTTGCAGATAAAATTCTTACAACTGCGGCACTTCTTGCATTTATGCAGTTTGGTCTTTGCAATATCTGGATAATTATGATAGTTCTCTTGAGAGAATTCACAATTACCTCATTCCGTCTTGTTGCTACCGCGCAGGGTATCGTTATCCCCGCAAATATTTACGGTAAGCTCAAAACAATTTCACAGATGGTATTTTCATTGATAATAATGATTTTAGCAGAGCTTAACGACAGCGGTATTTTAGGTGACAGCTTCCCATTATCCGCAGTTTCAAACGGACTTTTGTGGATAACAGCCGTTCTTTGCGTAATTTCAGGCGTTATTTACGTAAAACAATCAATTAAACTTATAGATTTTTCCAAATAATCGGGAGGAAATATGCAGCTTTATAACTCACTTTCTCGTAAAAAAGAAACTTTTAAGGAAAACGTACCCGGCAAGGTAAATATGTACACCTGCGGTCCTACCGTTTACCATTTTGCTCATATAGGTAACCTTCGTAGCTATATTATGGAGGATATTCTTGAAAAGCACCTTCGTTACAGCGGTTACGACGTAAAGCGTGTAATGAATATTACCGACGTTGGTCATCTCTCAAGTGATGCCGACACAGGTGAAGATAAAATGGTTAAGGGTGCAAAAAGAGAAAACAAATCTGTTATGGATATTGCAAAATTCTATACAGATGCTTTCTTTGAGGATTGCAAAAAGCTTAATATCAAAACACCTGACGTGGTTGAGCCCGCAACAAACTGTATTGATGAATTTATCACTATGGTCAGTGGTCTTATTGAAAAAGGCTATGCTTACCTTGCAGGCGGTAATGTTTATTTTGATACATCAAAGCTTGACGAGTATTACGTATTTAACAAACACGACAGCGAAGAGCTAATGGTTGGTGTTCGTGAGGGCGTTGAAGAGGATACAAACAAACGAAATAAAAACGACTTCGTTCTCTGGTTTACAAAATCAAAATTTGAAGAGCAGGCTCTTAAATGGGACTCTCCTTGGGGCGTAGGCTATCCCGGTTGGCATATTGAATGTTCAGCAATAAGCCTTAAGCATTTAGGCGAATATATGGATATTCACTGTGGCGGTATTGATAACGCATTCCCTCATCACACAAATGAAATTGCACAGAGTGAAGCGTATTTAGGTCATAAATGGTGTAACTATTGGTTCCATGTTTTACACCTTAATACAAACTCAGGTAAAATGAGTAAATCAAAGGGTGAATTCCTTACAGTTTCTCTTCTTGAAGAAAAAGGCTATAACCCTCTTGCATACAGATTTTTCTGCTTGCAGTCACATTACAGAAAACAGCTTGTTTTCTCTTATGAAAACCTTGATGGTGCTGCAACAGCTTACGATAAGCTTCTTAAAAAGATTGCAACACTTAACCCCGTTGAAGGTGACGAGCTTGATATGGCGGCAGTTGAAAAGCTTACCGCATCATTCAAAGCAGCCCTTGATAATGATATAAACACATCCCTTGCAGTTACTGCAATTTACGATGTGCTTAAAGAAAAAACAAACGATAAAACAAAAATTTATCTTCTTAACGATTTTGACAGAGTTCTTTCTCTTGACCTTGTAGAAGGTGCAAAGAAGCTTTCGCAGAAGGATGAAGCACCTGCTGCAACAGATGACTTTGCAAAATACGTTGAAGAGCAGATTGCCTTAAGAGTTGAAGCTAAAAAGGCTAAGAACTTTGCAGAAGCAGACAGAATCCGTGATGAATTAGCATCAAAGGGTGTTACGCTTCTTGATACACGCGAAGGCACAAAGTGGAGTAAGGAATAAATCTCCACTATTCTTAAAATAAACGGAGAAAAAATATGACAAGTAAAGAAAGAGCAAAATTACGAGCAGAGGCAAACGTTCTTGATCCTATTTTTCAGATAGGTAAAGAGGGTGTTACCGATGCAGTAATTGCCCAGATTGAAGATACCTTTAACACAAGAGAGCTTTTTAAAATTAAAGTTCACCTTGAATCTGCCCCGGAAGGACCTAAAGAAATCGCACAAAAGCTTGCAGAAGCCACAGGCTGCGACATTATTCAGGTAATTGGCGGTACTATCGTGGTTTTCAGAATAAATCTTATTCTTCGTCAGAAGGAAGCTGAAAAGAAGAAAAGATTAAAAGAAAAAGCGCGTAAAGAAGCTATCGAAAGAAGAACAGAACGCACAAGGAATAAATACAGCAGGTAATTATTATGAGTGAAGTTGTTACAATTACAAGTAAAAAAAAGAAAGCCCCCTTTATAATCGGGCTTATCGTTTTGATTTTTGCAATAACAGGCGTTGTGAGTATTGTTAATTTTGCAGTTTCAAAGCTTTCTACAGGCGAAGAAGAAGCTGTGGATTATTCCGAATACGCTGATTTTCTTACCTGGGTTGTAGGCGTTGACCCTGCACCTTTTAGTGATATCACAAATGCAGATAAAGACACTCTTCGTAATATTGCAATATGTACTCTTTTGAGTGACGACGTTAAAACAGGGGATTACGAGGTAACCGAAAAAGGTCTTATCGTTCCTGCAGAAGACGTTGAAAAATATTATTTTGATATGTTTGGTGCAGACGTTGGTATAATTCACGCAAGTGTTGTTGGTTACGGTTATGAGTTTACGTATAATGCTTCAAACGGCACTTATACCGTTCCGCTTACAGGCGTAACACCGCCCTTTTCAGTAAGAATCGAGTCCGTTCAGAAAACAGGCGGTCTTGCTGTGCTTCGCGTTGGCTACGTTGGTACAAATAACGTAGAAGTTCTTCCCGACGGTACTCTTGCCGCAACCCAGCCCGACAAGTATGCAGATATCACAATCCGCGAAACAGAAACAGGCTTTAATCTTATATCTGTGATGACGGTTACAGTTGGAGAACACGGTTAAAAAAAGCCCCCTCGAATGAGGGGGATTTTTTTGTTTAGTTAAACTTAATTGTAAGAATCTTTTTACCTGTGATTTCGAATTCTACGAAGCCGTCGTTGTCAATTGTAAGGGGAGCGATGTCCTTTTCTTCCAATGTAACAAGCTTTGCTTCTGCCCAGGCTTTTCCTGAATATTCGGGAAGCTCGAATTCTGCCTTCTGTCTTTCAACGGGTGACTGTGCCTTTTCGATGGGAGCAATACCCTTGTTAAGACGGATAGCTGTTTTAACTGCTTTGTCAGAGGGGTTAAAGAGTCTTACAACGTAGCCGTTGCCGTCTTCACTCTTCTTAACAGCGCTAACGTTAAGAACTTCGTCTTTAAGCTCAAGGAATGAGTGTGAAAGAGGATTCTTACCGTGGTCTGTGGGAGCAATCTGACCTGCAGTAAGGTAAAGGTTAAATCTTTCGCTTTCCTGCCATACGTTGCCTTCTTCCCAGTCACCCTTATGAGGCATAAATGCGTAACGGAATGTGTTAACACCGATACACTGTGAGCCCTTATCCCAGTCACTGTAGTTCTGCATATCTTTAGTAACGCAGATACGAAGAGGATAAGCACGGATAAGTGAAAGGTAAAGAGTGTTTTCTTCATCGTCTGCAGCTTCATAAGCCTTAAGACCTGTGTTAAGAAGAGCAACACCGTATTTGCCGTCTGAAATGCTTACGAAAGAGTTCATAGGATGCTCTGTCATAGGCGGTTCATCGTAAAGTGAGTAGTCGGGCTTTTCAATCTTACGTTTTACAACGTCAAACTGACCCTGTGCATCTGCATATTCTGCCTTGATGCCGGTGGGGAAGCCAACCTGTAAATAGTGGTCTTCGCAACGGTTGTTGATTGTTGTTTCAATTTCAACAAACTTTGCACCCTTACGAAGAGTAACAAGGCTTTCAATATCAACGGGAAGCTTATGCTCACTTCTTGATTTTTCGTCAAATGCACGTTTTTCGGGAAGCTCCCAACGCATTGTGATTTTGTATGTTGTTTCAAATTCACCATGACGAAGAAGAGTAACGTTTGCCTGCTCACCGAGAGTTGTGAAGGTTTCATCACATTCGGGAGCAACGTGCTGCCAGGGGTTACCGATTTCGCCACTATCCTTGAAGTAACCGAGGTTCTTATATTCTTTGCCGTTTTCTTTGTCGAAAACGTTATAAGTACCGTTGTGGTTAAATGAAACCTTGAGATATTCGTTTTCCATAACGTTTGTAGTTTTTACAAGAGTTACGGGTGTTGTAGCACGAACGTTGTAAAGAGGACGAACCTTGAGAGTTTTATAACCCATAGCAGGAATGTCAGCAACTTCAGCTGCAACAAGGTACTGCTCTGTGTGAAGGACGTTTGCAGTATCGTTGGGATTCTGAATAATCTGTGCATTTGCTTTGTTTGTTGAAAGCACCTGATATTTGATTTTGTTGCCCTCTTCATCAAGAATTTCAAAGCTGTCAGCTTTCCATTCAGCAGGAATTTCAAGTCTTAAATCAACAGTTTCAGTTCTCTTGAAGGGTGCGGGGTTGAAGATTACAACTGCTGCATCATCCTTTGAGAATGAACGGAGATTAATGTCACCGGCAATATCCATAAATGCTCTTTCAAATACGCACATTGAAAGCTCTCTTGCCTGTCTGTAACGTGACATAACGTCTTCGTAAACAACGTCACGTCCGCAAGCACCGATACTGTCGTGACCGTGGTTCTGAAGAAGATAGTTATATGAAAGGTCAATGAAGTTCTGGGGATAGGGTGCACCTGAAAGAGAAGCAAATACTGCCATAGGCTCTGCGTAGTTGATAATTCTTCTTTCTGTGTCAAAGTTTTCCTGCTTGATATAAGTTCTTGCAGAAAGAATCCATCCGCAAAGCTCACTAACGCTACCCTTTGTATAGGGGTCTCTCATTTCGCCCTTAAGAACGGGTGAATCTTCTTTGAAGTTATCGATGATGCCCTGTTCCATTTCTTTAAGAGTGCTGTGGAATACTTCAGCCTCGGGTAAAGCTTCGTTAAGGTCGTTAACAAGCTGAATTTCACGTTCATCGGGGCAAGAAGAGTCGTGACCGATTGACCAGAAACGGTGATTTGTTGTCCAGTCGTTATCCTGCTCCTTCATAGCCTGCTCGGCTCTTGCCTGGATATTTTCTTTATGATACTCGTAGAAGGGATGAGTGTACTGATAGTCTAATTTCCAGTCTCTGTCAATAAGCTTGAATACACCGTTGTTGTCATTCCAGAGCATATCACGGTTGTTTTCGTCCTTTTGGTTGAAGTATACGGGTCTCTGAACAACGTACCAGATGTTGTAACGGGGACGTTTTGCAAGACGGGAAGCGTAAATACGAGTTCCGTCGGGGCTTTCCCAGTAGAATTCTGATTTAGGAGCTTTATATTCATTGATACCGCGGTAGAAGGACGCGAAATGAATATCAAATCCGTCATAAATCTGGGGAAGCTGTGAAATCTGACCCCAACCGAAGGGTGAGTAACCGGTTTTGCTGATACCGCCCATTTCTTTACCGATCTTATGACCGAGAAGAAGGTTTCTTACAAGAGCCTCGCTACCAACGGTAAATTCATCAGGAAGGCAGAACCAAGGGCCAACTGCAATTCTACCCTCTTTTATGTATTTCTGAAGCTTTTCTTTCTTTTCGGGGTAAACCTCAAGATAATCCTGAATAGGCATTGTCTGAGAGTCTAAATGGAAATGCTTGTAATCAGGGTTTTTGTCAAGAATGTCAAGGAGCATATCAAGCATATATCCAAGCATATATTGGGTTCTTCTTGCAGAGAAACGCCATTCTCTGTCCCAATGGGTGTTGGATATAAAATGACATTGGATTTTGTCTTTTTTGTTATCCATATCTATCACCTTATCCTTTTATAATTTTCATTATTTCCTGGAAGTTGTCACAGAAATGTGTGCAAACTGCCTTTGTACCGCTTGATTCGATATTACCGCCTGCAATACCGATTGTTGTGTAGCCTGCAAGTCTTACAGAGCAAGCACCTGCACCACTGTCTTCGATACCGATAACGTGGTTTCTGTCAGCAAATGCTTCGCCAAGACCAACGATAGAGGTTTCGCTGTAAAGCCAGGGGTGAGGCTTGGGTGAAAGCTCACCTAAAGTACCTACACTACCTTTTCTGAGGGGGAAGCCTGCAGAAATTATTGCATCATAGAAATCCTTGGGGTCGCCCATACCAAGTGTTTTGAATGCAGAAAGAATTTCGGGCCAAGCCTTTTCATAAAGACCTGAAGTAACAAGACCGATTTTGATTCCCATATCCTTGAGCTCTAAAAGGAAATCCTTAACGCCCTCTGTGGGAGTGAAGGCACCGTCTTTACCTCTGCCTGCCATAATTTCTTCCATTTCTCTGTGAGTATGCTCAAAATAGAAGCTTCTTGCTTTTTCAAGAGAAGCACCGGGGCAGTATTTGTCGATACAATACTGAAGATGCTCTGAAACGCTATGACCTGAAACGAAGGGAATATCTGCTTCTTCAAGCTGGAATTTGGGGTTGCCGAGCATGCTTGCTGTAGTCATCTCAATAATCCAGATCCAGAATTCCTCACTGCGTACTGTTGTACCGTCAAGGTCCATAAGCACAGCCTTTAAGGGGTACTCTGTTTTTACAGGGTAAACAGGGTAGTAAACGGGGTAAGCAATTGCAGATTTAACACAAGCAAGAGAATGTGTGCCGAAGCTTACAAACTCAACCTTGTTGTCACCTGTTGCAACTACGAATTCAACACCGTTTTTACCTGCAACGAATTTTCCGTCTTCGGTAGCGGGGAGAAGGTGGAAGCCACTATCTACACCAACCTCACCTAAGTCAGGGATATAAAGTGTTTTATCAAGTAACATAGTAAAAGTCCTTTCGTATGTACATAATTATAATAATTCTATCACAAATATTTCCATTAGTAAATTATATTTATAAAAAAAGACAAACATTTTCTCATAAAAATACCGCCCAACCACTGAATAGTGATAGGGCGGTGAGCTTTTATTTTATTTTGTTGCTTCTGCGGCACGTCTTTCTGCCAATTCTTTTTCAACAACCGCTCTTTTTTCGGGTGTGTAACGAATGAAAAGAAGAGGAATTATATATAAAAGACTTGCTATTGCAGGGGTGAGCATTGCAAGAGGCCAAATCCACGTTTCAAAAGCCTGGGTCTGTGTGCCGAGGAAGGTAACGGCAGAATCGTCAATAGCCTTGTAGCCGAGAACTGAAAGTGATAAAGCGGCAAGACCTGCGGTTATACCGCTAGAAACCTTAGTGAAAAATGTCTGCATTGAGAATGTAACACCCTCGGTACGTTTTCCTGTTTTCCATTCCATATAGTCAATACTGTCACAGAAAATAGAGGTCTGGGCAATTGATGCCGCACCCATAGGAATACAACCGATACCCATAAGAAGCATACCAATCCAGATATTTATTCCGTCAAAGCCGATAGCAAATGCAATAACTCTTGTTACAATGTTAAGCACCTGCATAAAGATAAGTGCGTTTACGTAACCCTTGAAAAGCTTCTTTAGCTTATCTGCAAAAAGCATACCGAGAAATTGAGGTCCGTATGTAATTGCACCGTAAATTGTAGTAAGACCTAATGCACCGATAGCACTGCCTGCACCTAAAAAGTCAGTAGGCATTTTGTATTTGAAGAAATAAGTCATAAGCTGACCGCCAAAGCCTAAAGCACCGAAAAGGTTTGAAAGGGTAACGAGCATAAGCATTTTGTTTTTGAAAAGAAGAGAAAAGCTTTCAAAAAGTGAGCCCTGCTGTTTTTCGGGTACAGCACGTAATCTTTCCTGTGCTTTGTAAGTACGCATACTTATCATAGCACCGCCAAGACCGAGGATAACAGCAAACACAAGTGTTACAAGTGCCATTGATTTTTTTGTTGTGTTTGCAACCATTTCTATTGCCATAGGAATAAGTCCGCCAAAAACACCGTAAACACAAGAGCCAACCGTTCTTGCCCATTTAACAAAATTATCTCGTTCATCACCGTTTGGTGAAACAGAGGCAGTGATACCCCAGATAGCAACATCCTGAAGAGTGTAAGCAATATCCCAACAGATATACATAATTACAAAGTAAGCAAGACGAAGCCATAACATATCCTCAGCCGTTGAGAAAACGAGGAAAATAAGAACTGTAAAAAGACCAACGGGAAGAGGAGTATATCTTAAAAACGGACGAAGCTTTTCACCGTTTTTAAAGCGGTGCTTGTCAACAAATGAGCCGACAATCGGATCGTTGATTCCGTCCCAGACCTTCATAACAATAAGTAAAACGGAAACTATTGCTGCAGGAAACATTGCAATGTCCGTCATAAAATAGGTGAAAAAAGTACCGCCTATAAACGAGTAGACAATGTTCTGACCTGAAAGACCAACGTAGAAATTCAGCTTTTCTTTTCTGTCGATATATTTCATAAATTACCACCCTTTTTGGTTGATGAAAATATTATACAGAAAACAAGCGGCAAATTGCAAGTGCAAATTGAAAGTGGCATTTCCCATTTGCCACTTTTTTCTATTTTCCATCTTGCAATTTATATTATAATAATGTTATACTGTAAAATGTAATAAAATCGGGGAATATGGGTGCAGACGTGCCTTGTTCCGATTTAAGAAAGGACGATTGTTTTGGCTGAGATTAAAAACATTGATGCCGTAGCAGCTCTTGATGCTATGGATGCTCATGTTGATGATTGGCGTGATGCCACAAAGGGCAAGCAGAGAGGTATCTTCTCTTTTGACGACGTTGCAGCGCTTAAAATCAAAAACCTTAAAAAACGTATTTACACCGATATCGAATCAATTCCTGCATGGAAAATGAAGGAATGTATCTATAAAGGTATCGATGATTATGAGTTTTTCTACGATGAGTGGAAGGAGCTTAACGTTGGTGACCGTTGGGGTAACAACGGCTGGAGTGCTTTCTTCAAAAACTCTTTCGATATGCCCGAGCGTTTTAAGGGTAAAAAGGTTACTCTTAACGTTTATTTCGGCGGTGACTCACTTCTTTCTCTTAACGGTGAGCCTTATCAGGGCCTTGACCCCTTCAGAAACTCTGTTCTTCTTACAGACTGTGCAAAGGGCGACGAGCATTACGATGTTGATATTGAATCATACTACGTATGGCATTCAAATGAATCAACAGTAAAAACTCTTTCTTGTTCATTTATAGGTGTTGTTGACCCTGTAATTGAAGAAATCTATTGGGATTTCAAGGCAGTTTTCAATGCACTCTTTATGCCTGTTCACGATACAGGTCTTGCAGAGCTTATCAGAGCTACTCTTAAAGAAGCATTTACATATGTAAACTTTGACCTTGACGGTGATGAATTCAAAGCAGGTCTTCTTAAAGCACAGAAAATTCTTAAAGATAAGGTTTACAACAACACAAGCTATAAATCAGAGGGTACACTTGCTCTTGTAGGTAACTCTCACCTTGATATCGTATTTATGTGGGCATACAAAGAGTATGTTCGTAAGCTTGGTAGAACTCATGCAACAATGCTTCGTCTTATGGAGCAGTATGACGATTTTATTTTCTCACAGAGTACAGCCCCCACTTATATCGAAATGGAAAAACGCTTCCCCGCTATCTACAAGCAGGTTAAAGAGCGTATCAAAGAGGGTAGATGGGAATACATCGGTGCTATGTGGGTTGAGCCTGACTGTAACCTTGTTTCAGGTGAATCCTTTGTTCGTCAGCTCCTTCACGGTATCCGTTTTGCTGAAAAAACATTTGGTATCACTCCTAAAACATGTTGGGTTCCCGACGTTTTCGGTAACGGCTATGCAATGCCTCAGATTCTTAAAAAAGCAGGCGTTGAATATTTCGTAACTCATAAAATGGGTATCTGGAACGATACTAACCCCTGGCAGTATAATACATTCTGGTGGGAAGGTCCCGACGGCTCAAAGGTATTCTCAATCGTTCCCCCCACACACTTTATCGGTACTGTTGAAGCAGACTCTCTTAAAGTTAACTGGAAGAAATATACAGATAAAGAAACTATCGGTGAATCAATGTACTGTTACGGTTGGGGTGACGGTGGCGGCGGTGTTGACACCGAAATGCTTGAATACGTAAAACGTTATAAAAACTTCCCCGGTCTTCCCAAAACACAGACAAGTAAGATTGAAGATTCTCTTGCAAGAATGAAAGCAAATGCAACAGAAACTAACATTCCTACTTGGAAAGACGAGCTTTACCTTGAAGAGCACCGTGGTGTTCATACAACAAAGGCTCTCCTTAAAAAGCTTAACAGATATTCTGAAAACCTTTATCGTCAGGCAGAGATGTTTGCAAGTATCGCAATGAAATACGGCTACAAATATCCTCTTGATAAGCTTAACGAGGGTTGGCAGGCAATTCTTACTAACCAGTTCCACGATTCACTTCCCGGCTCACATATCACAGAGGTTTTCGGTGATCTTTGTGCTATTTACGATGATATCATCGCAATCGGTGAAAGTGTAAGAGATGAGGCTCTTAATGTTCTTGCAGGTAACGTTGACGGTGCAGAAAAATACGGCAAGCCCTTTGCTCTTTTCAATGCTCTTAGCGTAAATGCAACTCAGAAGGTTGAGCTTCCCTACAAGGATGTAGAAATTTACGATGCAGACGGTAACAAGCTTGCAACTCAGAGCTATACAAAGCTTGACGGTACAAAGGTGCTTGTTTTCGTTGCTAAGGATATTCCTGCGGTTGGTTACAAGGTATTCTATGCAAAAGACGGTGCAGTAAATGGTGCAGCAGCACTTTCAGGTAATACCGTTGAAAACGATAGCTTCAAGGTTGTTCTTGACGATAGTGCAGAGCTTGTTTCTATCTACGATAAAAAGAACGAAAGAGAAGTTCTCAGCGGTAAGGGTAACGTATTCCGTCTTTATGAAGACCTTCCCGGTAAATATGACGCTTGGGATATCGTTGCTTCTTACGTTGACCGTGAATTTGACACAGAGGCAGGTAAGGTAACAGGTATCGCTTCAGGTGACGTATTCACTGTTGTTTCATTTGAAAAGGTTATCAACAAGTCTCTTGTTAAACAGAATATTATTCTTTACAACGAGCTTGACAGAATTGACTTTGATACATTTATCAGCTGGCACGAGCAGGAAAAGCTTCTTAAGGTTGGCTTCGACGTTGACGTTAAAGCACAGAAGTTTACACGTGATATTGCTTACGCTACAATTGAAAGCTCAAACTACCGTCATAATCCTTATGACAAGGCTAAATTTGAGGTTTCAGCTCATAACTTTATTGATATGAGTGAAGACAGCTACGGTGTTACAATTCTTAACGATTGTAAGTATGGTTACGAGGTTGACAAGCAGAGAATGATTATCACTCTTCTTAAAGCACCTATGAATCCCGACCCCAAATCAGACCGTGGTGACCACTACTTCACATATTCAATCTATCCTCACGCAGGTAACTGGAAGGATGCAGAGACTCTCGTAAGAGGTCTTGAAATCAACAACCCCGCAGTACCCGTTGAAATTGCAGCAGATGCAAAGGGTGAAACTGAAAAATCCTTCATCAAGGTTGACGGTAAAAACGTTACTCTTGAGGCAGTTAAGAAATGCGAAGATGAAGATGCTTACATCATTCGTTTCGTTGAAAAAGCAGGCAGTCGCACAAAGGTTTCTGCAAAGCTCTTTGCAGATATCAAAGCAGTTGCTGAATGTGACCTTCTTGAAAGAAATGATGTTGCAGTTGATATCTTCAGCGGTGACACACTTAACTTCGAAATTAATCCCTTCGAAATCAAGTGCTACAAAGTTAAAATGTAATTAAGTTACGTAAATGCCCCATCTTTGTTTGATCAGAGATGGGGCATTTTATATTTTTTATTCAACCGTAACGCTTTTTGCAAGGTTTTTCGGCTTGTCGATATCTCTTCGGAGGTGCTTTGCGGTGTAATAGCTTAAAAGCTGTAAGGGGATAACAAGCAAAGAGCTTTGAAACTCGGGTGCTGTAGACGGTGTGTAGATTATACCGTCAATTAAATCGAGAGCTTCCTTTTCACTTTCATCGGTTACAAGAAAAACCCTTGCACCTCGTGCTTTTACCTCGGCAATATTACTTACGGTTTTTGAGAAAACCTTTGTGTTACTGCCTATTGCAATAACGGGTGTGCCGTTTTCAATTAAAGAAATAGTTCCGTGCTTTAATTCACCTGCGGCATAGCTTTGAGAATTGATATAACTGATTTCTTTCATTTTAAGAGAGCCCTCACAAGCCGTGCCGTAGTCGTAAAGTCTGCCGATAAAGAATATATCGGTTGACTTGTAAATTGTTTCGGAAAGCTCTTTTACTTTATCGGCAGATTTTAAAAGAGTTGTGTTGATTTTATCGGGTAATGACAAAAGCTCATTTAATAAAAACTCTTTTTTGTGAGCTGAAAGCTTTCCTTTTTTTTCACCTATAAAAATCGCCAACGCATAAAGGCTTACAAGCTGGGCGCTGAATGCCTTTGTTGTGGCAACGGCTATTTCCTTTCCTGCGTGAGTGAGAATAACATTGTCGCTTTCCTTTGCAATAATACTGTTTTTAACGTTTACAATAGAAAGTGTTTTTGCATTATACTTTTTACAAAGCCTTAATGCTGCAAGAGTGTCGGCAGTTTCACCGCTTTGACTTATAAAAATTGTAAGGGTGTTTTCATTTATAAGAGGCTCTGAATAACGAAGCTCTGATGCAATTTCAACATATACGGGTATTTTACAAAGCTTTTCAATTACGTGCTTTCCTATAAGACCTGTGTGATAAGCAGAGCCACAGGCGGTAATTATAATTCTCTCTATTTTATCTTTGAAAAATTCATCGGGAATATTTACGTTTTCAAATTTGATGTTGTCTTTATCGGCGAAGGAAAAAACAGTTTTTCTTATAGCTTCAGGCTGCTCGTAGATTTCCTTTAACATAAAATGCTCATAACCGCCCTTGTTGACCGCTTCTTCAGTTAGCGAAACGTTTTCGGGCAGTTTTTTTATTTCTTCCCCCTCAGAATTGTAAAAAAGTATGGTATCTTTTGAAATTTCGCAGATTTCACCGTCTGCTATGCGGAAAACCTCACCGTTTTTTTCGTTTATTGCACCTGAATCAGAGGCTATCCAGCACCCCGTTTCACCTTTTACCGCAACGAGAGGGCTACCTTGTGCCGTTGCGAAAATACTTTCGGGAAAATCTTCGCAGAGAATACCGAAAGCAAACGTACCCGTCAGCTCTTTACATGCTGTTTTTATAGCGGAAATTACGTTGCTTTTATAAAATTTTGAAATAAGCTTTATCCCAACCTCTGTGTCGGTTTGTGAATAAAAGACTTCACCATTAAGAAACTCTTTTTTTATCTCTTCTGCGTTTTCAATTATTCCGTTATGAACAAGGGCAAATTTTTTATCGTTGCTTATATGTGGATGTGCATTTTCAACGGTTGGCTTTCCGTGAGTTGCCCAACGGGTATGACCTATACCCACTTTTCCCGCAAGCTTTTCCCTATTACTTTCTGCTTTTTCTTTTAAATTTATTATTTTCCCTGATTCACGGCATCGGGAAATATTGCTGTTGTGAATTACCGCAATACCTGCGGAATCGTAGCCTCGGTATTCTAACTTTTGGAGTCCGTTAAGAAGCTCCGGCATAACCTCATCAGAACCTGCTTTTCCTATAATACCGCACATAAAATCACCCTTATCAATAAATTTAAGATTACTATTTATATAGTTTATCAAACGCAAGGTGATTTTATTCGTCACTTGCTACAAAATAGGTGTGTTTAGTTTGTGTGACTTGCCATTTTTTATTTTATGCTAGTTTTATATGGGAATTTTTAGTATAATCAAGATATATGTACTCAAAAAGGGGTAGTAACTATGCTTGAAATGAAAGACAGAAAATTTTATCTTGACGGGAAACCGTTTCATATTTATTCAGGTGCTATGCACTATTTCAGAATTCCCGAAGAATATTGGCTTGACCGTCTTTTGAAATTAAAAGCGGCAGGTCTTAATACTGTTGAAACCTACGTGCCTTGGAATTGGCATGAGCCTAAAAAAGGACAGTTTAATTTTGAGGGTATGCTTAATATTGAAAAATTCGTAAAAACAGCACAAGAGGTGGGTCTTTACGTTATTGTCCGTCCCGGTCCTTATATCTGTGCAGAATGGGATTTTGGCGGTCTTCCCGCGTGGCTTTTAAAGGATAAAAACATCCGTCTTCGTTGTTGGGATAAGGCGTATATATCTGCGGTCGAAAGCTTCTTCAAAGAGCTTCTTCCAAGACTTGTGCCTTACCAGCTTACAAAAGGCGGTAGCATTATCGCAATGCAGGTTGAAAACGAATACGGCTCTTTCGGTAGAGATAAAAAGTATCTTTATTGGTTAAGAGATTTAATGCGAGAACAGGGTATAGACGTTCAGCTTTTCACCTCGGATGGTGAAGATAGATACTTCTTCTCAGGCGGTGGCATAAAAGAGGATTGGATGGTTGCAAACTTCGGTGGATACCATGAGCATAGATTTGATGATTTGAAAATGCTTCAGCCGGATAAGCCTCTTATGTGCGGTGAGCATTGGTGCGGTTGGTTTGACAGATGGGGAGCAAAGCATCATTCAGATAACCCCGAAGAAACTCTCGGCAGAAGCCTTGACGGTTTCTTTAAAGAGGATGCTAACTTTAACCTTTATATGTTCCACGGTGGAACTAATTTTGGTTTTTCATCGGGTGCAAACTATTATGATAATTATTGCCCCACAACAACAAGCTATGATTACGGTGCACCCTTAAGTGAAAACGGTGCATACACCGAAAAGTATTTCATTCTTCGCGACAGAATGAAAAAGCAGCTTGGTTGTGAATTACCTCAGCTTCCCGAGGATGCAAAAACAAAAGCATACGGTAAAGTTCAGTTAACAGAGTTTGCAGATTTAAGAAAGACTTATAAGAAATTTGCAGACCATAAAAAATCACATATTCCTTACCATATGGAGCATTACGGTCAGAACAGCGGACTTATTCTTTACAGCACCACAATAAAGGGCAATTACGGTGATACCGAAATCAACGGCTTCGGTGTTCATGATATGGCGTATATTTACATAAACGGTGAATTAAAGCACGTTTACGACAGAACAAAGCTTAAAGGTAAAGAGCTTTTTGAAGAAAGCTTTTCTGTTCCCGTAAAGGCTTTTGACGGTGAAATCAAGGTTGATATTCTCGTACAGGCTTTAGGCAGAATAAATTATGCAAGAAGAATGTATGACAGAAAGGGTCTTGATGAAATTTATATCGGCGGTCAGGCTATTGTTGATTGGGACGTTTACTGTATGGAGCTTGACAAAGCTCCCGATATTAAATACGGCAAGAAGGCAAGTGAATTCCCTTGCTTTATGAAAGGTACTTTCAAAGCAGACGAAAAGGTTGATACCTTTGTTGATATGAGAGGCTTTTCAAATGCAGTAGTTTATATCAACGGCTTTAATCTGGGAAGATTTTTAAAACGAGGACCTCAGTTCACTCTTTATCTTCCTGCACCGTTCTTAAAAGACGAAAACGAAATTGTTGTTCTCGAGCTTGAAGGCTGCAAGAAGCCTGAAATTAAGCTTATTGATAAAGCGATACTTAAGTAAGAATATGAAAAGGGTCTGCGATGCTATTTAAGCTTCGCAGACCCTTAATTTGCCACTTGCAATTTGCAACTTTTATGGATTATACGGAAATACCGGCATCAATTCTAATTTAAACTGATTAATTCTGTGCATACGGTCTATTTTCGCTTTGATTTCTTCGTCTTCGCAGATACCCTCACGGATATATCTGTCAAGAGTAGCGTAGGTAAAGCCTAAATTATCCTCGTCAGTTTTGCCGCAAAGACCGTCTATCGGCACTTTATCAACAAACATATCGGGAAGACCTAAAGCTCTGCCGATTTCCTTAACCTCTTGAACGGTAAGCTTTGCAAGAGGTGAAAAGTCACCTGCGCTGTCACCGTATCTTGTAGAATAACCAACCCAGTCTTCAGAAAGGTTGCAGGTGTTTGCAACTCTGCCGTTAACACATTGTGAAACTGCGTAAACGGTTGTCATTCTTAAGCGGGGAGGTAGGTTAGTAACTGCCTGAGGTGTTAACTCAATACCACTTTTGTTAAGCTCTGAAAGAACACCGTCGTAAGCTTCTTTTATATTTACAACGTAGCTCTGTATTCCTAAATGCTTTACAAGAGCCTCTGAAACGTCAATATCAAACTGCTCACCATTAGGCATAAGCACTCCCACAACGTTTTCTTTACCTAAAGCCTCAACTAAAAGTGCCGCTACAACAGAGCTGTCTTTACCGCCTGAAATACCTAAAACACCCTTACAGCCTTTACCGTTAATTTCAAACCAATCCTGAATCCATTTTACAATATCGTTTTTAACCTTGAGTGCATCAAAACTCATTACAATTACCTCTTGAATAACAATTTTGTATTTTATGTATGTATTTTACTTTTTTTTATACCTTTTTTCAATATTTTTTCTTAAAATAACTTGAAAGAATAATAGTAAAAATTATATAATATATGTGTATAATTTTATTCTATGGTGATTAATTATGACAGAAAGTTCAGCAATTAAATCTCTTGTAAGGTATGCCATTCGTGAGCATCTTATTTCTCCGTTGGATGAAAAATGGGCAATCAACCGTCTTCTTGAAAGAATGAAAATGGATTCTGTTGATGCCGATGCACCAATTTACAAATCAGAAAGCCTTGAAAGCTTGTTAAAGGTTTTGCTTGATTACGCGTGTGCTAACGGTCTTTGTGAGGATTCGGTCGTATACCGTGATTTGTTTGACACAAAAATTATGGGCGTGTTAACTCCCAGACCATCAACCGTCATTGAGAAGTTTTTTAATTTTTATAAAAACAGTCCCGAGGAAGCAACAAAGTATTTTTACCACGTTGCAAGACGCTCTGACTACATAAGAGAATACAGGATAAAAAATGACGTTAAGTGGGTAACGGCTACCAATTATGGTGATATTGATATTACAATAAACCTTTCAAAGCCTGAAAAAGACCCGAAAGCAATAGCAGCGGCTCTTAAAATGAAGCGAAGCTCATATCCTCTTTGTATGCTTTGCCCTGAAAACGAGGGTTATGCAGGTAGGGTAAATCACCCTGCAAGACAAAATCACAGAGTTATTCCGTTGATTTTAGGTAATGAAAACTGGTGCTTGCAATATTCACCTTACGTTTATTATAACGAGCATTGTATTGTGTTTAACGAGGAACACGTTCCGATGAAAATAACAAAAGAGGGCTTCAGAAGGCTTTTCTCTTTCGTTGAAAAATTCCCTCACTATTTCGTAGGCTCAAATGCTGATTTACCTATCGTTGGCGGCTCGGTTCTTACTCACGACCATTACCAAGGCGGTAATTACACCTTTGCAATGGCAAAGGCACCCATTGAAACTCTCGTTTCATTTGAGGGCTTTGACGATATTACCGCAGGTATTGTTTGCTGGCCTATGTCAGTTCTTCGTCTTATTGGTGAAAACCCAGATTCAATTTGCGAGTTAGCAGGTAAAATTCTTAATAAATGGCGCAATTACACCGATGAAGAAGCGTTTATTTTTGCCGAAACAGACGGTACACCTCATAACACAATAACACCTATTGCCCGTTTCAGAAATGGAAAATACGAGCTCGATTTAGTTTTGAGAAACAATATCACAACTGAAGAATACCCCGACGGTGTTTATCACCCTCATCCCGAGCATCACCACATTAAGAAAGAAAACATCGGTCTTATTGAGGTTATGGGTCTTGCAGTTTTACCCGCAAGATTAAAATCAGAAATGGCTCTTTTAAAGGATGCTCTCGTTAACGGTAAGGATATCTCAAAGGACGAGGTTATCGCAAAGCATTACGAATGGGCAGAAAAGATAAAAGAGAATAACGATATAACCGAAGAAAACTGTGAAAAGCTTTTACGGGATGAAATCGGTAAAGTGTTTGCCGAAATTCTTGAACAATGCGGCGTTTATGAAAGAAATGAAATCGGCAAAGCCCAGTTCTTAAAATTTATTGAAGCTGTTAATAATTAAGAGGAGATATATATTATGTTCAACACAATCAAATCTGAAGTATTTATCGGAAAATCCCTTGTAAAATCAAACGATTTTGACAACAGAGCATTCAGCTTTAAGCTTGAAGAAACAGAGTCTTCTATTAAAGGTGTGCTTACAGCAAAAAGAGATATTAAAATGCACTCTCTTGAAATCACAACAGAGAAAGCATTTGCAGACGATGACCTTTACTTCAAAAACGGTTATCAGTCATGGTCAACTACAAGAGAGGTTGATAAAGACTTTACTTTCAAAGGACTTATCCCTCTTGCATACACATTAGGCGGATTTCCCAAATATGCCGCAGGTATTATGAGTGACTACGGCTTTGGTGATTTCTATAATAAAAAAGGTTGCTTCCATTCATACACATACACATATTTCCGTAAAAAGGGTGAGCCCAACATCACTCTTTACGGCTCAAAAACAGAAAGAAAAGGCTTCACAATTTTTATTGCAGATATGCAGAACGGCACTTTCACAATAAAGAAGGATATTGAAGGTCTTATTCTTAAAGCAGGCGAAGAATACGAAGTATTTGATATCGCAATTATCAATGACGAGTATGAAGCTGCGTTCGATAAATATTTCTTCGAGTTCGTAGGCGTTAAAGAGCCTAAAATCAAACATCTTGCGGGATATACTTCTTGGTATAACTACTTTTCAAAGATTTCAGAGGATATCTGTCTTCGTGACCTTGAGGGTATGGATGCTAAAGCAAAGGATTGCACAAACATCTTCCAGATTGACGATGGTTATCAGACTGCAACAGGTGACTGGCTCAGCACAGACCCCAAGAAATTCCCCAACGGAATGAAATATATTGCAGATAAAATTCACGAAAAAGGCTACCTTGCAGGTATCTGGCTTGCGCCCTTCTGTGCACAGCTTACCTCTCAGGTTGCTAAAGACCATCCCGAATGGATGATTAAAAGCGAAAAAACAGGCAAGAGAGTTCTTGCTCATCTTGGTTGGGGCGGTTCTTATGCTCTTGATATCTACAACGACGGTGCAAGAAACTATATCAAGCATTTCTTTGATGTTATCCTCAATGACTGGGGCTACGATATGGTTAAGCTTGACTTCCTCTTTACTCAGTGTTACTTCCCCAGAGGCGGTAGAACAAGAGGCGAAATTATGTGCGATGGTATCGACCTTCTCAGAGAGGCTTGCGGTGACAAGCTTATCTTAGGCTGCGGTGTACCGCTCGGTGCTTGTATGGGTATTTTCGATGCTTGCCGTATCGGTTGCGATGCTAACAAGGTTTTCGTTGGTGATATCGTAAATAAAATGGGTATCAACAACGAAATTCCCTCAACCCAGAACTCAATGATTAACTCTATTTTCCGTCGTCACCTTGACGGTAGAGCATTCTGTAACGACCCCGACGTTCTTTTCCTTAGAGATAACAACCTTAAATTCACAGAGGAACAGAAGCTTGTTCTCGGTAAAATCAATGCAATTTGCGGTAATGTTCTTTTCGTTTCCGACAATATGGGCGATTATAACGATAAAACAGTTGAATATGTTAAAAACTTCTTTGAAGATAAAAAATATCAGGTTATCAATGCTGAATTTATCAACGATACAGATGTTGAAATCATCTTCACAGAAGAGGGTATCGAGAAGACGCTTATCGTAAACCTTTATACAGGTGAAGGAAATATTTTCGACGTGGTTTAAATGCTTGCTTTTTGCGCATTTCACGATTTTGTAAGATGCCAGATGCCAGTTTCCAGATGCCAGACTCGCTACGCTCGTAGTGAAGAGTGAAAAGTGAAGAGTGAAGAAGTTAAGGGTCTGCGACGGCAATTATAAAGATACCAGTCGCCAGTCGCCAGTCGCCAGTCACCAGTAGCTTCGCAGGGAGCAATAAATTTAATAACACAAAAAATTATCCAAGGCGGTTACCTCTCTTCGAAGAGAGGGGGACCGTCTTTTGTTTTGTAGTTTTATGAAAAAAAGTATATTTCGTGCCAAAGATTATATATAACAATAAAGCTTTTCGGATGGTGGAGAGTTCTCGACGTGAGCCCTCGAACGTCGTGAAACCGTAGGTTTCATTGACACCAAGTAACCTCTTTTTAAAAAGTAAATTCACAAGAAATAGTATCATATTAACTTTATTAAAAAGATAACTTTCTTACAATTG
>JAZUBO010000017.1:0-160543 GCA_045638585.1 Acutalibacteraceae bacterium | reverse complement strand
GTTGAAGATATCAAAGCTATCATCGCTTCTCTTCACGAGTTCAACCCCATGATGGGTCACCGTGGCTGCCGTCTTGCAGTTACTTACCCCGAAATCGCTGCAATGCAGACAAAGGCTGTTATCCGTGCAGCTATCAACGTTCAGAAAGCACACGCTGATTGGAACGTAGTTCCCGAAATTATGATTCCCCTTATCGGCGACGTTAAAGAACTTAAATTCGTTAAGAAGGTTGTTGTTGAAACTGCTGATGCTGAAATCGCAGCTGCAGGTTCAGACCTCAAATACGAAGTTGGTACAATGATCGAAATCCCCAGAGCTTGTATCACAGCTGACGAAGTTGCTAAAGAAGCTGACTTCTTCTGCTTCGGTACTAACGACCTTACTCAGATGACATACGGCTTCAGCCGTGATGATGCTGGTAAGTTCCTTACAGCTTACTATGATAGCAAAATCTTCGAAAACGATCCCTTTGCAAAGCTTGACCAGAACGGCGTAGGTGCTCTTATGGAAATGGCAGTTGCTAAAGGTAAAGCTAGCGGCAAGAACCTTCACTACGGTATCTGCGGCGAGCACGGCGGCGACCCCGTTTCAGTTGAATTCTGCCACAAGATTGGCCTCAACTACGTATCATGCTCACCCTTCCGTGTTCCGATCGCTCGTCTCGCAGCAGCTCAGGCAGCTATCAAGGACTAATTTCCAAATATAAAAAATTCCACCCGAGAAATCGGGTGGATATTTTTTTGTCCAATGAAAAAATTTCATCAATCATTTCATCACTCATTTGTTGTTGAAAAATGATTGATGAAGTGATATAATAAGTGCGAGGTGAGAAAATGTATAATAAAAAACCACCATTTGAAATTACAAATGAGATATTAGATTCTATTACAGAAATTGCAGAATTTGTAGGAAATGTTAGTGCTACGCAGGGTTTATCTACCAATCCTACGTTAAGACGAAGTAATCGAATTCGCACTATATATTCTTCATTGGCTATTGAGCAAAACACATTGAGTTTAGAACAGGTGACAGCAGTTCTTAATGGCAAACATATTATTGCACCACCCAAGGATATAGCAGAAGTTAAAAACGCATACGAGATTTATGAGATGATGGATACTCTGAATCCATACTCAGTTGATGACTTGTTAAATGCACATGGTGTTATGACCAGGGATTTAGTTGAAGAGTCAGGGAGCTTTCGTTCAGGTCCTGTAGGCGTTGTAGATAAAGATGGAAATGTTTTGCATATGGGCACACTTCCTGATTATGTCCCGACACTTATATATGAACTTATGGATTGGGCAAAAAATAGTGATGTTCATATGTTAATCAAAAGCTGTGTCTTTCATTATGAATTTGAATTAATACATCCATTTGCTGATGGTAACGGCAGAATAGGTCGTTTGTGGCACACACTTCTATTAACTCAATGGAAGCCTATGTTTGCTTGGTTGCCTATAGAATCAATTATTCACGACCGTCAGGATGAATATTACAACGCTATCAATCAATCAAATTATGAAGGTGAATCAACAGCATTTATTATATTTATGTTGGATGCTATTAAAGAGGCATTAATGGAAGCAGTAGAAACTATAGTATTAACTGAAAAGATGTCGAACGTAGAATTGCGTTGGTATAAAATTGAACACTTTCTTCAAAAAAATGAATTTATTACTAATTCAGATGTAAGACAAATGTTTCAGGTATCTTCTGCGACTGCAAATCGCATTCTCGCAAAACTAACTGATGAAGGCGTTATTCAAAAGGTGCGGATTGGCAAATCATGGGGATATGTGCTTGAGTGACGATTATTGAAATTCCCCCTTTCGCTAACCGCAGCTCAGGCAGCTATTAAGGACTAATTTCTTATAAAACAACAAAATCTGCTTTCTTCGGAAAGCGATATGTGTTTTATACGCGATATGTTTTGTTTAAACAACAAAGGGTGTTTGGATAGGTTGCTTGATTATATAGAGTCGATGTGATAAAATACGGATAAAAATGAAATGTATATTTGAGGAGAACGCTGATGAAGCATATACTAATTTCTAAAGAGAAAAACCAATATGTTGCTAATTTGCATTGTCATACTACACTTTCTGATGGCAGAAAAACGCCTGAAGAAATTCGTGATGCATATAAAGAACAAGGGTACAGCATAGTTGCATTTTCGGACCATGATAATTATTTTGACCATAGTGATTTTTGTACAGATGATTTTGTTGCCATAAATTCCTTTGAGGCAGATATCAGCGACAATATTGTGAGTAGCAGTCAGTTCCGAAGATGCTATCATCTTAATGCATTCAATATAAATGGCGACAAAGAAGTTACCCTTCCTGCCACACCTGACTATAGGAATATGAAAGCTGTAAACGAATATATACAGAAACTTAAAAAATTAGGCTTTATAGTTGCGTATAATCATCCTTACTGGTCAATGCAATGTCTTGACGATTATCGTGATTTAGAGGGTTGCAGTATTGTTGAAATATATAACAATTCTGTGTTTATCGAGGGTGGAGATGACGGACAAGAGCAGGTTTATGATGAAATGCTCCGTAGTGGAAAGCGACTGTTTTGTACTATGGCAGACGATAATCATAATGAATTTCCTTTTGGTGATGTTCGTTGCGACAGCTTCGGAGGTAAAACAGTATTTCTCTGTGATTCACTAAGTTATGAATCTGTTATATCTGCCATGCAGAGTGGGTCATTTTATTGTACCCGTGAGCCGAGAATTTTTGAACTGACTTTAGAGGATGGCAGAGTTCATATTGAATGTTCGCAGGCTCAACGCATAGCACTCTCAACAGCAGGCAGACGCTCAAAGGCTTTACATGCCCCTGCGGGTGAATATGTAACTCAAGCAGATTTTCAACTGGAGGATGAGGATATATACTTCCGAATTGAAGTGATAGGACCCTCAGGAAAAAAGGCGAACACTAACGCATATTTTGTTGAAGATTATAAATGATTCAAAATCAGGTAGGGAATAATACAATTCCCCACTTTGCTAACTGTGACACAGGCAGCTTTAATATCACTCTGACATAGTTGGAATATCACTAACTAACGCTAACAAAAATCGAGTTGTCTTATCATTTTTATTAAGACTAAGGGGAAACGCAGGTTAACCTAAATGAAAATTATCCGTCCGAGAAATCGGGCGGATTTTTGTGTTGTAAAACATATTGTGATATGGTATAATTATACTACAGAATAACGAATTGAGGTGAGGTTATGCTTGAAAATAAATTGGGTATTGTGTCTTCGATTGAACTTGCACGAGAAGAGGAGCGAATCAGCAAGAAAAAGGCGTTGGAATTATTTGAAAATGGTACTCTTGACAGTTTAGATGCAGGTAAATTCTCTTCTCTTAAGGCTATTCACAAGGCACTTTTTGAAGATATTTATGACTTTGCAGGTGAAATCCGCACAGTTAATATTGCAAAGGGCGGTTTCCGTTTTGCACCGCTTATGTATTTGGATGCAGCCCTCGAAAATATTGATAAAATGCCCCAATCCACTTTTGACGAAATTATCGAAAAATATGTTGAAATGAATATTGC
This sequence comes from Acutalibacteraceae bacterium, assembly GCA_045638585.1. Taxonomy (GTDB): domain Bacteria; phylum Bacillota; class Clostridia; order Oscillospirales; family Acutalibacteraceae; genus DTU089. The sequence goes on along the minus strand of JAZUBO010000017.1, from coordinate 156,965 downwards.
TCATCCGTTCAGAGAGGGTAACGGTAGAGCAACTCGTATCTGGCTTGATTGTGTTTTGAAGAAAGAAATCGGTAAGGTCGTGGATTGGAGTCTTGTTGATAAGGAAGATTACCTTCTTGCGATGGAACGCAGTCCGATTAAAGATATTGAAATTAAGCATATTCTTAAAATTGCCTTAACCGATAAAATAAACGACAGAGAAATGTTTATGAAAGGTATCGACCATAGTTATTACTATGAAGACTATGCTACTTTCAAATCAGAAGAACTCTGATTTCCCCACTTTGCTAACTGTGACACAGGCAGCTATCAAGGACTAATTTCTAAATAAAACAATAAAATCTGCTATCCCGAAAGGGATGGCAGATTTTTTGTTTTGCGATATAAATCCCGTTGGGATTTGCGATATGTGCTAACGCACGCGATATACCTTCGGCGCGATATGTGCCTGACGGCACGAGAGAAAGGGATTTGTATCGCACCGTGTTGCCCTTGGGAAACATATCGCATACGAACAAAGCGAGTATATATCGCATTTGATAACATCAAATATATCGCGTCTGCAAAGCAGACATATCGCCATATAATCCAAGGTGATTTTGTGTTTGTTGAAAATATCTGTTATGAATGCTATAATAACCCAGAGGTGGTATTATGAATCATCATATATTTGATAGGCTTCCTAAAAGGCTTACTATCAGTTTTCCGTTGTGGTTGATTTATGGCACAAGGGGTGAAAATTCACCGTATTATGATATTGATAAAACTATGCGTGAGCACGCTGAAAGAGGCTTCAACTGTATACGCATTGACAGTGGTGCTGGACTTATCCACGACCTTGACGGCAATCTGCGTCAGACGTTTAACATAGGCGATATGTTTGGCAAATACGAAAAAATTCCCCGTCAAGAGCACATTATTGGTGACGGCGGTCCATGTGACCTTCTTTCCCGACTAATTGAAACGTTTGAATGTGCAAAGAAATACGGCGTTTATGTCATTCTCTCGTAATGGTATTATCTACACACCTATTGGTATCACAAAGCAGGTGACCCTGTTGCAGATGAGATGTTTTCCATTCCTCCCGAAGAAAGATTTGAGGCTTTCGGGAAATTCTGGCACTATATTCTGCTTGAACTTGAAAAGCGTAATCTTGACAGTCAGATTGCATTTGTTGAAATCTTCAACGAAGTAAACGAGCACCCGTATTACTGCGGTGAGCGTGACTGGGGCGCAAACAAAAACGTTACCAATGAAGAGGCGACAATGTTTGGCAAACAGCATACTGAAGTGATAAGCTTTCTGCATAAAAAGCACCCGAATCTCATATTCGCCTACGATACAGCTGGACCTTGCCAGGTTAAAGAAACCATGCCTGAAAACACGGATGTTTATAATTTCCACTCCTACTACCTCTGGGGAGTTTATGAAAGCGTTTTTGCTGAACATCCCGAATGGTTTAAAAATGAAATAACACCCCAAGATGTTATGGAATCACGCGAAAACCGCAGACCCGTTGACTACGGCTGGTACGAGCGTGTGGCAAAGCACAATGATATTAATCCCAAGTATTTGCCCGAGATAGAAAAAGCACTTGAGGAAAAGCTGGAAGCAAGCGGTGATGAGTACAAGGGAATCTGCAAGGCTATGCTTGATGATGCAATCCGTCTGTGTGGCGGCAGAAAGCTTGTTTGCGGTGAGGGTGTGAGCTATATCGCTTCAAAAAACATTCTCTGGGAAGAACACTCCGAAGCATACTGGGACCTCGTAAAATACGGTCTGGACTTATATAAAAAGGCAGACGTGTGGGGCACGGTGATACGCACCTGTTGCGGACCCGAAGACCCCTGCTGGACACTTTGTAAGGATAAACTGCTCGAACTTAACAGATTCTTCCTTGAAGATTAAACAATCAGGGAAGGTTAGTGTTAATGATAAATTTCCCCACTTTGCTAACTGCAACACAGGAAGCCGTCAAGGACTAATCCTTTATAAAACAACAAAATCTGCTTTCTTCGGAAAGCAGATTTTTTGTTTTGCGATATAAATCCCGTTGGGATTTGCGATATTTTCCTGCAGAAAGCGATATACCTTCGGTGCGATATGTTTGCTATGCAAACGAGGATTTTTATCGCACCGTGTTGCCCTTGGGCAACATATCGCATCGACAGATATATCGCATTTGTGAAACAAATATATCGCGTCTGCGTAGCAGACATATCGCTCATAATCGGTGGGGTTTTTTCACAAAATATTCATTATGTTGACAAATTTATCTAATATAATATAAAGAGATAACATTTGCAGAGGTGTAAAATGAAAAAAATATTAGCATGTTTAATAGTATTGGTTCTTATACTTTCGGGTTGCCGTTCTACCGAACAAAAAAATGAAGATACTCAAATTAATCTTTCTGACAACAAAATCACAGTTGATGGACAAGAAATTACAACCGATAACACACAGGCGGTTTATTCTGCCAAGGATATAGTGTTTTATCTTGCAGGTCAAGACTTCACTTATGGCGAAGGTGAAAAAGAAGATGAACACGAGCAAAGTGAAGCTGATGCACATACTGTTGTTCATATCACAAAACCAGGCAGATATGTTTTAAGTGGTAAATTATCACTAGGACAAATTGCCATTGACCTTGGTGAAGAGGCAGAAGCAGACCCGGAAGCAGTAGTTACACTAATTCTTAATGGTGTTGACATTACTTGTAAGGTTGCACCTGCAATTATTTTCTATAATGTTTATGAATGCTCAAGTAGTGATGAAGAAACAGCAACCAAAGATGTTGATACTAAAAATGCAGGTGCAAATGTTATCATCGCTGATGGAACGGAAAACAACATTAATGGTTCTTATGTTGCAAAAATTTATAAATCATATGAATTGAGTGAAGACGGTAAAGAAGTTGTAGATAGCAAAAAACTTCATAAATATGATGCCGCTTTCTATTCAAAGAAGACAATGAACATAAACGGCGGAGATAAAGGAACCGGTATATTAAATATCAAAGCCGAAAACGAAGGTCTTGACAGTGAGCTTCACCTTACAATCAATGGTGGAACTATCAATATCACCTCGGGCAACGATGGTATTAACACCAATGAGGACAATGTGTCTGTTACCACAATGAATGGAGGCACACTCAATATTCTTTGCGACGGCAGCACGGGCGAGGGCGATGGAATTGACTCAAATGGTTGGCTTGTAATAAACGGTGGCACCGTTATAGCGCAGGCGTGTGCTACAAGTGGTGACGCAGGCATAGACTCTGATAAGGGCATTTATTTGAATGGCGGTAAAGTGATTGCTTCGGGCAATATGCTTGACCATATTGCAGGTGGCAATCAGACTTATGCTGTGTTTAATTTTGCAAGTCCTCAAAACGGTAATAGCATCTACACACTTAAAAATTCAGACAAAAAGGTTGTAGGTGAATATTCGCCTGCAAACGCTTTTACTTGCCTTATTGTTGCAGGGGATGAACTTACCCCTGGGGATTATACTTTCTGGCAGGGCGACACTCAATTAACTGCAAGTCAGGTGAAAAATATGCAAGGTGGAATGCCGCAGGGCGAAAGCCCCGAAATGTCAAGCGGCGAGATGCCGCAGGGTGAAAGACCCGAAATGCCTAATGGTGAACAAAACGAACAAGGCACCCCACCCGAAATTCCTGAAGGTATGGAACAACCTGAAAAACCAAATGGCGAGCGTCCGCAAATGCCAAATGGTGAAACGCCTGAAATGCCTCAAGGCATGGAAGGTATGACACCACCTGATAAAGTTAGCAATATGATGCCAAACGGTGAAGCTTCAACCACATTCACAATCACAAAAGGTGGTAACCAATTCTCTAATGTCGGTCCCGTGGCATCTTAAAGGTAGAATCAATCAGATGAGGGTTGTGTGATTGATAACTTTTCTGACTTTGCTAACTGCAACACAGGAAGCTTAAAGGACTAATCCTTTATAAAACAACAAAATCTGCTATCCCGAAAGGAATGGCAGATTTTTTGTTTTGCCATATAAATCCTTGGCACGATTTGCGATATTTTCCTGCGGAAAGCGATATGTGCAGGCACGCGATATGTTAGCTTTGCAAACGAGTTTTTATTGTATGGTGTTACCAACTCACTGTATTGTATTTCCCCACCGAGTGGTGTATAATATCCATTGAAAGGGTGTGTTATAATGAAAACAGCCGAAAAAACGCTTTCTAAAGAGAAAAAGGAAATCAGTAAGCTTTCTAAAATGCAGAATCGCAGTGCAGGTAGTAAATATTTCTTTGTTTTACTTATGCTTATAGCGGTTGTAAATATTCTTGACGAGGTTACAAGTAACCTTACCGTAACGGTGCAGTCCTCTTTTGTAACCGAATTTTTTGTAAATAACCCCTTTATGGGTAAGTTTTATACATACGAGGAAGGCCTTGCTTTTCACTCCGGTATAGGCGTTTTTACATATGTTTTAGGCATTTTCACACCCTTCTACAAAGCTCTTGCCGATAAGCTGGGCAGAAAGCCTCTTTTCGTAATGTCTACGTTAGGTATGGCAACAGGCCTTCTTGTTATACATCTCTCAACAAGCTATATAATGTTCCTTGTAGGCTTTGCTATTATCAGCTTCTTTATGGGTCACGATATACAAATTATTTACATTCTAGAAGAAGCACCTCATAAGCATAGGGCAAAAATATACAGCTTCCTTAAAAGCTTTGGTATTTTAGGCGTTATACTTATCCCTACACTTCGTGATATTCTTATGGGTGAGGACAGCTCAAAATGGCGTGAAATTTTCCTTGTACCTGCTCTTATAGGCTTCTGTGCGGTTTTACTTGTAATCTTATTTGCTAAAGACACAAAGGTTTTCATAAACGAGCGTCTTTCATATCTTTCACGACCTCTTGAAGAGCGCGAAGCAGAAAAAGAACTAAAAAAGCAGAAAAAAGAAGCTCAAAGAAATCAGTCGGGTGTTTTTAACGGTGTTAAGTATATTTTCTCTACAAAAGATACTAAAATGCTCATAATATCTCACATCATTTTCGATGCGGCTATGCCTGCTATTGCCTTATATTTTGAATCTTCAATGCACCGTGCAGGAATGAGCACCGGAAGTATTACAAAAGCCTTGTTTATGGTGCCTGTAATATATGCTTCAATAACCTTCCTTTCAGGCTTCATTGCTGATAAATTAGGAAGAAAAGTAACCGTAACGCTTTTCTCTGTTACTTGTGTAGCAGGCTATGCTCTTTTCGTTGTAGGTATTCTCAATGGTTGGAATCCGTATCTTATAGGCTCTCTTGCAGGTCTTTATCAAGGCTCATATTGGATAGGCAGAGATTATATGAACGTTATGATGACGGAAAAAGTACCTACTGATATACGAGCTTCCGTTGTAGGTGCCGAGGGTCTTCTTGTTATAATAGGTCTTGCAGTAGGCTATGGTGTTACTATCTTAGGAATGCTCAAGCTTCCTATATGGTGGGCTTGCCTTGCTGTAGCGTTACCCGCGGTTTCAGTAGCGGCAATTATGTTTGCCCTCAATGTTAAGGAAACAAAAGGCGCAAACCTTGATGAGATAGAATGATAAAATAAGAGGGTGTTTTTATGGTTGAATGGATTATTGAAAAATTTGATTTGGTTTACAGAGAGGCGTGGGCGTTGACTCAGGCAGCAGAGCATTTTAAAGGGATTTTTAAGAATTTTTCTTTTAAAGGCGCTATTGCGGGATTAACGGCTGCGGCAGAGCTTATATGTATGCTTCTTTTCGGCACACCTGTTTCACCTCGCGGTCAGGAGTTGGATTTAACCGGTTATGAAATAGTTTTTTACGATGAATTTGAGGGCAACACTCTTGATACAGATGCTTGGTATTACAGAGGTGTTGGTGGCGAAAGAGGTGGCTACACCGCTCAGAGTCAGGTTTCTCTCAAGGACGGAAATGTAATTCTCACGGGGGAATATATTGAAGATGGTGAGTTCGGTGCAGGTTGGTACGGTGCCGAAATTGCTCTTCACGAATGGTATAAAAACGGATATTTTGAAATTCGTTGTATTTGCAGCGAGGGTGATGCTTTCTGGAGCGCATTCTGGCTTCAGGCAGAGCATCCTTATGAGGCGGAATATTCAAAAGGCGGTATAGGTGGCGCAGAGCTTGATATATTTGAATGCTTCGATGATAAATGCATAACGTCCACAATTCACTGCGCAGGTGTTGATGGTGAAAAAGAAGGTTATCAATCTGCCATTTTAGGCGATTTCAAGGTTAAAAAGCCTTGTGAGGAATATAATACATACGGCCTCGAATGGACAGAGGATGAATATATTTTCTATATAAACGGTGTTGAAACAACACGCTCAACATTCGGAAACGGCGTTTCAAAGGAAAAGCTGCAACCCATAGTTTCCCTTTGCACACCCGATAAAGAAAAGCTTGATGACCTTGAAGATGGTTATAAGTGCGAATATATTGTTGATTACGTGAAAATTTATCAGAAATAATAAACAAAGAAACTGTTACCCATTTATTTGGTGTAACAGTTTCTTTTATTAGGCGAAGATTATAAAGAATAAAATCTTTTGGATTATTTCAATGGGTTATTTAACGATTTTATAGGGAACGATAACCAGAAGTTGCTTTGATTGTGTGGATATAATTTCAGTAATTCACTGTAAACTTCTTGAGATATTTCCTTTTTTTCGTTATCTGAATATTCATAAAAGTTAACTGTAAATTGACCTGTTTCAAAATCATGGTTACTTTCACTTGAAAGACCATATGTTTTTTTCAGTTCTGCACTGGCTGTCAGAGAATAAACATCTAATTCATTGTCTGCAGCACCATTTGAACCATAACAATAAATTTTACCGTCCTTAGAAACGAAGCAATTGTATCTTGACCAGAAAGCATCCAATAAAACCACAGAATCGTTTTTGTATGTGAAAATTGCAACAATACTGTAGTCATTGCGTACCCAAAAAAGTTCTGGAATGTTATCGTCATTTATATCGTAAAGGATATACCCGAAATCATCAGAGCTTTTTGCAATATCGAAAGCTGGCAACTCAACTATCATATTAGACCAACGATAGTCAAGTTCATTCAGATCGCTGGTGGTTTTTTTGAAAGTTTCGCTAAAATCAACATTTTTTATATTTTCATACCAGCTATTATTGAATTGTTCTGATAAACGAAAATCAATGAGCTTTTTGTAGTCGGTTACTATTTCCCAATACAATTGCATATATTGGGGGTCGGTTGTTGATTCAAAAGTTGTTTCTGTTTGTTCTTTTTCTGTGGGTTTGTTTGCTTGTGTAGTGTTGTTAGTTTTAAGAGTGGTGGGCATTGTTGTTTGGGTATCAGCGTTAGTATTATCCTTACTCTCGCAACCTACAAAGCATAACAATAAAGATGTTATGAATAATAATCCGAAAAATTTTTTCATTTTTACCACCTCAAGCAACAGTGTTTTTATGAATATTCGGCTTTAGTTATACGTCACATTCGCAAATTCGTCTGACTCGAACATCAATTTACTGTGCTTTGATGAATTAACTTTTCCGAAATTGCAATTTTCAACCGAAACGTTTACTGTATTTGTTTCGTTGGCGGCGGAGAATTTACCTTTCATTGCCGCGTTATAAGTTATATTTTTAAAGACGATGTTGTCGGCGGTGAAATCATAAATCGGAACAGTTTCCATATCACCGATTTCCTCGGTGAATATTATACAAGACATGGGGCGACCGTCATCGCGGAAAATCTCGATGTTGTCAAAGGTTACACCGTCGATGCTACCCTCTGCAAGCTCAACAATAACCGCAAGAGAGGCGACTCTGTTGTTGTTCCAGGTTGCATCACGGCAGATAACTGCACTGTCTTTAAATGTGATATTTTTAATAGGCTGATTAACCTCACCCGTTATGCCGTAGCATCGTGCTTTACCTGCCCAACCGACGCAGTCTGTAAATGTGATATTCTCACTAGGGGAGAGTATGGGTGCGGAAAGCGCTTTAACACTGAAAAGGTCGTCGCCTGTTCGTGAGAAGCATCGTTCAATTAAAGCATTTTGGGTGTTACATACTGCAAAGCCGTCGGAATTTTGTCTGTAACCGAAAATATCAACATCTTTGATTTTAACGTTATCGTTAAGGTAGCTGATAAAGGACCATTCTGGAGCATTTACTATTTTAATTCCTCTTACCTCAACGTTTTTACATTGAGTGAAAACAACACCGCGACGTTCTCTTCTGTCAAGGTGAGATAAGTCAAGCATACCTCTGCCAACAAACTTAATGTTTGTGCAGTTATAGAAGTTTACAAAGGGATGTCTTGTAAGACCGAAAGCGTTGAGCCCTGCGGCATCGGGGTCAAAATAGGTTGCTTCATCCTCCTCGCTCATAATGTCGTACATATGCTCTGCGAGAACGTAAGCGCCCTGTTTAAGATAAACTACCGTATCATTTTGGGAGAAACAAGCGTAGGGTATTTTCAAAAGACCGCTTTCAACAATGATTACATTATCTTTACCGTATTGTTTCTGGTATTCTGCAATTTCGGCTTCCTCGTCTATTTTTTCTCTAACGAAAAGAGTGTAAGCGTATTTTTGAGAAGCATAGTTGAAAAGGAAAGTGTATATACCGAAATCGTTGATGCTTGCAGTCATAACACCATCGGTGCAATCTGCTTTAACACCAAGCTTTTCGGGTAAGCAAATAGCATTTTTGATTTGTAAATCGCCGGAATGAAGCTCAATATTAAATGAAAACTCTTCACCCGCGTCAAAGTAAACCTCTGAAAATGAATGTAATTCACCGTACTGTGTTTCACCGAGGAAAACCGTTGCCGCATAAACGGGGATATCTGTTTTACCGATTTTTGCGGTGTAATAAGGGGAAATAACAACACCGTTTACATCGTCATAGCCCTGACAGGTTTCGTGAAGGTCGCCATCGGGGAAAGCGCGTGATTTAAGGTCTTCTTCTGTGAGTCCCCATTCCTCAAGAGCTTTTACCGCTTCTTTGGGGTATGTAAGCACTTCGAAATCTGAATTATCGGTTGGCTCAACAATAACCGCAGGAGCTGTCATTGAGGTTGTTGTAATTGAAATAGCCGTAATAAGACTAAACAAAAATCTGAAAAGCTTAAGCATAATCTAACCTCCTGTTTTTACAATTGTAGCAATATAATCTGCTAATTGCAAGAAATTATTTTTAATTCTGAAATGATATTGGTTTGGCAAAAATAACAATTTAATATTTAGGATATTATTATTTGCAATCTCTTTTTTTCTTTAGCAGTATGTGGTATAATGATTGTAATTTGACGAAACGCAGTCGCGTTTCGCAAAAGCCGATTTTATCGGCTTTTCGCAAAATTGTTTTTCATAAATACAATTTTGCATTACATTCATTGAAAGGATTATAGTTGAATTTTCTTTGAAAATCCGATACCAAATCATATATTTGGTATCGAAACAGTGTAATTTTACACTGTTTCGACTAACTATAATCGTTATAATGTGGGTAGTTGAAAGTGTTTCGACAAAAAGAAAGAAGCCTTTGAAAATATATCACAAAAGGTTTCAAGCTGTTTGTAAAAATCGGTGATTGATATGAAAGAAACTATTATACAATTTGGCGAGGGCAATTTTTTAAGAGGCTTTTTCGATTACTTTCTCCACGTTATGAATAAGAATGGTCTTTATGACGGTAAAGCAGTTGTTATTCAGCCGAGAGAAGGTGGTAAATGCTCTCTTTTAAATGAACAAAATTGCAAATATAACCTTTATTTAAAAGGTATCGATAAAGGTGAAATCAAAAAAGAGCATTATTTTATAGAGTCAATTTCAAGAGGCGTTGACCCTTATAAAAGCTTTGATGAATATATGTCACTTTCAGAAAATCCCGATTTAAAATTTGTTGTTTCAAATACAACCGAAGCAGGTATTGCTTTTGATGATAGCTGTAAGCTTGACGACAAGCCTTGCAAATCATTCCCCGGAAAGCTCACCCAGCTCCTTTATAACAGATATAAAAAAGGTCTTTCCGGCTTTATATTCTTACCTTGCGAGCTTATAGACAATAATGGCAACGAGCTTAAAAGGTGTATTATAAAATATGCAGAGTATTGGGGTTTGGAAGATTCTTTTATTACTTGGATAAACACAGAAAATACATTTTCAAACACTCTTGTAGACAGAATTGTAACAGGCTATCCTAATGACGAAACCTCCCTTCTTCACAAAGACGATAAATTCCTTGATACTGCGGAGATTTTTCACCTTTGGGTTATTGAGGGTGATTTTGAAGATGAATTACCTCTTAAAAAAGCAGGGTTTAACGTTGTGTGGACAGATGATGCGAAGCCCTACAAGAAAATAAAGGTAAGAATTTTAAACGGGGCTCATACTTCACTTGTTGCCGGTGCAATTCTTTCAGGGCTTGAAACCGTAGGTCAGGCTATGAAAGATGAAACTGCTCTCGCTTTCTTAAACAAGGCTATGAAAGAAGAAATTCTTTCAACAATAGGTGAAAACGAAGAGAGTATTGCTTTTGCAAGCAGTGTTTTCGACCGCTTTAAAAATCCTTTTATTCAGCATAAATGGAGAGCAATTGCTCTTAACTCCGTAAGTAAATTTTCAGTAAGAGTTTTGCCAACACTTCTTGAATATAAAGAGAAAAACAAAGCTCTTCCTAAATGCCTTACCTTATCATTGGCAAGCTTGATCTATTTTTATAAAAATGATTGCCCCCAAGATGCTCCCGACGTTATTGAAGCAATAAAAAACGACAGCATTGAGGATGTTCTTAAAAATGAAGCCTTGTGGGGCGTTAATCTTTCAGATATGACAGAAGCGGTGAAAGAGTATTACAAAAAAATTGACACCGTAGGTGCAAAGGAAACAATGAAATGGATACTGTCAGAATAAACGAAAAGGATAACGTTTGTGTGGACTTGAAAACGGGTCACAAAATTGCGTTGTGCGATATAGAAAAAGGTGCAGACGTTATAAAATACGGCTACCCCATAGGCTCTGCAACAGAGAATATAGGTGAGGGTGAAAGCGTTCATTCTCATAATATGAAAACAAAATTAGGCGACATTCTCTCTTATGAATACAAGCCGAAATTTAAACCATTGAAAGAAAAAGAGCCTTTTTATATAAATGCCTTTATCCGCGAAAACGGTGATATCGGCATAAGAAACGATATATGGATAGTTCCTACCGTTGGTTGCGTTAACAGTATCGGCAAGCAGTTAAGCGAAAAAACGGGTGCTATTTATTTTTCACACCCTTACGGCTGCAGTCAGCTTGGTGACGATATGAAAATAACTCAGCTTGTTCTCAAGGGTCTTATAAATCATTCCAACAAAGGCGGAGTGCTTGTTTTAGGTTTGGGCTGTGAAAACAACAATATTACCGAGATGAAAAAGATTTTAGGTGAGTGGGACAGTGAAAGAGTAAAATTCCTTTCTGTTCAGGACTGTGAAGATGAAATTTCAGAGGGCGTAAGGCTTATTGAAGAATTAAAAGAATTTGCTTCAAAGGATGAGAGAAAGCCCGTTCCCGTATCAAAGCTTAAAATCGGTCTTAAATGCGGCGGGTCTGACGGCTTTTCGGGTATTACTGCAAATGCGGTAGTAGGTAAGGTAACAGACGAAATTTGTTCAATGGGCGGTAGTGCCGTTCTTACTGAAGTCCCCGAAATGTTCGGTGCGGAAGCCGTGCTTTTTGAAAGATGCGTAAACGAAGAGGTTTTCAATAAAAGCGTTAAGCTTATAAATAACTTTAAACAGTATTTTAAAGACCATAGTCAACCCGTTTCCGAAAACCCCTCACCCGGAAATAAAGAGGGAGGAATAACAACTCTTGAAGAAAAATCCTTAGGTTGTGTTCAAAAGGGAGGGACAGCCCCCGTTACCGACGTGCTTGATTACGGTGAAACGGTGACAAAATCGGGGGTAAGCTTACTTAACGGCCCGGGTAACGATATTGTATCAATTACAAATCTTTCTGCAAGCGGTTGTCATATTGTGCTTTTCACAACGGGCAGAGGCACTCCCTTAGGCGGTGCAGTGCCTACAATTAAAATCGCATCTAATGATACTATCGCAAAGAAAAAGCCTCATTGGATAGACTTTTCTGCATACGGTCTTAATAACGACAAAAAAGCAGAAGAATTATTAGATTTAATTAAAAAGGTTTGTGACGGTGAGCCTACTAAAAATGAAATTTACGGCAACCGGGAAATTGCAATTTTTAAAGACGGAGTAACCTTATGATTATTGATGCACACACATTTACGGAAAAAGCAACATGGTATTGTAAAAGTTAAGTGTATTTAAGATTTTAAGGTAAGAAAACAAATAAGAAAACAAATTATTATTGGTGGTGTTTTTATGAACGGTTTAACAAGAAGAGAAAGACTTATTGAAGACGAAGGCATAGTAAAAATGATTTTGGAAAAATCAAAGGTACTTCACCTTGGTCTTGTAGACGGTGATGAGCCCTACGTTGTACCAATGAATTACGGATATACCATTGAAGATGGCAAACTCACATTCTGGCTTCACGGTGCTAAAACCGGCAGAAAGCTTGACGTTATGAGAAAAAATCCAAAGGTTTTTGCTTCATTGGAATGTGACATTGAGCCTTTTGAGGGTGAGGTTGCCTGTAAATACGGTATCACTTACTATTCTCTTATGGCAAAGGGTACAGCGGTAATCGTTGAAGATATTGAAGAGAAAAAGAATGCACTTTCATTACTTATGAAAACACAGACTCAAAAGGATTTTGAGTTTACAGACAAATTAGCAGAGGTTGTAAGCATAATTCGTATTGATGTAAGCGAATATACTGCAAAACACCGTCCTGCTCCGAAAAAATAAAAAGAAAATATCTGACTAAAAGGGGTGCGGTAATAATGAATAAAACAGGTATTCTTGAAAATGTAAAAAAGGTAAAGCTTTTAGACTCAAATATGTTGAGAACTGTTGCGGTTGTTTTGATGATTAGCGACCACGTCTGGGCAACGGCTATGAGCTTCGGCAACTGGATGACTTACATCGGCAGAATGGCTTTTCCTATATTTGCTTTTCAAATTGCAGAAGGCTTTGTACATACAAGAAACTTTAAAAAATATGCGTTAAGGCTTTTAGGCTTTGCCTTGATTTCTGAAATACCGTTTAACTTATTTTACAGTAGCCGATGGTTTAACCCGTATCATCAGAATGTTTTGTTTACGCTTTTGTTGGGTTTACTTGCAATTCGCGTTATAGATAATCTTAAAAAAGACGTTTCGGCAAAAAATATAGGAAAATCTGCCTTGTGGTTAGGTCTTATTTGCATAGGCGGAACTTTAGGCTTTGTTGACTACGGCTTTTTAGGTGTTCTTACCGTTGTTATGTTCTATTTGTGCAGAGGCTACCGTTTTACACCGATTTTACAGCTTATAGGAATGATTTTAATAAATATCGTATTCTTTGAGGGCTTGGTGTTTGGTTTTGAAATCTTCGGAAAATATATAGAAATACCCTCTCAAGGCTTTGCAGTATTCGCATTAATTCCTATCTGGCTTTACAACGGCAAAAAAGGAAAGTCAAGCAAGGTTTTACAGTATGGCTTTTACGCATTTTATCCCGTGCATATGTTAATTCTTTATGTAATAAAATACTTCGCATAAAAATTTTATATAAAACTTTTAGAGTGGGTGATTTGAAATGAAATGCCCGAATTGTTCAACTGATATAAAGTGGTTTGATTTATCGCCAAACTGTAAAAAATGCGGTGTCAACGTTTTTTACAGTCAGCAAAAATCACTTTTATCGCAGGATGCAAAAATGTGTGAGCTTGAGTTTGCAAGCTTTCGAATTATTGTCGCAAAATTAAAAGCCGCTTTTATAAAGGGGCTTATCCCCATTTTAAGAATAGTAGCAATGATTATTGCAATAGGTGCGATATTCATTCCCTTTGCAGATATTAAAACTGATATACCCGTTATTTCTTCGGTAAATTTCAGCTTTGGTGCTTGGGGAATATACAGTGCATTTACAAACGGTGTTTTAAACACTCTTTTAAACCTTTTTGATTATGCACAGCAACAGGTTGTTATCGCGCTCGTTCTTCTCGCGTCAATAGTTGTAATCTTCCTTATTGGCTTTGCCATTTTTGTTTGCTTGCTTTTATCCTTTATTAATATACAGAAAACTGCAAAAATAATGAGAGGCTTATCTGTTGCAGGGGCTATAACGTGTGTTTTTTCAAGCGGTGTAAGTCTTGCTATGCCGTATGTAATCGGGAAAGCAGAGTTTTTAACAGCGAAAACAGGCTTCGGTGCATTTGCTTGCATTCTTGTTTTTGCATTTATCTTTATTCTCAACCACCTTGTTATAAAGAAAAATATCCAACCCGAAATCAAAGAGGTTGATATTAAAAGAGTTGAGTTGGCAAAGAAGGTAAAATGCGGTGAGGTTTCACTTGATGATTTACCCTTGCCCGTTTTTGAAACAGAAGAAGAAAAAGAAAAAAGACTGAAAGCAGAAGCACAAAGAAAGCTTGAAATTGAAAAAGCGAAGGGCGGTGAGTCCTTTGAATAATAAAGTTAATTCTTCAAAGCCGCAAGGCAAAAAGAAGCAGTTCATTATCTTTGGTGCTTGTAGCGTATTCGCGTTAGTTTTATGCCTTGTAACTCTTGTTATAACGGTAAAAAATGTTGAAAAAGAAAACAATTCTCAACAAGCAGTTGAAGAAACACAAAGCAAAACCAGCTTAAAAGGTGAAAAAGAAGAGCTTGTTGATTATATTAAGGAGCTTACCGATTACACCCAAAGTAATAAATTCGTAAAGGTAAACGCTTATACCGATATTAAAATTGATGATTCAAAAATAGCGGTAAACGGTGAGGTTGACGGGAAGGATGCAAAGCTTGTTGCATTTTTGAAAAATCAGTTTATAGGCACTGTTGATTCTTTATATAAGGATGATTTCAACGGCACTTTCGGTACGGTTTACGAGGATATGCCCGTTGTTGATTTAGGTCTTTCGGAAGCTGCTGAGTATAACTTTTCACAAGGTCTTACAGATGAAAGCGGCAACCCCGCTTTTGACGATGAGGGTAACTTAATCGATAAGGACTATTATTTTATCACTTACACTGTAAAGGGTGATAAAATAGCTTCACCCGAGGAAAAAAAGGCCTTTGAAATTGACAGAATTCCCGACGTTAAGGGGGAAATAACAAAAGCACTTTCTTCCGTTTGCAAAATTAACGATTTAAAATATAGTGCCGATGATTTTGCAATAAAGTTAAAAATCAACAGACTTACCGATGAAATATATACTCTTGAAATCAAGAGAGTTTACTCCGTTACAATGGATATTGACTTTGTAAATGAGTTAAAGGTTTTCGGCAATAAAACAATTGACCTTGAGTATGAGGTCAACCAGGTTTATGAATATTTTTATGCAGGTGTAGCTCTTTCTCAAAGCGAATTGTTTATTGAAAAGGGTGACGAAGCTGTGCTTACCGTTAACGCAGTTATCGAAGATGACAGTGAATACGAGGTGGAATTTATCTCTTCCGACGAGTCAGTTGTAACAGTTGACGAAATGGGCTACGTAAATGGTATTTCAGAGAGTGAAAAGCCCGTCACCGTAACGGTAAAATTAAAATATTTAGAAAAAACATTTACAGATGAATGTACGGTTTACGTAGGCTCATCAGGTAATAAATAGAGAGGTGCGTTATGGAAAATAATGAAAAATTGAAAGTAAACGTACCTTCTGCAAAAAATGAAAACGTAAGATATTACGAGGGTCATAACTACGTCGGTGTAAGAGAAACGGTTGCATATCTTCTTAACGACTGGTCAAACTCATTTAATATCAATTCCTTTTCAGAAAGATACATCTGGGACGTTGTCAATATCGACTTTACCGTAAGTGCGGTAATGAATCTTGCAACAGCCGCGTGGGATATTGTAAACGATACGTTTATTTCTGTAATCGTTGACAACACAAGAACAAGAATCGGTAAATTCAGGCCGTATCTTGTAGGTCTTCAGCTACCGCTTACGGTAATGAGCATATTCACCTGGCTTCTTCCCTTGTTTTTTGGCACAACGGGCGGCACGTATTTACCCAAGCTTATTTATTATTATATCTTTGCAATAATAAACGAAACCGCAGGCACTTTTACAAGCGTTGCAAAAAGCGGATATATGTCTACAATAACGCCTAACCCCAATGAACGAATCCGTCTTATAACCCTTGCAGAGCTTTTAACGGGCTATATGGGTGAGGATTTACCACGTTACATAATGGGTGTGCTTATCGACCTTGTAAATAATAAGGTTGTTAAGTGGAAATTAAGCTCGGTGTTTATGGTTATGGGTGGCGGTACGGCACTTATATCTTCCATATGCACCTTTTGGTTTTTCCTGCAGTCAAAGGAAAGAGTACCCCAGTCAATAGAAAAGCCAAGCATAAAAGAGGGTTTAAAGGCAATTGTTTCTAACTATCCCGTTCTTTTAATGTGCTTGTCGGAATTTTTAGGTAATTTCTCAATAAGTAAAAGCGAAACCAACTACTTTATAGACGTTCTGGGTAGTTATTCTTTGATTACTATTTTAAATATTCCCTCTGCTATGAACGGTAGTATCAGCTACGCCTTTGTCGGTCCGTTAAGAAAGCGGTTTTCATCAAAATCCTTGTGGATTTTCAATGATATTTATAACAGCTTCCTGTCTATCGCGGTGTTCCTGTTTGGTATGACGAAGAAAAAGACAATGTTTTATAAAACCGTTCCTATGTGCATAGCCTTTGGCTTAAAAGAATGGTTTGTAAAATGGTCCTGGGGTATTTCAAAGGTTATAAACGCAGACCTCTGGAATGAAGCAATGGACTATTGCGAATGGAAAAACGGCTACCGTATGGAAGCAACCACGGGTGTTGCAAAAGGCTTGATTTTAAAGGTGCAAAGTGCTCTTTTAGGGTCGGTTACAAGCCTTATTATGAAAAAAATCGGTTACGTTCAGGGTCTTGAAATCGGCTCGCAAAATGACAGAACAAAATTCTGGGAATTTGCTTTATGTACTATTGTGCCGACGGTTACGGGTATTTTAAGAATTGTGCCTAAATTCTTATGGCCCATATCAAAGCAAAAAAGAGAATGGATGTATTCAGAGCTTTCAGAAAAAAGACAGCAAAGCGTTATGGGTTATACTGAAAACTACACCCAACCCGAATAAAGGAAAAAGCACTTTCTGCTTTTGATAGCAGGAAGTGCTTTTTTGTGGCTTTTCGCTTTTGTTTTTGTAGTTTTTTACAATAAATTAATATAAATGTTGTGCAATGCTTTTATTGTTAAGATTTTGTTAATATGGTACAATTTGTTTATATGGAATATTAACAAGGGGGTTAATATATGAAAACAAAAAAATTAATAAGCCTTTTAATCGTTGTTGCTATGCTTTTATCTGTTGTAGCTGTACCTGCTTCAGCTGAAGATGGCACAACAACCGGTTCAACAGCCGGTTCAACTGTTACAGATTTATCTTACGTAGCAGATTATGATAGAGATACACCTATTATCATCGTTCACGGTATGAGCCAGAACGACACTTATCTTCTTAATCCCGATGGCTCAAGAATGAGAGACAGCAATGGTGATTACGTTACCGGCTGGCCTCTTGAAATTGACGTTATGGCTCTTATAAAAGAAGCTTTAGGTCCGCTTTTAATTTCTGCTGTTAAGGGTAAGGATATGGGACTTACCGATGCAATGAGAAAAGGCGCTTATGAAGGCTTATATGCAATTCATAAAGACAACGAGGGTAATTATCTTACTCCCGTTGAGGTTCCTTGCTATGAATATCCTATGAGTGAAATGACTGATGATATTAAAGAGTATTATTATAATATTCTTCCTCTTCAGGGCTTGGCTGAAATCGTAGGTGAAGAAAGCATTTACTATTTCGGTTACGATTCATTTGGCGACGTTATCTGGGAAACAGAAAAGCTCAACCACTACATTCATGATGTAGTTTTGCCCCAGACAGGCGCAGAGCAGGTTAGACTTTGCCATATCAGCCTTGGCGGTACTATAGCAGTAAACTATCTTGAAACCTATCCCGAGGATTATGACATTATCAAGAGAGTTGTTTTCGTTATCCCTGCTATTGACGGCTCTGATATTATCGGTGACATTCTTACAAACAACCTTAGTATTATCCACGATGACGAAATGCTTTACGGAAAATTCCTTCCCTCTCTTTTAGGTGAAGGCTTCTTGGCATATTTCCTTAACATCGTTTTACGAATTCTTCCCAGTGACGTGCTTAAAAGCGCATTGAGTGGTCTGGCGGAGGGTGTTGTTGAAGCGGGTGTGCGTACAACAACAATTATATGGGCTCTTTGTCCTACAGATTACTATGAAGAAGCAAGAGCAAAGTGGCTCGAAGGTGATGAGTATAAGGTAGTCAGAGATAAGGTTGATTACTTTATGAACGCAAGAGCTAACTTTGAAGAAAACCTTTTCGCTCTTATGGATACAGGTACAAAGGTATTTGATATCTGTTGTTACGGCGGCGGAATGTTCCCTCTTTGCCGTGATTACGACAAAACAAACGGTGACGGTATCGTTCACGCAACCTCTGCTTCAATGTGGGCAACCTTTGCTGATGTTGGTGAAACCTTAGGTGACGATTACGTTGCAGCAGGCACATATTGTAACAACCCTGCACACGACCACATTTCACCTGATAACACAGTTGACCCCACAACAGGTCTTCTTCCCTGTACTACCTGGTATATCAAGAATCAGGACCACGAGAAGCTTCCTCATAACGACGTTGCTCTTAAATTAGCATTTGACATTATGACTGACGATAAAATCGTTGACGTTTACAGCCGACCCGACGTTTACCCTCAGTATAACGAAGGAAGACTTACAAACACTGTAAAGCTTTATTTCGAAGCTTGGGATGAAGCAGATAAATCAGGCTACTCACCTGAACAGATAGCTTACGTTGAAGAAAAAATTGCAAACGTAGAAGCGCAGCTTAACGAAACTATCGTTAATACTGCAAAGTGGAAGGAAGCAGAGGGCGAGCTCAGATTAGCACTTGTTAGTGTTGGTGTTATTGAAGATACAAGTCCTACTGCGTTTGACAGAACTGCAACATCAGTTGCACAGGGTATAAACAATGGAATTAACTTCCTTTATATGTTTACAAGTGTAAAATAAGTTTTGATAATCAGGAGGGATTATAATGAGTGCAGAAGCTCAAAGAACCTATGTTCCTTTTAAGGACTGGAAAGAAAAATCAAAACAGACTGAATATACCGATTACACACAGCTTCTTTCACCTGACGGAAAGCTTCTTGCAAAGGGTTGGGCAAGACATAACGTTTTTGACTACAACAGAGATTTTGTTAAACCCGGTAGCATAATGAGTAAAAAAGAATGGGACTTTTATCAGGTTTCAGACGGCAAATATATGGTACAGCTCAGCTTTGCCAATATTTCCATTGGCGGTTATGTTGCCGCAAAGCTTATCGACCTTGAAAATTGCAAGGTTATAGCAGATGCTACTCAGCTTTTCTTAGGCGGTAAAAATAAACATGTACCGCCACCCAAGGGTGACGTGCCTAACCGTTATAAAGATACTATCGGCAAGGCAGAGTTTGACTTTGATACAAAAGAAACCTCAAGACGCTTGTGGTTTAAAATGCCTTTAAAGGACAAAATGGTTGAATGTGAATTTGAGATGGATATTATGCCCGGTCTTGAGAATATCACAACTGTTCTGCCTTTCGAGGGTGACGATACTAAATACTTTATGACCACAAAGCAAAACTGTATGCCTTGTAAGGGGTATTACAAATACGGTGACGACGTTTATGAGTTTTCAAAGGATACAGCCTTCTGTGCTCTTGACTGGGGTCGTGTAAACACACCTCATAAAATGGTATGGTATTGGGGTAACGGCTCTACTTATCTTATTGACGAAAACGGTGAAAAGCATCTTTTCGGCTTTGAAATCACCTGGGCAATAGGTGACGAAAGTAACGCTACCGAAACCTGTATTTTCTATGATGGTAAAGCTCATAAATTCGGTGCGGTAGACGTTGAAACCTTCCCCAAGCCCGATAAATTTATGGAGCCATGGAAATTCATTTCCGAGGACGGAAGATTCAACCTTACAATGACACCCACCTTTGACCACCATTCGGATATGAATTTGGGTGTTGCAAGAATGCACACTCATCAGGTGCACGGTCTTTGGAATGGTGATGTTATTCTCGACGACGGCAAAAAGCTTGAAATCAAAGATATGTACGCGTTCTGCGAGTACGTTGAAAACAAATGGTAAATAATTAAATAACCGCAGTAAACTGTTTTAGTTTACTGCGGTTGTACTTTTTTATAAAACTTCATCAGCGATATTAAGAGCAGAGAGGATAACCTTGTCCATATCGTAGTAGCAATATTGACCGAGTCTTCCGCAGAAAAGAACCTTACCTTCTTTGTCTGCAAGCTCTTTATATTTCTTGTAAAGCTCACTGTTTCTTTCGTTGTTTATTGTGTAGTAGGGCTCTTTTTCTTTGTTCCAGGAATCAGGATATTCTCTTGTAACAATTGTTTTTGTAGCCGCTACGCCCTCTGCCTCTTTGCCGAGAGTTTTACCGAATTCAAAGTGCTTATGCTCGATAATCCTTGTGTAAGGAATCTCATATTCGGTGAAGTTTACAACTGCATTACCCTGGAAGTTTTCAACGGGGTAAGTTTCAGTTTCAAATCTTAAGCTGCGGTATTCAAGCTCACCGTAGCAATAGTCGTAATATTTATCAATAGGACCTGTAAAGATTATTTTATCAGCGATGTTGTCAAGCTCTTCCTTGTTTTCAAAATAGTCGCAGTTAAGCTTTACTTCTGTACCCTCAAGCATATTTTCAACCATTTTTGTATATCCGCCCATAGGAATACCTTGATATAAATCGTTGAAATAGTTGTTATCGTAAACAAATCTTACGGGAAGACGTTTAATAATAAAGCTGGGAAGCTCAGTTGCCTTTTTGCCCCACTGTTTTTCTGTGTAACCCTTTACAAGCTTTTCGTAAATTGTTTTACCAACAAGGCTTATTGCCTGCTCTTCAAGGTTTTTAGGCTCTGTAATTCCTGCTTCTTTTTTCTCTTCTTCAATTTTAGCAAGAGCTTCAGCAGGAGTTGTAACGCCCCATAATTTATTGAAGGTGTTCATATTAAAGGGCATATTGTAAAGCTCACCCTTGTAAAGAGCAACGGGGGAGTTTGTGTATCTGTTGAATTCAGCAAACTGGTTTACGTAATCCCATACTCTTTTTTCGCTTGTGTGGAAAATATGAGCGCCGTAAATATGAACGTTGATACCGTCAACGTTTTCGGTGTAAATGTTACCTGCAACGTGGGGACGTTTATCAATAACAAGGCATTTTTTGCCTTTCTTTTTTGCTTCGTTTGCAAAAACTGCACCGAAAAGACCGGCACCAACAATTAAATAATCATACTTCTGCATTTCTATCCCTCAATCCTTTTATAAATCCTTTTAATAAATCGTCTTTTAAAACGATGAGCATAACGAGGTAAACAACTCCGCCTATAACTAAATCGATGGCTATCTTCAATACAGGTGTAAAAGCTGCAAGAATAAACATATTTGCAAGTACTATGCAGCCGGCCATTACTAAACCGGAGATTAAGTATTTTGCACTTGAGAGAATAATTTTTCTGATTGAAAAATCTTTTCTGATGAAAAAGAACTGAATAGCCATAACCGTAGCTTCGGCAATAATGGTTGCAAGTGCAGCACCGTTAGCTTTGAAATAGGGGATAAAGATAAAGTTAAGAACTAGGTTTGTAGCTGCACCAACTGAAACGGATATTGTGTACTGAGTTTGTCTTAATGTGGGTAAAAGATACTGCACACCACTTACGGTACTTAAACCGATGAAAAGAACAATGGGAGATATGATATACAATACGGGAATTGAAGCCTCGTAACCATCACCAAGGAAAATGGGTATTAAATCTTTGGCAATAGAAGCTATACCGAACATCATAGGGAAAGCTAACAAGTAAATGAATCTGAAGGATTTGTATATATCCTCTTTGATTTCATCTATAAGCTTATTAGCAAACTTATGTGCGATATTAGGCATCATAACCGTACCCAAGGAGGTTACAACTGTAAGAATGATTATGATGATTTTGTGAGACTGCTCGTAGTAACCAACCTCGGCTTTATCAGTAAGCAAAGCGCCTAACATAACCTTGTCAAGCACGGTATAAATCTGAATAGCAATCTGCGGCACAAATAGTGCAAGAGCAGGTCGCACGTGCCTGAAAACGTTAAAATCGTTCAAGTCAGGCTTTGCTGTGTATTTAGGCAACCAAAGCCATAAGGAAAGGTTTCCTAAAAGTGCTGCTAAAGAGTAAATTAAAAGATAAGTTGAAACGTCACTTGCAGTTCTTACAAAAATAAAAGTGCAAGCAATACTTAAAATCTTGATTACAAAATTTCTTTTTACAATGAGCTTGAATTCCTCTAAGCCTTGGAAGAAATATCCGATATCTAAAACGTGAGCAACAATGTATAATAAAAGAATTCTGTAGTATCTGGCATACTGACCTTTAAATGCAAACATCCAAACGAAAAGACCGATGGCAATAGCAAGGGTGAAGCCTTTAAGCAACACTGTTTCGAAAAGCACACGGGTTCGTCTTTTGGGTTTCGTTTGCAAAAAAGCAATCTGTCGTTGACCGTAAAGGGCAATTCCCAAAGAGCCAAACAAAACGAAATAAGTTACAATTGATATTGTGTAGCTGTAAACACCAATACCGTCCGCTCCAAGAATTCTTGAAACGTACGGTGTTGTGATTAAAGGAAATATTAAGTTTATGATTTGATATGCAAGGTTGTATATATAGTTTCTGGTTATTTTCTTTTCCATAAAATTATACCTTAAAAGCTTTTACCGTATTTTTTACCGGTAAATTTAGCTGTAACAAAAGCAAAGCCTTTTTTTAGCCAGTTTACAGGCTCCATATCCATAACGTTTGCTTCAACATATGTCTTGTTGTTTGTGTTTAACCACACGTCAAGCATAAGCTCCGAAATTCTTCCGGGATATCTGGCGTGGAAGGCTTCATATTGAGCAGGGTCAATACGTTTTTCAAGCTCGAAAAGAACTTCAAAAATCCAAGAGCAATATTCATCAAGAACATCTTTCTTCATAACTGCCATATTAAACATATGGGCAGAGGTTCTTGTGTGAAGCTTGTCAAACTCTGCAAGGTACTCAGGATATTTTTCTTCAAGTATTCTTCTTGTTTCGTCAAGAGGTTCAACGTACATTGTATGTTTATAATGGTCATATAAATTCTCAATGTAGTAATTTCTCTTTTTAGAGAGAATTATGTCAGCATTATCTAAAAGCTTATCTGCTTCAGATGATGATAAAACGCTTTCAAAAAGGTTATCCTTATTTTTTTTGCCTGCAGTTGCAAAATGACGTCTGTAATGAGCAAGACCAATATAATCGGCATCACAGTTTTTCCAAGCCCAGTAAAGACCTGTTAATTCACAGAAATAAGGGTTTTTTGAAGAAATATTTTCCCCCTCATCATCTCTCTGGTAGCCGATAGACTCTTTGCCTGCCGCACCAACGTGAACGGGAAGATACATATCATCACAAGGCATTGTGTAGGGCTTGTGAGTTGCAACGATTATTTTAATGCTTTTCATTATTATCACCGCTCTTATTATTCTGCGTTGTTTTCCTGAGGAGGTATGTAATATATACCGTCCTCGTTAACAAAATCGTGGAACTTCTGTGTAGCAATACCAAGGTCATATTTAAAGTACCAGATACCGTCTACGTAACCCGCATCACCGTACTGAGGGTTACACTCTTCGTCGGGGAGACTGAGTGACTCAATTGATGGTAAGTTAAGAGCTGCCCAAGAGGCTAATTTAGTAATCTCTGAGTTTGTAAGAGATGTCTGGCAGTTATCAAGACCAATTTTTACAAGTGTGTGGAATTGAGCTGTGCTTATGCTTGTAAGACTGCTGTAAATAGCGGATAAAACTTCTTTCTGTCGGTTACCTCTGTCAAGGTCGCCACCGCTTGAGCCTCTGTTACGAGAGTAGGCAAGAGCCTGAGCGCCTGTAAGCCTCTGAAGACCTGTTGAGGTCACTCTCGGGCAATCAAGACCGATGCTGTTAAGCTCGGGAGCGTATTTTTCGTTTATTGAGTTCATTTCCTGATAATCTACGTCAAGCTCAACACCACCGATTTCATCGATAATCTCAACCATACCGAAGAAGTTAACGGTAACGTAGTCTGTAATTTCCATATTGAAATTCTGGTTAAGTGTTTTAACAGCAAGCTCAGGACCACCAAACCAATGAGCGTGAGTGATTTTATCTTTACCTGTGCCTTCAATATCAACGTATGAATCTCGGGCAACCGTTGTAAGCTTTATTTTGTCATGAACTTCGTCTATTGTGATTATGATGATAGCATCGGATCTACCCTCGAAATTGTTATCTCTTGAGTCAAGACCGAAAACAGCAATGTTTTTAACGCTTTCGTGGAAATAATCACCTGATAAGCCGATGTTATCCATATTCAAATCGTTTTTCATCATGCTGTTAAGAAGACTGTTGTAGTAACCGAACAATGTACTTACAATAAGTGCAAGAACAAGAACTAAGGAAGCGAGAACAATTAAAGCCCTCTTCTTTTTCTTGCGTTTTTTCTTTTCTGTTTTGGGTTTTTCTTCAACCTCGTCTTCAGAATTGCTTGAAATATCAACGTACTCATATTTTGGTGCATTGTTTTTTGAAGTCTTGCTTTCAACGGGGGTTGAAGCTGCTTCTGCATTTTCTTGCACATTCTGCTGCATTCTTTTTGTTTTGTTTATAGGGATATCTTTTGGGGTTGTATCTTTGTTGTCGTCATCAAATGAGAAAATAAACTCGTTTGTGTTCTGGTTATCCAAGAAGTGTCACCTCTTACATTGCGCCTTTCATTTTGAATACTGCGCCTACTGTCAAAATAAGAATTTTTATATCAAAGAAGAATGAACGTTTTTCAACGTATTCTAATTCAATTGCCTGACGTTCACCGTTAGCATATGATATGTTGTTTCTGCCGCTAACTTGCCAAAGACCTGTAACACCGGGTTTAACCTTTAAAAGTAATTCGCGGTTTTCACCATAGAGCAAGGTTTCTTCCTGTAAAACAGGACGAGGACCGACTAAGGACATTGTTCCGAAAAGAACGTTGAATAACTGGGGAAGCTCGTCAAGGCTTGTCTTACGAAGAATGTTACCGATTTTTGTAATACGGGGATCTTTTTCAAGCTTGTATTCTTTTTCATATTCCTCACGGGCTTCGGGTGAAAGAGAATTTAAAAGGTCATCAGCATTCATAAACATACTTCTGAATTTGAAAACCTTTATTTCTTTTCCGTTTTTGCCTATACGGGGAGATTTGAAAATAACGTTACCGCCATCCTGCGCTTTTACGAGAATGGCAATTAAGATTAATAGGGGTGAAGCAACAACAATTAAAATCAAAGAGCAAAATATATCAAAACATCTTTTTACAAAATCGTAAAAAGGCTTTTCTTCATATGTGTAATTTTTTGTAGGCTGAGTATTTTCCAAAATACAGTCAACTCCATTCCAAAAGATAAGTGAAAATTGAGCAAAATTAAATTTGCCTTTCACCACAGTATATCAAAAATAAATGTCGAAATCAATACTAATATATATATTTTTGCATATTAGAAGAATATGAGCCTTTTTTTAGCCTGATAATATCATCAAAAAGAATGCTTCAAAAGCAGCTTTTATCTGTTATCTGAAAGCAGTAAATCGACGCTTTTATATTCTTTTACAGAAATATTTTTGTGAGAAAAAGCAGAGTGGATTTCGTTTTTTGTTTCTTCTGCGGAAATATAGCTTGAGTTATAAAGGTCGATTATTGTTCCGCTTTTTGTGTAAAGAACAACGTATTTTTCATCGGGTAAAAAAGAGCCTTTTTCCGCTTCTTCGGTGATTATTGCCGCAAATTCTATAGAGTCATAATTACAGGTTTGTTGCGATAACGGGAAATCTTCAACAGAATAAAATATTGCTTTTTCATTAAAAGCAGTAACGGAATTTATGCAGGTGATAAACTGAATTATGAATACAGTTTCTGCAAAAATCGTTGCATATTTTAAAAATGCTTTTTTGTACGAAGAGTCTACGGGTGCTTTTATATTCTCTTTTTTATTTTTCTTTTCTGTAATTTTTTTTGACAGGTTAATAGCAATAATCACAGAGGGGAGAGTAGAAAAAATAAAAATTGACAATAAGCTTTCGGGTATGCCCATTATATAGGAGCAATCACCGAATTTTACTGAAATTACAAGATAAAAAAGAAGACTTGTTATTGCAGAAAACGGGATATTTATGATTAAAGCAAGAGCCATCATTTTTAGCGCACCGAAAACACCCTTGTTGTGACGCTTACCGCCTTTTTCGGCAGATGCTTTTTTTGCGGTGCTTGTGGTTTCGGGGGCTTTTCCGCCGTTTTCAAGGTATGCAAGAAGATTGTTTTCATACCTGGAGCGTGTTTTTGATTTTTTCAGAACCTTCAAAGCTTTTTCAGTCTTTCCGGAGTAAAAAAGAGACTGTCCGCCAACTACAGCACACTCTATCTGATACTCGAAAAAGTTTGAAAGCATCATAGATATAAGCTTGTCTGCAATACCACCCATCATATCATTGGCTTCAAGAATTCTGTCACCGAAATAGCTGTTGATATTATTCTTTTGAATTTCTATTAACTTATTCTTTTGAACACCGCTTTCAAATACGTTTTTTAATTGTGGAACAAGCCTTGAAAGCAAATCACCTATTTCAGTAAAGCATTCTGACATGAGCTGTTCAGAATCAACGTAGGTGTAAGTGTAGCAATTAAAGTTTTCAGGCTCGATGAAAGCGAGAATATCATAAATTGAAAAAACGAGATTAGGCTCGTCGTCAACGGTTAAGGCAATCCATAAGGTTTGTTGTGCATAGGCGCTTTTGCCTTTTTCTATGTAGTAGATGAATAAATTGAATTTATCAAAGCTGAATTTAGAAGCCGTACCCGTCTGGTTTTGCACCTTTTTACCGGAAAGTATCTTCTTAAAAGACAGCTGAGAGGAGCCGATTGTTGCATTAAGACTTCGGCAACAAGAGGAAAAATGTGTATTAAGTTCCATAAAAGCTCCTTTCGTAAGAAGTGTAGTTAAAATCAAAACAATTTTAGTCCAATAAAGCTTTTCCGTCAACGGTTTAAGTAAAAAATTAATAAAAAAGCAATATTTAAAAATTTTAAAAATATATTGCAGTTAAGGGGCACTTTAGAGTATTATTGAAGCAGAAAACAAAAAGAGGTGCTGTTATGCTTTCTAAAAAATTTATTTGTGCGACTTATGATTTTTCTACATATCAGAAGTTTGTACCATCACCGTTTTTCAGGAAAAGCTTTTCTTTAACTAAAGAGGTTAAGAAATGCACAGTTACGATAGGCGGTCTTGGGTTTTACGATATATTTATAAACGGTCAGAAAATCACAAAGGGTATTATTGCACCTTACGTTTCAAATCCCGACCATATTGTGTATTTTGATGAGTACGACGTTACCCGCTATCTTTGTATGGGCGAAAATGTTTTAGGTGTTCAGCTTGGTAATGGTATGCAGAATTGTCCCGGAGGTGAAATCTGGGATTTTGAAAAAGCACCGTTCAGAGGTGCGCCGAGAGTTGCTTTTTCAATAGAAACAGAGTATCTCGACGGCACAACTGACATAATCGAAGCAGATAAAAGCGTGAAAACTGCACCGTCACCCATAATCTTCGATGACCTTCGCTGCGGTTGCTTTTATGATGCAAGAAATGAAATTTCAGGTTGGTCGGAAATTGGTTTTTGCGATGATTATTGGGGTAACGCTCTTATTGCAGAAACACCCAGGGGTGAAAGACGTATTTGTCAGGCAGAGCCCGTTGTTCCTACAAAGCATATAAGACCTGTAAAAATAAGAAAATGCACCTTGAATGAATTCAGACCCGACAAGCGTGTTGATAAAAATTGCTGTGAATATCCCTCAAAGGAAAGGTCAGGCTGGCTTTACGATTTCGGAGTTGTAACGGCAGGTATAGTCCGTCTTAAAATCAAAGGTGGCAGAGGTCAGAAGGTCGATTTACAATTCGGTGAGTATTTAGATGAAAACGGCAACCCCGATTACAGCAACGTTCAGTTTTTGCCAGAGGGTTATTCTCAAAGAGATATCTACGTTTTAAAGGGCGAGGGTGAAGAGGTTTTTGAGCCGCAGTTTACTTATCACGGCTTCAGATACGTTGTTGTTTCAGGTATAACCGAGGAGCAGGCAACAGAGGATTTACTCACTTGTATCGCTTGCTCTTCTGCATTAGAGGAGAGAGGTAATTTTACCTGCTCTGACGATATCTTGAATAAGCTTCAGGCTATGGCAAGAAATGCAACATTAACGAATTTTTATTATTTCCCCACAGATTGTCCTCAAAGAGAGAAAAACGGTTGGACGGGTGATGCAGTAAATTCCTGCAGACAGACGCTTCTCAATCTTACCCCCGAAAACAGCTATAAGGAATGGTTGAGAAATATAAGAAAATCTCAAAGAGAGCAGGGGGATATACCCGGTATAGTACCTACGGATACGTGGGGATACGGTACCGGTCCTGCCTGGGATGCGGTGCTTACACATCTGCCGTATTTTACATATCTTTATCGCGGTGACAAAGAAATTCTCGAAGAAAATGCAGATGCTCTTTTCAGATACGCAGTTTATATCGCGGGAAGAAGAACAAAAAGAGGTACTGTTAATTACGGCTTAGGTGACTGGTGTCCCGTTACGGTTGTCAAAGCACCTGTTGAGCTGACTTCAAGCATTATGACGATGGATATTCTTAAAAAATGCTCGTATATTTTCAATATTCTAGGCAGAGATTTACAAAAGGCTTTCTGCGACAAGGTTTATAACGAGATAAGAACTGCGGTGAGAAAATATTTCGTTGATTGGGGTACAATGACCGTATCCGGTAATTGCCAGACCTCACAGTCGATGGCTATTTTCTATGATGTTTTTGATGAAAGTGAAAAACCGCAGGCGGCAAGTGTGCTTGTTGATATTATCAAGCAGTCTGACGACCATATTGATTTCGGCTTCCTCGGTATTCTTACTGTTTTCAGAGTGCTTTGCCAATACGGTGAATGTGACTTGGCATACAAAATGATAGCAAGAACAGATTATCCATCGTTCGGTGACTGGGTTAAGAGAGGCTTTACCTCAATGCTCGAAAACTTTTTCAAGGAGGGTGAGTTCCCCAACTCGCTTAATCACCATGCTTTTGCCGATATTTCTGCAATATTCATTGAGTATTTTGCAGGTATAAAGGTTAATCCTTACGGTGATGACTGCAAGGAAATCAATATCGAGCCTTGCTTTGTCAAAGCTCTTAACAACGCATCTGCGTTTTACGAAAGTGTTTGCGGTAGGGTAAGCGTTAAATGGGAAAGAAGCTTCAGCGGAATTAAGCTTTCGGTTGAAAAGCCTGATGAAATTTACGGTGAAATAAAGCTTCCCTTCGGTTATAAATTTACTGCTACAGAGCGTTCACAAGGTAAATTGGAAAGCGGTATTTTTGAAATAGAAGAGATAAATAAAATTGCAGACAATATTATAGAGGTGTGAAAATGGAAGAGGTCAAGGTAATAGATTACGGTTTTTTTAATCACGACGGATTAGATTTTGAATATCACGTTAGCGGTAACGAAAAGGGTGAACCCCTTGTTATGCTTAATGGTAATGGTGGTGACTACCGTTGCTTTGAGGGTGATTTATATATTCCCTTATCAAAGTACTTTAAGATTATCCGCTTCTCAACAAGAGGTACGGGTAAAACACCTTTAGGTGATAAAAAGCTTACCTTTGAGCTTTTTTGCGATGACTTAAAGGCTCTTCTTGATTATTTAGGTGTTGAAAGTGCAAATTTCTGCGGCTTTTCAGACGGTGGTAACTTGGGAATGTGCTTTGCAGTTACATATCCTGAATACGTTAAAAAACTTGCGGTTTTCGGCTCAAATCTTAACACAAGAGGTACTAAAACACTCGACCAGTTAGGTATAATAAAGGACCACAGAATTTTTGCGATTAAAGCCTTTTTAACCAAAGACCAAGAAATGGTAAGACGCAGAGAAATCGAAGGTCTTATGGTAGGTCAGCCTCACTTGAATTATAAAAAATTATCTGCTATAAACGTACCGTTTTTAAACGTTTTCGGTGAGTTTGATATGATAAAAAGACGCCATTCCCGTAAAATTACAAAGGCGGTTAAGGGTGCTGAAGAGGTTATGGTGCTTAACGGTGGTCATAGCACAGCATTCAAAAAGACAGATTTCCTTATTTTACCCGTTGTTAAAAGGTTTTTCGGTGCGGACAATTGATTGAATAGCGTTTTTTGAACTGAAAATCAATCAAAATAACTAAAAATTCCAGCTGTAAATAAGCAAAAGTAATAAATTTACAATTTATGTTGAAATCGTGAAAGAATAAGTGTATAATGACAGTGTGAATGTCAAAATGGGTGGGGTGTAGTATACCCTTTTCCCATTTTAAGACTTTTTATTTCATTATCTTACGGAGGTAATTATGAAAAAGACAGCAAAAAGAACTCTTGCGGTTTTACTTGCCCTTATGACTTTTATCAGTTGTTTCGGTATGAGCGTTTCCGCAGAGACAACAGAATTTGAACCCTTACGTATTAACTGTACAATGTATGGCGATGCTCAGACACAGCGTGGTTTCACATGGTACACAGCAGGGAATTGCGATGCAGTTATCGAGTACGTTGAAGCAGCTTTATTTGATGCAAACTTCACAAACGGAGTTATGAAAAGAGCATCTGTTGATGAGTTTGAAGGCTATTACTGCCATAAGGTAGTTCTTGAAGGTCTTAAACCCGGTACAACTTACTACTATCGTGTAGGTAGCAAGAGAGAAGATGTTTGGAGCAATATCGGTAAGTTTGTTACTGATAACGGCGACGGTGCATTCTCATTCATTGCTATTGCAGACGTTCAGGCAAGCAGCCTTGAGAATTTCCAGCAGGCAGCTCTCGTTATGGATCAGGCTATGGCTTATAACCCCAATGCAGAGTTTGTTGTAAACCTTGGTGACTTCGTTAACGACTGTACAAACGAAGAGTGGAACTGGTACGGTGAAGCTTTCGAAAGAGCAAACACAAACCTTACTCTCGTTCCTGTTGCAGGTAACCACGAAGGTAATATCACAAACAAGTTCAACATCGGTTGGTTTAACAGCATGTTTAACCTTCTTCCCGGTGAAGGTCCTACAAACGGTGTTAACGGTACTTACTATTCATACGATTACGGCAACGCACATTTCTGCGTTGTAAACTCAAATGATATGTATCCTATGTCACAGGCTCAGAGAAACTGGATTATCAATGACCTTACAGAATCTGATGCTCATTGGAAATTCCTTCTTCTCCACCGTGCAGTTTATTCAGCAGGTAAGAATATCAACAAGCCCGATACTCTTGCTATGAGAGAAACAATTATTGATATCGTTGACCAGACAGGTGTTGACGTTGTTCTTTCAGGTCACGACCATATGTATTTCAGAACAAAACAGGTTGCAGGTGATGCAGTTTGTGAGGATACAACATATGTAACAGAATATTTCAACGGTGAAGAAGTTACATTCGCAAAAGAACCCAATGGTTGCGTATACATTCTTCCTTCAACAGCAGGTACAAAGAGATATTCAGTTAACGAAAATGCTATTGACCCCATTAACGAATGTGCAGATGTAAAGCTCTCTACAAGTGATATGGGCGGTTGCTTCTCAAATATCGTTGTTGACGGTAACAAGCTTGTTTATAAAGCATACGTTGTAAACGATGAAACTCAGGAAGTTACACAGATAGATAGCTATGCTATTATGAAAGATGTTAAAGACGGTGCTCAGGATTCATATCTTCCCACAGACCCCATCGGCACAGTTGACGGCTTCTTATTCAACTTCACAGAGTATATCTCTCTTATCATCACTTATATTACAGAGCTTATTCCTCAGCTTATCGCTGGTTTATTTGCATAATTTTATTTGAATGATTTTAAAACGGTTCACTCTTACAAGGGTGGACCGTTTTTTATGTGTTTCATATATTTTTCAATGAAAATTTAACATTAAAATCATCGTTAAATTTGTCACTTCCGTTGCAAATACAATATGGTTGTGGTATACTATAATATGTAAAATTATAACGATTATAGTTGTCAAAACAGTGTGAACTCACACTGTTTTGTAACCGAATGTAGATTCGGTTACAAAATTTCTTTGAAAATTTGACTATAATCCTTTCAATGAATGTTGTGCAAAATTGTATTTATGAAAAACAATTTTGCTAAAAGCCGATATAATCGGCTTTTGCGAAACGCGACGCGCTTCGACAAACCACAATCATTTTAATCGGGTGATATTTTTGAATCGAAAAAAATGGGTCGTTTCCGATTGCGACAGAGATGTAGCTGCAGGTCTTGCCGAGAATTGCGGTGTAGATCCCTTTGCGGCATATTTACTGTGCGCTCGCGGAATGACAGATGACTTTGAGGTTGAAAGCTTTTTATACGATACCGACCTTTCAGACCCCTACACTCTTCCTGATATGGAAAAGGCAGTAGAAAGAATCAATAAAGCAATTGAAGACGGTGAAAAGATTACCGTTTTCGGTGATTATGATGCAGACGGTGTTACGTCGACTGCACTTTTATATTCATACCTTTGCTCAAAGGGTGCTAACGTTGATTACTACATACCTGACCGCGAGGGTGAGGGCTACGGTATGAGCGTAGAGGCTATCGATGTTCTTAAAAGCAGAGCAACCTCGTTAATAATTACCGTTGATAACGGTATAAGTGCAATTGAGGAAATTAAATATGCAAAATCAATAGGCATTGAGGTGGTAGTAACTGACCACCACCGTGTTGGTGAAGAGTTACCCGATGCGGTAGCGGTAGTTGACCCTCACAGAGAAGATTCTTACTGTGAATTCAGCGATTGGGCAGGTGTAGGTGTAGCCTTTAAGCTTGTTTGTGCTATTGAAAATGGTGAAGATTACGATATTTTAGAAAAATACGGTGATTTAGTTACTGTTGGTACGGTTGCAGATATAGTTTCTTTAAAGGGTGAAAACAGAATAATCGTAAGAAACGGTATTGCTATTATGAATGCAGCTCTTCAGGACGGAACTTTAAGAAAAGGTCTGGCGGCACTCTTTGAAATAAGCGGTGGCACAGCTTCTGTTGATTCAAGCAGCGTAGCTTACAGAATTGCCCCCCGTATCAATGCTGCAGGCAGAATGGGCTCTGCTGAAAGGGCATTAAGGCTGCTTTTATGTGAAGATGAAAATGAAGCAAAAGAGCTTTCAGAAGAGATTTCACAGGCGAATGCTCAAAGGCAGGTAACTGAAACTAAAATTTCCGAAGCGGCAATTGAGCTTATTGAGAGCCGTCCCGATATCAAATACAGCAGAGTTATCGTTGTAGACGGTGAGGAGTGGCATCAGGGCGTTATCGGTATCGTTGCTTCAAGGCTTACAGAAAGATACGGAAAGCCTTGCATAGTAATTTCAAGAAGCGGTGATATTGCAAAGGGTAGCGGTAGAAGTATTGACGGCTTTTGTCTTTACGATGCTCTTTCTTATTGCTCCGATATTCTCGTTCAGTATGGCGGTCACGTGCTTGCTGCGGGCTTAACCGTTGAGAGTGATAAAATTGATATATTCAGAGAAAAAATAAATGAGTTTGCTCTTAAATGCGACCCCGCTGTGCCTGTGTTGAATATTGACTGTAAAATAAACCCCGTTTCTATAAACACAGATCTTCTCAATTCAATAAGTATTCTTGAGCCCTTTGGTGCAGAAAATCCTCAGCCCTTATTCGGTCTTTACAATATGGAGCTTTCGGGAATTCAACCCGTTGGTGCAGGTAAGCATTTAAGGCTTACCTTAAGAAGAAAGACTACAAGTATAGCTGTAATATTATTCTCTGTAACTCAGGAAGAGTTTCCTTTTAGTATAGGTGATAGTATAGACGTTGCGGTGAAGCTTGGCGTTAATGAATATCAGGGAAAAACTCAGGTAAGTATTCAGGCAAAGGCTATAAAGTTAAGCAAGGTAAACGAAAACGATGTTTGCGACTCTATGAGAGCATACGAGGATTTCTGCCTTAAATCACAGCTTTCTTCAGAAGATAAAGAAATGCTTAAAGTAGACAGAGAGCTTTGCGGTAACGTTTACAGATTTGTAAAAGCAAATAACGGTTGGAATTATTCAACGGAAATTCTTTGCTACAGATTAGGCTTACCCGCTGTAAAAACGGGTGCTTGTCAGATTGCACTTGATGTTTTTTGTGAATTGGGAATACTTATTTACAACGAGGGTAAATATATTATCCCGAAAGAAAATATAAAATCTGCTCTTGAAAATTCAGAGATTTTTAAAAGGGCAACTGAATAAATACAACAAAAATTACTACTAATTTAATAAATGGGAGGTGACTTGAATGGATGAAAATATGTCAGTAGAGCTTATGTATGACGAATTAAAAGAACAAGCGGCAGAAATTTTTGACAGTAAAGAGGCTGAAATTATAGATAAAGCCTTTCAGATTGCTAAGCAACAGCATAACGGTCAAAGACGAAAATCAGGTGAGCCGTATATCATCCATCCTGTTGCCGTTGCAAAAATAGTTCTTGATTACGGAATGGATTACCAATCTGTTGTTGCGGCTATGTTGCACGATACTGTTGAAGATACCGATATGACTCTTGAAGACGTAACTAAAGAGTTTGGTACTGATATTGCTCATCTTGTTGACGGTCTTACCAAGTTAGGTAAAGTGCCTCTTGAAATTAAAGACAGAGAAGAGCAACAAGCGGAAAATGTAAGAAAAATGCTTCTCGCCATGTCAGAGGATATAAGAGTTATCATTATAAAGCTGGCTGACAGACTTCATAATATCCGCACTTTAAATTTCGTTGACCCTCAAAAAAGACGAGATAAAGCTTTAGAAACTCTCGAAATATATGCACCTATTGCTCACCGTTTAGGTATCAGAGCGATTAAAGAGGAGCTTGAGGATAAAGCTATCAGCTACCTTGACCCCATTGCATATAAGGAAATTGAAGATGCACTTGATAGTCAGGGTAAATCTCATAAAGAGTTTCTTGAAACAATCAAAAAGCAAATAAGTGAAAGAGTCAAAGAGGTTGTGCCCGATTCAAAGCTTGAGGGCAGAATTAAAAGTGTTCACGGTATATACAGAAAAATGTATATCCAGAACAGAAACTTTGACGAAATCTATGATATTTATGCCGTAAGAATTATTGTAAACAGCACTATTGAATGCTACGACTGTTTAGGTATCATTCACGATATGTTTACACCCATTCCCGGCAGATTCAAGGACTATATTTCTACACCCAAGCCTAATATGTATCAGTCACTTCATACAACGGTTATCGGTAAAGCAGGTATACCCTTTGAGGTGCAGATAAGAACCTGGGATATGCACAAAACTGCCGAATACGGTATCGCTGCCCATTGGAAATATAAATTAGGTCTTAACGGTACGCAGAAGTTTGAAGAACGTCTTACATGGATAAGACAGCTTCTTGAAACACAGCAGGAGGCTGATGACGTTAAGGATATCGTTACAACAATTAAAAGTGACCTTGTACCTGAAGAGGTTTTCGTTTTCACTCCAAAGGGTGACGTTATTAACTTACCTATGGGTGCAACGGTTATTGACTTCGCGTATGCCATTCACTCTGCCGTTGGTACTAAAATGGTTGGTGCAAAGGTAGGGGGAAGAATAGTTCCTCTTGATTATAAGGTTCAGACGGGTGAAATAGTTGAGGTTCTTACCTCGTCACAGCCCGGCAAGGGTCCCTCAAGGGATTGGCTTAACATTGTAAAAACAAGCGGAGCTAAAACTAAAATTCGTGCTTGGTTTAAAAAGGAACGTCGCGACGAAAATATCGTTGAGGGCAGAACAGAGCTTGAAAGAGAAATCAAGCGTAATAAAATGCGCTTTACAGATGATGAATATGAAAATCTTATTATTGTTCTTGCTGAGCGTCAGCATTGTGCAACAGTAGATGATTTTTATGCTGCCTTAGGCTATGGCGGTATACCCATTTCAAGAGTTATTCCCTTTATAAGAGACGAATATCATCGTCTTATGTCTGCCCGTCAGCCTGAAAAGATTAAAATAACCGAAACGAATAAATCAGCTAAACACGCAGTTGGTGAGGGCGTTTCTGTTGAGGGCATTGACAACTGCCTTATCAAGCTTTCCCGTTGCTGTGCACCTATTCCGGGTGATGAAATTATCGGCTTTATTACACGCGGTCACGGGGTTTCTATCCATAAGAGAGACTGTACTAACGTACCCGCGGATATTGTAAATTGCGAAGAGCCTGACAGATGGGTGAGTGCAAGATGGCTTTCCTCTAATAACATTAAAGAGTTTAAAGCAAGCCTTGCTCTTGAATGTGAAAGCCGAGTTGCTCTTATGGCTGATATTGCAACAGTGCTTGCAGATATGAGAGTTATGATTAACGCGGTTAACGCCCGTCAGGATAAAAACGGTAAAGATTACGTTTATCTTACAATTACCGTTAAGAGCACAGATTTTCTTAATATCGTTATATCAAAGCTCAAAACCATAAAGGGTGTTCATAACGTATCCAGGAGTGGTAACGCATGAAAGCAGTAATTCAAAGAGTAATTGAAAGCTCTGTATCAGTAGACGGTGAAATCGTTGGTAAATCCGAAAAAGGATATATGATTCTTTTAGGTGTTGTAAAGGGCGATACAGAAAAGGAAGCACAGCTTCTTGCAGCAAAAACTGCATCACTCAGAGTTTTTGAGGATGAAAACGGTAAAATGAATAAGTCGATTATTGATATTGACGGTGATGCTCTTGTAATTTCTCAGTTTACCCTGTGTGCCGATTGTAAAAAGGGAAACAGACCATCCTTCACTAATAGCGAAGAGCCTGAAAACGCAAAAAGATTATATGAGCTTTTCTGTGAAGAGCTTAAAAGCAACGGTGTGAAAAACGTTGAAACAGGTATCTTTGCCGCAGATATGAAGGTTTCTCTCATAAACGACGGTCCCGTTACCATTTGCTTTGATACAGATATCTGGCGAAAAAATTAAAAGGAAAAGAGTATGTATATAAAATGTGTTCCCGCAGGTGCAATTAGCGCAAATTGCTTTGTGCTTTGCGATGAAAAAACAAAAATCGGGGCAATAATAGACCCCGGTGCATATGATTTTAACGTAAAAAAAGCAATAGTGGATTTGGGTATTGAAGAATTGAAATATATTCTTTGCACTCACGGTCACTTTGACCATATTACAGGTGTGGCTGATTTAAAAAAGCAATATCCGGAAGCTAAAATCTGCATTGGTAAAGAAGATTCAGCTTTTCTTTCGGACGGTAATTTTAATATGGCAAATTATTTCGGTATGCCTTTTTCGCCTTGCTATGCAGATGTTGAGTTATCTGACGGTGACGTGATTAAGCTTTCCGACACCGAAATAACAGTTGTGTCTGCTCCCGGTCATACCCCCGGTGGTGTGCTTTACGTTTTAAAGAATGAAAAAGTAATTTTCAGCGGTGACACTCTTTTTTGCGGTAGCATCGGCAGAACTGACCTTTACGGCGGCGATTATTCCGTTTTAACTAAAACTCTTAAAAGGTTTAAGGAATACACGGAAGATTTTGTTGTGCATACGGGTCACGGTGAAAGCACAACAATAGGCAGAGAACTAAAAACTAATATGTATTTAAGATGAATTTATATTGCATAAACCATACTTACAGATATGAAGCCGAAAAGCTTTTAAGACTCTTCTTTCCTTTGGTAAAATTCAACGAGCTATATGAATTTACAAGTGACGATGGAGACTACCTTCTCACAAAAACAGAGGGTAAAGACGTTTTAAAGCTTACGGCAGTGCTTTCTCTTAACGGTAAAACCGAAACAAAAGAGAAAGAAATAGAAAAGATTTTATGTGAAGACGAAGAAAGAGAGCTTCTTTTACTTGCATATGAGCTTCTTTGCAAAATGTGTTCGTTTACACCTAAATGGGGAATTCTCACAGGTGTAAGACCCTCAAAGCTTCTTATGAATAAAATGCTCACTTGCGAAGAAAAAGAAGCTTACAGTTGGTTTACCGATACATTTAAAGTTTCCGAAGAAAAGGCAAAGCTTGCTTTATCAGTTGCAAAAACAGAGCTTAAAGTAATTGAAAAAGCAGGGGATAACACCTTCAGCTTATATATAAGCATACCCTTTTGCCCTTCAAGGTGTAGCTATTGCTCATTCGTTTCTCATTCAATTGATTCTCAAAAGGCAAAGGAGCTTGTACCCGAATACGTGAATAAGCTTTTAGAAGAGATAGAGTTTACAGCCAAAAAGGCGAAAGAAAATAAGCTTACTCTTACAAGCGTTTATTGGGGCGGTGGCACACCCACAACCCTTGAAGCTGGGGATTTAGACAGAATTCTTACTAAAATTGAAGAATGCTTTGACCTTTCAACCTGTGTTGAATACACAGTTGAAGCGGGAAGACCCGATACTGTAACAAAAGAAAAGCTTAATGTGCTAAAAAAACACAACGTAGGAAGAATAAGCATAAACCCACAGACCTTTTCAGATGGCGTGTTAAAAGAAATCGGCAGAAAGCATACCGCTTCACTTACAGAAGAAAAATATCTTCTTGCCCGGGAAATAGGCTTCGACAGTATAAATATGGACCTTATTGCAGGTCTTCCTACAGATACCCTTGAAGGCTTTAAAAGAAGCGTGGATAAAGCGGTGTCCTTAACCCCCGATAATATTACTGTACATACGCTTGCTTTAAAAACCTCATCATTTATAGTAACTGAAAACGAAAGTGGGTCAGTTACCGATGAAAGCATAAACCAAATGCTTTCATATGCTCAAAAGGTGCTTACCGAAAACGGTTACTATCCTTACTATATGTACCGCCAGAGCAAGTCATTGGGTAACCTTGAAAATGTTGGTTGGTGCAAAGAGGGTAAGGAATGTATTTATAACATTCTTATGATGGAGGAATGTCAGAGCATTTTCTCCGTAGGTGCAGGTGCAGTAACGAAATTGCGTATAAATGACGGTAGCGTTATTGAGCGTATTTTTAATTTTAAATATCCATTTGAATATATTTCTCGTTTTGATTTGTTGCTTGATAAAAAAATGCGTATGAGCTCATTCTTTACGGAATAAAATAATATGTAAAGACGGTTTAGTTTTCTATATTATTTTTCAGGCGGTGGCATTATGGCAAATATTAATAACACTCTCGAATATATTGTAAAAAAGGCGGAAACTCCTGAAGCTTTTTGCAAAGAGTGTGAAAGAAAATATAATAAAAA
The DNA here is from genome assembly GCA_045638585.1 of Acutalibacteraceae bacterium. GTDB lineage: Bacteria > Bacillota > Clostridia > Oscillospirales > Acutalibacteraceae > DTU089. Next base: position 117,338 of record JAZUBO010000017.1, on the reverse strand, counting down.
AATCCAGAAAATCGCAAAGGATATTGCAGATAATCAAGAAAAAACTATCGTTATGCTTGCAGGTCCTAGCTCCGCAGGTAAAACCACAACTGCAAAAAAATTAAGAGAAGCTCTTGCAGATTTAAATATCGTTTGTCATACCATTTCTCTTGACGATTTTTATCTTAATAACTGCGATTCTCCAAGATTTCCCGACGGTACACCCGACTACGAAACGGTTGACGCTCTTGATATCCCTCTTTTTGAGAAAACAATGAATAAGCTTCTCACCGAGGGTGAGGCTCTTATTCCCGAGTTTGACTTTTTAACGGGTGCGAGAAAGAAAGAATATAACCCTCTTAAAATAACACCGTCAGACGTTATAATTGTTGAAGGGCTTCACGCTCTTAACCCCGTTATAACGAAGCATATTCCCTCAGAATTTCTTTTGAAAATATATATAAACGTTTCGTCAAGAATTTACGATAAAAACAAGGATATCGTTCTTAATAAACGTAATATGCGCTTTATAAGAAGAATGGTAAGAGATTATAAATTCAGAGGTAATTCTGTTGAAGAAACCTTTAAAATGTGGATAACTGTCCGCTACGGTGAAGATGCATATCTTTTCCCGTTTAAAGACAATGCGGATATAAAAATAAATACTATCCACCTTTACGAAACCTGTATTCTTAAAGATATTGCCATAGAGCTTTTATCAGAGGTAAGTAAAGAATCAGAGTTTTACAAAGAATCACAAAGACTTATAAGGAATCTTAACAGATTTCCACAGATAAATTCATCGGTCGTTCCCGAAGATTCACTTTTAAGGGAATTTATCGGAAAGGAGCAGGAAAATGGCTGATAAATCAACTAAAAAACAAAATATTTTAGGCGGTGCAATGGTGCTTGTAATTGCAACCGCTCTCGTAAAGGTTATAGGTGCAATTTATAAAATACCGCTTACAAGTATAATCGGCTCACTTGGTAGAGGTTATTTTGCATCGGCGTATAATATCTATACACCTATTTACGCCATTTCAATGGCAGGTCTTCCCGTTGCGGTTTCAACAATTGTTTCGAGAAATACGGCACTTGGTAAATACCGCGACGTAAAGCAGGTACTTAAAATAACATTCCCGTTGTTTTTAGCGTTAGGTCTTGTTGGTACGGGTGCTTTATTCCTTGCGGCAAAGCCTTACGTTGATTCAGTAGGCTCACCCCTTGCAATTTTCAGCGTGTATGCAATAGCACCTTCAATTCTTTTCTGTTGCATAATGAGTACTTATCGCGGATATTACGAGGGCCTTAGCAATATGTACCCCACGGCAATATCTCAGGTTATCGAGTCTTTAGGTAAGCTTGTTTTCGGTCTTGTGCTTTCTTATGGCGTTATAGCTTATGCCGAAAATGAAATTGCTCTTAACGGTCAGGTTTTCGGTCAGGTAATTGAGAGTGATGCAGATAAAGCTATTGTTTATGCACTTTCTGCCGCTGCCGCTATTTTAGGCGTTACTTTAGGTACTGTTTTCGGTGCGATATACACAATTTTAAGACATAAGATTAAAAAAGACGGTATTACAAAAGAGCAGCTTGTTAATTCACCTTTAGCTTCACCTAAGAAGGTTACAATTAAAGAAATTGTTGCAATAGCAGTTCCTACCGCTATCAGCTCTCTTGTTCTTAACATAACAAACTTTATTGATACTTGGATGATTCAAAGCCGTCTTGAAAGCGTTGTTGCCGAAAATTACGATACTATTATGAGTATTTACGGTGACTCAATAAACGCGGCAAATATTGCAAAAGAGAATATCCATACATTCCTTTACGGTGCTTACGATACAACCCTTGACTTCAGAAATCTTGTTCCTACAATTATGATGACTTTAGGCGTAAGTGCTATACCCATAATCTCTGCCGCAGTTGCAAAGAAGGATTTTAAGACTGTTAACAACTCCGTTAATACCGTTTTCAGAATGACAATGCTTATTGCTCTTCCTGCCGGTGCAGGCTTCTTTGCTCTCTCTGAGCCGATTTTAGGTCTTATGTACAGAGGTACAGAGAATGAGCCCGGTATCGCAATTTCAGCCCCTGTTTTAGCGCTTTACGGTCTTATGATGGCAATACTTACCCTTTCATCACCCCTTACGAATATGCTTCAGGCAATCGGTAGGGCAGATGTTCCTGCAAAAGCACTTGCTTTAGGCTGTGTATTTAAAATAGGTCTTAACTACATTCTTATTGGTATTCCTGAAATCAATATCAAGGGTGCAGTATTTGGTACGGCATTTTTCTATCTTCTTTGTATTGTTTATAACTATGCTGTGTTGAAAAAAGAAACCTCTGTGCGTATAGAAATCAAAACAGTTTTAATAAAACCGTTAATTGCTGCAGTGCTTTGCGGTGGTGCGGCTTACGGCTCATATACACTTTTATGTAACGTTCTTACCTTTGGTGACCCCTCAAGCAGACTTAACGGTCAGTCACTTTCCTGCCTCATTTCTGTAGGTGTTGCAGGTGTTGTATACTTGATTTGCATACTTTTCACCAAAACTTTGGTAAAAGATGACATTTTAATGCTTCCAAAGGGTGAAAATTTGGCAAAAATACTTGAAAAATATAAACTTATAGGGTAAAATAGAAAGACAGAGGATGTAAATAAATGGCAAACAATTTTCAGTTCAAAGATAAATATAATTTCAATGACCTTGTTGATATTGTGAGAATTCTTCGTGAGCCGGGCGGTTGCCCTTGGGATATGGAGCAAACCCACAAATCAATCAGAGAAAACTTTCTTGAAGAAACCTATGAGGTTATTGAAGCCATTGATACCGACAATAAAGAACTTATGCAAGAGGAATTAGGCGATGTTCTTTTACAGGTAATTCTCCATTCCGATATGGCAAGAACAGACGGTTGGTTTAATATTGACGACGTTGCAGACGGTATCTGCCAGAAGCTTATAATCCGTCACCCTCACGTTTTTGGTGACGTTAACGTTTCTTCAACTGACGATGTTCTTAAGAATTGGGATACTATCAAAAGACAAACAAAAAAACAGTCTAACCAAAGCGAAGCTATGGCGGCAATTCCTGCTGTTTACCCTGCGCTTATGAAAGCACAGAAGGTTCAGGAGAAGGCAAAAAAAGCAGGGTTTGATTGGCGCGAGGCTGACGGTGCATTCGATAAAATTGCCGAAGAGTCAAAAGAACTTAAAAAAGCTCTTGAAGCAGGCGTTCAGGCAGATATTGAAGACGAGTTAGGCGACCTTTTGTTTTCAGTTGTTAACACAGCCCGTTTTTGTAATTGCGAGGCAGAAACTGCTCTTGATAAAGCAACTAAAAAGTTTATGAAGAGATTTACAATAACAGAAGCTCTTGCAAACGAAAAGGGTATTGATATGAAAACAGCTTCTATAGAAGTTCTTGATGAGCTTTGGGATGAAGCTAAGCTTAAGTCCATTTAAGGTCACGAGTTGACTTGGAAAATAAAAAACAAAAAAATATTTTTTTGGAGGAAATTAAAATGAACAAAACAGATCTTGTAAATGCAGTTGCAGCAGCAGGTTTCACAAAGAAAGATGCTGACAAAGCAGTAGCAGCAGTTTTCGAAGCAATCGAAGGCGCTCTTGCAAAGGGTGATAAAGTTCAGCTTATCGGCTTCGGTACTTTTGAAGTTCGCGAAAGAGCAGCTAAAGAAGGCCGTAACCCCAAAACTGGCGAAACAATCAAGATTGCAGCTTCTAAAGTTCCCGCTTTCAAAGCAGGCGCAGCTCTTAAGAACGCAGTTAAATAATTAATTTTAAATTAATATAAAAAGTCCCAAGTCTTACGACTTGGGATTTTTTATTTATCTTATTAGCTTGTGAGATATCAGTTGTTTCCTACAATATTATTTAACCACACTTTTTTCTTAACAAGCGTCAAGCCTACTATAACTTTAATAATATCAATACATTGAACCAAGAAAAAGGTTGTTTTTATAGGTAGGTCGAAGATATAGAAAAAGGAAAATGCGAAAGGCACACTGACACACATAATAAATACGCTGTCCATAAGGAAGGTGACCAAGGTTTTTCCGCCGCTTCTTATAGTGAAATATGAAGAGTTAGCGAAAGAGTGAACGGGTACAAAGAATGCACATGTTCTTATGAAATAGCCTGCCAGCTCTTTTGATTCTTCCGTGGTGTTATAAAGATTTGGGATTTTGTCACCGATGATGAAAACAAAAATACCTATAGCAACACTGCAAAAAGCAGAGAAAGCAATAAGCTTTCTGTCAGTATCGACTGCCTCTTCGAATTTGTTTGCACCTAAAAGCTTACCGATTATAATGCCTATACTTCCGCCAAAGGCAATGAAAGCAATACTGGCAAGATTCATTATAGTTGAAGAAATGCTTGTACCAGCAACAACGGAGATACCGTAAAGACTGTAGGCCATATTCAAGAGAGACATTCCCATTGACCAGAAAAATTCGTTAAATAAAAGGGGCATACCTTTAACGGTAATAGCTTTGAATGTTTTTCGGGGGATAAAAAAGCTTCTGAAAGCACCTTTGAAATATTTGAATCGCTTTTTGTGAGTTAAGGTGTAAACGATTAAAACGAAGCACTCTACATACCTTGAAATAACCGTGGCTATTGCAGCACCAACAACACCTAATGCAGGAGCACCTAGCTTACCGAAAATAAGCACCCAGTTAAAGCAACAGTTTACTGCAACTGCAATAAATCCTGCAACCATAGGAGCAACGGTTTCACCGGTTTCTCTTAGTGTGCTTGAAAAAATCTGGGCTATACAGAACGGAAGAAGTCCCCAAAGCATAGTCTTAAGATAGCTTTGAGCATAATCTAAGGTAAGTGCAATATCACCTGCACTGTCGCTTTCGTGAAGGTAAAGGTTTATAAGCGTTTCATCCAAAACATTGAAAATAATCATTCCCACTGTGAAAATGAGAAGAACGATTCCCAATTTGTATCTCAGAGTGTAGCGGATACCCTCATCGTCTTTTTTGCCGTAAAACTGTGCGGTGAAAATACCTGCACCGCTTAAAGCACCGAAAACTGCAAGATTGAAAATAAACAGTAGCTGATTGACGATTGAAACGCCCGACATCTGCTCTGTACCTAATGAGCCAACCATCAGGTTATCCAAAAGGCTTACAAAGTTTGTTATAAGGTTTTGTATCATTATAGGTAACGTTACCTTTATAGCCATTTTATAAAAAGCCTTATCACCTATATATTTTTTTAGAAATGACATATTATTTGATTAAATCGTGTTCTTTAATGAAGTTAATTGTTTCGTCAACTGTTGTGAAAGCAAGACCAACAACTGTGTCTGCACCGCCGTAGTAAATTGCAATTCTGCCTGTTTCGCTATCTGCAAGTGCTGCACAGGGGAATACAACGTTCGGAACGTCACCAACAAATTCGTATGTTTCGCGGGGTGAGAGAAGATAGCAGTCAGCTCTGTGAAGAACCTTCCAGGGCTCGTCTTTATCAACAATCATAGCACCCATACTGTATGTGAAGCCGTTACAGCTTGTAAGAACACCGTGGTAGAAGCAAAGCCAACCCTCGTCAGTTTCGATAGGTGTAGGACCTGCGCCAACCTTTGTTGATTCCCAAACCATTTCGGGCTTGATAACAAATCTGTGTTTACCCCAATAAGTGAGGTCGGGGCTGTGGCTTAAGAAAATATCACCATAGGGTGTGTGACCTTTATCACAAGGACGGGAGAAGAGCATATATTCGCCGTTTACTTTTCTGGGGAAAAGCACACCGTTTCTTGAAACGGGAAGAACTGCATTTTCTTTGCGGTCCCAGCTTTCAAAATCCTCTGTAACTGCAATACCGATAGAAGTACCTCTTTCAGTATGAACAACCCAAGAGAGGTAATATTTACCGTCAATTTCGCAAAGACGGGGGTCATAACCGTGGAAGATTTTTTCGTCGTTTAATCTCCAGTGAATACCGTCATCACTGAAGCCTGTTACAAGATACTGCTCTCTTGTGATGTGGTCCATACGGAAAACACCTGCAAAGCCGTCTTTGTAAGGAACAACTGCAGAGTTGAAGATGCTGTTAGCTTCTTTAACGAAAGAGCGGTCAATGATAGGATTTTCTGTGTATCTCCATACAGGGTCTGTGCAGTTTGCAGGCTTATCCTGCCAAGGAATGTTTTTTACTGTTGAGTTGAGAATTTTTGCCATATTAATACCTCATCCGTCATAATAGTTTAGTGTTTCTATAATAAGCGAACCAACGTCGGTTACGCTTTTTTTACTGATTTTAGAAAGCTTGTCACCGTTAGCAAAAAAGCATTTTGAGGTGTAAGCCTTAGAAGTTCCCAAGGAGCAAGATGGAAAATGGTTTTTTGAAAACGGGGTGAAGGCTCCCGAGCCGAAAATGTGTTTTTCGTGCTGAAGCTTAAGACCTAAATTAGCCCCTGCTTCGCAAATGGTTGTTGCAATATCCTCGCTACCCGTTGTGCCTCCGCCATCGTGGAAGAAAACAGAAAGCTTCTTTGAATTCGTAATTTCTTCAATGGGGATAAACAAGGTGGGAACGTCTCTGTAAAGTCGTTTGTATTTATTTGCAAAGGCGTAAGCACCTGCTCTTGAAGAGTAATCGCTGCCTGCAATAAGACAACAGATTTCAGTTTTTTCATATCTGAATGAATTCTCTTGGAATTGCTTTAAAACCGCTAAAAGAATAGCAGAGGGAACGATGCTTGTGCTGATTCCCGTTGCCACACGCTTACTGTTAATATGTAAGATAGAAGCAACGTAAAAGGGTACGAAAATGAAGCATAATCCGCATAAAATCTTGAAAAACACCGTGCTTTCCGGAGCACCCGAGAATAAAAAGAAAAGTGTTGAAACGAAAAGACAAGTGTTACCGATAATCGAAGCAAGACTTAAAATGTATTGCGCCTTGTTACCAAAAATATATGACCGAAGACTTTGAGGTGCATCGGAACGGGCAACGAGAACAACACGGGCTTTAGTTTCTGAACGACTGTATCTTACGCCCAAAAGGTTAGCGCTTTTTCGTGAACGGGTTATAAAATCAAGCTTTTTACCGTCAAAAATGAATTTATAACAAAATACGCAGAAGATTATAAGCGAAGTGAAAAGAATTACAGAAGCCCAGACTGCATTACCGTGGTTTATGGAATACGAAAACAAAAATACGCACACAATCAAAAGCACGCACAACAGTTTTTCTGCTATTGTGCCTGCTCCGGGATGTGTTTTAAAGGTTTCCTGCTTCGTTTCGTCGCAGTATTTCTTCAATTCATTATGTAATATTGTCTGTGCCTGCTTTTCGCCAACAGAGCCTGCACGTCTTTCTCTTGTAGAGTTTACGATAAGCTCTGCGGTATCAAGCACGTATTGAGCATTTTCAGCTTCTAACTTCGGGAAAGCTGTCATAATCTATCACCAAAGTATCAGTTTAATATTTTTTTAAAGGTTTCGTATGCCTTTTCCCAATCAGCATTGTTTTCAGGCTCGTAAAGCTTTAAGTTTTCACCGTTTGCGATGATTTTTCTTGCTTCCTTAATGCCCTCGATAGCACCGATTGACATAAGCTGAACGGCAATGTTACCGAGTGCAGTTGCTTCAATAGGACCACCGTAAACGTTTACGTTACAGCTCTCGGCAGTCATTTTAAGAAGAAGCTTATCCTTTGTACCGCCACCCATAACGTGAATTCTGTCGTAGTCTTTACCTGTACATTCCTTAATACCGTCAAAGGTGTAACGGTATTTAAGAGCAAGGCTTTCGTAGATGCAACGCATAATTTCACCTACTGTTTCAGGCACGTACTGACCTGTTTTTTTACAGTAATCCTTAACTCTTTGAGGAAGATTACCCATAGGTGCGAATTCGGGAGCATCAGGGTCTATAAAGCATTTAAAGGGCTCACATTCAAGAGCTAATTTTTCAAGCTCTGCATAAGAATACTCCTTGCCCTCTCTAATCCACTGACGACGGCTTTCCTGAATGAGCCATAAACCGCAGATATTCTTTAAGAATGCGGTTGTATAGTCATATCCGCCCTCATTTGTAACATTTAATTTTTTAGATGCCTCGTTTATAATAGGCTCTTTAACCTCTGTACCGAAAAGAGACCAGGTGCCGCAGCTGATGAAAGCAAAGTCATCATATTCGCAGGGGGCTGCTGTGATAGCACTCTGCGTGTCGTGAGCAGCAACGCTTATAATATCAGCCTTATTAACGCCTAATTCCTCGCAGATATCATCACTTAATTTGCCTATAACAGCACCTGTAGGAGCAATAGGTGTAAGAATATCCTTTTTGATACCGAATCTGTCAAGAATTTCACCGGACCAGTCTTTTGTCTGAAGATCAACCATCTGTGAGGTAGTTGCAATTGAATATTCAGTTGATTTTACGCCTGAAAGCATATAGTTAAGAAGATCGGGCATAAAGAGAAGGGTATCAGCCTCTTCGAGTATGTAAGGACGGTTTTCTTTAAGTGAAAGTAGCTGGAAAATTGTATTGAAATCCATAAACTGAATTCCTGTAATATCATACATTTCTTCCTTGCTCATATATTTCTGAGCAGCCTCAACCATACCATCGTTACGAGCGTCACGGTAATGAACGGGGTTCTCTATCAAGGTACCGTCTTTACGAAGAAGACCGAAGTCAACACCCCAGGTATCAATACCGATAGAGTCAAAGCCACCGTCTTCCTTTGCTTTAAGGATACCTTGCTTAATTTCGTAGAAAAGACGTTGTACGTCCCAATAAACAGTACCGTTAATTTTAACGGGGTCGTTACTGAAACGGTGTACCTCGCGAAGCTCAATTTTTTCACCGTCAAAAACACCTACAATGGCTCTTCCGCTTGAAGCACCAAAGTCAAATGCAAGAACTCTTTTTTTCATATTTTTCACCCTTTGAATTGATGATAGTTATTTTAATTTCTTACTTTAAGAAACAGTTGATAATAATTTCTTCTGCTTCCTCTTCGGATTTACCGAGAGTCTGCAATTTCAAAAGCTGGTCGTTATTGATTCTACCGATAGCGGCTTCGTGAATAATGTTTGCTTCACAATGGTTTGCCGCGATTTCGGGGATAGAACGGATATGGGCATTGTCCATAATAATTGAGTCACATTGAACGTGAGCCTTACAGCTTGCGTTACCGATTGCTCTGGGGTAGAAAAGCTGTTCTGACTCGTCTTTTGCAACAGAACGGGAGATAATCTGTGATGATGCATCTTCACCGTTCAACTCGATTACCATATTTGAATGGGCAACCTGTTTGCCGTGAGTCATAAGCTTTTCGAGAACAACAAGTCTTGCACCGTTCTGAAGCTTTGCAACGGTATCTCTTTTAGTTGAGTCAACACCGCGAATCTGAACGGTTTCCATTTCACAGAATGAGTTTTCGTCCATATAAATCTCGGTAGTGGGGTTAAGAATTCTTTCGCCTGTACCCTCGCCCTCGCCATAGTGCTTTTCAACGTATTTAAGACGGGCGTTTTTGCCTATATGGAAGCGGTGAATACCGTCGTGCTCGCTTTTCTTGTCACCGCTGTTGTGGATTCCACAGCCTGCAACAATAAGAACGTCAGCATCTTCACCGATATAAAAATCGTTGTAAACTAAATCTTCAACACCTGTTTTTGTAATGATAACAGGCATGTGAACACTTTCGTTTTTTGTTCCGGGTTTTACGGTGATATCAATGCCGGGCTTGTCTTCTTTAGGTTCAATGATAATGTTTTCACTTGAACGTCTTTCGGCACTTTCACCGTCTTTTCTCAAGCTGAATGCACCTTGGGGTATTTCGTGCAAATCAGCAATTTCTTTAAGCATATTAAGTTCGGTATTGTTCATATATAAATCCTCGTAGTATTTTAGTAAAGTAAGCTTTTATCTGAAGGAGCAAGCGTTGTCAAACTGTGACATAAGCTCGGGGAAGATTTCGTCACATGGACCTTTTTTCTTAACTGTGCCGTTAGCAATAATTGCAATTTCATCGGCAATTTTCATAATTCTTTCCTGATGAGAGATAATAACCATACTCTCGTTACGGATTTTTGAAATGCCCTTAAAGCTTTCAACGAGCATATTAAAGCTCCATAAGTCGATACCTGCTTCAGGCTCGTCGTAGATAGCAAGCTGTAAGTCACGTGCCATAAGGGTTGCAATTTCAATTCTCTTTATTTCACCGCCTGAAAGAGATGAGTCTACCTCGCGGTTAAGATAATCTTTAGAGCAAAGACCCACGCTTGTAAGGTAAGTGCAGCATTGGTCCTCGGGAAGAGCGCTTCCGTGAGCAAGGCTTAAAAGGTCGCGTACTGAAAGACCCTTGAAACGGGGAGGGTGCTGGAAAGCATAGCCTATACCAAGCTTCGCTCTTTCGGTAATTGAAAGATTTGTGATATCCTGACCGTTCCAGATAATCTGACCGCCTGTAGGCTTTTCGATACCCATTATTATTTTAGCCAAGGTTGATTTACCGCCACCGTTAGGGCCTGTAATTACAAGAAATTTACCGTCGTCAAGAGTGAAAGAAACGTCAGTAAGAATCTCTTTTTCACCCAAGTCGTCTGATACGTTAAAAGAAATGTTTTTAAGTTCGAGCATAATTTTCTCCGTGTTAAAATTTAGTAGTTTTTAAAGCACGCTTCGTGCCATTTTATTTCAGTATAGATTATATATAATTTTATTATTATATTCAAGTCTTTTTCGAAAATCCTTGTTAAATACAATGTTTTGTGGTATTATTACCATAGCAAATTTTTCTTTAATATGTGAGGGTTGTTAATGAGAAGAATTGGTGGCGAATACGAATCAAGCTTAAGCCGTGAAATGCTCGAAACGATTTTGAGAGAAACCGTTACGGGTATTGCTGTTGTTTCACCCCGTGTTGACGGTATACAGCTTGACTATACAAACGACGGTTTTTTCACTCTTTTCGGTTATACAAGAGATGAATATGAAGAGCTTCCCGAAGAAGTAAGAATGAATCTTCTTAACCCCGAAGATTTTATGAATACTATAACAAGGATTAATACAGATTATGCCCCCGGTGAAATTCAAAAATTTGAATGTAGAATCAACAAAAAAGGCGGGGAAGTAGGCTGGACACTTATTTCTACAAGAAAGCCTCACGATGCAAAACAAGGGGAGCAGACCTTTATTTGTAATCTTGTTGATATTACCGATACAAAAAAGCTTCAGATGCAGCTTCAGAAGGAAAAAGAGCGATATGAAATTGTTGAAGAGGTTTCCGATAATATCATTTTCAATTATGACGTTATCAGCGATACCTTTGAGGCTTCCTCAAAGCTGTTGAGAGGCTTAGGTACAAATACTAAAATTACAAACGCTATTGAGAATTTTACATACGGTAACATTCTTGACCACAGAGACGTGCCTGCATTTATAGGTGCTTTAAGTAGTGCCTTGTCAGGTAAAAGAATTAATATTTTTGACGCCCGTATTATAAACTCAAGAGGTGATAGCATCTGGCACAGAATAAAGTTTGCAACTGTGTTTGATGAGTCAGGTAATGCGGTAAGATTTATCGGTATGCTTTCAGATATTGATAAAGAGAAAAAAGAGAAAAACCGCCTTATTGCCCAAGCAGAAACCGACCAGCTGACAGGCTTCCTCAATAAGATTTCAACAAGCCTTAAAATCAGCGAAATGTTAAGAGAGAATCAAGATGAAACAGGCGTTATGTTCTTGCTTGATTTAGATGATTTTAAAAAGCTTAACGATACATACGGTCACAGAGAGGGTGACTTGTTCTTAAAAGAGTTTACCAATAAGCTTGCTCTTTCATTCCGTAGCACCGACGTTTTAGGTAGAGTTGGCGGTGAGGAATTTGTTATCTACGTTAACGGTGTAGGTGGCAACACTCACTATATAAAAGAAAAAGCAGAGCATATCGAAAGTATCTGTCACAATATAAGATTAGATTGTGCCCCCGACAAGCAGTTTTCCTGCAGTATCGGTATAGCTGTTTACCCCAACGACGGTGAAACCTATACCCAGCTTTACGAAAAGGCTGACAGAGCAATGTATTCTGTAAAGAGAAACGGTAAAGATGGCTATGCTTTTAACGAGCAGTCTGAATAATAACAAATAACAGCAAATGGAGATGTTTTCGTGTTTCCGATAATTGAATATATAAAAGATAAAAAGGTGCTTATTCTCGGCTTCGGCAGGGAGGGTAAATCAACTTATTCATATATAAGAAAGCATTTACCCCACAAGCTTTTAACAATAGGTGACAGAAATAAGCCTGATATTAACGATGAAAACACCAACGTGATTTTCGGTGAAGATTATCTTGGTTGTTTAGGTGATTTTGACATTGTTTTCAAAAGCCCCGGCATTGCTTTTTTAGATAACGTGGTTTACCCCGAAACAACTGAAATCACTTGTCAGACAGATATGTTTTTGCGTTTTTGTAAGCCCGTTGTCGTAGGTATTACGGGGTCAAAGGGTAAAACCACAACCTCAACCTTAATTTACGAAATGCTCAAAGCAGGTGGGCTTAATGCTTGCCTTATCGGTAATATCGGTATTCCCGTTTTTGAAAAAGCGGATGAAGACGAAAGCCTTGTTGCAGTTATCGAAATGTCTTCTCATCAGCTTGAGTTTACAACTGCTTCACCTCACGTTGCAGTTTTGGTAAATATCTATCAGGAGCATTTAGACCACTATAAAACAGGCTTTAAGGGCTACGTTGAAGCAAAGCTGAATATTGCAGCTCATCAGAAAGAAGACGACTACCTCATATATAATCCCGAGCAGGATTTAACAGGTATCGTTGACTGGGAAAAGGTTATTAAAGGCAACAAAAGGCCTGTTACCTTTACCGATGCAGAGCAAGATGCTTTTGTGAACGAGCTGTGGAAATCAACCGAGCATCTTAAGGGTGAGCATAACAGACAGGATATTGCTTACGCCCTTACAGCAGCAAGAATTTTCGGTGTAAGTGATGAAGCGGTAAAGCAAGCAATTAAATCCTTCGGTGGTATTGAGCATCGAATGGAATACGTAGGTATTTACAACGGCATCACTTGGTATAACGATAGCATCGCTACAATTCCTACAGCTGTTATGGGTGCGGTAAAAGCTATCGGTAACGTTGATACTCTTCTTTTCGGCGGTCTTGACAGAGGCATTGATTACACCGATTTTATTGCTTTTCTCAATACTTGCAGCGTAAAAAATCTTGTCGGACTTCCTGAAACAGGTCATATGATTATAGAAGCCCTCAAAAATATGGGTTGTGATAAAAATATGCTTTGTGCAGATGATATGGTGCACGCGGTAAGGCTTTGCTCAGAGGTTACAGAAAAAGGAAAATCCTGCCTTTTCTCACCTGCGGCGGCAAGCTACAATTATTACAAGAATTTTGAAGAAAAGGGAAAACATTACAAATCACAAGTGCAGTCATTGACAAAATGATAGTTGAGTTATATAATACAAAATAAGAATTATTATTCTAAAGGAGTTTAAGGTTTTATGAAAAAGGCATTATCATTGATTTTATCAATTTGTATGTTGTTTTCTTTAGTAACTGTAGGTTTTGCAGGTCATAAAGATTCAGCAGCGCTTCGTTTCGACGAAAATGGTAACTTTAAAATTATGGTGCTTGCAGACGTTCAGGATAGCTATCCTCTTCATTACGATACTATTCGTTTCATTGAAGAAGCACTTGATTTCTCAAATCCCGATGTAGTTGTTTTCTGCGGTGATAACATCGTTGACGCAGATGAAAGAGCATTCAAAGAAATGCTTACACCCCTTGTTGAAAGAAACGTTCCTTTCACATTTGTTTTCGGTAACCACGATGAAGAAGCAGGCTTCGACAAACAGACTCAGCTTGAAATTTATCAGAGCTACCCCGGTTGCCTTGCTTACGATGCAGTACCCGAGCTTCACGGTTGTGCAACACATAACCTTCCCGTTCTTTCAAGTGACGGCTCTAAGATAGCTTTCAACCTTTGGATGTTTGACTGCGGCGATTACGTTTACGATTCATATGGTGAATGGCTCGGTTATGACTGGGTTCGTGAAGACCAGATTGAATGGTACAACACAACTCGTGAAGAGCTTAAAGCTGAAAATGGTGGCGAGCTTGTTCCCTCAATGGTATTCCAGCACATCATTCCTCAGGAGCCCTGTGAAAAGATTTTCTATCCTACAGATATGAACTTAGGTGAGTTAACCTTCAACTTCTCAGACGGTACAAATCTTACAGTTGTTCCCGATATTACAAAGCTTGAAGAAGGCTACGTATTTGAAAAGAGCTGTCCCAGCTACGGTAATGACGGTCAGTGGGATGCTTTAGTTCAGGGCGGCGACGTTCTCGGTATGGTTGTAGGTCATGACCATGTTAACAACTTTATCGTTGACTGTGACGGTGTTGACCTTATTATGGCTCCCGGTGTTACAAACAACTCTTATTACAATGAGTTTATGCAGGGTGCAAAGGTTATTGAAATCAATGAAAATAATCCTTGGGAATACACAACCTACACTATGACATCAAACGAGCTTGCTATGCAGGAAGGCTCAGGCCTTGGTGATGCTGCTGACAGAAATCAGTTTGACTACACATTTAACTACTATTTAGAAAAAGTTTTCGCAATCTTCTATGACATTCTTAAAGATTTGTTTGGTGAGTTTGTTAGCGGTACACTTTAATTCCTGAATAAATAAAACAAAAAACTTCGTTGGTTAAACCCAACGAAGTTTTTTTATGAATTTTATTTTAGAAATCTTAAGCTTCTTTTATTTCGCCTGCTTTTTTAAGACAAGTCTTTGCAATAACAGGTCCTACAAGCTCATAAACAAGAGTACCGCAAAGGATAACTGTTCTTATTTCACTTGAGTGTTCGGGAACAACGCTTGAAGCCGCAAGAGAAAGACCGATTGCAACACCTGCCTGAGGCACGAGTGCAGGTCCTAAATATTTACGGATTTTCTTATCTGCTTTAGAAATAGTAGCACCGAAAGATGCACCAAACATTTTACCGATAACACGAACAACGATGTAAACAACACCTACAACGCCTATTGAAGGTAAAACCGAAAGCTTTAAGTCGGCACCTGAGGCTACAAAGAAAAGCATAAATATAGGCGGTGTGATTCTATCGGATAGCTTCATTATCTGGTTAACGTCGGGTGAGAAGTTTGCAACAACGGCACCCATCGCCATACATAAGAGAAGAGAGGAGAAGCCACAAAGCTGAGAAAGACCTAAGCCTGTAAAAATAAATGCTATAACAAGTGAAAGGCGGTTTCCGTCTTTTTTAAATGCTTTCATAGGTAGTAAGAACAAGAAGCCTAAAATTGCACCTACAACCAAAGCGCCACCGATTTCAATAACGGGTTTTAAAACAAGGTCTTTTGCCGTTGTGTTACCGCCTGAAAGAGCAGTTGCGGCAGCTATTGAAATTGAGTACATAATAAGTGCGGTAGCATCGTCAATAGCAACAACTGAAAGAAGCGTTTCTGTTACAGGGCCTTTTGCTTTATACTGCTTGATTACCATAATGGTAGCAGCAGGTGCGGTTGCGGCGGCGATTGAACCTAAAACAAGTGAAAATGTTGTAGAGCAACCCGCAATCATCAAAGCCACAGTAACAAAAGCAACGGCAAAAAAGCTTTCAAAGCAAGCAATAATTATAGGTGTAGCACCTACTCGTTTAAAATAAGAAATTTTAAACTCATTACCGATTGAAAAAGCTATAAAGCCTAAAGCTGCATCGGAAATTACGGTTATACCGCTAAGGAATTCTTCAGAAAGAAGACCTAACACGCTTGGCCCTAAAAGAAGACCGGCAAGAAGATATCCGGTAACGTTAGGTAGCTTGATTTTTTTAACAAGCCTACCTAATGCCATACCGACAAATATCATCAGACCTAAATCAGTAAAGGTGTTAAGAGTTATTATATTGGAAAGCATCAGTGATTAAGTCCCTCCAGATAATCAATCGGAACTGTAAACATAATACCTGTGTCGGGGTGGTCAAGACCGCCCGTAACCTCATTTACGATTTCTGAAATGAGAGCAACATCTTCGTCCTTTGCAACAGTTATGATTGTTTTATTTTCTTTGTGTGTAGGGTTGAGAAGAGAGCGTAAGGACATAAGGAAAAACATATCCTCGTGGTCATGTTCAACAAGCTCCTGCACCATACCTCTGCTATCAATAATGGTAGCACCGGAAACCTTGTTTTCACCGAATTTTTCAAGTAAGTCGTCTAAGCATTCGGTTTTGTTAAGAATGATGGTAACTAATTTCATATAGAAACCTCCTTAGAATAAATAGTATAAGGGTTTATTCCACACGGTATTTTAGCACCGTGTTTTATTATTTTCAATGGTATTTATGACAAACTTTTTATGTAGCAGAAAGAATATTTGTGTAAATTTTCACTCACACACCTGAAAAAATATTACCGTTTCTCAAAGACGGATTTTCAATAAAATCATTTACTGAATAAGCGTGCTTTTCTAAGTCGTTACAGGTGGCTTTTGTTATTGATTTCGATTTCAAAAGCTCTATTATATCCTGACATACGCTTTCAATTATAGATAACTTTATAACTGCATTTTCGGGTGTATTATCTGTTGAAATAAGAAATTCAAGAGAATCTGCAAGGCTATTTCCGTCGGGTAAGGCTCTTAAAGCTTTAAACTGCCATTTGTAATAGGGGAGATAGGCTTTGTTTAAAAGGAAAAACGCTTTTATTGCAGAGTTTGTGAATTCAAAAAGAGAGAGTTGAGCAGAGCCTGTCTCACCTCTTTTTAAAATTCTGGGAAAATTATATTGACCGCTTTGAGCCATTATTAAAAGATGACCTGCCAGCTTTTTCAAAAATATATCGCGAGGATATTCTTTTAACTTGTTGCGAATTTCTGTAAATTCACCAAAAATATCGTAGAAAATTTCACCGTTTGTTGCTTCCAGTAAAGTAAAATCTGGTAAAGAAAGCCATTGTTCAATTGATAAATTACCATCCGGTGTGCCAGCCTTTTTTATGTAAAAATCAGCTGTCCTGAAAACACCGTTTCGGCTACCGCCAACGGGCTTTACAAGGCTTCTTTTATGGCCCATAAACTCTTGAGGTAATTTAGAATAAGCTCTTTCTAATCTGAAAAAGGTTTTTTCGTCAAGAAGAGCTTCTTTGGGTGTGAATATGCAAAAACCGGGCTCAAAATCGTGGTCAAGAGATATTTCATCATCGTAGCCGTAACAGTCAGAGCCACTACCAACAAGACCTACCGCAAGAAGATGAAAACAGTCACTAAATTCATTTTCCAGCATAGGTTTACCGTATTTCTCGTAAAATTCTCTTGAAAGCTCAAGACCTTTCATAAATCTTCTTTGCCCTTTCTTTTAATTCTGCCTCGTAGAAAAATCTACCGTAGTAACCAAAGGTTGAGGCACATTTTTCGCAAACAAAAGCATAGTTGCCGTCGTTTTCTTTTAGGCTTTCGTCTAAAATTTTGGTTGCAATATCTAAAAGAGCGTCAATTTTTTCGCAAGCGTTTTCAAGACCCTCTTTCGCTTCAACTGCATTTGCCATATTGAGATAAGATATAGCAGCTTCAGGTTGTGCTTCTTGGTAAGCTTTTAAAACTTTAATTGCCTTTTCATAAAGAGAAATTGCTTCGTCAAAGCTTTTTAAATCAACAAGTGTTAATGCGAAGTTATTATATAATCCTGCAAGACGTTTGTCGTTTGGTGGAAGCTTTTCTTCATAAATTCTTTTAGCTTTCTCGAAGAATGAAACACCTTTTTCTGCTTCACCAAAGGCTTTGTAAGCGGTAGCACAGTTTATAAAGGTGGTAGCACCCGAAATATTTTCTGAAAGCTTCAGAATTTCAGTTGCTTCCAGGGCTTTATTACAATAAAAATAACATCTATCCTTCTCACCGATTTTTCTGTAAATGCCTATACATTCATTGTATAAGGTGAAAAGTGATTTGTTATCGCTAAGCTTTTCGGCATCAATAACACTGCTTTCTAAGAAATCATAAGCAGTTTTGTAATCGTTTTTACTTAATAAATTATCAAGTGTTTTTATTATATTCTGAATATTTAATTCGGAGCTTTTGTTTTCCATAGCTAACCTCAAAGTTATTGTTTTTTGGTAACTTATAAGAATATTTTATCACTTTAAAGAATAATTTACAATGCAAAGAAAAGTTATTTGTATAGGAAATTTTTGAATATCTGTATGTAAAGTGGTGAATTTGCATAAACGGACAGGTGGAAAATCAAGTGTTGTATGGAAAAACCTACAAAATAAAAGAAAATCACAAAAACATCTTTACTTTAGTGTGGTAAAGTGGTAGAATAACGACACAAAATACAAAGGCAGTTAACTTGCCTATGGAGGAAAATATTATGAGTAAGAAAATTTTAGCTATCGTAATGAGCCTTGTGCTCGTAGCAGGTGTTGTATGTGTATTTGCTGCTTGCGGTAAAGAGCCTGCAGCAGAAAAAACAGACCTTGAATACATCAAGGACAAAGGTGAATTAATTATCGGTATTACATATTTCGCACCTATGAACTATTTTGATGATAACAACGAACTTATTGGCTTTGAAACAGAGTTTGCAAAAGCTGTTTGTGCAAAGCTTGGCGTTGAAGCTAAATTCCAGGAAATCAGCTGGTCAGCAAAGGAAACAGAGCTTGCAGCCAAAAATATTGACTGTATCTGGAATGGTATGACAATCACTCCCGAAAGACAGGAAGCAATGGGCGTTTCTGATGCTTATATGGCAAACAAACAGGTTCTCGTTGTTAAGGCTGACAGACTTGCAGAAATCAAAGCTCTTGAAAATGCAAAGGGTCTTGAAATCGTAGCAGAAAAAGAATCAGCAGGTGAAGGCGTAGCATTAGAAGAAGCATATTTTGCTGAAGCTAACTACACAGCTGTTGACACTCAGTCAAAAGCTCTTACAGAAGTTAAGTCAGGTACAGCAGATGGTTGCGTTGTTGACTACGTTGCTTCAATCGGTATGATTGGTGAAGGTACAGACTTTGAAGACCTCGTTGTTGTTGATGGTCTTGCTTTCGCAGACGAAGAATATGGTATCGCATTCCGTAAAGGTTCAGATACAACAGCAGAAGTTAACAAGATTATTGATGAACTTATTGCTGATGGTACTCTTGCTGATATCGCAAGCAAATATAAACTTGAAGAGCAGATTATTAAATAATTTCCGGAGGGGATAAAATGTCATTCAATCAGGTTACGTTAGACCTGTTAGAAGGCTTCCTTCAAAACTGTCAAGTTTTTATATTTACACTTTTGGCTGCAATACCATTGGGTCTTATAATATCATTTGGCTCAATGACAAAATTCAAGCCGATTAAATATTTAACAAAAGCTGTAGTTTGGGTCATCAGGGGTACTCCCCTGATGCTCCAACTTTTTGTTGTTTATTACGTTCCCGGCCTTGTTTTTGGCACACCCTTTAAATCTCGTATGACAGCGGCACTTATTGCTTTTATAATCAATTATGCTTGTTATTTTTCAGAGATTTTCAGAGGTGGTATTGAGAGCATACCAAAAGGACAGTATGAAGCAGGTCAGGTATTAGGCATGACTAAAACACAGGTGTTCTTTAAGGTTGTGCTTATGCAGGTTGTAAAGCATATAATTCCGCCTATGAGTAACGAAATAATTACTCTTGTTAAGGATACTTCACTCGCACGAGTTATAGCTATTCCTGAAATTCTTATGGCTGCAGAGCGTTTTTCAGGAAGAGGTCTTATTTGGCCGTTGTTCTATACAGGTGTATTCTTCTTAATCTTCAATGGCGTTCTTACAATTCTTTTCAGCAAAATCGAAAAGAAATTCGATTACTACAAGACTTAAGGACGAAAGGAGCTTTTAAATGTCTGTACTTGAAGTTAAAGATTTAAAGAAAAGCTTCGGCAAAACCGATGTCCTTAAGGGTGTATCCTTCAACCTTGAAAAAGGTGAGGTTTTAAGTATAATCGGTTCTTCCGGTAGCGGTAAAACAACTATTCTTCGTTGCATAAATCAGCTTGAAACACCTGACAGCGGTTTTATAAGCGTTGGCGGTGAGGTTTTCTTTGACGGTAACGTGGAAAAGGAAAGCACTAAAGAAAGACGTCGCAAGCAGCTGCTTGTTGGTCTTGTTTTTCAGGATTTTCACCTTTTCCCCCAGTATAACGTGCTTAAAAACGTAACTCTTGCGGCAGAGCTTCTTGCTAAAGAGAGAGCAGATTATAAGCAAAATAAAAAGGTAATTCACGATGAGATAATCGAAAAAGCAAAGGTTATTCTCGGCAAGGTTGGTCTTTCTGAGAAATTGACAAACTATCCATGTGAGCTTTCAGGCGGTCAGAAGCAGAGAGTTTCTATTGCAAGAGCGTTGATGCTTGAGCCTGAGGTTTTATTCTTTGATGAGCCTACCTCGGCTCTTGACCCCGAATTGACAGGCGAAATTCTCAAGGTAATAAAAAGCCTTGCAGAAGAAAATATGACAATGGTAATTGTTACTCACGAAATGTCATTCGCGAAAGCCGTTTCATCAAAGGTTATCTTTATGGATAACGGTGTTATCGAAGAGGAGGGCACACCCGAAGAGGTTTTCGATAACCCCAAATCACAAAGAACAAAAGAGTTTATCTCAAAGTTTTCGGATTGAGGAAGTAGTTTTCAGTCTTTAGTCGCCAGATGGCTTCGCAGGGAACAAACAATTTACTAATTCAATAAATTTTAAAAGGCGGTGTACCTCTCTTCGAAGAGAGGTACCCCGCCTTGGATAATTTTTTCGTTTTATTGAATTTGTTGCTCCCTGCGAAGCTACTGATGACTGGCGACTGGTGACTACAAATACACTTGCCTTTCCCGACCTCACTTTTTTCACATATATTTAAAATCTTCATAGTATATAAAGAAGATTCGCGTAAAGTGGGGGCGGTGGTCAAGTGAAAATGAGGGAAGATTAAGTTGATTTTAAATTTTCATCTGACCCGCAGAATAGCCAAACCTTTGAATGAATTTTATTTTCATTCTGCCTTTTCGCTTTATATAGATTCTTTAATTAAAATAACCGTATCCGCTTTTTATTAAAAGTGGATACGGTTATAAAATTTATTGAATTATGTAATTATATTTTCTCAAGCACCTTGAGAACGATATCTGAAAAAGCAGTTACGTCTGTTGAAACAGAGTTTGTGTAATCTTCAACACCAACGTCGTCGGCACTGTCTGAAATTTTTCTTATGCTTATAAACGGCACGTTTAAAAGGTAGCAAACTGCACCTAAAGCACCGCTTTCCATATCGAAAGCACTGATATTAAAAATCTCTTTGTAGCGGTCGCGTCTTTCTTTATCTGTTAAGAAAAAGTCACCTGTGCCAAGGTTACCGTGCTTGAAGCCTTGAACGCTTGTTGCTGCATTGTAAAGAGTGTTATCGCATTTATAAATATATTCTTCCTGACCGGGCTTCTGACCGGGGAGTCTGCCGATAGGTGTTAAGTCGAAATCACATTCAACGCAAGAGTCTGAAACAATAATATCACCCTTGAAAACGCCTGAAACTGCTCCGCTCCAGCCTGTGTTGATTACACCGTCAAATTCACCCTCGTTAAGAGCAATCGCCGCACCCATAGCCGCATTAACCTTACCTATGCCGAAGCAAACTGCGGTGCAATCGTGACCGTTGTGAGAAAAATCAAATGCGGGCATATGCTTTATTTTATATTCTTTTTTAACTATATCACCCAAGCTGTTTTTGCAAGGGTTAAATTCATCAATATCTGCAATTAAAATAAGATATTTCATTTTTATACCTCCGATTTTATTCGTTTTCAAGGGCTGCGTGAAGAGCTTTTGCTAATTGGTCGGGGCAAGAGGTTGATTTAAAACCGCATCTTATACCTGAAAGAGAAGCGATAATTTCTTCTGCAGGCTTACCCTCGCAAAGTGCGGCAATACCTTGAAGATTGCCGTTACAACCGCCCTGAAAGCTTACGTTTTTAACGATACCGTCTTCAATATCAAAGGTTACGTTTCTTGAGCATACACCTTGTGGTTTATAATTAAACGTCATTTTTATTTTCCTCCGCGTCTTTTTTGTAATCTTTTAAAAGTGAAAATGCTTCTTCTAAAGTGTCAAGAGGGGATTGCCCTGTTGCCTTTTTCAAGGTGATATAAGGCTTTGGTCCTTTTGAAACAAGTATTCTGCCTCGCATACCCTTTACAAGCACTGCGACTAAAGACATATCAATATCTTCAACGTATAAAAGAAGACTGTTGTTATTTTGCCCGATTTCGTAAACACCGAGATTTGCCGCAGTGTTTCTTAAAAGAGCAACCTTTACAAGACCCTCAACGCCTGACGGTGGCTCGCCGAAACGGTCAATAAGCTCGTCTAAAACGTCAGAAGCATCTTCATCGTTTCTTATATCTGCAATTCGTTTATATACAGAAAGTCTTTGAGGTAGACTTTCAATATAATTTTCAGGGATATGAGCATCAATTCTGATGTCAATAAGACATTCTTTTGAAATCGTTTTAGGTGCTTCACCTTTTTCTTCAATAACAGCCTCGGAAAGAAGCTTCATATACATATCGTAGCCGACTGCTTCCATATGACCGTGTTGCTCCGAGCCTAAAAGGTTACCTGCACCTCTTATTTCAAGGTCTCGCATAGCAATTTTAAAGCCTGAGCCGAATTCGGTGTATTCTCTTATTGCTGTAAGACGTTTGGAAGCAATTTCTGAAAGCTCTTTGTTTCTGTTAAAGGTAAGATAAGCAAAGCCTCTTCGTGATGACCTACCTACACGGCCTCTTATCTGATGAAGCTGAGCAAGACCTAAATTGTTAGCGTTTTCAATAATGAGAGTGTTAGCATTCGGCACGTCAACACCCGTTTCAATAATCGTGGTGCAAACTAAAATATCTATTTCACCCTCAAGAAGTCTTCGCCATACGTCTGAAAGCTCGTCTTCACTCATTTTACCGTGACCGATACCGATGTTGGCATCAGGTAAAAGCTCGTGAATCATTGCTGCGGTACGTTCAATATCGTCAACCTTGTTATGAAGATAATAAACCTGACCACCACGACGGATTTCCTTTTCCATAGCCTCGGCAATTACGCCCCAATCGTGCTCTAAAACGTAAGTCTGAACGGGTGAACGATCTTGAGGGGCTTCTTCAATAACAGACATATCACGTATGCCTGACATTGCCATATTCATAGTACGGGGGATAGGTGTTGCCGATAAGGTAAGGCAGTCAACAGTTGGGTAAAGCTCTTTAAGTCTTTCCTTCTGACCAACACCGAAGCGTTGCTCCTCGTCAACGATGATAAGACCTAAATCCTTAAACTGAACGTCCTTTGCAATAAGACTGTGAGTGCCTACGATAATATCAATAGCACCTCGTTTGAGTGCTTTTTTAATTTGTGTCTGTTCTTTTGCCGTGCGGAATCTTGAAAGCATCTGAGCTTCAATGGGGAAGCCTTCAAAACGGCGGACAATAGTGTTATAGTGCTGTAAGGCAAGAATTGTTGTGGGTACGAGAATTGCACATTGTTTACCGTCTGCAATACATTTAAAAGCCGCTCTTAAAGCAACCTCGGTTTTACCGAAGCCAACGTCACCGCAAAGAAGTCTGTCCATCGGGTGAGGCTTTTCCATATCTTTTTTGATTTCGTTTATTGAACGAAGCTGGTCTTCTGTTTCCTCGTATTCAAAACGTCTTTCAAAATCGTTTTGCATATCAATATCGGGTGAGAAAGAGAAGCCCGTCATTTTAAGACGCTTTGAGTATAACTGGATAAGCTCCTTTGCCATACTCTTTGCAGAGGTTTTAACTTTTGCCTTTAGTTTTTCCCAGTCGTTTCCGCCAAGTCTTGAAAGCTTAAGTGTTTTCGTATCGTCTTTAGGACCGATATATTTTGCAACAAGGTCAAGCTGTGTAACAGGCACGTAAAGAGCATCACCCTTTGCGTAGCGTATCATAATAAAATCTTTTGTAACGCCTGAAACCTCAAGCTTTTTGATGCCCTCAAAAATACCTATACCGTGAACAGAGTGAACAACGTAATCACCCTTTGAAAGCTCTTCAAGACTTTGAATTGCATCGGCGGCTTTATAGGCTTTCCGTCTTTTTTGTGAGGTTGCCTTAAAGCCCTTGCCGTAAGAAATTACGGTGAATTTTTCATTAGGATAAGTAAAACCGCTTGTAAGGCTACCTGAAAGCACGGTTACAGTATTTTCGGGGAATTTTGCAGGTGGAACGGGGCAGAAAATTGCACGGATATCTTCCGTTTCAAGAGCTTCCGCAAGTGATTTTGCCGCTTTTTCAGTACCCGAAAAAACAACACAGGTTTCTTTTTTTGCAAGTGCAGGACGCAAATCATCCATCAAAACCTCTAAAGAGCCGTTCCAGACGGGTGTCTGCTGAACAGTAAACGTAGTAAGGCTTCTTACGGGTGTATCAAAGCTGCCTCTTGCAAAGTTATCAAGATAAATAGCCTTTTTCTTTTCATATATTGTTAAAAGCTGGGGGAAGGTTAAAGTGAAGCTTTCAAGACCTTTAAAAAGCACACCGTTTTCAAACTGTGCTTTGATTTCTTGGTTTAAAAGCTTTGAAGCGGCAGTTGCTTTGTCTTTTACAGCTGCACTTTCACAAACGAAAAACAAATCATCTTCGCAATAGTCAAAAACAGTTGCAAGCCTTTCGTATGCAAGTGAAAGATATTTGTCTACCGACTGAAGCTTTACGCCTGCGCCCAGCAATTCCAAATCTTTATTTAAAAGCTCTTTTGCTTTCTTTGAGCCTTTTCCTGAAACTGTTGTGATATATTCTGCGATTTTTTCTTTTAACGCCTCATCGTTATCAAAAACTATTTCAGTAGCAGGTGTTATTTCGCAAAAATCAAGGTTATCAGTACGTCTTTGAGTTGAAACGTCGAAAAGCGAAATAGTGTCAACGTTGTCACCCCAAAGCTCAATTCTTATGGGTTGGGTTGAGTCGGGAGGGAAAAAGTCCGCAATACCGCCTCTTACGGCAAACTGACCTACACCCTCAACGCTGTCAGCTCTTTTAAAGCCTGCACTTATTAAAATCTGCACCAGCTTTTCAGTAGTTATTTCTGTGTTGTAATCAATTTTAAAAGTTCTTTTTTTAAGCTCTTCGGGGGGAAGAGTGAATTGCATTGCCGCTTCAACAGAGCAGGCAATAACGGAATAATCGTTGTTAAGAATACTGCAAAGAGCCTTTATTCTCAATTGCTCATACTCTCTTGACTGACCCTGAGATGTGTTGAAAATAAAATCTCTTGCAGGGTAAAAAATTGCCTTTTTGCCCGTAGGCATTAATTCATTTATATCGGAGGTGAATTTTCTTGCTGTATTCTCGTCAGGAAGCACGACAACAGCTCTGCGGGAAAGCTCCTCGCAGAGTGAATGAACAAGATGTGCTTTCGGTGTCGGGGGTAAACCCGTTATTCCTGCAGGGCATAACCCTGATTCAATATACCGTAAAACATCGTTGTATTGTGTGCAATTTTTAAGAAGCTTTGAATAGCAAGACATAAAAACCTCAACTATTATATTTAGACATAGCGGCTTCTAAGTCGCCTTTTACAATGTACTCAAGAGAATCGCAAGCTTTACCTAAAGCCTCTTTAACGAGAGGAATATCTTTTTTAGGGAAATTACTTAAAACCCAGTCGGCTAAATCGTAGTCGGGATGAGGCTTTGCACCTACACCGATTTTGATTCGGGGGAAATTTTCCGAGCCTAAGTGGGCAATAATGCTTTTGATTCCGTTGTGACCGCCTGCAGAGCCTTTTCTTCTTATACGAAGCTTACCCGGCTCGAGTGAAATATCATCATAAATTACAATTACATTTTCAGGCGGAATTTTATAAAACGTTGCACATTCGCCTACCGCAACACCGCTATTATTCATCATCGTCTGCGGCTTCATTACAAGCACCTTGCAGTTGCCTATTTTAGTGTCACCGATAAGGGCGTGAAACTTTAACTTTTTAGCTGAAAAGTTAAGCTTATCTTCTAAATAAGTAACGCACAAAAAGCCTGCGTTGTGACGAGTGTTTTCGTATTTTGCACCGGGATTTCCCAAGCCTACTATAAGATAATCATAGGTGGAATTACCCGTCGTTTTCCTGAATTTGTTAAACATAAGAACTCCGTTTGTTTGTCTGTTTTATTAAGCTTATTTGTTGTGCTGTCTTTGATACGGCTTTTTGATATTAACCCAATTTTCTTTTACAGTCTGTCTGTTTCTTGCAACTGCAAGGGCATTATCGGGCACGTCTTCTGTAATTGTTGAGCCTGCGGCAGTAAAAGCATTTTCACCAACGGTTACCGGTGCTACAAGGTTAGTATTACAGCCGATAAATGCACCGTCTTTAACTGTTGTTCGTGATTTGTTTCTGCCGTCGTAGTTTACGGTTACGCAACCGCAACCGAAATTAACGTCTTTACCAATGTCAGAGTCACCGATATAAAGAAGATGTGGTAGCTTAGTGTCCTCGTCAACAGTAGAATTTTTAACCTCTACAAAGTTTCCGATATGAACGTTATCCGCAATTTTACAGTTGGGGCGTATATGCACGAAAGGACCTGCGGTAACACCCGAGCCGATTTGAGAATTGAAGCTTTGAGTGTTGTTAAGCTTTGTGTTGTTGCCAATTTCAGTATCACAGATATAAGAATTAGGGCCGATAACACAGCCTTTACCGATTTTTGTTTCACCCATAATAATTGTGTTGGGAAGAATAACCGTTTCAGGTGAAATTTCAACGTTTTTCTCGATAATTACACCGTCGAAGCAAGGAATTTCTACCCCTTGTGAAACAAGGTTTTCAAGTATTTCAAGTCTTTCAGTATTGCTTATCATAAAGAACGTCTCCTTTTGAGTTTTGCAGTTACCAACAAAATATTTTAACATATTTTATATAAGTTTTCAAGTTATAAGTGATATACTGCATTACTATTAGTTTTTCTATAATAATATTTTATATTAATTGTATGTAAATTTTAAAAAAAGTATTGATACTTTTAAGATTTTCTGCGATAATAAAGTGTCAAATTATACAATCGGGTCAGATTGGAGATTTTTTATGGATTACGATTACAATAAACTTGCTCAACTGCTTTTTCCTGACGTAACAGGTACAGTTGAAGAATTAGAACAAAAATACCCTGAAAGACAGCTTAAGGAGGGCGCTCGTGTTACACGTTTTGCTCCTAGTCCTACGGGTTATCTTCATATCGGTGGTCTTTTCGGTGCGCTTGTTGACGTACTTACTGCAAAGGCTACTGACGGTGTTGCTTTCCTTCGTGTTGAAGACACCGATAAAAAACGTGAGATTGATGACGGCGTTTCTGCAATAATCAACGGCTTTGCTTCATTCGGTATTGATTTTGATGAAGGTGTTACAGGCTTTAACACAGAAAAAGGCGATTACGGTCCTTACACACAAAGTCACCGTGCAGAGATTTACCATATCGTTGCAAAAGAATTAGTTCAGAAGGGACTTGCTTATCCTTGCTTCTGTACTGCAGAAGAGCTTTCCGGTATCCGTGAGGAGCAGGAAAAGGGCGATGCTCTTATCTGGGGTTACTTCGGCAAATGGGCAAAATGCCGTGACCTTTCTTTTGAAGAAATTGAAGAGAATATCAAAGCCGGTAAGCCCTACGTTCTTCGTTTCCGTTCACAAGGACAAGAGGATAAAAGAATTTTCTTTGACGATATTATCCGTGGCAAAATTGAAATGCCCGAAAATATTATCGATGAGGTGCTTTTAAAGTCAGACGGTATTCCTACCTACCACTTTGCTCACGCTTGTGACGACCACTTTATGAGAACAACTCACGTTATTCGCGGTGAGGAATGGATATCATCAGTTCCCAAGCATATTGCTCTTTTCAAGGCTTGTGGCTTTAAGGTTCCTAAATACGCTCACACTCCTCAGGTTATGAAAATCGACGAAGAGGACGGCACAAAACGTAAGCTTTCAAAGCGTAAAGACCCTGAAGCAGCAGTAAGCTATTTCGTTGAAGAGGGCTTCCCAAAAGATAGTCTTATTGAGTACCTTCTTACACTTCTTAACTCAAATTTTGAGGATTGGCGCAGAGCAAATCCAACGGCAGATGCTTTTTCATTCCCCTTTAACTTAAAAAAGATGAGCCCAAGCGGTTGCCTTTTCGACCTTGTAAAGCTTAATGACGTAAGTAAAAACGTTATTTCTGTTATGACAGCAGAAACGGTTTATAACTATATTGCCGGGTGGGCAGAGAAATTTGACGAGGATTTCTTTAAGGTATTTACCCAAGACCCCGACCGTTCAAAGGCTATGGTAAATATCGACAGAGAAAGCCCCAAGCCCCGTAAGGATATCGCAAAATGGAGCGAGGTTAAAGAATATTTCTCATATCTTTTTGATGAATACTATGAAGCTCAATTTGAGCTTCCCGAAAATATTGCAAAAGAAGATGCGAAGGCAATTCTTGAAAAATATCTTGAGGTTTATTCAGAAAATGATGATAAAGACCAATGGTTTGCAAAAATTAAAGATATGTGTGAGCCTTTAGGCTTTACACCTAACGTTAAAGAGTATAAGAAAACACCCGAGCTTTTCAAAGGCCACGTTGGTGACGTTTCAACAATTATACGTCTTGCAGTTACTTCAAGAAAAAATACTCCCGACCTTTGCTCAATTATGAAGCTTTTAGGTCAGGAAAAGGTTAACGAAAGAATCAGTGCGGTTATTAATTCACTTTAATACACACTTGCTTTAAGGAGAATAAAAATGGACGAAATTAAAACAGAGAATATTTCTAACTTTATTCACGATATTATCGATGAAGAATTAAGAAAGGGTGTTAACACCAAGGTTCAGACCCGTTTCCCTCCTGAGCCTAACGGCTATCTTCATATCGGTCACGCAAAGGCAATTTGCATTGACTTTACAACTGCTATGAAATACGGCGGTGTTTGTAATCTTCGTCTTGACGATACAAACCCTGCAAAAGAGGATATTGAATACGTTGAGTCAATTAAAGAAGATATTGAGTGGCTTGGCTTCAAATGGGAAAAATGCCTTTATGCTTCAAGCTATTTCGATTTCCTTTATGAGTGTGCAATAAAGCTCATCAAGGACGGTAAGGCTTATGTTGATGACCTTACTGCAGAGCAGATGAGAGAATACAGAGGTACACTTACAGAGCCCGGTAAAAACAGCCCCTACCGTGACAGAAGTGTTGAGGAAAACCTTGACCTTTTCAAGAGAATGAAAGACGGTGAATTCCCCGACGGTGCAAAGGTTTTAAGAGCTAAAATTGATATGGCGTCACCTAATATGAATATGCGTGACCCCGCTATTTACAGAATTCTTCACGTTGACCATCATCAGACAGGTGATAAGTGGTGTGTTTACCCCATTTACGACTTTGCTCATCCGCTTTCTGATGCTCGCGAGGGTGTAACTTATTCACTTTGCTCTCTTGAGTTTGAAAATCACAGACCTCTTTACAACTGGTTTATTGAGCAGATTGGTTTTGAAGAGCCCCCCAGACAGATTGAGTTTGCTCGTCTTAACCTTAACTACTGCATTACAAGTAAAAGAAGAAACATCCGTCTTGTTACCGATAATCTTGTCAGCGGTTGGGATGATCCCCGAATGGCTACAATCTGCGGTATGAGAAGAAGAGGCTATCCTGCAAAGGCTATCCGCAACTTCATCGAAAAAGTCGGTGTTTCAAAGGCATACAGCGTTGTTGACTACGGTCTTCTTGAATCCTGCGTAAGAGATGAGCTTAATGCACAGGCTCCCAGAGCAATGGCAGTTCTTGACCCCCTTAAGGTTGTTATTGACAACTACCCCGAGGGTCAGACAGAAACTATTGAGGTTGAGGTACATCCCGATAAACCTGAGCTTGGCAAAAAGACAATCACCTTTGGTAAAGAAATTTACGTTGAAAAATCAGACTTTATGATAGAGCCTGTTAAGAAATATTTCAGACTCTTCCCCGGTAACGAGGTAAGACTTAAAGGTGCATATTTTATCACCTGTAATTCTTATGAAACTGATGAAAACGGCAACGTTACAGTTCTTCATTGTACCTATGACCCCGAAACAAAGGGTGGTAACGCTCCCGACGGCAGAAAAGTTAAGGGTACAATTCATTGGGCAGGTCCTAAAGCTTTCAAGGCAGAAGTAAGACTTTATGACAGACTCTTCAACGTTGAAGACCCTGCAGGTGTTCCCGATGATGAATTTGTAAACGCAATTAACCCCGAGTCACTTATCATTCTTAAAGACTGTCTTATTGAAGAGGGACTTGAAAACGCAAAGTATCTTGATTCATTCCAGTTTATGAGAAACGGTTATTTCTGTGTTGATAAGGATTCAACTCCTGAAAATCCCGTTTTCAACAGAACAGTTCAGCTTAACTCTTCCTGGAAATAATTAAAAGGTAAGGTGATTAAAATGAAGTATGTTTATAAAATAGTTGCGGCATTAGGTGCATTATCAGTTATTCCTATGCTGGGATTTTTAAAAATCTTCTATTACAAAGCATCTTCTGTCGCAGTTCAGATTCTTGCTTTTATAGCAAATATGAAGGGCTATGACAGTATTAAAGATATTGCCGCTGAAAACGGCGGAAATCTTCCCAATAGCATCGCAGACACAATGTCTGTTTACGATTTGGCAAATCTTTTAGATTTATCAAAAAGCTTTGCAGGTGAGGGTACAGAAGGTAAATTTGACTTAATAATTATCCCCGGTATCGTTTTAGGAATTATTGCTATTATGATAGTTATTTGTGCAATAGTTACTGCAATTTTCGCATTCGCTGCAAAGAACAACAGAATGGTAATCTACTCTTCTGTTTGCGGTATTGGTCTTACCTTTATGTTTTCAAAGGCCTTTGAAGCAGTTGCAGCTCCTTTCCTTGACCAGTCTATAAGCCTCAGCACTCTTCTTGAAAGTATTTGGGCATCCTTCCTCGGTGAACTTGAAGTGATGACATTAACAAACGAGTTCTGGTTTATAGCAGTTGCTTTCGGAGCAGTTATTATATGGACTGTTTTATATAATATAACTCTTCCCGAAAATGAGAAAAAAGAAAGAAAGCTTATGCTTGGTGAGGCAGACTGATGATTTACGATAAAGTTGAAAATATGGGCTTGTATTTCAACAAGCTTACAGGCTTTGAAAAAGTAGAGGAAGAATATAAGAAATTCTGTCAGGCACCCATTAAAGAGGGTAGAATTGATATTGACGGTGATAATATGTGGTGTAACGTTGCTTCTTACGAGGTAAGCGGTGACGGCCCGCTTAAATATGAGGCTCACAGAGAATATGCCGACGTTCAGATTATGTTTGACGGTGAAGAGAATTTCGGTTGGGCAAATATAAAAGAATGTAACATCACCGAGCCTTTTGAAGACGGCTGCGATATTGCGTTTATGACTTGTGAAAATGGTCAGATGTTTGCTTTAAGAAAAGGTTATTTTGCTGTTTTCTTCCCCGAGGATGCTCATGCACCTTGTAGAAAAAGTGAAAAATCAAGTACTGCACATAAATTAGTTTTCAAAGTAAAATTATAAAACGTAACAAAAAAGGCGGAGAATTCATTTATTTGAATTCTCCGCCTTTTTTAATTCATCATTTCATTAATTCGATTTTCAGTATCCTTTGCCCAAGGATATTGTTCCATATATTTACCGAAATATTTTACACGGTCACTTTTACCGTTTTCAAGAAAATCATAATAATCGCAAGCAAATTTACTTTTATCAATACTTCTCTGGTTTCTGTTATCAATAAGAATATCGATAATACCTGCTTCCTCTAAAGATGTTCTTAAGGATTTAAGCACCTTTCTGAAAAGAGACTGAACGGTCTCATCGTATTTTCTGCCTTCCCATAAAATAGCAATAGCTTGTTCGGTGCTTACAACACCACCGTGTCTGTCAACGAGAAGTGCAAGAAGCTCTTTCGATTTTGCGCTTGGGAAGGAAACTGATTTTCCGTCAACAAATACGTCGAAAAATCCAAAGGTTTTAATGAATACATGATTTTCAGCTACTACATCACGAATAAGAAGGGCTTTGTTGTAAGCTCGTTTAATAGCTTCAGGCTCGTAGGGCTTCATAATGTAATCTACAGCATCTACACCGAAAGCCTCTAAAGCATAGTTTCCGTAGCCTGTTGCGAAAATTATTCTTGCATTAGGGCATATAGCCTTAATTCTTTTTGCTAATTCAATACCCTTTATTACCGGCATTTCTATATCAAGAAAAGCTATATCAATTTTATTTGTTGCAACGTAGCTTAATGCGTCAAGAGGGTTGTTGAATTTAATTATTTCATCGGTAATACCTAACTCTCTGCAAGTATCTTCAAAATCTTCAAGAGCAAGTAACTCATCATCTACAGCAATAATTCTCATTTGATATCCTCCTTAAATTTAACTGCGTTCGGTATTGTAATAACCGTCTTTGTGCCTTCGTTTAAAATACTCGTTGTATTGACGGTTGCATTTAACATCTGGTTTAATCTTTGTTTAATATTTTTAATGCCAACGTGAGAACGTCCGTCATCTTCAGGCTCTTTTGTTACGTCAAAGCCAACACCGTTATCCTCAATAATGATAACTGCGTTTTCACCGTCTTTATAAGAGATGATTTTTACAAAGCCACCCTCGGGACGCTGGTTAACTCCATGCTTTATAGAGTTTTCAACAATAGGTTGTATTGTTAACGGTGGGATGTTGAAATCGTCAAACTCTATATCATATATAACGTTAAGACGTTCTCCGAATCGCAGAGATTCTATAGCAGTATAATTTTTTACGTGTTCTATTTCTTTTGTGAAGGGGATAGGCTCTTTTTGTGTAAGAGAGTCCATATTGGCCCTTAAATAGCTTGAAAATTTAACAACTACAGTTTCTGCGGTTTTCGGGTCTTTTTTTATTAAATATTTTATTGTGTTAAGTGCATTATACAAGAAGTGTGGTTGAATCTGGCTAAGCATAAGAGTCATATTTAACTCACTTAACTCTCTCGAAAGCTCTGCCGATTTTCTTGCCTGCTGGTAAAGCTTTACGGTGTTTATAGTGTGTATAAATACCATACATGAAATAAACACTATACAACCGAAAGGCATCACCATTGAAACGTTTTCTGAAATAAAACCGTTCAGATAATAATTATCTATAACTATAGTTGCAGCTGTTATACAGTAAGCTATAAGATGAATTACAGACGTTTTTTTCTTGCTTATTACCGCTTCTGAAATTTTATAAATTATAACGGCATCAACAACATATGCAATACCCTGAAGACGTATATAAGCATTTGTTATATAAATGTAATCGTAGAAAATATAAGGCACAAATGCACAGATAAGGAAAAGTGCCGAAACAATTGTAAGAGTAGAATAATGTATTTTCAAATCAAGAACAGAGCTTATATACATCAGCATTGAAAGCTTGATTATATAAGTGGAAACGTATACAAGCGACGTCATAAACTCATAATCAAGGTTGCCGAAAATCATATAAGAAGCCGTATAACCCTCGTTGGAAATAAGCATTCTGAATATGAATGTTACACATAAAAGTATAAGCCAGAATTGACTGCCGAGCCTCTTTCTCATAATTCCCAGAAGAAGGGTGCTTAAAGCAAAGAAAACAGTTATTCCGATAAAAAGATATCTTACTGCAAGAGATGAGGTCTGTTGAGACTGAAACTCTGAGTATGTAGTAAGAACGGGGATAGAGGTCAGACCGCTTGAATAAGAGCATTTAACCTCAACAACAATTTCGTAAAAATCGTTTTCTGACTTTGATAAAACGAAGGGCTGAGAATATCTTATAGCATTGTTAACGTTGTATTTACCGGTTGGAAGAGTTCTGCTTGAAAAAACACATTCACCGTCAATGAAAACTCGACAAAGACCCGAAAGGTTAGGTACGCTTACGATAATCGGTTTAGAAGAATTTATATTTTTTATGTAAGTTCTGTAGCTTGCTATACCACCGGTTGAGCTTACAGCCTCTGAAAAATCATAGGTTGTCCAGGAAGATGGAACATCTACGTACATATCAGGTTGAGGGTTGTTGATTTTGTCTGAAATAATATGCTTGTCCCAGAAAAATTCCCAAGCCCCCGTAAGATATATTTCTTTTTCGCTTGATAAATTATATTCCGTTAAATCTGCACCTTTTTCGGTAAGGTTAACCTCGTTAAAATTGTCGGGAAAATTTTGTGATAAAAAAGGCAATATAAAAGCCGAAACTACTGTAAGAATAATTGAAAAGAATGCTAAAAGATTAATTTTAAAACGTTTCGACATTATTTCACCGCCTTTGCAAGCACATTTTTATATAATATATAAGTATACCTTATTAACGAGAACAAATCAATAAAAATTTGAGAAAACAACGGGATTGTTTCGGGAATAGATTATCAGACTTGACGAAACTTGAAAATTGAGTTAAAATACCCATTGGTAAAATGGGCAGTCGCAGATGTATCGCAAGATATAGATGAGGAAAGTCCGGGCATCATACGGCAGGGTAACGGCTAACGGCCGCCGAGGGAAACCTTAGGGAAAGTGCAACAGAGATATACCGCCGATTTATTTCGGTAAGGGTGGAAAGGCGAGGTAAGAGCTCACCGGGGCATTGGAGACAGTGCTGCCATGTAAACCCTACCCGATGCAACACCGACAGGGGAGTCAGCCGGACAGCGATTTCGCAACCCCGACGGGTGGCTAGAGCCACGTGGCAACATTTGGCGTAGATAGATGACTGCCTTAGACGACAGAACCCGGCTTACAGTTTTACCTTTTTGGGGCTAATTTTTGTGTCTTACTTGATTTATCTCACTCGCTGTATCTCATACAGCGTCGCTCGATAAATCTTCGTAATACACTAAAAATTAGCCCCAAAACCTTTTTATAAAGTGATTTATTTAATTTCATTTACTGTATCTCATACGCCGTCACTCTCTAAAGCGGCGTACTACGCTAAACCTCGGTCAAATATCTTTTTGTTAAGATTCAAATTAAAGTGTTGCGAATCATATCCCTCTTTTTTACTTGCAAAAAGGAGGGGGACCGTTCTTTTTATCACTAACTAAAATAACATTGTGAATTACGGGGAATTTGCCTCATATAGAATAAATGATAATCGGAACGGTGGGTGGTACCCATTGTTCCATTTTTTGAGCTTGATAGGATAACTATATTCAATTCTACGATTCATAGGTTGACTATTTTTATTGCAGTTAATTATAATAATTGTAGCAAGGCGGTGATATTATGAATTCAAAAAACTGCGGTAAATTTATTTGTGAATTACGAAAAGAAAATAACCTTACACAAAAGGAATTGTCAGAAAAGCTGAACGTATCAGATAAAGCCGTTTCCAGATGGGAAACAGGGAAAGGTTTTCCTGATGTAAACTCTCTTTTAGCATTAAGTGAATTTTTTGATATTAGCGTTAATGAGCTTTTGACAGGCAAACGAATTGAAAGTGAAAACTTTAATGCTGTTGTAGAGGAAAATGTAATACAAGCTATCGAAATAAAAGAAAAGGCTGTAAAAAAGAAAAAAATTCAGATGATCGTTTGCTCTGTATTGTTTTTGGTTTTGTTATTACCGCCGGCAATTCCTACATTCATTTATCTTTCTGATGTAATTATTTCATATATCTCCTTTGAAAATCTTGCTGAATTTATAGGTTTGTTAACTGTTTCAGTTCTTTTATTTGCATCCGGTTTTGCTGTAAAAAAGGGGCATATATCTATTTTACATTCATACCATTACAAAAATGTTGTTGATCGAGAAGGGTATTGCAAAGCGATAGGTAAAGTGATTATGTTTATGGGTTTGCTGATTTTTATTTGCAGTTTTACTTCATTATTTCCTTCAATTCATCTTGTTGAAGTTGTAGGAAAAACAGTTTTGCTTGTGGGTTGTATAATAAACGTCGGATTTCTTTTTAGATATCAGTATAAATATAATGGTGGACTGTTTTAATGTAATAGAAAATAATTTAATGATTATAAAAACCAACAGGTCTGCGAAGCTTAAAATAGCGTCGCAGACCCTTAAATTATTCACTATTCACTTTTCACTCTTCACTACGAGCGTAGCGAGTCTGTAGCAGACCCTTGCTTTTTCAACATTGACTATTCTCTTTTACTTATACTAAATGGCTTGTATCATTCAAAAACTTTAATTTGGTTTTCAAGACACCGTTCTCTTCAAGATAATTAACTAATGTTACCCCTGTATTAAGATGAGAAAAGTTGAAGTTTTCTTTTAACGGAAAGCCCAATGCGGCTAAAACGAGGTAACTGTTAAAAGTGCCGTGTGCAATTACCATAACTGTAGAATCAAAATCGTTTTCTTCTTTAATTCGTGCTATAAAATCAGAAGCTCTTTTATATGCTTTTTCGTCATCTTCTTCACCAAGGCATTTTCTTTCACCGATTTTTGCATATGGGGTTAATTTTAAAATTTCTTCATCGGGAAGCCCTGAATAATCGGGGTCTGTACCTTTTTCTAAAAGTGAAAAATCTACAACTAACGGTG
Organism: Acutalibacteraceae bacterium; assembly: GCA_045638585.1. Taxonomy (GTDB): domain Bacteria; phylum Bacillota; class Clostridia; order Oscillospirales; family Acutalibacteraceae; genus DTU089. Next base: position 80,685 of record JAZUBO010000017.1, on the reverse strand, counting down.
TGCTTTCGTGAAAGCTTTTAACTGCGTTTGCAGTTTTTATTGCTCTTTTTAGTGGGCTTGTATAGATTTTATCTATTTTTTCATCCTTGAAGCGTTTACCTAAAAAAGCAATTTGCTTCATACCGTTTGGTGTAAGGTCTGTTTCAGAAAACCCGTCACCATTAATATTTCCGTAGGTTTCACCGTGTCTTATTATGTAAATAAACATTATTATCACCAAGGTAATTATATAATAATATTTTAAAACTTGCAATTAAATTGATTGAATATGTTTTTCTAGTGTAGTATAATATTATAAATTCTTTAAATAAAATAGGAGATTTATTATGAAGCTTGAAGAAACAAAAATATCTTCTCAAGAAATATTCAACGGTGTTGCTATTCACCTTTTTAAAGATGAAATTTTACTTCCTAATGGTCATAAGGGTATACGCGAAATTATCCGTCATCCCGGTGCAGTTTGTGTGTTACCGATAACTGACAATGGTGACATTATATTTGTAAACCAATTCAGATATGCTCTTAACAAGGTTACTCTTGAAGTGCCTGCGGGAAAGCTTGAAAAAGGCGAAGACCCAAAAGAAGCTGCACTTCGTGAGCTTTCAGAAGAAACAGGGCTTTCAGCCAAAAACATTATTCCTATGGGTGAGCTGTATACAACCCCTGCACTCATAGACGAGGTTATTCATATGTATATTGCAACCGACCTTACAGAAGGTGAGCAGCACCCTGACGAAGATGAGTTCGTAAATACATTAAAAATACCGTTATCAAAGGCAGTAGATATGGTTATGAACGGTGAAATCAAGGATTCAAAAACCCAGACTATAATTCTCAAAGCTGAAAAGTATTTAAAAAAATAAAATAATAAATAATAAAACCGTTGAGTTTTTCACAAAACTCAACGGTTTTATATATGTTTCAATTATTTTGCAACTTTATCAAGAAGGCCTTTTTTGTACATAAATAATGCACCGCCAACAGAAGCAACAATACCAACGAAGAGAAGTGTGCTTGCGCCCATTGTAGGAGCGAAGATAAGCACGATAATCATAATGATAATGGGGAAGAAAGAAATTCTCCAATGCTTGATAAAGTAGCCTGCGCCAAGAGCACCGAAAAGTGCGGGAAGAACCTGTGCAAATGCAGGTTTAAGAAGTGCGCTGTTTGTAAATGTAGTAAGGAATGGTGCGAAAGCAATAATACCGATTGCAAGAACTAATGTTGTAACGATAGCTGAGGTTGCAATAGCGATAGTAGAAATAACCTCGCCCTCTTCAGAGTTTGCCTTAACCTTTGCACCCTCCATAGCGTTGATAGCGCAAGGAAGCTTAAGGTTTGCAATGTTACCGGTAACGAATGAAAGGTATGTACCACCTGCACCGAGCATGGGAGTATATACGATAACTTCAACAACTGCAACTGTCCAGTAAGTAGGAATAAGCTTAAGAAGCCCTTGAAGAACACCTGATATGGGAGGGAAAACATTAAGGTAAAGGCAGATAGCTACGGGGAACATAAGAAGCGCGCAAAGAGCGGAAACAGTTGAAATTCTACCCCATAAATGGACACGGTCAATATAAGGCTTAGTTGTATTCTTTTTCATTATTAACCCCTCCATTCAAGCATTGCTATGTCTTCGGGAAGAACGTTGAAGAAGACGATAGCGGCGATCATTGCGATTATCATACCGATAGGCATAACAAAAGGCTCTAACCAGGTAAGCTTGAGCTTCTTTGCAAAAATTTCAAGAAGAATTGAAACTGCAATAGCAACAACCAATGTAATGATTGAAAGCACACCGGCACCGTCACCAAAGGTTTCGGGTTTACCTGCACCGATTATTGCACGGGCGATAAAAGCACCAATAAGACCGATGAAAATAGCGGGAGTCGCAAATGAGTTTATAAACTCACCAATAGTTCTTTTCTTTTTAGTGTCTGCGGGTGCGTTTTCAGTTGCTTCTGCTTTTTCAGCTTCTTTTTTACCTGCTGATAAAAACTTTTTGTTAAGTGGCTTTGCAAGGAAGGGAAGAACAACGAGAGAGAAGCAGATACCTAATGTCATAACCCAGGCAACACCTGCATAAACCTCGGGGTCTGTAACGGGAACTGCCATACCCCCCTGATGGCCGAAAGCTTCCATTGCAGCTTCTGCAGCTGTTGTTTCGTACATCAAGTTACCGATAACGGAAAGACGTACCCAAGGAATAACAAGACCGAGAGCAGGAGCAAGTGCTATAACCGTTGCAAGAACGGAAAGTGCAGAGGGTACTGTAAACAATGCACTTGATGTAACTGCATTTTTGAGCTTCTTTTTGTCAATGCCTAACTCTTTACCGTGTTGCCAGGCTTTAACAAGGAAAAACACAGATTGAGCAAGAACAAAAAGAATAACTGCACCGGCAATAAGATACAATACCGGTGATTCTTTAAAGTCAACCATAGTATCACTACTTTCTATAATAATACTAGAATTATAAAAAATTTTTCATTTTATGTCAATAAATATTTAGTTTTTTGTTTATGCAGATAATACCTGAATCGGTAATATCAATTACACCGTAACAGCCGTCCTTTAAAGCACCCGGATTAAAGTAATAAATTCCGTCTTTATAAAGGCTCAAGGGTGTATGGGTGTGACCGAAAAGAACAATATCGCACTTATTGCTTACCGCATCTACCTGTAAATCATAAAGTCCGAATTTTACGTTTTGCTCGTAGCCGTGAGTAGCCATAATCTTTTTATCGCAAACAGTACGTATATCTAAAGACGAAAGACTTGTATACATATCACAGTTGCCTCTTACACCGATAAATGCTTTTTCGTGGCTGTATTTAAAAACTGCTTCTTCAAATTCAGGTGAACCGTCACCTAAAAAATAAACAACCTCGGCCGTAGGCTCTGCTTCTATTGCGGAAAACATATTGTACTGCTTTTTATGAGAATCTGAAAGAACGAGGATCCTCAAGCATAATCACCCTTTCTCAATAATATCATTTAATACAATTATATTATTATAGGTGTGTGATTTCAATGGCGAATTTCAAAAAAGAAAATCTTGATATCAATGAGCTTATTAAAAAAGCATCTGAAAGTGAAAATATGAATACAAGCGAGGGCGTTAAAAGCTTTTTAGACAATAATCTTGATGCATCGCAGGCAAACGCCATAAAAAATCTTCTCAATGATGAAGAGAAAACGAAAGCCATTTTAAATAGTGAGGCGGCAAAGGCACTTTTCAAAAAGTTTATGGGAGAAAAACCTAATGGCTGATTTTGATATAAACTCAATTCTGTCCTCGCTATCCCAAGAAGATATAGAAAATTTAAAGAAAACTGCCGCAGATATAATGGGCGGTATGGGAAGCCCAACACCTAAAAACGATAGTAATGGAGAAGAAAAAACCGATAAAAACAATAGTAATAGCAATAGCAGTAATAACAACGTAAATAATATATCGTTTGAAAATATTTTGTCATCGTTTCAGAATTCAAACGGCAATTCATTCGGCTTTCCCGATATGAATATGCTTTCGAGCCTTGCACCTGTTTTACAGGCGGTAAATTCAAAGGATGAAAGGGTAGAGTTTATTAACGCTTTAAGACCGCTTCTTTCCGATGACAGACGAAAGAAAGCGGATGAAGCGGTGAAGATAGTAAGGCTTCTTTCTCTTTTACCTCTTCTTAAAGAGAGGGGGCTTATGTAAATGGCAGATTACACGTATCACGAGCTTATGAAAATGCAGAATGATGCAATAAAAAGAGTAGAGGATATGCAACGACGGGCAAGGCAAACTGCAGGCTTTTCTGAAGAAAGAGAGAATAAAGGGTCTTCCGAAAGCTATTCGCAAAAGCAGCAAAACAACGGTTATGGTGTGCAGAAGGACCAACCCAAAAGAGTGCAGATGCCCGACGATTATCTTCAAAATTTAAAAGAGTATGCCAAAAGCGTTTCTGATAAAAGCAATTACGATGAAAATGCTGCTGAAAATATGAATTCTCAAGAAGCTGAAAAAAATCAAGGTGCTTTTAGCGGTGGCACTCAAAACAGAAAAACACCGTCGGCAAAAAAATCAACCGACGGCCTGAAAGGTATTTTAGGAGATATAAAAATAGATGAGGATAAAGCTCTTCTTTTGTCACTTGTTCTTCTCTTATCAGAAGAAAAGGCAGATGAAACCCTTATTCTTGCCCTGCTTTATATGCTTTCCTGATTTTTTTCAAGCTTTAAATAGCTGATGGCATAGCTGCTTTTTAAGGGTACTTCCTCTTCTCTTGAAATGCAAGTGTATAAAAGCAAGGTGTTGCAAAGCTTGTAATAGGGCAAGACGTAAAAGCAAGGGAATACGGTTATACAGCTTATAACCCAACCCATTAATGAGGTTTTTAGTAACAAAGCATTTTGAATGTATTTGTCGGTATCGCACAAGCTCTTTTTTATGGCAGAATTTATTTTAGTTTTGCGATTAAATAGAACGTAATACTGTGCGGTAGAATATCTGAAAACAGTTGCTTTATACATAAAAAGACAAATGGAAAAAAGAAGAGAGCAGCTGAAGGTTAAAACCACAAATACCGAATATGACAGGGTGGATTTACTGTACATATATATAAGCATTGTAAAGCATATCACCGCGGGGAATGAATAATAAAAAGCCCAGAAAATTTTTAATGATACAATTTTAAAAGATAAAAACAAGGTTTTAAAAAGCGTTTTTGGGTGAAAATGCCTGATTAATTGCTTCAGTCTAGGCTTCTTTCCTTTTGATGCTATAAAAAATGCAGAGTTTTCGCAATTTTTAATACCGCAAATAAAAAGCAGAGAAACCAATATTGACACCGTGCAGAACAGTACCTTTAAAAATATGGTCAGATATTCACTTTCTGTTTCAAAAAGACCTGAGAGCTTATCGGTATAAAAGGTTAAGTAGATTAAAAAAGGTATACCGATAAAAGCAGACCATCTTAAAATGATGCTAAGAAATGAAAAGAGAAATAATCTGAGATTATTACCTGATAAAAGATATTTGCTTTCGATACGAATTTTACTGTTCATTATATCACCTCAAAATAAAAAGCCGTACAATTTTAGTTTGTACGGCTTTTGAGGTTTTTAATCAATTTTTAAAATGTTTTTCATATTCTGTAGCACAAAATAGGGGATAGATAAATCACCTGTACCTACACCTATTTCAATATGGGGCTTCATAGCGGCATGATAATCCGAGCCACCCGAAAAGCAAAGAGAAAGCTTTTCGGCAAGCTGACGGTAATTTGAAATATGCTCTGCAGTATATTCAGGATAATAGCCCTCAATTCCGTTTAAGCCTGCAGATTTTAATTTTAAAAGCAATTGCTCTAACTGCTTCAAATCATATCCCGTTTGGTTTAAATGAGCTAAAAATGCAAGACCGCCTGCGGCACGAATTGCCTGTACCGCCTCTGTAGCTGAAAGCTCATTTTTTTCTGCATATGCGGGCTTGCCCAAGCCAATATACTTTTCAAAACATTCTTTAACGGTTTCGCAATACCCTTTTTGGACCATAAGCTTTGCTATGTGGGCTCTGCCTACGAAATTACCGCCTGCAATTTTCAAGGCTTCATCGTGGGTGATATCCATACCTAAATTGCGAAGCTTGAAGCAAATCTCTTCCATACGTCTTTTACGGCTTCCCTTAAGCTTCTCAATTGTTTTTAATAAGGTTTCGTTTTCGGGGTCTATAAATAAACCTATAATATGAGTTTCCGTATTCTCTGCGGCTGAAAACTCAATACCGGCAATAAATTCAATTCCGATTCTTTCGGCTTCCATTTTTGCTTCCGTTATACCATCAACGCTATCGTGGTCAGTAAGAGCAAAGGCGGAAAGACCTGAAGCTTTCGCGTGACGCACCAGCTCTGTAGGTGTTAAAGTGCCGTCAGAACAAGTGGAATGAGTATGGAAATCCACCGTTCTGTTGTCAAAAAGTATTTCTTCAACCTCTTTTAAGCTATTAACAGTAAAAGCATTATGCTCTTCCAGAAGTCTTCTGCCTTGATGACCGTAAGAAACAAGCACACAGTCAATGCCTAAAGCGTTTGCAGTTTCAAGATCGTGAAGAGTGTCACCGATTAAAATAGCATCGTTTCTGTTAATATTAAGCTTTTTGAAAAATGCTTTTGCTCTGTCAATTTTACTTTCTGCAAGAGTGTTATGGGCACCTAAAACCTTATCAAAGCAGTCAGCTATACCGAATTTCTCTATAAGCTCCTGAGCTTCACTTAAAATGTTTGCAGTTATTATGTATTGGTGAGTACCATTAGCTTTTAATTTGTGTAAAAGCTCGTACGCACCCTCTGCAAGACCCGTTTCATTCATATGACGGGCATAGTCTGAATGGTATTGCTTGGAAATATCTTCAAAATCCAACTCATCAGGGGGAAGAATGTGACGGTAAAAGCCTATTATGGGTGTTTCAACGTAAGTGTAGTAATCGTCAAGAGTAATGGGGGCTCTGCCTTTTCTCTCAAGCATATCGTTAACGCATTGTAAAGCATTTCCCACGTCGTCAATAATTGTACCGTTGAAATCCCAGAAAATATGAGAATATCTCATTAAATCACATCCTTCAGATAGGTCAGGGTATAATTTTAACACACAGCACTAAAAAAGGCAATGTCAAAAAAGGGATGTAACCGTTATTCCTAAAACTAAACCTATAATAAAAGGGCAGAGTAATTTTAAGGCGGTCTGAAGCTTTGTTTTTTTCTCTGTGTATCTTTTTATAGGTGGCTTTCCTGTGCGCTCTAATTCTTTACCCGCACTTTCTCGTAATTTTCCCTCGGACATACCTATATATTCGGGCTTTACGAAGAAAATTGCCTTTTCAAAAAAGCCTGTCTGTGTTTCGTTGATTTCAAGTACTTGCTTGTTTACACCTTTTATCATTTTTTATCCTCACCAATAAATTTCATTTTTTATATGTTGTGAAATTTTTGATATATTTATTCAGTTTTTTAAGAAAAAATATACAGAAAACGAAAGCTGCCCGGAGGGGGTGAAAAATATGTTAAAAATTCAGTAAATTTACATCTGTTGAAGAACTTTTTTCTTTATTTCCAAAAACGCAAAAATTGATTTGTTAAAATTAACAATGCAAAAAATATACTATTTGTATAATCGTCTGTACAGCAAAAATTGTTCAAAACTGTGTTCAAAATGTCTACAACTACCCTCCCAAAACCGCTATTTGAATAGGTTTTCGACATTTTCGATACACATTTCGACAATTTTTTATAAATGGTAAAATATACTAAATGTTTTACCATCTTTACAAATTATACAGTTTGGAAAGAGGTTTTTGGATAAAAAATAAATGTTCTTTGTGAGTTTTCAACAATGGAAAAAGGTACAAAATTTTCTGAAAATATTGTAAAAAACGGAGAAAAAATTAAAAAAACTTAAAACATATTGACAAGTGTCTTTATTAGTTTTTAAAATCAAAAAAGGTGATAAAAATGCAGATAGTTTTTGAGAACGGCAACACCGTTTTAAAGAATTGCGATAACTTTAATATAGATCTTACTCTTGATTGCGGACAGTCTTTTCGTTGGGTGAAGGACGAAAACGGCGACTGGTGCGGTATTGCAGGCGGAAATTATTTAAAATTAAAGCAAGAGGGTAGTAACATTACTTTGTATAACGTTTCTCCCGAAATATATAATGATTTTTGGAAAGCTTATTTTGACTTGGACAGAGATTATAAAAGCATAATATCAAGCTACGACGACGAAAGCTTAAAAACAGCTTGTAAAGAATACCCCGGAATAAGAATTTTAAAGCAGGATGAGTGGGAGGCAATTTGCTCGTTTATTATCTCGGCAAACAATAACATTCCTCGTATCAAGGGTATTATTGAAAGGCTTTGTGAAAACTTCGGTGAGAAGACAGATAACGGTTACACCTTCCCTTCAGCAGAGGTTATCGCAAAGCTTCAGGTTGAAGATTTAGCGGTTATCCGTTCAGGCTTCAGAGCGAAGTATATTATAGATGCTGCTCAAAAGATTTCCAATGGTGAAGTAGATATAGAAAAAATTAAAAAACTTCCCTTTGACGAAGCCAAACAAGAGCTTTTGAAAATCAAAGGTGTAGGTGAAAAGGTTGCACAATGTGCTCTTCTTTACGGCTTCGGCAGGATTGAAGCTTTTCCCGTAGACGTTTGGGTTAAAAGAATTGTTGAAGAGCTTTACCCCGACGGACTTCCTCAATGTATAAAGGGTACAGAGGGTATAGCACAGCAATATCTTTTCCATTGGCGAAGAAACGTATGAGAAAAAATGATAATTAAAAAGCAAAAGTCTGCAATTGTGATTTTAAAATCGTAATTGCAGACTTTATTTTTATTTTATTGATGATAAAATTTTTTCACTGATATTATTTATAACCTCAAAATCAGTTGCTTTTATATAATATTCTTCAAGTCTGTCGTGAATATCCTTTGCCATAGCCATTTTCTTGACCGCTTCAGCTACAAGCTCTTTTTTTGCTCTCTTCTGAAGCGTCAGCTTTTCTTTATTGGCAAAATATTTTTCTTTGTTATAAAAACGGCTAGCGTGAACTGTTTTTTCACCGTCGTCAATAGAATAGTGGTAGCTGTTTTCTGTAAAAAGTGTAACCTTTAATTCTGGGATGATAATATGTTCGATTTTAGTTGTGGGAAAAAGCGGACAGAAGCATTGATAAACGTCGTAACCGTTAAGAATTGCGTAGTTGCTGACATACTCTGCAATAAACGGTGAAACTGCAGAGAATTCATCTTCTATTGTGATTATTTTTTCTGATAACGCAACTACAGTGTCATACTGAACGGTAATTCCGTTGGGTGAAATTGCAGACAGAAAGCGTTTGTGAATTGTTCCTTTTTCAGAGACCTTTCTTTCGGGAATTATTCTGTTTGCTAATCTTTTTGTGTATCTCATAAGCTTTTCTTCGTCGGTAAAGCTTAAGCAAAGCGAAACGCTTTCCTTTTCAAATTGAGAGGCAACCTTTAAAAATTCTGTGCATTTTCTATGTTGAAGTGAATTTGCTTTTGAAAGCTCTGCTATCTCTTTTGTGTGTGCTTTCAGGAGCTTTTTGTTCCACGCACCGCTCAAATCTATAATATGCTCGGTTACGCCGGGTAAGGTTGGGTCCATTGTGTGAGGAGCAGTACCGTCAAGAATCGAAAAATTTATTTCGGGCACAAAAACAATATCTAAAGAATTAGGGTCGGCACTGCAAAAGCCTCGTTCAACAAAGTAGCCTTGTTTTTCAATTCTTTCTGCAACTCGCTTCATAAGTGTAGATTTTCCCGTACCGGGACCGCCTTTTAAAATCAAATGATTTCCGTCTATGTAAGGTGAGTATAAATCTTTATAAAGAGAACAATAACCGTATTTGTTATTTGCACCAAAAAAGAAGCTTACAGGTAAAAGAGTGTTTTTCATAATATCATCTCCAATCATTTTATATTATGAAAAAACAGGTAAAATTGTTACACTCTTCATTGACTTTTTTTGCCACTGAATATATACTAATATATGTATGTATTACTTCTTGAAATGAGGTTAAATTATGTCAAGATACGATGAGGCTAAAAAAATATATGCCGCTTTCGGTGTTGATACCGATAAAGCGCTTGAAGCTTTAGAAAACGTTACAGTTTCTGTTCATTGTTGGCAGGGTGACGACGTTACCGGCTTTGACAGTAAGCAGAGTCTTTCAGGCGGTATTCAGACTACGGGTAATTACCCCGGTAAAGCTACAACTCCCGAAGAGTTAATGGCAGATATCGATAAGGCTTTTTCTCTTATTCCCGGTAAAAAGAAGCTTAATCTTCACGCTTGCTATGCGATTTTTGAGGATGGTGAGTTTGCCGATAGAGATGAGATTCAGCCCAAGCACTTTAAAAAATGGGTTGATTTTGCAAAGGAGAGAGGAATGGGTATTGACTTTAACCCAACTTATTTCTCTCATTCAATGGTTAAAGACAACCTTACACTTTCTTCACCCGATGAAGAGGTGAGAAAATTCTGGGTTAAGCACGGTATTCAATGCCTTAAAATTTCCCAGTATTTCGCAGAGGAAACAGGTATTCCCTGCGTTATGAATATCTGGATTCCCGACGGATATAAGGATATTCCTGCTGACAGATTAAGTCCCCGTGCAAGATTTAAGAAATCGCTTGATGAAATTCTCAGCACACCTTACGATAAAGAAAAGGTTTACGTAACTCTTGAGTCAAAGGTTTTTGGTATCGGTCTTGAAAGCTATACCGTAGGCTCTGCAGAATTCTGCCTTTCTTATTCAACAAAAAACAACATAACTCCTCTTATGGATAACGGCCACTATCATCCCACAGAGCTTGTTTCCGACAAGATTTCCTCACTTCTTCTTTTCAATGAAAAGATAGCTCTTCACGTTACAAGAGGTGTTCGTTGGGACTCTGACCACGTTGTTATTTTTGACGACGAAACAAAAGAAATTGCAAAAGAAATAGTAGCAAACGATGCTCTTGACAGAGTATTTATTGCAACCGACTATTTCGATGCTTCAATAAACAGAATTTCAGCTTGGGTAACAGGCGTAAGAAACGTTAAGAAAGCGCTTCTTAATGCACTTCTTATGCCCAATGCAAAGCTTAAATTACTTCAGGAAAGCAGCGACTTTACAAGCCTTATGTGTTTACAGGAAGAGCTTAAAACTGCTCCCTTTGGTGACGTTTGGGAGGAATATCTCAAGCGTGAGAATGTTGTAAGTAATTATCTTAACGAGATAAAAGAATATGAAGAAAAGGTTTTGGTGAAAAGAGTATGAAAAACATTTTAACAGCACCCTTTGTGGAAGATATGAAAAGAGCAACAGCCAATATGTACCGTCAGGGCTGGGACGAAAGAAACGGTGGTAACATCAGCTTTATGCTTGAAGAGGAACAGGTTGCAGAATACCTTGACCTTAACAACGTTATCCGTGAAATTCCTACAGGCTTTGATGCAACTGACCTTATCGGTAAAATCTTTATCGTAACAGGTACAGGTAAATATTTCAAAAACGTTGAGGTTGACCCCGAAACAAATCTTGGTATTATCCGTATTGCAAAGGATGGCACAACTGCAGAGCTTCTTTGGGGCTATGCTGATGGTGGTAAGTTCACAAGTGAGCTTCCCGCACATCTTATGAGCCACATGGCAAGACTTAAGGTTGACCCTCAGAACAGAGTTGTTATGCACTCACATCCTACATATACACTTGCAATGAATCATATCCACGAGCTTGACGAGCAGAAGCTTACTCACACTCTCTGGGAGATGTGCACAGAGTGTATCGTTGTTTTCCCCGAGGGTATCGGTGTTCTTCCCTGGATGGTTTGCGGTAACAACGAAATCGGTATTGCAACTGCAGAAAAGATGAAGGATTTCCGTCTTGTTATCTGGGGTCTTCACGGTATTTACGGCGTAGGTAAGGATATGGACGAGGCTTTCGGTCTTATCGAAACAGTTGAAAAGGCTGCTCAGCTTTATATGCTTGCTACTGCAAGCGGTAAGAGAATCAACACAATTACAGACGAAAACCTTTGGGCAATCGTTGAAAGATTCTCACTTCAGGAGCAGTGCAGAAAAGATTTTCTTAACCTTTAATATGATTTAAAATAAAAAATCGTCTTACCAATGGTAAGACGATTTTTTGTTTATGTTTTTTTTATTTCTCTTTTCTTGCTGCAATTTCTGCAACCATTTCTGCCTGACGTTTCTCTGTAACCTTGTAGAACATTACAGGAATTGCACAAGCAAACATACTGATTACACCTGAAAGAACGAGCATATTCCAAAGTGTTTGTGCACCCTCTGCTGAGATGAAGCCTGTTTCAGCATTAATGCCTGCTGCAGAGAATGAGATAACGCCGATGAATGCGCCAACAGCCATACCGATTTTGTTGATAAGAGTCTGCATTGCGAAGCAGATACCCTCACCGCGTTCACCTGTTTTCCATTCGAGGTAGTCAACTGTATCACCAATCATAGCGTATGTGATAATGTTGTTAACACCCTGAGGAATACCGAGCAGAACAAGATCGATAGCTGCGATAGCGAGGTTCCAGCGAGCATCGTAACCAACGAAATACATAATAGCCATTACAATACCACCGAAAAGGTGAACTGCAACGTAAGCCCATTTCTTTGTAAATTTCTTTGACATCCACGGAACAAGAAGTGATGCAACAAGACCACCGGGAACAACAAGAAGAGTAATAAGGCTATACATACCTTCGTTCTGAAGAACGTACTTTGCAAAGTAGAGACCACCTGTGTATGTGTAAACCATTCTTGCACCGCCGAGAATACCGGAGATAACGATAAGTAAGAGCTGGTCGTTTTTAAAGAGGAGCTTTAAATTATGTCCTAAGCTGGGGGGATTATCATCTGCTGTGAAACGTTCTCTTGTATGCTTGAAGCCGTAGAAGAACATAGGCACTGCAACAACAACGAGAACAACTGCTGCGATGAAGTAAATCCATTTAAGCAATTCTGCATTAGCACTTTCCTGACCAACGATAACAGTACCGATAAAGTTTTTTGCAGTTTCTGCATCAACGCCTTTATCGGCCATAATCTGAGCAATATCTGCATCTGTATATTTAAACTTTGCTGTAAGGTTACCTGTGATAATCGGAACGAAAACAGTAACGATACCTGCGCCTAAAGTGCAAAGAAGACGAGTAACTGTAAGAAGGTTACCACGAACAACGGTGTCGTTTGTCATACAAGTTGAAAGACCCCAGTAGGGTACGTCTGCAACTGTATATGCAACTGACCAAAGAACGTAGATTATACCGATGACAATAAATGTTGAAGTTGCTTTTTCCTGGAATACGGGAAGGAAGCAGGAAATTGTCATTACTGCAATGGGTATTGCCATCCATTTAAGATAAGGTCTGCATTTACCCCATTTTGTTCTTGTTCTGTCAACGATTGAGCCCATAATGGGGTCGTTGAATGCGTCAAAGATACGAGTGCCGAGCATAAGCCAAGCAACTGCCATTGAACCTGTAATTGAGCCGATTGTTACACCGTCAGCACCGAAAAGAAGTGCGTCGGTAAGGAAAATTGTAAGGTATGAGCCGATGATTGTACAGATAAAGTTTTGACCGAAACCTGCAATACCGTAAGCTAAAGCCTCTTTAGGCTGTAAGCCACTACCACCGGGGGTTGTGCCGTACAACTTGTGAAGAATGCCTTCAAGTTTTGAATTCATTTCATTTTCTCCTTGTTTTTTTATTTATATGACAACAGCTTTCCTTTTTTTAGGTTTTACTGTGTGTTATATACTGTTTTAATTTGCGAAGAGTGAGTTAATCAGATAACTTCGGCAGTTTTGATAACGATAGGTGTTACGGGTGTTGAGCGTTCTCCACCGAAGCTCATTCTTCTTTCGATTTTAAGGAAATCGTCAACTGTTTCCATACCCTCTGTTACTTTACCGAATGCGGCATACTGACCGTCTAAAAATGTGCAGTCACCGTAGCAGATAAAGAACTGACTGCTTGCAGAGTTGGGATTCTGTGAACGAGCCATTGAAATAACACCGCGAGTATGAGAAAGAGTGTTGTTAACACCATTCATTCTGAATTCACCCTTGATGTTTTCGTCACTACCGCCACAGCCTGTTCCCTCGGGGTCACCGCCCTGAGCCATAAAGCCGTCGATTACTCGGTGAAAGGTAAGACCGTTATAAAAACCGCTTTTTACAAGCTTTAAGAAGTTTTCGCAAGTAATAGGTGCTTGTTCGGGGCAAAGCTCAACAATAAACTCGCCACCGTTTTCCATTGTGAATTTGATTTTTTCCATTTTAGTTTGCCTCCACGGGATTGATTGTGTAAACCTCTGAGAAGTTTGTGATTGTAACGGTTTTCATTGTAAGACCGGGTGTTCCGTCCTGATTTACCTGAGGTGCTGCAGAAATATCGGAAACACAAGCGTATTCATATCTGATTTCAACGGGCATACCTGTAAGCTTATCAACCTTTGAAATAATTCTACCGCCCTGTGTGGGAGCAACGTTGATGCTGTCACCATAAAGACCTGTGAATTTTACAGAGTTGAGAGTTGAACCATCAGTTTCATCGAAGGCGGGAATGTTGAAAACCTTACCGTAAGAAATTGTTTGCCATCTGTCTTTGAAGCCTGCACTACCTGTGGGATACTGGTCACCGATGTAAGTGTCGGTTTTCATAATAACCTCTCTTATAATGTAACCGTCCTGCTCATAACAGTTGATGCTCTGAATATCAGAAACCTCAAGGAAGCAAGCATAGCCTAATTTATTAACAGGGAATTCTGTGTAGTGAGTGGGGTTTGCTTTTGTAACAGTAACTGTTTCTGTCTGGGGCTGGTAAAGCTCTTGTGCCTGAGTTCTCATATTTTCGAGCTCTTGCTTCATTTCGTTTGTGAGAATAAAGCTATATTTGTTTGTGTAAGCAATAACCTTATCAACGTAAACGTTAAACTCTGTATTTGTAACGTTGAGAGATGCATCGGGAGCATTTGTTGTAGTTACCTTTGCAGATTTGCAATGAGAGGTTGAAACCTTTGTGAAGCCGGGACGAACGCTCTTAACGCTATCAAGCTCTTTCTTGAAAAGAGCAAGAAGATATTCGTTTGATACATTTGCTTCAGAATCAATGCCTGAAATCATTCTGAGGATTTTAGCAACGTCGTAATAATCTACGTAGCCACTATCATCAAGGTCGTAGGTTTTACCCTCAATTTCATCTTCAATACCTGCAGAAACTCGTAAAATAGCTCTTGCATCGTTGATATTGATTTTGCCGTCGTTGTTGTAATCGAAATCGGGAGTTGTTTCGCTTACGATTACAGCATTAGCCCCAAGAGAAAAGAAGGGAACTAAAAGACATAAAACTGTGAAAAGACAAATAAACTTTTTCAAAACTAATCACCTTTCAGTAAAAATTTTTATATTTATGGTTTTGTTTTACGATTTAAAGTTAAATGCTGCTTTAAGGAATTTTAAGGTTTGCTCAACTATAAGCTCATCACTGTCCTGGACTTGCTTGCCTGTGTAGATAAAGAAACGTTCTTTATAATAATCACAAGAGCTGGCAAACTGAAGCATCATAAATATGTTATCCAGCAAAAATGCAAAGAATGCGGGGTTTACGTCGCTTCTGACGTCACCGGTTTCTTGAGCCTTGCTGATAGCAACTGTATAAATTGAAGCTGACATTGCTTCAATATGCTGAGAAATGCCTGTAAGAAATTCTGAATTGTCAGTGGTTGTCAATCGGCAATAAAGCTTTACAAGTGCAGGGTTTTCTTTTGAAAATTTAAGTAAGGCACGAATAATTGTTTCGGCTTTAACGAGAATGTCTTCAGAGGAGTCGGCAAGACCTATAAGCAAATCTTCAAGAGAAGAAAGCCCTCCGCGGACAACCATTGAAAAGAGAGTTTCTTTATTTTCAAAGTATTTATAAACAGAGCCTACACTGATTTCCGATTTTTTCGCTATTTGTTGAATAGACGTGTTCTCAAAGCCGTTGTTTGCAAATTCTTCTACCGCAACACGCAAAATGCGGTCACGTTTTTCAGGGGGAAGCTTGTCAAAGGCGGCTTTATGTAATTGAACGTTATTGTCGGGGGTGTATTGATTTAACATTTTGCACCTCGCAAGAGTAAAATTACCTACTTTAACTTATATATAATACCATTATTCTTGTAAAAAAGCAACGGGAAGAACAAAAAACTCCGTCAAAAATTTACGGAGTTTTTTGGTAAGTGTCGATAAAATATGTTAATAGTCAATGAACAACTAGTCAGTTTATTTCGCAATTCGTATCACACGTTGAGTTTTCTGTATCAATCTGAAGTGTAAGATGGTCTATGCCAAAATTTTTGCTTCGTTCCGTTACAGCCTTTTGAGTTTGGGAATATCTATCCGGAAAGAATTCCTTTGCCAATTGTATGTGAACGGTTGCTAGAATATTATCTTCATCTAAAGACCATACGTGAATATGATGAACGTTTTCAACTCCGGGAACAGCTGCGATTTCTTTTGTATATTCATCAATGTCAAAACCGTCAGGTGTCTTTTCCAGTAGTACGTTTACTGTGTGAAGTATGTTTCTTACGGAATGATATAACAGGAAAAGAGATATAATTACAGAAAGTAATGTGTCTACAAAATACCATTTAAAGAAATGTATAAAAATGCTTCCTATAATTACAGCAACCCAACCAAAAACGTCTTCAAGCATATGGAGATTTATTGCTTTTTCATTAGCACCCTTACCGTGAGAGGTTTTTAAGGCGGCAGCCCCGTTGATTACAACACCGAAAATCGCAATTATCAGCATAGGTATGCTTTTGATTTCTTCGGGATTTTTAAATCGTTCGATACATCCGATAATAATAGCGACACTACCGATTACAAGAATTAACGAGGTTATTATTGCGGAAAGTAATGAGTACCTTTTGTAGCCATAAGTATACTTTTTGTCTGATTTTTTATTGGAAAGCTTTTCAAAAAAGAAGGCAAAGCCTAAGGCGGTGCAATCGCCAAAATCGTGAATAGCATCTGAAAGAATGGCAAAAGAATTAGTTAAAATTCCACCTGCAATTTCAATAAAAATAAAAAACAGATTGAGGAAAAAAGCCACGGAAATATTCTTTTCTGCTGACGAATGATTGTGAGAGTGGCTATGACTATGACTGTGGTTGTGGCTATGGTGTGAATGTCCGTTGTGGTTATGGTTGTGAGTTTTTTTATCGTTACTCATATAAATGCTCAACCGCCTTTTCAAAAATATCTTTTACGTGAGAATCAGCCAGAGAATAAATAATTTCTTTACCGTTCCGTTGGCTTTTTACAAGATTATAGTTTTTTAAAATTTTCAATTGATGGGAAACGGCAGATTTTGTCATATTTATGAGGAAAGCGATATCACAAACACACATATCACTTTTAGAGAGAGCCCATAATATTTGTATTCTTGTGCTATCACCGAAAATTTTAAAGAATTCAGAAACATCAGCAATAGTTTTTTCACAAGGCATATCAGGCTTAACCAATTCAACAGTTTCTTTATGCAATACGTCGCAGTCGCAGATATTTTCACATTTTCCCATAATACACCTCCAGCTTTTTTTCTTGATTATAGTTGAACAAGCATTCAACTGTCAAGTGTGATTTATCTGATTCTTATAAATGGTAATTATTACTTTACAAATTATAATCATTTTAATTTTATTCACAATTTATTATTGAAATAGTATATAAATTATACTATAATATAAAATGTCTAATTTTCCGGTTAATGCATGGCATTTTCCAAATAAATGGAGGTTTTTAAATGAAATCCGTACGAGTTTCAACAAAGGCTTTATTAGCTTTTATTGTTACGTTAATTTTAGCGGTAAGCTTTTCTGTGAATGCTTTTGCTGCAGAAAGGTATGAAAACTGTGGCAACAGATACGGTAGAATTATTCCTACCGATGAAAAGCTTGAAGCCCAGGTTTTTGATTATTATTTTAAAGGAGACAGTGCCCCTATTCATTTTATGAGAATGAGTACAGGTGAGCCCGGTGCTTGTTATGCGGTTGAAATTTATGCCGATGCCGAGTATACAACTCTTATAAAATATTTATCAAGAGAATATGATACAACAGCAGGTCATTCTCCCGTTGCTATCAATTTAAGCTTTGATGGTTTGAGAAGCGGAACTTATTACGGTAGGTGTTATACATACGTAACAAGGTCTGACGGTACAATATACGACCTTGATTCTGTTCAGAATTTCAATATTCATATAGATAGACTTTCTAACAAAACAGTTGTTTTAACAGGTGCTCATAATACAGATGCGGGTATCAGTGTCAGCTGGATTCCCAACGCAACAGCTACACAGTATCACTTATGCAGAAGAGTTAACGGTTCTGATTGGGAATACGTTACTGCTTTAGGTGAGGGCGTAAGCAACTACGTTGATACGAATGTTTACAACGGAAATACATATACATATACTCTGTATTGTAGTGACGGCGGCTATTCAAGTACTTTTGACCCTCAGGGTGTTTCTGTTATCCGACTTTCTACACCAACACTCAATTCTGTTGCTGCTAACGGACCTCAAGGCTATGCTGGTATCAGCTGGTCTGCTGTAGATAGTGCGGACGGATATTACGTTTACAGAAAAGGCGGTTCATTAAGTAGCTATGATTGGCAGCTTATTGCAGACGTTAAAGGCTGCTACTCTAATTACTATGTTGACGTTAATTCAACAAGCACAAACTGGAGCTACAACTATACAGTAGTTGCATATAAGGGCGGTAGCACAAGCTCATATAACCCCGTGGGTCTTGAATTTAACTATATGCCTGCTCCCATTCTTGTAAATGCAGTTTCAAATCAGTACGGTGTTTATATTGAATGGCAAAACAGCAATAGAAAAACACAAGGCTACAATGTTTATAGAAGAACATGGAATACTGAATGGGAATATATAGGCTCTACAACCGAAACAGGCTTTACTGACGTAAATGCAGTTTCCGGTATTGATTATATATACACTGTAGTAGGCTATTGCGCAACTAATACAAGCGCTTATTCTGATAATGGTATCGCGTTAAGATACGTAGCAACACCTCATCTTAACAGTGTTACTTTTGATGAATATACTACTGCTATCGTTAGTTGGGATTATGTAGGCGGTGCTGACAGATATCAGGTTTTCAGAAAGTTAAGTAATGAAGCTAACTGGACGTTTGTCGGTGATGCATACGATACGGTTTATTATGATTCAATCGAAAAGGTTTCAGGTGAAACCTACACATATACAGTTATTGCTTATAGCGGTAGTTATAGCAGTACTTTTGATGCATGGGGCGGTTCCGGTTGCTTCCTCGCAGCTCCTGCAGTAAGTGCTTCTAACGTTTTCTATTGGGATACTTCTGCAGTTCAGATTGATTGGAATTATATTAACGGTGCCACAAAATATGACGTGTACAGATGCGATTATGACCTTCGTAACTGGGTGCGTATTGCAGAGGGTGTTACCTCAAATTCATTTGTAGATTATACTACATCAGCTTATAGTGGTTACAGTTATGCGGTAATTGCTTCTAACGATTATTCAAGCAGTCACTTCAACGTAGCACCAATCGTTGCTGTTCCTACGGTTAATTTGGAATATTGTGTAATAGGTAATGAGGGTGGAGTTCATTTAGGTTGGTCTGCTCTTGTTGATGGCTCTGTTTACTATGTTTTCAGAAAAACTGTCGACGGTGCTTGGGAAAATGTTGGTACGACTACCACAAACTATTTTGTTGATTGGTCGGCAGAGGCAGTTAGTCAGTATTATATTTATACAGTTGTAGCAGAGGCTTATGGCTACACAAGTAGCTTTGACAGCTTGGGTATTGCAAACTTTGCAGAGGTGAGAAGCCTTAACGGTGTTCTTGCAGAGGGTGAAGCTCCCTATATAACAGTTAACTGGGAGCTTGATGGCTTTACTCAGTGGTATGAGCTTATCAGAACGGTTAACGGTGAAAGCGTTTCTCTCGGTGTTTTCACAGCTGATAGCGGTGTAACACAGTACGTTGATACTGATATCGTTATTGGTAATGTTTACACTTATTCAATAGTTGCAAACGCTGAAGGAAGATTTTCAAAAACTAACAGTATTGATGTTAAATATCCTCTTCCGGCTGTACCTGCAGTTCAAATCAGTGGTGTTAATGCATATGTAAACAATGGTGTAGCAAATGTTGATATTGCTTGGGGCTTTGTTGATTATGCAGAAAGCTATACAGTTTACAGACGTACCGATTCAACTGACTGGGTTGCTTTAGCAACACTTTCTGTCAGTGATTTAGTAAATGGTCCTATTTATACTGATACAACAGCAGAGTTTGACGTGAATTATTATTATGCTGTTATGGGCTTTGCACCTAACAGAGATAGTAACTTTGATGGTGTAGGCGTTAATGCTATTGTACTTAAGCCTATCGAGCATCCTTACGGTGTTACTGTAAGAGAAGATATAATCAACACCCAGACGGTTGCAATTGTTGGTTGGGATGCTGTTGACAAGGCTGAATATTATAACGTTTACAGAAAAGATGCTACCAGCGATTGGGTATATTTAGGCACTATATGGGACGGTAGTTGTTCATTTATTGACAACACTATTGTTCAGGGTGTGAAATACACGTATACAGTTTCTGCGGTTGCTACAGGTAGAGGTGAAGCTGCTAACCCCGTAGGTGCAAATTACCGTTGGAATATAAATGATGAGGGAATAGTACCTGCAGATTATACAGGTCTTCATGAGCATTTAGGCACTTGGTATTATTTCGTAAACGGTAGAATTGATTGGTATAGTGATACTCTTGTTAACCACAATGGCACATGGTTATACGCTTATCGCGGTGAGGTTGCTTGGGATTACACCGGTCTTGTTCTTTTCGGTGACGTATGGTATTACGTAATCAACGGTCAGCTTGACACAAGCGTAACAACACTCGTTTGTGCATGGGATACTTGGTTCT
This sequence comes from Acutalibacteraceae bacterium, assembly GCA_045638585.1. Taxonomy (GTDB): domain Bacteria; phylum Bacillota; class Clostridia; order Oscillospirales; family Acutalibacteraceae; genus DTU089. The sequence continues at coordinate 60,106 of JAZUBO010000017.1, read as the reverse complement.
ACGTTGAAAACGGTGCAATTAACTGGGCATACACAGGTCTTGTAGATTATTACGGTACGTTATTCTACGTTGAGAATGGTATTCTTAACTGGAATAGTGACACACTTGTAATGCATAACGGAATATGGCATTACGCATATCAAGGTCAGGTGGCTTGGGACTATACAGGTCTTGTTCTTTTCGGTGACGTATGGTATTACGTAATCAACGGTCAGCTTGACACAAGCGTAACAACACTCGTTTGCGCTTGGGATACTTGGTTCTATGTAGAAAACGGTGCAATTAACTGGGCTTATACAGGTATTGTTGAGTATAACGGTGAATTGTTCTACGTTGAAAATGGTGTTCTTAACTGGGCAAGTGAAGCAGTTGCTACCTATGAGGGTGTAAGATATTACGTCCGTGGTGGTAAGGTTGCTTGGGATTATACCGGTGACGTTTTTATAAATAATCTTAAATATATAGTTACAGACGGTATTGTGTCAGATTTTATACTTGACTTAAATCCTGTTTATTGATTAAATGTAAAAAACTCTGAGGAGAAAATCCTCAGAGTTTTTTGTTTGGTTTTATTTTATGCTGAATAATTCCTTCGTGTTTTTGCAGGTTGTATCTAAAACCTCCTGAGGAGTTATTCTTTTTATTTCAGCTACCTTTTCGGCGACGTAGGGGATATAAGCCGAGCAGTTTCTCTTACCTCTCATTGGTACGGGTGACATATACGGGCAGTCTGTTTCAAGAAGTAATTTATCCATCGGTAGCATTTCGGCAACCTCAACAGGTCTTCTTGCATTCTTAAAGGTTAAAGCACCGCCAAGACCGATATACATACCAAGCTTTAAAACCTCCTTTGCCATTTCGGCACTTCCCGAAAAGCAATGTAAAACACCTTTTGGCTTATGCTTCTTAAGTATGTTTAAAGTATCCTCGTGAGCTTCTCTGTCATGAACGATTATGGGTAAGCCAAGCTCTTTTGCAAGAAGAATTTGCTCTTCAAAGACTTTTTTCTGGGTCTCTTTATTGTCTTGACGCCAGTAGTAGTCAAGACCGATTTCGCCTATTGCTACACACTTTTTGTTTTGAGAAAGCTCTCTCAAAATATCAATGTAGTTTTCGGGTAAGCCGTCAACCTCCTCAGGGTGAACACCGCAAGCGGCATAGATATAATCGTATTGCTCGGAGAGAGCGATAGAGGCTTTCGAGGAATCTAAATCCGCACCGCAGTTGATAACGCCACAAATGCCCGATTCCTTAAGGGAACCGAGCATTTCTGTTCTGTCATCGTTAAAAGCTTTATCTGTATAATGTGCGTGTGAATCAAAAATATTATTCATTAGCTTAACTGAGTGCCTGCGGGCATACCTTCAACAAATGCAACCTTAACGTCTTCCTCGGAAACTTCACCTGCAAGAAGCATACCGTGGCTTTCTACACCGCAAAGTGTTCTGGGAGCAAGGTTTGCAACGATAATAACCTTTTTGCCGATAAGGTCTTCAGGACTGTACCATTTTGCAATACCTGAAGCTATTGTGCGGGGTGTTTTTGTGCCGTCGTTAAGAGTAAGCTGAAGTAATTTCTTTGCTCTCTTAATAGGCTGACAGTCTGTAACCTCAGCAACGCGAAGCTCAACCTTTGCAAAATCATCGTAAACAATTTCTGCAAGACCTTCAATTTCTTTTTCTTCTTCCTTTTCTTCATTTGAATCGGGAAGAGATGCTTCAATTTCAGCAAGTGTTTTTTCAACGTCAAGACGTGAGAAAAGGGGAGTAGCAACGCCTACCTTGTCACCGGCTTTAATAGCACCGAAGGTGTCAAGTGATTCAAGAGTGTTAACGTCTGTGCCAATCTGCTCAAGAATTTTATCGCTTGTTTCGGGCATAAATGGCTTAAGAAGAACTGCAACAAAACGGATGCTTTCAAGAAGATTATAAAGAACAGTACCAAGTCTTGCTTTCTTCTCTTCGTCCTTTGCAAGTGCCCAGGGCATTGTTTCGTCAATGTACTTGTTGCAACGCTTTGCGAGGTCAAAAATAAGTGAAAGAGCATCGCTGACCTTATAAGTGTCAAGAAGCTTTGCAACACCTGAAAGAGTGCCTAACGCAGTTGACTTAAGCTCTTCGTCGATTTCCTCTGAAGCTGTAGGTGCTTGAATAACACCGTCAAAATACTTGTTGTTCATAGCAACAGTACGGTTTACAAGGTTTCCTAAGGTGTTAGCAAGGTCTGAATTGAAGCGTTCAATAATTGTTTCGTATGTGATTGTACCGTCCTGAGCGTGAGGCATTTCGGAAAGAAGATAGTAACGCACAGCGTCAACACCGAAACGATTGCAAAGGTCATCAGCATAAATAACGTTGCCCTTTGACTTACTCATTTTATCGTTGCCTGAAAGAAGCCAGGGGTGACCGAATACCTGCTTGGGTAAGGGCTCACCGAGTGCCATAAGCATAATAGGCCAATAAATTGTGTGGAAGCGTAAAATATCTTTACCGATAATGTGAACGTCTGCAGGCCAGTATTTTTTATACATTTCAGAATTGCTGTCTGTATTGTAGCCAAGACCTGTAATATAGTTTGAAAGTGCGTCAATCCATACGTAGATAACGTGTTTTTCATCAAAGGGAACAGGAACGCCCCATTTGAAGGTTGAACGGGAAACGCATAAATCCTGAAGACCGGGCTTGATAAAGTTATTTATCATTTCTTTCTTACGGCTTTCGGGATAAATAAAGTCGGGATTAGCTTCAATATATTCTTCGAGCTGCTTCTGATATTTGCTTAATTTGAAGAAATATGTTTCTTCCTTTTCTTTTTTTACTTCTCTGCCACAGTCGGGGCATTTACCATCTACTAGCTGACTGTCTGTAAAGAAGCTTTCGCAGGGTACACAGTACCAGCCTTCATATTCACTCTTGTAAATATCGCCCTGGTCGTGAAGCTTTTTGAAGATTTTCTGTACTGATTCTTCATGGTCCTTGTCAGTTGTACGGATAAATTTATCATAGGTTGTGTTAAGGCAATCACAAATATCTTTGATTTCACCTGCAACCTTGTCAACGTATTCTTTAGGAGAAATACCTGCAGCTGCAGCATATTCCTCTATTTTCTGACCGTGCTCGTCAGTACCTGTCTGGAAGAAAACATCATAGCCTTGCATTCTTTTAAATCTTGCTAAAGCATCAGCAAGAACGATTTCGTAAGAGTTACCTATATGAGGCTTACGAGAGGTATACGCAATAGCGGTTGTGATGTAATAAGGCTTGTTCATTTTTTTCTTTGTCTCCTTTATACCGTCTTTCGAATGGGAAAGAGGTAAATTTATTATTGTATGTTTAAGTCAAGTTTATTCTGCTTTTAACTTGAGTGTTACCTTTTCGATGCCTTTAGCATCAACTGTTACGGTGATATCACCTTTTTCACCCTTTGTTCTTATCCAGAATGCTCTGTCGCCGCCAACAAGGGGAAATTCGGTAGGACCGATAATAGAAGCAGCACCCTTAACTGTAACTTTAACAGAAGAATCTGCAAAAGGCACTCTGTTGCCATTCTGGTCGCGGGCAACAATCTGAATCCTTGTAGCATCATAAGTATCTTCTTCGCGAAGAGTATATGAATCTGCTTTAACGTCAAGGTTAAGAGATGTTACCGCATTTCTAACAACGGTAGCAACACATTCACCGTTAATATAGCCCTCAAAAGCATATGTAATCTGCTCGTTACCCCAGCCACCGATATATTTTGTTACAATATCAAACATTCTGTTAAAGGGAATTTTGCCTACAACCATTGCAGCACCGGCTTTGGCGAATTTTGAGGGAGGAAGCTTCCACTGCTTAGTCTGAGCAGCAACAAGTGTATCTGTAAGAAGAGCCGCTGCTTTGGGGTCTAAACCATCATCAACTGTGAGTGCATCACCGATAAAGTCAGATGCAATCATCGGGGGATGAGGAAGATTTTTGAATTTTGAATCCTTAGGATAGATAGTGCTTGTATATTTTCCGTTTTTGTAAAGCTTAACGTAATCACAGTTTGTAAATACCCAAACATCACCGATAACTCCGCCGGGATGCTCACCGATATCCATAGCAGAAGCAACCTCAAGGAAGGGTTTTGCTTCATTCTGTGAACGGTAAATAGCTGCACCAAGCTTTGGTACACGGAACATATCTGTTACACCGTGGTAGCATATTCTGTCACCGCTACCGAAGTCTTTATGAGTGTTATAGTCAGCCATACACCAACCGATAGCACCGCTTGTACGACTGTTTCCGTAAGCAGAGTTAAGAACTCTTGTGTGACGTAAAGCGTGCTCGGAACGAACACCCTCCTTGTCAAAGCTCTTTGTTGGGAACATATGACCGTTATGCTCTGTTACAAGGTAAGGAGCTTTAAGGCTCTTTGTAACGAGGGCGGGGGGTAAAAGATTTATAGCACCGCCTGAATGAATAAAGTCGTTCATTGTGTAAACGTCCTCTAAAAGATGGCTGAAGGGCATATTTCTTACGCCACCTGTCTGACGTGTGTTGTCAAGAGAACGGGCAATAGCATTTGTTTCTGTGTAAAATTCGTCGCAGTCAAGGCCCTCGTTAACACGAACGCCCCAAAGAATAACGCAAGGGTGATTTCTGTCACGCAATACCATTCTGCGAACATTGTCCTTTGCGATTTCGCGCCATTCACCGTCACCTAAATACTGCCATGAGGGCATTTCTGTGAATACGAGAAGACCTATTTCGTCGCAACGGTCAAGGAAGTGAACACTATCGGGATAGTGTGAGGTTCTTGCAAGGTTAACACCAAGCTCGAATTTAAGAAGGTCAGCATCAGCCTTCTGAACGTTTTTAGGCATAGCATAACCAACGTAAGGATAGCTCTGATGACGGTTAAGACCGCGGATTTTAATTTTCTTACCGTTAAGGTAGAAGCCGTCTGTCATAAATCTACATTCTCTGAAGCCGAAACGAACAGAGATTTCGTCTTTATCATCAAGCTTAATTTTCATAGTGTAAAGGTTGGGGTTATCAATATCCCAAAGCTTTACGTCTGAAACAGCCCATTTTGCATTTATAACAGTACCCTTGAAATCTGTTTTCTTTTCACCGATTACTTTGTCACCGTCAAAAAGAGTAAAGGTAAGCTGACCGCTTGTGCTTTCGGAAAGAGTGATATCCATATCAAGCACTTTTTTAGGCTGTAAAACATTAAGAGTACGGATAAAGGCATTGTCGATATAAACCTCGCTAACCTCTTCAAGCCATACCTCTCTGTAAATACCACCGTAAACAAGATAGTCAACAACGTTACCAAAGGGAGGAATTTCTTTTCTTTCTGTTGAGTCAAGCTCAACCACAAGTAAATTGCCCTTTTCTTTTACTTTATCTGTAATGTCAAAGGTAAAGGGGTTATAAGCACCTTTATATTCACCTATAAATTCATCGTTGAGGTAAACCTTTGAATAAACTGCCGCACCTTCAAAATGAAGAATATAGCGTTTACCCTCAGCCTTTTTACCGATATCAAAGGTTTTACGGTAACAGCTTATAAACTGATATGATTTTTCATCAAAATAGTTTAAAGGTAATTCTTTGTTAGTGTGGGGAATATCAACTGTTTCAAAATGACTGTCATCATATTTTTTCTGTGTCATTTCTTTTTCGAAATCAGGATAATATTTCCAACCGAAGTTTAGAGATTGTGCAGTACGCATTTTACCACCCTTTCCTGTTAAAGTTACATACATATTCATTCTATACTATTATAATATATATGTCAATAAATCAGCTTTAGTGTTTTGCACTTTACCTTCAATAACTGCATCTAAAAGAGTATCAAGGGCTTTTCCGATTTCTTCACCTTGTAACCCTTGCTTTTTTAAGTCGTCACCGGTTATAGCAAGCTGAGATATTTTACAACACTCGTTGTTATCTTCAATTTCTTTAAGCCAGATAAGGCATTGCTCTGATTCTTTACTTATATCGCGGTAGCTTTCGCTTAAAGCACCGCGGTCACTTTTTTTGATTGTCAAAAGCGTTTTTATATCTTCAACCGTTTTAGATTTTAAATGCTTTTTTAAATCGGTTTTTGAAAGTGGCGGCTCAAAATCGTGGTTAGAAACAAGAAAAGAAACTTTGTTTATTGTTTTTTTATCAAATTTAAGTCGTGTAAGTATCGTGTGAGCCATATCACCGCCAACGGTAGCGTGTTTTTTAAATGTGCTGTTACCGTTTTCGTCAAGCTTATGGGTAGGAACTTTCCCTAAATCGTGTAAAATCATAGTAAGACGTAGGATTTTATCCTGAGGGATAGTATCAACTGTGTGGCAAATATGCTCCCATACGTCATACGCGTGTTTTTTGCCGTATTGCTTAAAGCCAACCGCACTTTCAATTTCGGGAATAAAAACAGATAAAACGTCGGCATATTCCATTAAAACATTGAAAGCGTTTTTACCGCATACGAGCTTTGTTAATTCAACTGCTAATCTTTCAGCTGAAATGTTTTTTAAAAGGTCTTTGTTTTCGTGGATAGCCTTTGCGGTTTCGGGTTCTATTGTAAAACCCAAAACTGAAGAAAAACGCAGAGCTCTCATTATACGTAGCCCGTCTTCTTTAAAACGGGCTGAAGGCTCGCCCACAGTTCTTATTATACTATTATATATATCCTCCTGTCCGCCGTATAAATCAACTAAGCCTTTAGTATCGTTATAGGCGAGTGCATTTACGGTGAAATCACGTCTTGAAAGGTCGTCCTTTAAGCTTTTTGTGAAATGCACGTTTTCGGGGTGTCTGTTATCGTTGTAATCGCCGTCTACGCGATATGTTGTAACCTCAAAGGGAGTTTTATCTATAATAACGGTGAGGGTGCCGTGCTTAAGACCTGTGTCAACTGTTTTATAATCTTTAAATATTCTGACAGTATCTTCGGGGGAGGCAGAGGTGGTTATATCCCAATCGGTAGGGGTTAACCCCATAACAGAATCTCTTACCGCGCCACCAACGCAAAATGCCTCAAACCCTGCATTACCCAGCAGAGTGATTATTGTTTTTGCTTTATCGGGGATTTTAATAGTCATAACCCGTATCCTTTCGGTCATTTATGCATATTCGTATATATACATATATATAATAGTATATATATTATGTATGCAGAAGAGGGGGATGTCAATAAAAAATTACAATTTGAAGCATTTTAAGGTGTAAAATAGGGGTAAAAGTTACAGTTTGTAATTTCTGCAATTATGACAAAAGCAGATAGAAAACACTTGTCGTTTTTTATATAAACCACGCCAAAAGTGTTTGTTTTATCAATTTAGTGTTGAAAACCTTTGTGAAAAGTCAACAAAAATGTGAAAATCGGTTATTTGACTTAAACAGAAAGTTGAGTATAATACCAAGTGCCATCGGATAAAACGGCGTTTTTGTTTGCAATATAGAGTTGAATTTGTGACAGGTTCAATGCTTTATTGCCAATAAAAGAGCCTACAACGGCAACTCAAATGAAGTTGCTTGTCTAAGGAGAATTATACCATGACAGTCAGACAAATAGGCGAGATTGCAGTGCATTCACCGCTCAAAAGAGTTTCTCTTTTGATTCTTGCGGTTCTCTTCTTTCTTTCCGGAACTGCTTTCGCCGTACCGCCCGTAATGTACAACGTTACAATTTACGACGGTTCATCAGTTATAGAGGTTGTTACCGCTGAAACTGATGTTGATAAAATTCTTGAAAACGCAGGAATTAAAATTTATGCTTCTAAAGCTGATGAGGTTGACCTTTGCAAGTTTACAAAGCTTGACGGTAGCGAAATCATCATCAACAGAGGTGTAAAGGTTTCATTAAAAAGCTTTGACGGCACAGAGAAAACACTCTATGCCAACGGTACTGTTAAAGATGCGCTTGAAAAAGCAGAAATGACAGTTCCCTCAGGTTCTGTTACAAACTATTCAATAGATACAGAGCTTGAAAAGAATATGGTAATCGAAATCTACGGCGTTTATAACGTTACTGTTAAGTGTGATGATGCACAGCTTGATTTCAGAGTATCAGGCAAAACAGTAGAAGATGTTATTAACACTCTTAACATTGAGCTTGGTGAAAATGACTTTACAGAGCCCGCTCTTGATGAAGAAATCAGTGAGGGTATGCTAATTGAAATTTTCAAGGTTACTTTCGTTGAGCGTGTTGAAACAGAAGCTGTTGATTACGAAACAGAATACACATATTCAGACTCACTTTATAAGGGCAGAACAAAGACACTTGTAAAAGGTGAAAAGGGTGAAAAGGTTGTAACCTACAAGGATCGCTATATTAACGGTAAGCTTGCAGATACAACAATCGCTTCAGAAGAAATTACAAAAGAGCCTATAAAAGCACTTGTTCAGTCAGGCACAAAGGTTTATTCAAAACCCACATCAATTCCCGTAGGTAAGCCTATCAGTGAATTGAAAGCACCATCATCACTTAAAATCGGTGCAGACGGTGCACCCACAAGCTATAAATCAGTTATCAATGCTCAGGCTACTGCATATTGCATTCCCGGTGGCATTACCTCAACAGGTAAGGTTGCTCAGGCAGGCTATATTGCAGTTGACCCCAAAGAAATTCCTTACGGAACTCAGATGTATATAGTATCTGCGGATGGCAATTATATTTACGGATACTGTATCGCAGCTGATACCGGTAGCTACATTTACGATGTAGACTGGACTGTTGACCTCTTTATGAACTCAACAGAGCAGTGTATTAACTGGGGACGTAGAGATATTATAATATATATCTTATAATTTACACGGTTGTTGCTTTTTGCGCATATCACAATTTTTTACCCACTCGCAGTATCTCATACAGCGTCGGGGATAAAGAAATTGCGATCTGCATCAAAAATCAACAACCTTTTCTTTTTGGTATATAAATTGTTTAATACGTTAAGATGCCGCCGAACTGATGTTCGGCGGTTATTTTTTTGCATAATATACACAATTTGTGCATATTATGCAACTTTATGCATACTGCTATTCAAGAAAGTAGGCGTATGAGCATTGGATTTTACTGGTGTATATCCATAAAAATACACAAAAACATATATAGAAAAGCAAGGTTTTGTTGCAAAAAGCCAAAAATGAATGAAATAATAATTATTTATTTAAAAAGGTTGACTTTTTTGTAATAAAGGTGTATAACTATGCATATCGAATGAATATTTTTGCAAAGAGCATTGCTCTTGTGTATGGAGGAAATAAAAATGGATAAGAAAAACATTAAAAAAGTAGTTCTCGCTTACTCAGGCGGTCTTGATACTTCAATTATCATCCCTTGGCTTAAAGAAAATTACAACAACTGTGAGGTTATCGCAGTTTCAGGTAACGTTGGTCAGGCAAGTGAGCTTGAAGGTCTTGAAGAAAAGGCAATAAAAACAGGTGCTTCAAAAATTTACATTGAAGACCTTACAAAAGAATTCCTTGAAGATTACGTTTTCCCCTGTGTTCAGGCAGGCGCTGTTTATGAAGAGTATCTTCTTGGTACAGCTTTTGCTCGTCCTCCCATTGCAAAAAGAATTGCTGAAATCGCAATCGCTGAAGGTGCAGACGCTATCTGCCACGGTTGCACAGGTAAAGGTAACGACCAGGTAAGATTTGAGCTTGCAATTAAGGCTTATGCTCCCGATATGCCCATCATCGCTCCTTGGAGAGAATGGGATATCAAATCTCGTGAAGAAGAAATTGCTTACGCAGAAGCTCACAACGTTCCTCTTAAAATTAACAGAGAAACAAACTACTCAAAGGATAAAAACATCTGGCACCTTTCACATGAAGGTCTTGACCTTGAAGACCCCATGAACGAGCCTCTTTACAACAAAGAAGGCTTCCTTGAAATGGGCGTTTCTCCCGAAATGGCTCCCGATAAGCCCACATACGTTACAATTCACTTTGAAAAGGGTATCCCCACAGCAGTTGACGGTGTTGAAATGGGTGCAGTTGAGCTTGTAACAAAGCTTAACGAGCTTGGCGGTGCAAACGGTATCGGTCTTCTTGACATCGTTGAAAACAGACTTGTTGGTATGAAATGCCGTGGCGTATACGAAACACCCGGTGGAGCTATCCTTTACAAAGCACACAACGTTCTTGAAACAATTTGTCTTGATAAAGAAACAGCTCATTATAAAGCACTTGTTGCACAGAAGCTTGCAGAGCTTGTTTACAACGCACAGTGGTACACACCTCTTGTAAAAGCTATTCTTGCATTTGTTAAATCAACTCAGGAAACAGTTACAGGTGACGTTAAGCTTAAGCTCTACAAAGGTAATATGATTAACGCAGGTGTTTGCTCACCCTTCTCACTTTACGACCCTGAAATCGCAACATTTGATGAGGATGAGGTTTACAATCAGGCTGATTCTGCAGGATTCATTAACCTTTACGGTCTTCCCATCAAGGTTATGGCTAAAATGAAAGAGAAAAACGGTCTCGAAAAATAATTAATAAAGTTTATTTGCACGTTTGGTGACGACATAAAAGACGAAACTAAACGTGCAATAGCACTTTTGAAAGGGTATTTTAATTATGGATAAAATGTGGGCAGGAAGATTCTCCAAGGCTCTTGACAAGGAAGCAGACGATTTTAATTCATCACTTCACTTCGACTGCAAAATGTATAAACAGGATATTCAAGGCTCAATAGCACACGCACAGATGCTTGCAAAGCAGGGTATCATCACACAGAATGACTGCGAGGAAATTATTGACGGTCTTTCTTCAATTCTTGACGATATCATTGCAGGCAAGCTTACCTTTGACAGTGATGCTGAAGATATCCATATGTTTATCGAAAGTGAGCTCACTTCTCGTAAGGGTGACGTTGGTAAGCGTCTTCACACAGCGAGAAGCAGAAACGATCAGGTTGCAGTTGATATAAGACTTTTCCTTCGTGATGAAGCAGAAAAGGTGAATGATTTACTTTACACACTTATTGAAGCAATTCTTAATAAGGCTGAAGAAAATCAGGATGCTATTCTTCCCGGTTACACTCATCTTCAGAGAGCGCAGCCCATAACCTTTGCTCATCATTTACTTGCTTATGCACAGATGTTTATGAGAGACTGCGGCAGACTTTCCGATGCAGTTAAAAGAATGAATTACTCTCCTTTAGGCTCTTGTGCACTTTCAGGCACAACCTATGATACAGACAGAGCCTTCGAAGCAGAGAAGCTTGGCTTCTACGGCATTATGCAGAATAGTATCGACGGTGTTTCCGACAGAGATTTCTGTGTTGAGCTTATGAGTGCATTTTCAGTAATTATGATGCACCTTTCAAGATTTTCCGAAGAGGTTATTCTTTGGAGCTCATGGGAATTCAAATTCGTTGAGCTTGACGATTCTTACACAACAGGCTCAAGCATTATGCCCCAGAAAAAGAATCCCGATATGGCAGAGCTTGTAAGAGGTAAAACAGGTAGAGTTTATGGTGACCTTTTTGCTCTTCTTACCTCTCTTAAGGGCTTGCCTCTTGCATACAACAAGGATATGCAGGAAGATAAGGAAGCTATTTTTGACAGCATTGAAACTGTTGAGAAATGCTTAAGCATTTTCGCACCTATGATTGCAACAATGACAGTTTTAAAAGACAATATGTATTCAGCGGCTCAAAAGGGCTTTATAAATGCAACGGACCTTGCAGACTACCTTGTTAAAAAGGGTATGCCTTTCCGTACTGCATATAAAATAGTAGGTCAGACAGTTGCAGAGTGTATCGAAAAGAACAAGGTTCTTGAAACACTTACGCTTGACGAATACAAAGCACACAGTGACCTTTTCGAAGAAGATTTATTCAATGAAATCTCACTCGAAACCTGCATAAAGAAAAGAATTTCAGCAGGTTCAACAGGTTATGAATCAGTTAAAAAACAAATTGAGTTTGTTACGGAGTTTATAAATGGCAAAAAAAGTATTTATTGACGGTAAAGCAGGTACTACCGGTCTTAGAATATATGAAAGGCTTGAACAGTTTGAGGGTATTGAGCTTATAAGCCTTGACGATGAAAAAAGAAAAGACAGAGAATGCAGAAAAGAAGCTCTTAACAGTGCGGATATTGCATTCCTTTGTCTTCCCGATGATGCGGCAAGAGAATCTGTTTCTCTTATTGAAAACGATAATACAGTTGTTATTGATACCTCAACTGCACACCGTACACTTGACGATTGGGCATACGGCTTCCCCGAGCTTTCCGCTTCTCACAGAGAAAAGCTTAAAGCCTCTAAAAGAATTGCAGTTCCCGGTTGTCACGCAAGTGGATTTATAGCATTGGTTTATCCCTTGATTGAAGCAGGCGCTTTAGACGGTAGCGAAAACCTTTCTTGCTTCTCTCTCACGGGTTATAGCGGTGGCGGTAAGAAAATGATTGCCGAATACGAGGAAGAGCCTGATGAGCTTTTAGGTGCGCCCCGTCAGTACGGTCTTACACAGACTCATAAGCATCTTAAAGAAATGGTAAAAATATCAGGACTTAATAATGCTCCTGCATTTTGCCCCATAGTTTCAAACTTTTATTCAGGTATGGAGGTTACCGTGCCTGTATTTAAATCGGATTTGAAAAACGGCTTTGATATTGAAAAAATCAAAGAAATATATAAATCAAAATATACCGGTCCTATTGTTAATTACTGTGAAGACTTAAATGAAGGTGGTTTCTTATCTTCCGCATATCTTTCAGGTATGGACAATATGGTGGTTTCAGTTTTTGGTAACGAAGACAGAATTCTTTTAACCGCACGCTACGATAATTTAGGTAAAGGTGCTTCCGGTGCGGCTGTTGAGTGTCTTAACATTGTTTTAGGTAACGACGATACAACAGGACTTGAAATAAAGAAGGTGTAAATATGGAGTTTATAGAGGGCGGTATTTGTGCCGCAAAGGGTTTTACCGCAGGCGGTATTCATTGCGGTATAAGAAAAAATAAAACTAAAAGAGATTTAGCTCTTATTTTCAGTGAGAAAAAAGCATCTGCGGCAGCAGTTTACACAACAAACCTTGTAAAAGGTGCGCCTCTTGCAGTTACAAAAATGCATTTGATGAATGGTACTGCTCAGGCAGTTATCTGTAACAGCGGTAACGCTAACACCTGTAATGCAGACGGTATTGAGGTAGCTCAAAAAATGTCAAAGCTTGCTTCTGAAGCTTTAGGTATTGACGATGATGACGTTGTAGTTGCTTCTACGGGCGTTATCGGTCAGCCTCTTGATATTACACCTATTGCTGATTCTATAAATGATCTTAAAGCAGCTTTAGGTAACAACAGTAAAGACGCTGCAGAGGGCATTATGACAACCGACACAGTTTTAAAAGAGGTTGCAGTATCATTTGATATTGACGGTGTACCTTGTAAAATCGGCGGTATTGCAAAAGGCTCGGGTATGATTCATCCCAATATGGCAACAATGCTTGTGTTTATCACTTGTGACGCGGCAATTTCACCCGCTATGCTTCAGAAGGCTCTTTCAAGTGATATTCAGAATACGTTCAATATGGTAAGCGTTGACGGTGATACTTCTACAAACGATATGGTAGTTGTATTGTCAAACGGTATGGCAGGTAATAAAGAAATTACCGAAGAGGGCGAAGCTTTCGATACGTTTATGAAAGCTCTCAATACAGTTACCGTTTACCTTTGCAGAATGATAGCCGGTGACGGTGAGGGTGCTACAAAGCTTCTTGAATGTAAGGTAACAGGCGCTAAAGATGAAAAAACTGCTAAAACAGTTGCAAAGAGTGTTATTTGCTCTTCACTTACAAAAGCGGCAATGTTTGGTGCAGATGCTAACTGGGGCAGAGTGCTTTGCGCTATTGGTTACAGTGGTGCAGACGTTGACGTTAACAAGGTAGACGTTTCGTTTACATCGGCTAAAGGCACTATTCCCGTTTGCGAAAACGGTGCAGGTATAGATTTCTCCGAAGAAATTGCAAAAGAAATTCTTCTTGAAAAAGAAATTACTATAAACGTAGGTCTTAATTCAGGCGATTACAGTTCAACTGCCTGGGGTTGCGACCTTACATACGAATACGTAAGAATTAATGGCGATTACAGGACGTGATAAAATGGAAGAAATGAATCTTACTAATCTTCAGCGTGCAGAGGTTATTACTCAAGCACTTCCTTATATTCAGAAATATCATAACAAGATTATCGTTATAAAATACGGTGGAAATGCTATGATAAGCGAAGAACTTAAAATGCAGGTTATGGAAGATATCGTTCTTCTTGCCCTTATCGGTGTTAAGCCTGTGCTTGTTCACGGTGGCGGACCTGAAATTTCCGATATGCTCAAAAAAGTGGGTAAGGAAAGCGTTTTTGTTGATGGTCTTCGCGTTACCGATAAAGAAACTGCAGAAATCGTTCAGATGGTTCTCGCAGGTAAAATCAACAAGCATCTCGTAAACCTTTTAGGTGAATACGGTGGCTCTGCAATCGGTATTTCAGGTATCGACGGTCATCTTATTGAAGCGGAGGTAAAAGACGAAAGATTAGGCTTCGTTGGTGAAATTACAAACGTTAACGTTCAGCCTATTCTTGACCTTTTAGAGAAAGATTATATTCCCGTTGTTTCAACCGTAGGCTGTGATAACGAGGGTAATGTTTATAACATTAATGCTGACACAGCCGCGGCATTTATTGCAGGTGCTATGAAGGCTGAAAGACTTGTTACAATGACAGATATCCCCGGTATTTTAAGAGACGTTTCCGACCCCAATTCACTTATTAAATGTGTAACAATCCCCGAAGCATATAAGCTTTTTGAAGATGGTGTTATTTCGGGCGGAATGATTCCTAAGGTTGAATGTTGTATTGACGCTATTAAAAAAGGCGTACATAAGGTTACTATTCTTGACGGTAGAGTGCCTCACGCAATTCTTCTTGAAATGCTTACCGATGAGGGTGCAGGTACTATGGTAAAGGCGGAATAAAAATGTCTATTAAAGAAATTGATAAGCAATACGTTGCAAATACTTATGCCAGATTCCCCATTGAGCTTGTAAGCGGTAAAGGCAGCAAGCTTTATGACTCTGACGGTAAAGAATATATCGATATGGGAACCGGCATTGGTGTTAGTGTTTTCGGTGTAGGTGATGAAGAATGGGTAAAGGCTGTAACAAATCAGCTTACAAAGCTTCAGCACACATCAAATCTTTATTATAGTGAGCCTTGCGCATTACTTGCAGAGCATCTTTGCAAAAGAACAGGTGCTAAAAAGGTTTTCTTTTCAAATTCAGGCGCAGAGGCTAACGAATGTGCAATTAAGGCGGCAAGAAAATATGCGGCAGCTAATAAAGGTGCAGAATATTACAATATAATCACATTAAAAAATAGCTTCCACGGAAGAACTATTACAACTCTTGCAGCAACAGGCCAAGATAATTTTCATAAGGATTTTCTTCCCTTAACAGAGGGCTTCTTATATGCAGATGCAGGTGACCTTGAAGGTGTGGAAGCTCTTTTGAAAGAAAATAAGGTTGCGGCAATTATGTTCGAAACCGTTCAGGGTGAGGGTGGTGTAGTACCGCTTTCACAAGAATTCGTTTCAGGCTTAAAGAGGCTTGCAGATGAATACAATGTGCTTTTAATCGTTGACGAGGTGCAGACAGGTAACGGTAGAACAGGTGCTCTTTACGGCTATATGAAATATGGTTTAGAGCCTGATATTGTTTCGACTGCAAAGGGTATAGGCGGAGGTCTTCCTTTAGGTGCTACAATGCTTTTTGAAAAGGCTGAAAACGTATACACCTTCGGTGACCACGGCTCAACCTTTGGCGGAAACCCTGTTGCAACTGCAGGTGCATTAAATATTCTTGAAAGAATTGACGATGCTTTTCTTAAAGAGGTTGAAAAGAAGAATGAGTATATCATTAACGAGCTTTCCTCCGCAGAGGGTGTTAAAGGTATAACAGGTCTTGGTCTTATGCTTGGCATTGAAACAGAGAAAGACGTTAATGAAGTGCTTGCATATTGTCAGCAGAATGGTGTTTTACCTATAAAAGCAAAAAATAAATTAAGACTTTTACCGCCTCTTAATATATCTCAGGAAGATTTAGAAAAGGCGATTGACGTTATAAAAAATGCAGTGAGGAATTGAAATGAATTTAAAGGGCAGAGATTTTTTAAAACTTTTAGATTATACAAGTGAAGAGATTGAATATCTTATAAATCTTGCAGGGGACCTTAAAAAGAAGAAGAAAAACGGAATCCCTCACGATACACTCAAAGGCAAAAACATTGCTCTTATATTTGAAAAAACAAGTACAAGAACACGCTGTAGCTTTGAGGTTGCCGCAAGGGATTTAGGTATGGGTGTAACTTATCTTGACCCTAATGCTTCTCAGATTGGCAGAAAAGAAAGTATCGCAGATACTGCAAGAGTTTTATGCTCAATGTATGACGGTATTGAATACAGAGGCTACGGTCAGGACGTTGTAGAAGAGCTTGCAAAATATTCTTCTGTGCCTGTTTGGAACGGTCTTACAAATGAATTTCACCCCACACAGATTCTTGCAGACTTTCTTACAATAAAAGAACAGTTTGGTAAGCTTAAAGGTCTTAACTTTGTGTATATGGGTGATGCAAGATATAATATGGGTAACTCTCTTATGGTTGGCTGTGCAAAAATGGGCCTTAACTTTACCGCTTGTGCCCCCCAGAAATATTTCCCCGATTCAGCTCTTGTTGATGAATGTAAGAAAATTGCAAAAGAGAGTGGCTCAAAGCTTTGCTTTGAAGAAGACCCTATTAAAGCAACTAAAAATGCAGATATTATTTATACAGATATCTGGGTTTCAATGGGTGAGCCCGAGCTTGTGTGGGCGGAGAGAATAAACGACCTTGCAAGCTATCAGGTTAATTCAAAGCTTATGAAAAATGCTAAAGATACAACAATATTTATGCATTGTCTTCCCTCTTACCACGATAAGAAAACAGAAATCGGCAAGCGCATTTGCGAAAAGTTCAATATGACTGCTATGGAAGTAACAGATGAGGTTTTCGAAAGCAAGCAGTCTGTTGTTTTCCGTGAAGCAGAAAACAGAATGCACACAATTAAAGCAGTTATGTATGCAACTCTTTAAAAATCAGTTCAGCAGGCTCATTTGAGTCGATGATTTTTAAATTGATGCAGTTTCTGAAATAGTTTTCTAAATTATTACAAAACTTATCACTTGCACCGTAGTTTATTATAACTACGGTGCTTTTTCTATGTATTCCGCAAAACTCAATGAAATCGGTAACATTACAAATACGAGTGTAGATTTCTTCACCTTCAGAGTAAAGGGGTAAAATAACCGTGTAGCTTTCTTCTTTCCAGCTTATTAGCTTGAATACCAAAGAAAGCAAAACGAAAACTATACCTAAAATCCCGAAAACCAAAGCAACAATATCAGAAAACATAAAAAAACACCTCCTGCAACATTTTATGCAAGAGGTGGGAATTTGTTATTGAATATAAAAATCCCCGTTGTTTAACACAACGGGGAAATGTTTGTTTAAATTAAATTATTAAACGAGGTCGTATGCTTTTACACACTCTGCAAATTCGCCTTCAGTAAGGAATTTACCATGACCGAAGTCTCTAGCGTAGAAGATAACCTGATCTTCAGTAACCTCAACGTAAAGACCTGTTGCGGGGTTGTTGTAAGTACCGTCTTTGTTGTCGATACCGACAGAGGGAACGTTAATACCCTGAACGTTGTTAGCTTCGTTGATAACCTGATATGTATTTTTACCGAAGCCTGTGTGAAGGTGACCTGTGATGAAGAATACGTTCTGATATTTAGAAATTATATCGTAAACCTCATTTGACTGGTCGCCGATACTACCTGTGAAATCATAATCATCCTTACGTTCGTAAGCGGGGATAGTGCCCTTGCCGTCAGAATCACCTGAACCCCATGTGTTAGGAAGACCGTGACCCTCTGCAAGAGGATAGTGGCAAAGAACAAATACAGGCTTGCCTGTTGCAGTAGCTTCTTTAAGCTCGATGTTGAGCCACTGAAGCTGTGCGTTGCTGATGTAAGCGTCTTCAAAACGGGATTCATCAGAGCCCATTACAAGGAAGGTATAGTCATCAACCATGTATTTGAAATAGATATTATTTTGAACATTGTTTCCGCCGTTAAGGTTGTTCATAAAATCAAGGAAACGGTTTTTGCTCTGTTCCCATTCACGAAGACGGATATCGTGGTTACCGGTAACCATGATGAAGTTTTTAGTGTTGAAATCAGCAATGTACTGAGTAACTCTCTGGAATTCATCTTCCATACCGTTTTCTGCGATATCACCAACGATCATGAAAGCATCAAGCTCCATATCTGAGTTTAAGATGTCCTGAGATAATGCCATAAGGTTAGCTTCTCTTTCGGGCATATATGTACAAACCTGAGTGTCACCTGTAACAACAAAGTTGATGATAGCATCGGGGTCTTTGTTCTGAACAGGGTCGTGAGTTGAAGGAACTGAAACTGCACCGATTGCTATAAGGAAAGACATAAGCAATGCGGAAATTTCATTAAACAACTGTGTTAAATATTGCATTGTCATAATATAATACCTCTTTTACCGATATTTTTTTAAATTATAACATTTTGGAAAAGTTTAGTCAATGATTATTTTCATTTTATGAAAAAACATTTCAAAGAAAGTGTCGACTATTTATTATTGAAAAAGTCTGCATTATATGATATCATAAAATAGAATATGATTACTTTTTTATAAAAAAGGAGTTTATTATGGAAAGATTGCTTACAAGATGGGGCAAGACACTTGATAAAAGCTTACCCCTTAACGACTACCCTCGTCCTCAGCTTAAAAGAGATAGCTTTATTAACCTTAACGGTGAATGGAACTATGCTATTTATGATGAGTATAAAAAATTCGGTGGTTTTCAAGGCAAAATAATTGTTCCCTTCAGCCCCGAGTGCATTCTCAGCGGTGTTGAAAAGATTTTAAAGCCCAATGAGGTTTTATATTATCAGAAATTATTTAATTTCAGAAGAACTAACCACAGAGTCCTTCTTCATTTCGGTGCGGTTGACTATAAATGCAAGGTATTGTTAAACAACCGCGAGGTTGGCACACACGCAGGTGGATATCTTCCTTTTACGTTTGATGTTACAACGTACATCCTTGACGGTGAAAACGATTTAAGAGTTATTGTTACAGACCCTACTGATACAGGTACTCAGGCAAGAGGTAAGCAGACCTTTAAAAGAGGCGGTATCTGGTATACACCTCAGTCAGGTATCTGGCAGACAGTATGGCTTGAAGAGGTTTGCGAGGGCTATATTGAATCAATAAAGCTTACACCCGATATTGATAATGACGAAATTACAGTTGAAGTTAACTATAACGGTAAAGCAACTGACGAAATGGCAGCGGTAGTTCTCGATAAGGGTGAGGTTAAAACTGCAGTTAAGCTTACAGACGGAAAAGCAACAATCAAGCTTTCAGACTATGAGCTCTGGAGTCCTGAAAACCCCTATCTTTACGATTTAAAAATTGCCGCAGGTAACGACCGTATCGAAAGTTATTTCGGTATGAGAAAATTCAGCGTTGGTAAGGATGACGAGGGCACACCCCGTCTTATGCTTAACAATAAGCCTTACTTCTTTAATGGTCTTCTTGACCAGGGCTATTGGAGTGACGGTATGTATACCGCACCGTCAGACGAAGCTCTTATTTACGATATTCAGACAATGAAGGATTTAGGCTTCAATACTTTAAGAAAGCACATTAAAATTGAGCCTCTTCGTTGGTACTATCATTGCGACAGATTAGGTATGATTGTTTGGCAGGATGCGATAAATGGTGGCGGTAAATATAACTTTATGGCAATAGGCACAGCACCGTTTATGTCAATGCTTTTTAATAATAAGCACGCAGGTAAGGTTACAGATGGACCTAACCATTTCGGTTACTTTGCCCGTAAAGATCCTGCAGGTCGTCAAAAATATTATTATGACTCAGAAGAAATGATTGACCTTCTTTACAATGTTACTTCTCTCGCTCTCTGGTCACCCTTTAACGAGGGCTGGGGTCAGTTTGAAAGCAAAAAGGCTTACGAATATTACAGAGAAAAAGATCCCACCCGTCTTATTGACCATGCAAGTGGTTGGGTAGACCAAGGCTCAGGTGACGTAAACAGCTTCCATATTTACTTTACACCTTTCTTGTTCCCCAAATACAATAAAGACGATGAACGCCCCATAGCTCTTACTGAGTTTGGCGGTTATTCAATGCAGCTTAAGGACCATTGCTTCAATAAAGATAAATTCTTCGGCTACCGTAAATATTACAAGCAGGAAGCCTTTGATAACGCTATCAAAAATCTTTATGAGAAGCGTATTTACAACTGTATGAAAAACAAAGGTCTTTCAGCAATTATCTATACAGAGGTCAGCGACGTTGAAGACGAGTGCAACGGTCTTCTTACCTATGACCGCGAGGTGATTAAAATTACCCCCGAGGTTATGAAAGCAGCTAACGAAAAATTAAAATATTAAGGGAATAAATATGAGCGTATTTAAAATCGGTGCTTTTCCCCAAAAGATTACAGAGCGTTTTGACGTTGAGGGAAAAATAAATTCAATTGCCGTTTCTTGTGACGGTACAATTTATGCCTGTGCAGAAGACGGACTTTTAAAGTTTTCAAACGGTACCGGCTATCAGCTTTTTGCAGATGGTAGCTTTTCAAAGGTTTACTGCGACAAAAACGGTAGAGTTTTTGCCGCTAGAGATAAAGCGGTTTACCTTATTACCGATAACGGTGCAAAGGTTTTTGCAGAGTTTAATTATCCCGTAGTAGATTTAAAGGGTGAGGATAAGCTTTACGTTCTCACCGTAAACTCTCTTCACGTTGAAACCGACGAGGGCTTCTTCAATCTTCAAGAAATGGAGCAAACAGAAAGAAGTCTTGCGGTATGCGGTGAAAAGGTCTGCGTTGCAAGTGAGCTTTGTCTTCAGAGAATGGAAGGAAAAAGAAGAACCTGGAGATGTATTTTCCCTGCACATTCAACAATGCCCGAAATTCATATAAACGTAATTGAATTTGACAAAAACGGTTATCTTCTTGTTGGTGCCGATGAAGGCTTGTTTATTTACGACTATAAATGCGGTTGGTATAGCAATAACGAAATTCCTTTTTTGCCTAAAGAAAGCGTTTACGATATCTGCGTTTGCGGTGACGGTAGCTTTGTTTTAGGTACTGATGCAGGTGCGGTTGTAATTAAAAACGGCTCTAAAAAATATCTTCCTGCTACCCGATATGCATTTGATACCTATGTTACCGCAGTAGCTTCCCGTAACGGTGAAATCTTTACAGCCTCTGAAGGCGGTATTGTAAAAATCACCGAAAAAGAAACAACTATGGCAGAAAAGTCACAGTATTTCTTTGAGCTTACAGAAAAGCATTTCCCAAGAAAACAAGGCTTTGTTACTTGGATAAAAAACAACGAGGGTACAAATTGCTCTGCTTATACAGATAATGACGGACTCTGGACACATACCTATCTTGCCGCACTCAGTATGTGGTATGCGGTTGAGAAAAACGAAGAGGTTTTAAAGGCTGCAAGAAAAGCAAAGGATGCAATGCTCTTTTTGACAAGAGCTCCCGAAATCAAAGGCTTTACTGCCCGTGCGGTACGTTTCCCTGATGAAAGAGGCTGGGGTACTAATTTAGAGAGCAACGTTATCGGCAGAGAGTGGCACCGCTCATCAGACGGTACATATGAATGGCTCGGTGAAACCTCAAGTGACGAAATGACAGGTCATTACGTTGGTTTCTATCTCTATTATGACCTTTGTGCAGATGCAAGCGAAAAGGCAGAAATAAGAGAAGCAGTTTGCAACATCACCGACCATATTTTAGATAACGACGGTTATCTTATAGACAAAGACGGTAAGCCTACCTCATGGGCTTGCTGGAATGAAAATGCTCTTAATAACGACAGTATGTGGATGTGGGAAAAAGGCGTTAACTCACTTGAAATGCTTAATTTCCTTAAAATCTCTTACCATATGTCAGGTAATGAAAGATATCTCAAAAAGTATAATGATTTAATCAGCAATCATCATTTTCTTTTGAATGCGGCTTACCACAAGAGAGCAGACGGTCATTCTTGTCATATAGATGATAATCTTGCTATGATGAATACAATTTCATATCTTCTTCTTGAAAAAGACCCTGCTATAAGGCAGTATCTTTTAATGGGTCTTGCTTCCCATTACGAGTATGAAAAGGTTGAGGGAAACCCCTATTTTGCTTTTGTTTATAAAGGCTTTACAGGTGCTCCCTGCGATATAGATACAGTTGTAAAAGCTTTGCAGGATTATCCGCTTGAAATGGAAAATCGCAGAATGATAAACAGTAACAGACGTGATATTGAAATGGATGAAGAGCCGCTTCTCTGGTATGAAGCGCCTCACATTAAAGTGCCTTTTGCATGGGATGAAAGAGGCTTCTCAAGACTCGGTCTTAATCCTTTCTCAATTGATAGTGGTTATCCCGACAGACAAGAAAGCGGAATGTCTTTCCTCTTTATATATTGGTTAGGCAGATTTTTAGGAATTATCGAATAACGGGTGGAAAAATGTCATTTAAAATATTTGTTACAAAATATATTGCTCAGTTAAAAGCATTGTCACCAAAATACGATGTGATTTATACCGTATCAAAGGATGAGCCTATTGTTTTTGAAGACAGTGAAAAAGTAAGACTTTCTTTTGCAGCAATTGCAGATACTCATCTTGTAGATAACGACGGCTCTGAAAAAAATCTTTCAAACTTTTTTGAGGATATAAAAAATTCAAAGGAAAAGTTTGATGCTTACCTTATGGCAGGTGATATTGCCGAATACGGAAAGAAAAAAGAGTATAAAAGATTTTTCAGCGTTACCGACAAGCAAACGGCTTTCCCGTATGCCTTTCTTACAATGGGCAACCACGACGTTCGTTTGCAGTACAAGAGAAATCAGAAGATTATTATGGATAAAGTCAACGAGTATCTTAAAATAGATACAAAAGGAAAAAGCTTTTATTCATATGATGTTAACGGTTACACATTTATTGTTATCGGTACTGAAAAAAGAGTTCTTGAAAAAGCTCATATTACCCAAGAGCAGATAGACTTTCTTGATAAAGAGCTTGAAAGGGCAACAAAAGACGGTAAACCCGCTTTCGTAATGTGCCATCAGGCATTTCAGAAAACTCACGGTCTTCCTGAGGTTTGGAAAACAGGGGATATGGGTGAACAGTCTGACCTTGTAAGAGCTGTTATGGAAAAGCATAAAAACGTATTTTTCATCACAGGTCATCTTCACGGTGGTATCTTTGAGGGTACATATGAAATTCTTAATAAAGAAAACAACGTTCATTCCTTAAGCGTGCCCGGCTACAGAAAAGAAAACAATTTCGGCATTAAAGATTGCGGTGTTGGTTATTACTGCGAGGTCTATGACGACAAGGTTGTTTTCAAGGCAAGAAACTTTGAGCAAGGCAAAAACGTTACAGGTGACAGCGATTTCTTGAGAATAGAAATTAAGTTAATATAAAAAATAGATGAGCATATAAAGACAGGACAGTCCTTATATGCTCATTTTCTTATGTTTTATTCGCTTACTTTATCAACGGTTATGTTGACCTCGTTGTTTTCAACTATTGCAAAGCCGTCAGTAATTTCCGCTGAAAAGATTGTTTCCTCGTTAAGAGTTGCCGTTACGTTTCCTGCTTTAAGGGCAAAAACTGCCTTTGCATGACCTTTTCTGATACCATAATACCCTGAAAATTCACCGTTTAATTTGTCGGCTATAGGTAACCGGATGCTATCACATTCTATAACGGGAATCTGATGGTTAACAGTAAAGAATTTTACTGCAAGTAAATTATCCATTGCTATCACCCATTATCCTTTTTGTATGCAGAAAATACGTCGTCGGCAGTTCCTGACATAAGGAAATACTGTTCGGGTACCATATCAAGCTCACCCGAAAGAATACTTTCAACACTATCAACGGTTTTTTCAAGAGGAACGTATATACCTGCCTGACCTGTAAAGCCTTCTGCAACGTGGAAGGGCTGGCTCATAAATCTCTGAACTCGTCTTGCACGTTTAACGGTCAATTTATCTTCTGTTGAAAGCTCATCCATACCTAAAATTGCGATAATATCCTGAAGCTCTGCATATTTCTGTAAAACACGTTGAGTTTCTTTAGCAACCTTGTAATGTCTGTCACCAACAAAATCGGGTGAAAGAGCTCTTGAAGATGATTCAAGGGGGTCAACAGCAGGATAAATACCAAGCTCAACAATTTTTCTTGAAAGAACGGTTGTTGCATCAAGGTGAGAGAAGGTTGTTGCGGGGGCAGGGTCTGTAAGGTCATCGGCAGGAACGTAAACCGCCTGAACAGACGTAATTGAGCCGTTGCCCGTTGAAACAATTCTTTCCTGAAGCTTACCCATTTCAGATGCCAGGGTAGGCTGATAACCAACGGCTGAGGGCATTCTGCCTAAAAGGGCTGAAACCTCACTACCTGCCTGCGTGAAACGGAAAATGTTATCAATAAAAAGAAGAACCTCCTTATGAGCCTTTTCTCTGAAATATTCTGCCATTGTAAGACCTACAAGCGGTACACGAAGTCTTGCACCTGCAGTTTCATTCATCTGACCGAATACAAGAGCAGTTTTATCAATAACGCCTGACTGCTTCATTTCGTTCCAAAGGTCGTTACCCTCTCTTGAACGTTCACCAACGCCTGCAAAAACAGAGTAGCCGTCATGCTCGAAAGCAACGTTACGGATAAGCTCCATAATAAGAACGGTTTTACCTACACCTGCGCCACCGAAAAGACCAATTTTACCGCCTTTAACGTAGGGCATCATAAGGTCGATAACCTTTATACCTGTTTCAAGAATATCGTTAGAAGAAACGATTTCTGCAAATGATGGAGCGGCATGGTGGATGGGCCATTTTGTTTCAGTTACGATGCTTTCACCGCTATCAATGGGTTTACCTGTAACGTTAACCATTCTGCCGAGAGTTTCTTCACCTACGCTGATTTTTATAGGCTCACCTGTATCAACGGCTTTCATACCTCTCGACATACCGTCGGTAGGATTCATAGAAATACATCTTACCTCACCGTTTCCAAGATGCTGTGAAACCTCAAGGGTAAATAATTCATCATTTACCTGTATATTAAGTTCGTTAAAAATATCGGGAATATCATTTATTTCGAATAAAACGTCTACTACGGGACCGGTTATTCTTTGTACCATTCCCACTGAGCCTTTAGCCATAAATTATTCTTCCTCTTTCATTGTGTATTCGGATGAAATTTCAATAACGTCGGCAGTAACCTGACTTTGACGTTTACGGTTAATCTGCATTTCTAACTGCTCGCTGTATTCACACGCAGTATCATATGCGCTACGCATCGTTGTAAGAGTTGCGGCTTGCGCGCCTAAAGCAGTTTCAAGTGTTTTTTTATAAATAATAGATACAAGTATTTTCTCGGCAGTAGAATGTATAACAGTTTCTCTGTCGGGAACAAATAGGGGCTCTTCACCCTCGGGCTTTGCACCGTCATCAAAAGTAAATAACTCTTCACATACCGGATGTTGAAGCATCATATTGATATATCGGGGGTATACTATCTTTACAGAAGAGATTTCCCCGTTTTCAATAAGCGTTTTTACCTCGTTGAATAGCTCATACGCATCAGAATAAGATGGAACGTCTGAAAATAAATATGACTTATAATAAGGCACTTTTTTAATATCAAGGTAATCTGCACCCTTTTTCCCGCAAACAATGATTTTGGGAGCATTTTTCTGTTCTCTCAAAAGTTTTCCGAAAAAGCCTGTAAGCTCTGAGTTAAAGCTACCGCACATACCCTTGTCTGAAGTCAGAAAGATATATAAAACGGGTGCATCGGGGTTTTTTAAAGAGAAAACAGAGTTTATGTCGTTGCGGTAGTTTTCGTACATACGACGACATTGCTCTTCATACTTTTCACAGTCGGAATAAAGAGCTGAAAGCTTTGAGTATTTAACAGTTGATGCAGTTTTCATAGCTTTAGTAATCTTTCTTGTTGAAAGTATTACCTGAAGCTTCTTTTTAAGGGTTTGTATGGTAGCCATAATCAAAACCTCGCAATGAATTCATCAAGAGCATTGTTAAGCTCCTGCTTGAGTGCATCGTCTAATTTTTTAGCAGCTTTTACTGTATGGGAAAGCTCCGCTTTTTCTGTTTCAAAGAAATTGTAAAGCTCTTTTTCAAAGCTTTCCATATCTTCGACTTCGATATCTTTAGCATAGCCCTCACTTACAGCGTAAATTAAGATGGTCTGCAATTCATCTGCAATAGGTGAAAATCTACCTTGCTTGAGAGCCTCTGTAAGTCTTTTACCTGCCTCAAGAGTAGCTTTTGTTGCATCGTCAATATCTGAGCCAAACTGCATAAAGTCTGCAAGCTCTCTGTATTGAGCAAGTCTTGTACGAAGACTTGCAGAAACCTTTTTCATAACGGGGCTTTGAGCAGCACCGCCAACACGGGAAACAGAAAGACCTACGTTAATTGCAGGACGCTGACCCTCGTTGAAAAGCTCTGCATCAAGGAAAATCTGACCGTCGGTAATAGAAATAACGTTTGTGGGGATATATGCAGATATATCACCTGCAAGAGTTTCAATGATGGGAAGGGCGGTAATAGAGCCACCGCCAAGCTCGTCTGAAAGGTGAGCCGCTCTTTCAAGAAGTCTTGAATGAAGATAGAAAATATCACCGGGGTAAGCCTCACGACCTGACGGACGGTGAAGTAAAAGTGAAAGCTCACGGTAGGCAACAGCGTGCTTTGAAAGGTCATCGTAAACTATGAGAACATCCTTGCCCTCATACATAAAATGCTCTGCCATTGCAGCACCCGAGAATGGTGCAATATATTGAAGAGCCGCAGAAGCAGATGCAGGAACAGCAATAATAGTTGTATATTCCATAGCACCCTTTGCCTGAAGCTTTTCTTTAATTTCAGCAACAAGAGTTTCCTTCTGACCGATTGCAACGTAAATACAGATAGTGTTTTTACCCTTCTGATTTATAATCGTGTCAATTGCAATAGCGGTTTTACCTGTCTGCCTGTCACCAATAATAAGCTCTCTCTGTCCTTTACCGATTGGTACAAGAGCATCAATAGACTTGATACCAGTGTGTAAAGGAGAATTAACGGGAGCACGGTCAAGAATCGCAGGGGCTTTGCACTCAATAGGTCTGCGTTTTTCATATGGGAGATAACCCATAGCGTCAATAGGCTTGCCTAAAGCATCAACAACTCTGCCTAAAAGAGCATCACCAACGGGAACAGAAGCAATTCTGCCAACTCGTCTTACACGGCTGTAGGACTCAATGTGAGAGAAATCACCGAAAATAACGCAACCGATACGGTTCTGCTGAATATCGAGAACCATACCTTTTTCACCACATTCAAATTCAACAACCTCACCGTACATAATATCGGCAAGACCGTCCATCCAACAGATACCGTCAGAAACGGTTATAACTCTACCTAATTGGTATTTATGAATTTTTGGTCTGAACTCTTCTGCCTTCTGGGTAAATTCCTGGATAAGAAGACTTACCGTGTCATCATCCATAATAGGCTCGTGGTTCATATTTTTTTCAAAGTGATAAAGCTCTTCGCTGACTGTACCGTCGTAAACGGTGTCACCAATACGAAGCTTAAGACCGCCTATAAGAGTGCTGTCTTCAAGCACCCAAAGAGAAGTTTTACCGCCAACGCTTTCAAGAAGCTCGGTTGTTGCTTTATCAATTTTTTCAACTAATTCCTTTTCAAGAGGGAAAGCAGAGGTAAGAGTTACGTAAAGAACGTCGTGATGCTTGAGGTAAGCCATATCACCGTCTGTAAGACGGATATCGGATAAAATAGCATCAACAACCTGACCGTCAAGCTCTTTGATTTCGTTTGCATATTTTTCATAAGAGAAAAGCTTTATAACGTTCTCTTTCATAACAGAAAAAAGCTCTTTTCTTGCATCCTCAATCATCTGACGGTGAATTTCACTGTATTCTCTTTCACGGAAAGCATTTATTGAATGAATTTTTTCTTCTGTGTTAGCCTTTGTTTTTAGTATTTCCTCGGTATTATCTATATCGTCGGTAATATCCTCAGAAGCAGGCTCAAAAACGGGCATTTCAAGCTTTTCGATTTCCTCTGCCTCGTCAAGAGCCTTGTTGATTTTTTCAAGGCGGTCACCGAAAATACGTTTTATTGTTTTTCTGCCCGCCAAAACAACAATGGCAACAAGAATAATAAAGTTAATTATTACGTACTGTATTTCCATACTGAATCATATCCTATGAGATATTATATTTTTCGCAAATAAAGCCGCCGCTGTCTCCATTTTAGGAGCAACGGAATCAACAATTTTATCGTGCTCATGAACAATATCGTCTCTGTATTTCTGCACGTCATCAAGGCACTGTCTTTGTGCGGCTTCAATTTCTTTTTTGCCTTGAAGCTGTATTTGCTCAAGCTTCTGCTTTGCTTGCTTTCTCTTTTTCTCTTCGGCTAAAACCGTTGCTTTTTGAGTTTTGGCCTCGTTTTCGAGAATAAGCTTTTCTATAGCTTCTTTCTTTTCTTTAGCTGCCTCTGTTTTTTCGCGGCGGCTATCCATTACTTTGAGAATGGGGGTGAAAAGCAAGTTTTTAAGTATTACCATCAAAAGCAAAAAGCAAATTACAGTCCAGACCATTATTGATGGTTGAATGTTCATAATTTACTCCTTAAACTGCCGGAAATGAAATCAGATTTTGTTAACAAGCATAAATGCAATAAGAAGACCGTAAATTGTAAGCGCTTCCATAAGTGCAAGTGCGATAATAAGAGTTGAACGGATATCCTTTGCGGCATCAGGCTGACGTGCAATGCTTTCCATTGCAGATTTAGCTGTCAAACCCTGACCGATTGAAGGACCAAGTGTACTGAATGCGATTGCGATTGCTGCTGCGATTGCGATAATTGCTGAGTTTGTCATAATTTATTACTCCTTAAAAATAAATTTTTATTCTGTAACCTCGTCAAGATAAATTGAAACGAGCATTGTAAATACCATTGCCTGTAAAGCACAAAACAGTAAAGAAAGCACCATCATTATTACGGGTGCACCTATGGGGAAGATGTGGTAAAGCTCTTCCGTAACCATTTCTTCACCGAAAATGTTACCGTAAAGACGGAGCGCCAGTGACGCAGGCTTGATTATTTCATCAAGCAAAAGAAGCGGTAGCATGAAGAACATAGGTTTTACAAAATGCGTGAAATAATGCTTTGCATTGTGGCGGATACCTGAAACTTGTAAAAACACAAAGGTAACAATACCTAAAGCCGCTGTAACTGAAAGTGATGCGGTCGGTGCTTTTACATAATCGGTAAGACCTACACCGGGTATCATACCCGAATAGTTTGAGAAGATGATGAAAATGAAAAGCGAAGCAAGGAAAGTGAAATATTTTCTCGATTTCTTTTTGCCGAGAATGTCAGCAAAGAAATTATCAAGATATTCAACACCGGTTTCAATAACGTTCTGAAGCTTGTCCGGTCTTTCCTTCAGACTTTTTTTCACTATAAGTGAAAGTAACGTGATAATGAGGAGCATTATCCACATAGTAACAACCTCACCGGTTACATCGAGTATGCCAAAAAGATTGATGATAACCTCTGATTTTTCACCCATCGGTTTCAACCTCCTTTTCTTCTTTTTTCGTTACGGTTGATTTATTAAGGCTTAAAAGCTTTTTTGTAAAATAAACCATAGGTATCGTCATACCTAAAACTGCACCTACAAGTAAATACGTAACGTTTGCAATTTCAGTTTTTGTACCGATAAAGTAAACAAGAACGAGAAAAAGCACGTGTAAAACCTGCCGTGCCATAGTTGACGTAAAGAATTTGTCGGGCGCTTTCATAAGCACTTTTTTTGAAAAAGTATAATTTATAAAAGCAATCAAAAAACCGGCAATTGCCGCAACGATAGCGCCAATAATATCCGGAAGCATCTAATCACCAGCTTATACCAATATTATAGTGAATATATATATTCACCCTGTATTATAGCACTTTGATTTCATTTTTCAATAGCGTTACATTACTTTTTTATAAGAGTTAAAAGTTAAGCCACTGTATTGACAATATGTGGTAAGCATTGAAATAAAATTAGGGAGATATTTGCTCAAAAATTGATTGACATAGTAATTTTGCTGTGGTAAACTAATTACGAAAAAATATATGGAGGACTTTCTCATGGAACACATTAAAACAATTGAAACACGTAATTTGTGTGAAAGTGCAAAAAATGGTGGCTGTGGCGAATGCCAGACATCTTGTCAGTCAGCTTGCAAAACAAGCTGTGGTATCGCAAACCAGGAATGCGAAAACACTAAAGAAAGCAAGTAATTTTACATGCTGAAATGCCGCCGGAACGGGCGGCATTTTTCGTGAAGGAGATAAATTATATGATTCATCAGTATAAGCAAGGTGGATATAATATTGTGCTTGATGTCTGTTCAGGCGCTGTTCACGTTGTGGATGAGGTGGCTTATGACATTATCGAAATGTTTGAAAGTAAGTCAAAAGAAGAAATATTGAATATTTTATCAGAAAAGTATAGTGACCGTGAAGATATTACAGGCATTGATATTGAAGAGTGCTACACTCAGGTTCAGAGCCTGAAAGACTCCGGCAAGCTTTTTGCTCCCGATACGTTTGAGTCTATGGCAGGAACGCTTAAACAAAAAACTGCCGGCGTTGTAAAGGCGTTATGCCTTCACGTTGCCCACACCTGTAATCTCAACTGTGCATACTGCTTTGCAAGCCAGGGTAAATACAACGGTGAACGAGATGTAATGAGCCTCGAGGTAGGTAAACGTGCTCTTGATTTCCTTGTTGAAAATTCAGGAAATCGCCATAACCTTGAGGTTGACTTTTTCGGCGGAGAGCCTCTTATGAATTTTGATGTAGTCAAAGACCTTGTAGCATATGCAAGAAGCATAGAGAAGGAGAATAATAAAAATTTCCGCTTTACTCTTACAACTAACGGCGTACTTGTTGACGATGACGTTATTGATTTTGCTAATAAAGAATGCAGTAACGTCGTGCTTAGCCTTGACGGACGAAAAGAAATTCACGACCGCTACCGTGTCGATTATGCGGGTAACGGAAGCTGGGATAAAATCGTGCCTAAGTTCCAGAGGTTTGTAGAAGCAAGAAATGGTGAAAATTACTATATGCGAGGGACATTTACTCACGCGAATCCTGACTTCTTAAAGGATATTCAGCAAATGCTCGATTTAGGCTTCAGTGAATTAAGCATGGAGCCTGTTGTTTGTGCACCCGGAGACCCTTCTGAGCTTACAGAAGAGGATTTAGCAATTGTAATGAATCAGTACGAGGAATTAGCTGATTTGATGCTCAAAAGAGATAAAGAAGGTAAACCGTTTACCTTCTATCACTATATGATTGACCTTACAGGCGGTCCTTGTATATATAAAAGAATTTCCGGCTGCGGAAGCGGTACTGAATATATGGCAGTTACTCCATGGGGTGATTTATACCCGTGTCATCAGTTCGTTGGTGATGAAAAATTCAAGTTGGGTAACGTCTGGGACGGTGTTACAAACAAGGAGATTCAGAGCGAATTTGCTGCTTGTAACGTTTATGCACATCCTGAGTGTAAGGATTGCTGGGCAAGACTTTATTGTTCAGGCGGATGTGCGGCTAATGCTTATCATGCGACAGGCTCTGTAACAGGTGTTTATGAAAGTGGCTGTCGTCTTTTCCGTAAGCGTATGGAATGTGCAATTATGGTTGCAATAGCAAGGGCACTCGGAGAATAATTATGAACACTCCAATCTGTGATTTTGTACGTAGATACAATGAGAATCAGTCGTTAAGAATGCATATGCCGGGTCATAAAGGCTCAGATTTTCTCGGCTTCGAGCATCTTGATATAACAGAATTTGACGGTGCAGATGATTTATATAATGCAACGGGTATAATCCGACAAAGTGAGGATAATGCATCGGATTTATTCGGTTTTCCCACTTATTATTCTACAGAGGGTGCTTCTCAATGCATTCGTGCAATGATGTATCTCGTGCTTTTAAATGCAAAGAAAAATGGCAAAAAGCCGATTGTTGCAGCAGGCAGAAACGCTCATAAGAGCTTTATAAGTGCGGCGGCATTGTTGGATTTTGATATAATATGGCTATATCCAAGCAATGCAGAATCTTATCTTTCATGTGATATTTTACCTGATGAGCTTGAAGCTTTCCTTCAAGGTGTTGAAGAAAAGCCTGTTGCGGTATACCTTACAAGTCCCGATTATCTTGGGAAAATTGCAGATATTGAAGGGCTTTCTCAGGTGTGCCGTAAATACGGAGTTTTGCTGGTAGTAGACAATGCCCACGGAGCATATCTGAAATTTCTTGAAAAATCTTGTCATCCCATAGATTTGGGTGCTCATTTGTGTTGCGATTCTGCTCATAAAACCTTGCCCGTTGTTACAGGAGGAGCATATCTTCATATTGCAAAGGACTTTTGCGATTTCACCTCCGAAGATGTAAAAAATGCTTTGGCACTTTTCGGCTCAACAAGTCCGTCATATCTGATTTTGCAATCTTTGGATGCGTGTAATTCTTATCTTGAAGGCTATAAAAAGAAATTAAATGACTTTTTGCCACTCGTTGCACAAGCAAAAGCATTGCTTGAAGAAAAAGGCTTTTGCTTCTACGGTGATGAGCCGATGAAGCTGACTATATCTGCAAAAGACTATGGTTATACGGGCACAGAGCTTGCAGATATTCTTAAGGAAAATAATATTTTTTGTGAATTTTCTGACCCCGATTATCTTGTGCTTATGCCAACACCTGAAACGGAAAAAGCAGGGCTTGAGAGAATAACGTACGTTTTAAATTCAATCCCGAGGAAAGAAGCAAAAAAAGATGCCCCACCCAAATTCATAAAGCCTGAAAAAATTATGAGTGTGAGAAAAGCTGGTATGTCGCCGTCAGCAATACTTCCCGTAACGGAATGTGAGGGGAGAATACTTTCTGCAGTTACGGTAGGCTGCCCACCGGCAGTGCCGATTATAGTTTGCGGTGAAAAAATCACGAAAGAGGTTTTAGACTGCTTCGGGTATTATGGCATCACTCAGTGCAGTGTTGTTTTGGAATAATAAAAAAATAAAGAGTAGTCGAAAGACTACTCTTTATTTTGGTCCGAGTGGCGAGACTTGTGGGCTCTGCCCACAATTTGCTACGCAAATCCCCGATTATGTTCGCCTTCGGCGAGGGAGTTTAAGTCTCTTTCGTAACTTGAACGAAACAAAAAAATAAAGAGCAGTCAAACGACTACTCTTTATTTTGGTCCGAGTGGCGAGACTTGAACTCACGGCCTCTTGACCCCCAGTCAAGCGCGCTACCAACTGCGCCACACCCGGATAGCGAATGATATAATATCATATCATTTTGTATTTTGCAAGTGTTTTTTTAAAATTTTTTATTGTTTTTTGTATTTTTATCGGGAAAAGTCGAAATTTTACATTCAGGAGCATTTATAAACATATCTTCGCACTTGTTTTGCACCTCAATTAAAATATTTATTGCTTTTTCTGTTGCTCTGAATAGCTCGTAATACATTTCTTCAAAATCTGCCATATCTATCACCCAATATATTTTAGGACAAATAGTCCAAAAAGTCAATAGGACGATTTGTCCTCGGGTATATTAGTTGTGGTGATTAAAATGAAGTTGCGTATAAAAGATCTAAGAGAAGATAATGACCTTACTCAAAAACAAGTTGCAGAGGTTCTTATGTGCGACCAATCGTTATATTCAAAATACGAACGCGGAGAAAGAGCATTACCTCTTGAATATGCAGTAAAGCTTGCAGAGTTTTACGGTAAAAGTGTAGATTATATAGTTGGATTAGTTGACTGATAACGAAAGTTGTCAGTCTTTTTCTTTTGTGAAAATAAATTTTATAAACGGTGAATAGAATGTAAAAAGGGAAGTGGTATTTTGTTTTTGCATTCTTTTTCGTCTTTGTCACCGTTGGCGGTTACGACGGTGCTTCTTACCTTGGCGGTAGTCTTTGTAAACGGTTTAACAGATGCGCCTAACGCTATTTCAACCGTTGTTGTTACAAGGTGTATGAAGCTGCGGTCTGCCCTTGCTATGTCGGCAGCTTTTAATTTTATCGGTGTTGCTCTTATGAGCAAAATAAATGATTCCGTCACCGTTACCGTAAGTAATATTATTGACTTTGGCGGTGATATCAAGAAAGCCTCGGTTGCTCTTGCCGCCTCTTTGTTTTCTATAGTTTTCTGGGCAGTTCTTGCCTGGTATTTTGGTATACCAACAAGCGAAAGTCACGCTTTAATTGCAGGGCTTACAGGTAGTGGCTTTGCAATTAACGGTGGGTTTGAAGCAATAAACGCTACCGAGTGGCTGAAAACCGTAAAAGGCTTGTTTTTGTCTTGTGGCTTCGGCTTTTTAGCAGGGTTTATTATTTGTAAAATAGTTATAACATTGTTTCGCAATGTAAAAAGAAGCAAAGGGAATAAAATATTTAAATGGGGACAGATTTTTGCTGCCGCCTCAATGAGCTTTATGCACGGTGCTCAGGATGGGCAAAAATTTATAGCTGTTCTTATGATGAGTGTCAACTTTGCAGGTGTTAAAGCCGATGAGAAGCCTGATGAATTTATTATTTTGCTTTGCTCTGTGATAATGGCTCTGGGCACTCTTACCGGTGGTAAAAAAATTATAAAATCGGTGGGTATGGATATGGTGAAGCTAGAAAAATATCAAGGCTTTTCGGCTGATACAGCGTCTTCAATTTCACTTCTTTTAAGCACTCTTTTCGGATTTCCTGTTTCAACTACCCACGCGAAAACAACTGCAATGATGGGGGCGGGGGCGGCAAGAAACCTAAAAGCTCTTGATTTAAGCACCATTAAAGATATTGCATTAACGTGGGTTTTAACCTTCCCCGGCTGTAGTTTGCTGGGCTTTGTTGTGACGAAGGTGTTTTTGAAAATATTTTAGCCATCTTCGTTTTTTCGAAGATGGCTAAAATATTTAATAATTCTTTCCCCAATTTTTACGTTCATAGAACTTTTTGTCGTGGAGATTTTTCTTTTTTCTTCTCTCTTTGTACCAGCGTTTTTCCTGTCTTGTCATTTTGAAAGTGAACTTTCTTTCGGGTACTTTTTCGCAAAGGGGAGAAACAGATTTCGCAGTAGCCTCGTTAAGAGCTGTTGCACTGATAATAACAATATTTTTATCTTTAGGAAGAGTAATTTCTTTGTTACCTTCTAAATCAAAGCTTACCTCAAAGAAATACATAATCTTAGCGGTAACGTCTTCCCAGTCTTTGTGGCAATGGGTGATTTCAAGTGCTACCTTGCAGTTTTTTATTTTTGCAACCTCTTTGAAATCATACATATCCCATTTTGCAGGTCTTTCAAAAATATCGTGAACTGTTTTTTCGATTTCTTTACCGTCAATATTAAATTTAACCGTCTTGTCACCATCTAATGATGCACAAAGAATTGAAAGTTTTTTAGCGTTTTCGGGTAAAGAAATTTTTTGACCCTGTGCTACGAGAGCATTGTTCCCGCTATTCTTGTTAATCACGTAATCAACACCTGCAAAGGTTATCTTTTCTGGTGTGATTTCATAAGGCATAGTGTATGAGAAGCTACCTAACTTGCCTTGATTTGTGATTATATTTTTGTCAAAGGGTAACTCAATGGGTGTTGAAGCTGCTTTTATTGTATCAGAACCGAAAGCTTTAAGCTTCAATGCAAAGGATTTTATTTCGTAAGGCTTAAAGCTTGTTATGAGCTTTCCGTTTTCAACGGTTGCTTCACCGAAATACTCTTCACTTGCATATACCTCTCTTGCACTTTCAATACCGTTGCCAAGGGTTAAAGTAAGGTTATCAATATTTTTCTTTGCACCCTCACCGAGACGAACGATAATTTCATCACTTTCTTCAGCCTTTTTAATTGCACGGATAATAACAGCGTTATCGGAAATTGAACCGAAGGAGTATTCTTTACCTAAAACACCATCGTGCTTTTCACAAACGAAAGCCGCCATGGGCTGAACAAAGAGTCTTGACTGAAGCTGTGTTTCTTCGCCTAGCTTACCGCTGTGACTGTAAATTGCAAAGGAATGTCTGTTAAGACCTAAATCCATCATAGACTGCATAGAGTCAATACGGTAGTTGTGCATAGGTGTATGAACAACCGTTAAACGAAGAGTGTTGTTGTCAAATTTATCCCAGCCGTATTTACATTCGCTTATGACAGAAACGCCGAAATCACCGCTTTTGTCGGTAATATCTGCCCATTTCTGAGCAGGTACTTCGTAAAGCTTTTCGGTCATATTGCCTCTTTCGATAGCACCTAAACCTAAATCGTATGTAGCCTTTTCGTTATCAGCGGTAAATGAGAAGCAGTTTTTAGCCATTGTGCGAAGTGACTGCCATTCGATTTCAGAATAAAATTCAACTGCTTCACCGCCACAGGAAAGGGCAATTATTGTATTGAATTCGCTTCTGCCATCTTTTTGAGTAACCTTAATCGCAACTCTTGCAGGACCGTTTTCAATTATTTCTGATTTTACGAAAGCAGGGATTCTGTCGGGAGCTTTAGCCGCTTCCTTGTAGTTCATTTCCCAAGCAGGCCATTCCTCAGAGCCTGTGTAATTGAAAAGACTTGTAACAACGGGTGCTTTAAGAAGCTCTTTATTATTTTGTAATTTATCAATAATTGAGCAAACGTCACCGTTTGAATTAAGTGTAACGGTGTATTTTTCGTTTTCAAGAGATTTATTTGTAGCTTTAACGTTTGAAGCAATTTCGCAAGGTGCGTTACTTTCTCTTACGTCGTAAACCTTTGTGCCGAGGCTCTTTATATCTGCAATGAAGATGATTTCAGTTTTGCCGTCGGTGGTTTTCTTGCTTTGGCTGTAAACCTCGTTTTCACCATCAAAGACTTTTACAAACCTTGATGAAATGTTGTCAAGCACAGCGGTAACAACACCTTTTCTCTGGGCTTCAACGGGGTTGAAAACAGTAACGGGTGTACCCTTGCAATTGTCTGTTTTTAAAAGCTTACTAATAGCTGAAGCAGATGCTTCAAGCTCACTTTCAAACTGATTCATTGAAACGTAAAGGTCGTTCCAGGAGCGTTTGTAAACACGCTGACAGGATGTACCCGGCATATCGTCGTGGAAATGGTGAGCAATAACTCTTTTCCAGGAACGGTTTAGGCTTTCTCTGTTGTAGTCGTTTGTGCCTAAAAAGTCTGCTATAACATAGCTTCTTTCTGCCATATCTGCAAGCTCTTCTGCACGTCTGTTCCAACGCTTGCTCATAACTCTTGAGGTGTAACCACCAATAGCGTGTTCACTCATTACAAGCTCATTCTCCCAAACGGGAAGCTTGTTTTTTTGCTCGTCTGAAAGCTCATTTTCAATATCGTGATAAAGCTGGTCAGCGGTAGCCGCAACAACCTCTATATCACTTTTACTGTTTTCATTTACTGCTTCATCAACAAAAGCTATTGATTTTTCTTTAGGTGCACCACCTCGGTCACCTGTACCGTGGAAAACGGTTGTCCAGGGAAGGTCATAGGCTTCGTTTTCTTTGAATTTTTCTTCAATGAAATCCCAATCGCGAAGCTTGTCGAGAGATTTTGCATATGAGCCTAACTTTAAGGTTGAGTAAACCTCTTTTCCGTCAACGCCTCTCCATCTTCCTATATCAAAGGGTGTGCCGAAAGCACCGCCCCAGCTTAATTTCTGGGTTGTAAAGCCCTTTAAGTTTGCGTGGTGCATAACAGAGGGTAAAGCCCAACCAAAGCCGAAGCAGTCGGGTAAATAAATGTCGCAGGAGGTTTTGCCGAACTTGTTGCGGAAATATGAGTTGCCTATAAGAATGTTTCTGAAAAGTGCTTCAGGTGACGGCACATTCACATCACCATTTTCAAAGGCAGAGCCGCAAACATTCCAACGACCTTTGTCAATGTACTCGGTCATCTTTTTGAAAAGCTCGGGGTAATACTCTTCCATAAGCTCATATCTGTATGAGCCTTCAAAAGAAAAAGTATAGTTAGGATACTTTTCAAACATTTTGAAATTTTCTACAAGAGTATCATAAATATATTTATCAATACTTTCTTCTAAATCCCAACTCCACACAGTATCAAGATGCGAGGTTGCAATAGTATAAATTCTTTTTTTACTCATAAAAACACACTCCTAAGTGCTTGGTTTATTGAATTATACATCACAGAAAAACCGTTTTCAACATTAAATCTAAGTGAAATAATTGATACTATAAAATATTTCAAAAGTTTTTTCGATAATTAGGCACGTTTTTTCGATAGTTAGGCATTTTTGTTGAAAAGCAAAATTGTGTAGTGATACCATAAAATTGCGGAAAAGGGAGAGAATACCAAAAGGGAGGAAGCTTTATGAAAAAGCTTTGGGCGGTAATATTGACAGTTGCTTTACTTATCGTTCAGATGAGCGTTATCGGTTTTGCATCTGAAACGTTAGAAATTGACAGCGACGGCTATTACCTTATTAACGATGCGGAGGATTTATATGCCTTCCGCGACCTTGTAAACGGTGGTGAATATGACGTGAATGCAAAGCTTACGTCAGACATTGTTTTGAATGAAGGCGTGCTTGACGAAAACGGTGATCTAAACGAGGGTGAGTTTACTCAATGGTATCCCATAGGTGATAAAAATGCCTTTAAGCCTAGCAATACTAATACATTTAATGGCGTTTTTGATGGTCAAAATTATACGATTTACGGTCTGTATTATTATGCAACCGATGGTTATGAATATGATTCGGGTATCGGTTTGTTTGGTACAATGAACGGTGGTACGGTTAAGAATTTAACCATAAGAGATTCTTATTTTAAAACCTATTACAGTAGTGCTTTTATTTGTGGGTATTCCATAGACGGAACTATAGAAAACTGTGATGTATATGCTACTATTGTGGGTGAATATGAAAGTGCAGGTATTTGCGGTATCGCAGATAAAGGATATACAAATATAGTTGAGTGCAATTTTTACGGCATAGTAAATGGTACCAGCAGAGTTGGTGGTATTTGTGGAAGCTTCGACGTTGGTAGCATAAAATATTGTAACAATTACGGTGCAATAACAGGTAGCAGTAACGTTGCCGGAATTGCAGGCGGTGCAGGCGATTATGATGTTGTGAGTAAAATAAAATGTTGCATCAACTACGCAGAGATAAATGCAGATAGTGGAAGCTCTTACAATTATACTGGCGGTATTTCTGGTTTTGCAAAAAACATATGTATTGAGGATTGCTTGAACGTTGGTAATATACGTTCAGTATCTACAGATTCCTTTGTGAAAGTAGGGGGTATAATCGGATACGGTTTTGGTGAAATAAGAAATTGCCTGTCGTATGGTAATATAGAATGTGAATTTGAAGACAGCAGTTCTGTAATAGGTGCTATAAGCGGATACAGTTTGAAAAATGCAACTTACGACACTATTATCCTTAACAACTACTACTTAGCCGGTGTTGCCGACGTTGGTGTTGCACAGTACGGCACAAGCTACACTTTTGAAGTTATTGATTCAGTTGTAGGTGTTGCTGAAGAAATTACAGAAACACAGGCAAAAAACGGAACTGTTCTTGAGCTTCTTAACAACGAGAGAGAGGGAGGTCCTTGGGAACAGAACACCAGAAAGGACGCTTATCCTTATCCGATAAAAAGAATTGAATATATTTTCCCTGTTGACGAAACAACAACCATAGACCACGAGTACGGTATTATTTATACCTACAGACAGGGTCTTACGGATGTGCTTGAAGTTATTGGTTACAATGAAGATACAAATGGTGCTTACGTTACGGTAATGAGTGCTCCGTCATTTATGAATGACCAGAAGCTACGGCTTTTCGGAACGGGAAGCTATGCTTACGTTTATGTAAACGGACCGCGTACAATGGGATACAGACTTGTTGTATACGGTGATATTAACGACGACAGTTATGTAGACGTGCTGGATGCTTTTGACGTTGAAAGAACGGCAAATGGTTACAGAGAGCTGATAGAATATGAATTTTTAGCAGCTGATATAGATAAAGACGGCATTATTACCATGGAAGACTATCAATCTGTTGTGAATATAGGTTTAGCATCATAAAATATGTGTAATCTCCCCAAATAATTGGGGAGATTTTTGTTATTTTATGCAGTAAAAATTTGTTGAAATATGGTATCAAGATATTATAATAATACTTGTAATATTTTAATGCGAAAGGTTGGTTTCGTTTATGGAAAAGATTTTAAAAATTGGTATCATCGGTTGTGGTGGTATTGCAAACGGAAAGCATATGCCTGCACTTAAAAAGGTTGACGATGTAGAAATGGTTGCTTTCTGCGATATTATTAAAGAAAGAGCTGAAAAGGCTGCCGAAAAATTCGGTACTCCCGATGCTAAGGTTTATGAAGATTATAAAGAGCTTTTAAAGGATGAAAGCATTGATATCGTTCACGTTTGTACTCCTAACCGTTCTCACAGCTTCATTACAATTGATTCTCTTGAAGCAGGTAAGCACGTAATGTGTGAAAAGCCTATGGCAAAAACTTATGAAGAAGCAAAGGCTATGTGTGAAGCTGCTGAAAGAACAGGCAAAAAGCTTTCTATCGGTTATCAGAACCGTCAGACAGATGAAAATCTTTACGTTAAAAAATGTGCTGAAAACGGTGAGTTCGGTGAAATTTACTATGGTAAAGCTCTTGCTATCCGTCGTCGCGCAGTTCCCACTTGGGGCGTTTTCCTTAATGAATATGAGCAGGGTGGCGGTCCTCTTATCGATATCGGTACCCACGCTCTTGATATGACTCTCTGGGTTATGGATAACTATGAGCCCGAAATGGTTGTAGGTCAGACCTTCCGTAAGCTTGCAGACCAGGAAGAGCAGGGTAATGCTTGGGGCAATTGGGACCCGAAGAAATTTACAGTTGAGGATTCAGCATTTGGTTTCATTAAAATGAAAAACGGTGCAGTTATCAACCTTGAATCAAGCTGGGCGCTTAATATTGCAGATCCCCAAGAAGCTTGCTATATGATTTGCGGTGAAAAGGGCGGTGCTGACACTATTAACGACCAGGCTCGTATCAACTACATAAAAAATCAGCGTCAGTGCATTGAAATTCCTAACCTTGATGCAGGCGGTGCTGCATTTTTTGAGGGTCAGAAGAGTGGCTCACCCGCAGAGATGGAAGCATCTTCCTGGATTCACGCTATAAGAACTGACACAGACCCCGTTGTTCTTCCCCGTCAGGCACTTGTTGTTACAAGAATATTAGAGGCTATTTACGAGTCCGCCAAAACAGGAAAACCGGTATATTTTAACGATTGATCAGGAGAAAATAAAATGAAATTTGCAGTACAGCTTTATTCAGTTCGTGACCATATCAAAAATGGTGACGATATGTTAGAAATTTTAGGTAAAGTTAAAGAAATCGGTTTTGACGGTGTTGAGTTTGCAGGTTATTTTGATTTACCTGCCGAAAAGCTTCGTGCAAGATGCGATGAATTAGGTCTTGAGGTTGTTGGTAGCCATTTAGGTCTGGACGATTTCAAGCCCGAAAATCTTGATAAAACTCTTTCCTACGGCAAAGCTCTCGGAGCAAAATATCTCGGTGTAGGCGGTGCACCTCATTCAACTTATGAGGAAGCTAAAAACACAGGCGACGTTTTAAGTGCCGCAGGCGTTAAAGCTCGCGAGATGGGTATGGATACTTATTATCATAACCACACAGAAGAATTTGAGGATATCAAAGACGGCAAAAACGCAATGGACGTTATTTCCGAAAACGGCTGTAAGCTTGAGGTAGATACATATTGGAGCTTCTGTGCGGGTATTGATAACAGTAAATATCTTCCCGAAAACAAGGATAAAATAGTTCTTGTTCATATTAAAGACGGTGTTGACCATAAGCCTAAAGCTCTCGGTGAGGGTGAAAACGACCTCAAGAAGGTTGTTGAGGGCGTTAATGCTATCGGTCTTCAGTGGGTTATTCTTGAAAACGATGACCCTGTTCCCACAGGTCTCGAAGATATTTCAAGAAGCTACACTTGGTTAAAAAACAATTTCTGAAGAGGTAAAAAATATGAAACTCGGTGTATTAACAAACTTATTAGGTAGTGTTTCTCTTGAAGAAGCCCTTAAATATTTCCAGAGCCTTGGTCTTGAAATGGTTGAAATCGGTTGTGGTGGCTTCCCCGGTAAAGCACACGCAGACCCCGATATTCTTCTCAATGATGAAAAGGCACTTGAAGATTTTAAAGCACTTCTTAAAAAATATAACGTTGAAATCAGCGCTTTGAGCTGTCACGGTAACCCCGTTCATCCCAACAAAGAAATTGCAAAAAGCTTTGATGAGGATATGAGAAAGGCAGTTCTTCTTGCTGAAAAATTAGGTGTTCATCAGATAAATACCTTCTCCGGTTGCCCCGGTGACTGCGAAAACTCAAAATATCCTAACTGGGTAACTTGCCCTTGGCCCAATGATTTCGGTGAAATTCTCGATTATCAGTGGAACGAAGTTCTTATTCCTTATTGGAAAGAGTTTGTAAAATTCAGCACTGCTCACGGAGTAGATAAAATTGCTCTTGAGCTTCACCCCGGCTTCTGCGTTTATAACACAGAAAGTCTTTTGAAGCTTCGTAATGCAGTAGGTAAAGAAATCGGTGCAAACCTTGACCTTTCTCACCTTATCTGGCAGGGTATGGACCCCGTTGCAGTTATCCGCGCATTAGGTAAAGAAAACGCAATTTTCCATTTCCACGCAAAAGACACTAAAATTGACGATATCAACACAGCCGTTAATGGCGTTCTCGATACAAAATCTTATGCTGACGAAATCAACCGTTCTTGGATTTTCCGTTCAGTTGGCTTCGGTAACGGTGAAAGCTACTGGCGCGACGTAATCAGTAATCTTCGTATGGTAGGCTACGATTATGCAATTTCAATTGAACACGAAGATTCACTTATGAGTCAGAACGAAGGTCTTGAAAAAGCCGTTGAACTTCTCAAAAAATGCATAATAAAAGAAGGCCTTGAAGCCGCCTGGTGGATTTAAAATGTATTGTCTTTTTGTGCATACGGTGTTTTGTTCGGTTTGGCGTATCTCATACGCCGTCACCTCACAATTCCATCGTCTGCATCAAAAATCCAACACATTTTACCTTTCAGGTAGTTGTTTGTGAGTTTTTGGTTTTTACCCACTCGACGTATCTTGATACGCCTTCGGGGATAAAGAAATCGCAAACCCCATCAAAAATCAACTCGTTAAATAATTAAAAACAAAAAATGTTTTGTTGTGTATAGCAGTTTTTACCCATTCGACGTATCTTGATACGCCTTCGGGGCAGAGAAATCGCAAACTGCATCAAAAATCCAACACATTTTACCTTTCAAAGAATTTTGTGGATTTATGCGAAGCTTTGCCTCCATGTGCGAAGCATAGGGAGGGGGACCGCGACGAAGCATAGCGTAGTCGGGGTGGTGGGTAGTTCTCTAACGTTTTAGGTTTAGTTGGGTACCTGCATTTAATTAAAAGTATAAAAGGGATATTAATTATTATGGAGAAAATTAACGTTGTCGTAGTTGGCTACGGTGGAATGGGGCGTTATCACGCTAACCATATCCAAGAATTTGAAAATTTTAATCTTGCAGGTATATATGATATAAAGCAAGAGGCTTGTGACGTTGCGGTTGAAAAAGGCGTTTACGTTTACCCCAGCTTTGAAGCAGTTCTTGAAGACGAAAAGGTAGAGCTTATTGTTTGCGCTACCTATAACGACTGCCACAAGGATATTGCAATAAGAGCTATGAAGGCGGGTAAGGCGGTTATAAGCGAAAAACCTGTTACAATGTGCTCTGAAGACCTTGAAGAAATGATTAAGGTTTCAGAAGAAACAGGCAAGCTTTTTACCGTTCATCAGAACAGACGTTGGGATAATGACTACCGTATGGTGAAAAAGGTTATTGATACTAACGAATTAGGTGACGTTTTTTCTATAGAGTCTAAAGTTTACGGCTCAAGAGGTATTCCGACAGGCTGGAGAAGAGAAAAACAG
Organism: Acutalibacteraceae bacterium; assembly: GCA_045638585.1. Classification (GTDB taxonomy): domain Bacteria; phylum Bacillota; class Clostridia; order Oscillospirales; family Acutalibacteraceae; genus DTU089. The sequence goes on along the minus strand of JAZUBO010000017.1, from coordinate 15,850 downwards.
CACGGTGGAGGTATGCTTCTTGACTGGGGTGTTCATCTTCTTGACCAGATATTAATGCTCAATGAGGGTAAAAAGCTCTTAACCGTGTACGCTACTATGACAAGCATCACAAATGTTGAGGTTGACGACGGCTTCCGTGCAATTCTTAAATTTGAAAACGGTCCCGAATGTCTTGTTGAGGTGTTTACAAATAATTTCATCGAAGCTCCCCGTTGGTACGTTTGCGGTGAAAACGGTACTGCAATTATCAGAGACTGGGATATGAACGGTGAAATCGTTAAAATTAAAGACTGGGAAATTATTGATGCAGTTCCCATTCAGGCGGGTGCAGGTATTACAAAAACTATGGCACCGAGAACGCCCGAAACTATTAAGAAATTCCCCTTTGAAAAGATTTACGTTGAATGGGCAGATTATTATAACAATATCTATGACGTTCTTCGTAACGGAGCCCAGCAGCTTATAACTCACGACCAACAACGCAGACTTATGAAGCTTATGGAAGCTATATTTGAATCTGCAGAGAAGAATGAAGTAATCAAATTTGAATAAAACACTTGCAATTTATTCCTTTTGGTGATACAATGTAAAAAAATAGTCTTGAAAGGATGCGGACTTATGAAAAAAGTTTTAGCTTTAACACTTTGCTTATGTGTTCTTTTCTGTGCATTTGCAGTTCCTACAAGTGCAGCAAATATCGTTGTTGACGAAATCGTTACTGAAATCAGAATTTGCCCCGGCAAAAATCTTAATGATGCTTTAGAAGCACCCGGCGTATCAGGTGTTATTTATTCAGAAGGTTGGGAGATTTTATCTGCTGACGGTATCTGGATTCCTTACGATGGTTCTCCTCTTGAAGAGGGCGAAATGTATATCCAGTATTTTGCAGCTGACCCCAAGAATGAATATGCATATTCAAACGTTTGCCACGTAATCATTGACCATAACCCCCAGGGTGGCTATGAATACGATGGTATGAACCACTGGCGTGACTGTTCTGACTGCGGCGGTCAGGCAGACAAGGAAGCTCATTCAACTCTTGACCACAGCTACACACCCAATGACAAGGTTTGTCAGGTTTGTGGTCAGATCAGAACTCCCCAGTACACAGGTCTCAAAGCTTTCATCGCTTGGATTATGTCTCTTCTCACCATCTTTATCTCATAATTAAATATTAGTTAACAATGCATTAAAGGGATTCTTCAAGAATCCCTTTATTTTTTTGTCATTTAGTGGGGCGATTTTCTTGACATTTATTTATTATTAGTTTATATTTATTTGTGGATTTATCATATTAGTTTATATAATATATAAGGAGTGTGACAGTTGATGGATTCGGGCAGTAGCGGACATGGGCGAAGTAGCATTTATTTAAAATCAGCGACCTTACAGTCTGAATTCGATTTAGGCTGTTAACATTTCTACTGTTACATTTTGTAACGGTCATTGTAATTTGTGTCGCTGAGTCGTAAGACTCAGTTTTTTTATTTGCTTTTTTCCCTCCTACATCTGCAAAACAGGGGTTTCCCCAAGTAAAAAAGGAGGATTTTATGACACAAGAAGTATTTCAGAGGCTTTTAAACGAAAAACAGTATAAAGCCATAAAAAGTATATTTGATACTATGAATCCCGTTGATACGGCAGTTTTGTTACCGGAATTTGAAGACGATAAAACAATGGTTATGCTTTTCCGTCTTATTCCGAAAGAAAATGCCGCTATGGTATTCACTTATATGGAGCCTGAGCAACAGCAGGTGCTTCTCGAAACCTTTACAGACCGAGAGTTAAAAACTATTATGGACGATATGTTCATTGACGATACTGTTGATATTATTGAAGAAATGCCTGCAAACGTTGTAGAAAGAATTCTCTCTGCAGCAGGCGGTAAAAGAGCCGCTATTAACACAATTCTCAATTATCCTGAGGATAGTGCCGGTAGCATTATGACTCTTGAATATGTAAGTCTTGCACCAACAATGACAATTGGTGATGCACTTAAAAAAATCAAATCTCGAGGCGTGCACTCTGAAACGGTTAACGTTTGTTACGTTATTGAAAAGCACAAGCTTCTCGGTACAGTAACAGCTATGGACCTTCTTATATGTGATGATGACGAGCTTCTTTCAGACGTTATGGAAGAAAACCCAATAGCAGTTAAAACCTTAAGCGATAAAGAGGAGGTTGCCCAGTTATTTAATAAATACGACGTTGTTTCACTTCCCGTTGTGGATAATGAAAACTGTATGGTTGGTATCGTAACCTTCGACGACGCTATCGACGTTATTCAGGAAGAGGCTGAAGAGGACTTCCAGAAGATGGCGGCTATTGCCCCCACAACCGACAAGCCTTACCTTAAAATTTCTGTTTGGGAGCTTTGGAAGGGCCGTATTCCGTGGCTTATTTTCCTTATGCTTTCAGCTACCTTTACAGGTATGATTATTTCATCCTTTGAAGATGCACTTTCTAAAATCGTAGTTCTTACTGCGTTTATACCTATGCTTATGGGTACGGGCGGTAACTCGGGTAGCCAGGCTTCTGTTACTGTTATCCGTGGTCTTTCATTAGGTGAAATTGACGTAAAAGACACTTTAAGAGTTTTATGGAAAGAAATCAGAGTTTCTGTTCTTTGCGGTGTTTCTCTTGCAATTGCCTGTTTTGTGAAAATTATTTTCATAGACGGTATGCTTCTTAAAACACCCGGTGTTACAAATAACGTTGCTTTGGTTGTAGCTCTTACTCTTTGCCTTACCGTTATTTGTGCAAAGATTATCGGTTGCGTTCTTCCCATCGTTGCTAAAAAGATGAAGCTTGACCCTGCAGTAATGGCAAGCCCGTTTATTACAACTATTGTTGACGGTGTTTCATTGCTTGTTTATTTCGGCATAGCAAGGGCTTTTCTTCCCGAGCTTATGTAATTAAAAATTACTTTTTATTAAAAGGCGGTAAAATTTATGCAGTTGAATTTTAAAAACGGCAAATTCAGAATAATGCAGGTGAGTGATGCGCAGGATCTTCAGTTTGTAAGACCTACGATGATTCGTATGCTCAATGCGGCTTACGATAGCTTAACACCTGACCTTATTGTGCTTACCGGTGATAATATTTTAGGTAACCATCTTTGTGATGCCCGTATCGGCTCAAAGCTTGTTATAAAAGATAAAGAGGGCGAAGCCGAGGCTATGAGAATAGCTATAGATAAGCTTGTTTCTCATATTGAAGAAAGAAAAATACCCTTTGGTATGATTTACGGTAACCACGATGACAGAAACCGTCTTACAAAAGAAGAGCAAGCCGATTTTTACAGAGCATACAGCTGTAACATTGGTCTTGACGACGAAGAATCAGGTGACGTTGCTACTTACAACATTCCCATTTATTCAGAAGACGGTGAAAAAGTAAAATTCAATATCTGGATGATGGATTCTGCCTGGAACGATAAAGAGGATGACAAATGCTATGAATTTGTAAAGCCTCAGGCTGTTGAATGGTACAAAAACAAAAGTAAAAAATTAGCTGAGGAAAACGGTGGTGTGCCTGTTCCATCATTGATGTTTCAGCATATTCCTATGCTTGAAACTGCCGAGCTTATCGAAGAATGCGGTGAAAACACACCCGGTTCAGTAAAAGGTCCTGATAACAAATACTTTAAGCTTAAAGATGGTGTTAAGGGTCAGCTTGGTGAATATCCTTGTATGGTAAGCGAAAAAACAGGTCAGCTTGAAGCTATGAAAGAATGTGGCGATATTAAAGCCGTTGTTTTTGGCCACGACCATTGTAACTGCTTTGAGGGCGTTGTTGACGGTATCAATTTCGTTCAGACCGCTTGTGCTTCCTTCCGTTGCTACGGTACAAGAAACAAGGGTGTAAGAATTTTTGATATTGACGAAGCAACAGGTAATTACGAAACAAGATTTTACAATTTCCATGACCTTTGTGGTGGCGGACTTTATAACGAGCTTTGCTACATCTGGGATGCAGATGAGATGGTAAAACACAAAGCAGGTCTTATTGCAGGCTGTGCCGCAGGTGCAATAGGCTTAGGTGCGGCAATAGTAAAATTACTTAAAAAATAAAAGTTTACATTTTTAAAGTTGAAATATTTAAAAATGTAATGTATAATTTTAACGATGAAAGAGAGGTCGTTGCATATGAATAACTGTAATGTTATAGCACATAGAGGAGCTAATTTGGTTGCACCTCAGAACACTCTTGAAGCGTTCAGAAAATCAATAGAAATCGGTTGTGACGGCTTCGAAACAGATATTCATCTCACAAAAGACGGTGTTCCCGTTGTTTGTCATAACTTTACAATAGACGAAACCTCAAACGGTGTTGGTGCTATTAAAGATATGACTCTTGAAGAGCTTCGTGAGTTTGATTTCGGTAAATATAAAGGGCCCGAGTTTGAAGGCACTAAAATCCCCACTTTAGACGAGTTTCTTTCTTTAAGTGAGGAAATGGGCGATAAAATGAAGGTGCTTGATATTGAGCTTAAAAGTGAGCATTTCGGTCAGGCTGGTACGGAGCTTGCAGAGAAAACTATCAATGCAGTTAAAGAGCACGGTCTTTTTGATAAGCTTCTTATTTCAAGCTTTGACCCTGCAATTCTTGTTGTATGCAAAAAGATTGACAAGGCTTGTAAAACAGGTATTCTTTACAGCCCTGACAGACTTATTTCTGTTAAAATCGGTGCCCGTCCCGTAAGCTTTGCAAAAGAAATCGGTGCAGATGCTCTTCACCCTTACTATATGTATGTTACAAGGCTTTACGTTGAGCGCGCTCACAGGGCAGGTATTCAGGTTAACCCCTGGACTATAAACAAAGAAGCAACTGCAAAGCATCTTATTAAATTAGGTGTTGACGGTCTTATAACTGACGATGCAGGTCTTATGAACAAGCTTCTCAATAAATGATTTTAAAAAGCAAAGCGAAATGCTTTGCTTTTTATCTTGTAAAACCTTGTATTAAACTTTAATAAGTGATATTATTATTTACATAGAATTAAACGGAAGTGTTACTCAATGACAGATTTATTGAAATCATTGCGTACCTGGGTCGAAATAGACCTTGATGCCCTTGATTATAACTTTGACTGTGTAAAAAAGTCATTACCTGAAGACGTTAAGATGTTAGCTGTGGTTAAAGCGAATGCTTATGGCCACGGTGCTGTTAAGGTTGCAGGTTTTCTTGAAAATAAAGCAGATTATCTTGCGGTTGCCGCAACAGATGAAGCTTTAGAAATAAGAAAAAGCGGTGTGAATTCACCTATTCTTCTTTTAGGTCATATCCCTTACGGTGATTATGATAACGTTGTAAAATACGATTTCACACCTACCGTTTCAGATTTAAACGAAGCAACACTTCTTTCTCAGAGTGCAGTAAAATTCGGTAAAGCTGCAAAGCTTCATATAGCTGTTGATACGGGTATGTCAAGAATCGGCTTTGCCGATTGCGACGAATCTGTTAACGAAATCAAAAAAATCGGTCAGCTTCCCAACGTGACTATCGAGGGTGTTTTCAGCCACTTTGCAGCGGCAGACGTTACTGATAAAACCTATACAAATTTACAGATTTCACGCTTTGAAGATTTTATTGAGAAGCTTGAAAAAGCAGGGGTTAATATCCCGATTAAGCACTTTTATAACAGTGCAGGTATTGCGGATTTACCTGGGAAGTATAATATGGTGCGTCAGGGTATTATCTTATATGGCTTAAACCCCTCTGATGAGGTTGAGTATAATAATATTGAAAAGCCACATCCCGTTATGAGTATGAAAACAAGAGTTGTTCAGGTTAAAACCGTACCTGAAAACACATATATAAGCTACGGCTGTACCTTTAAAACAGATGCACCTACAAGAGTTGCAACTCTTTGCGCAGGCTATGCAGACGGTGTACCGAGGCTTCTTTCAAACAACGGTGAAGTGCTTATAAGAGGTAAGCGTGCAAAAATTTTAGGCAGAGTTTGTATGGATCAGTTTATGGTTGATGTAACCAATATTCCCGAAACCCAGGCAGGCGATACGGCAACTATTTTCGGTAAAGATGGTGACGATTTCATTTCTGTTGATACTATTGCTGAAAAAGCCGGCACAATAAACTACGAAATAGTTTGCGATATTAACAGCCGTGTTTCAAGAGTTTATATGAAAAACGGTGAAGCAGAAAGTGTATTCTGCTATTTACCGCACGAATAAAATACAAATAAAAAGCTTCCTATCTTGTGGGATAGGAAGCTTTTGTTATTGCTTTTGATTACATATCACCGAAGCCGGCACCGCCAAAGAACATATAAAGAACTTTGCTTAAGATTTCAACGATTTGCTTTAATGCGTCACTGAAATCCATATATGCGCCGTTTTCTTCGGGAGCGTCATCAACGTTACCGTTCTGGTAGTTTTCAACCTTATCACAAACGCTGTAGAAGTTAGCCTTTGCTGCTTCAAAGCTGTTAAGGTCAACTGCTGTCTGGTCAAGTGCTTCTTCAGCAAGAGCAATTGCCTCTTCAAGCTCTGCCTTCAATTCGGGTGAAAGCTTGCTTGTATCGTATGCCTTCATTTCCTCAACATCACGCATAAGACCTTTTGAGTTTCTGCCTACGTTAAACTGAGGGAATTTGTCGGGGTAAGAATGAACGCTTGTGAAGCTGTTATCTGTAAGAACAGCAGCTGCAAGCTTCATAATAACGTCGTTAGAGCCTGTTTTTTCGTGGTCCTGATTATAGAAATAGAATGTTGTTTCGGGAAGAAGACCTGTGCAAACGTCAACGATACCGTTGGGGTCTGTGTGGTCGTGGTTTTCAGGGTCTTCACAGTTGCTGTGAGTAGGAACATAATCAGCAGGTAATTTTTTATCAACACCTAAGCTGTAAGCGCCCATTGATGTTGAGTCAAGCTGAATGATACCGTCTGCGTTAACATCGTCGTAAGAGTCAACTAACTGGTAAAGGGGGATGTTGTAGTCAACAACGTCGAAGATTTCAACACCGTCAGCCTTTGCCTGAAGAATGTTTGCATCAGAATTAAGCTGAGCATTGTAATACCAATCTGTTTGCTCTACAATGCTTTCAAGACCTTCGTCTAAAAGATACATTTCTCTGCAAGCAGGGTAGTTACCTGAAGGGCAAAGACCCCAGAGAAGAGTTGAATATCTCATATAGTCTTCAATAAGAACCTTAACCGCAACGTCAAGAATGTTGTTGATGTCTGCGTTGGGCATAATTCTGAGAACAATGTTTATAAGGTAGCTAACGATATCGTCTTCACCCATAAGAGCGGGGAACATTGTGTTGTAAAGCTCGTAGCTGTCATCAAGAAGACCATACTGATAAATTTCTCCGATAAGAATTGAGCCGTCAAGAGCGGGAACAATGTAAAGGATTCTGTGGATATCTTCAGAAACGCTTCTGCCGTTATCAGCATAAATCTGTAAAAGAGCGTTTGCAACAGAACCGCCCTGGCTGATAGGAACGATGTTAACCTTGTCAGAGCCTGACTCTGCTTTAACAGCCTGAATGAAGTCGTAAAGCTCGGTAGCAGTGTCAATCATATTGCCTAATGAAGCGTATGAGAAGAAATAAAGGTTTTCTTCACCTGCGATATCGATATATTTCTGTAAAGGAATCTGGTCAAGAATGTATTCCTGGTCATATTCTGAAAGGTTTTTGAAGCTTGTGTTGTATTTTGTAGCACGGATATCGTGAACAAATTTACCGTTTTCGTCGCAACGGCTCTTTTCCATAAGAACTTCACCTAAAACGTTTGCAAGAGCATATGCAGCCTGCTCGTCTTTATCTTCCTGATGGATAAGAAGATTACCAATCGGAATAAGAGCATCGGAAAGAGCTAAGCCAACGATATCAAGGGTGTCATCCATAAAGAAGGGGGCATTTGTCTGCACCTTTGCACCGTCGTAATACTTTGTTTCGCTCTGGAAAATACCGGGAATTATGATTGAGGGAATATACTCATCTGCAGTAGCAGCCTGAGCCGCAGCAGAACAGCACATTACGGACATAATAACCGCAAGAACCAAAGCAAGAATTTTTCTTGATTTTTTCATAATAACATTCCTTTCAAAAAGTGTTATATTATACAGAAACAGTATATCAGTTTATTTCTCTTTTGTAAACAATTTATAAACAAAATTTAGAGCTTTATTTTAATTTTTGAAACTATTGACAACAAAAGGCATAATATGTATAATATCACTTGCTTATTAAGTTAAGTTTGCTGATATAGCTCAGGCGGTAGAGTGCATCCTTGGTAAGGATGAGGTCACCGGTTCGAATCCGGTTATCAGCTCCAAAAATAAAAGGACTTCTTCGGAAGTCCTTTTATTTTTGTGCTGTCTATTCAATATATTCGTGTTTCGTAGGTTCGTAATCACCATTATCATATTTGCTGTATTTTTCGTTCTTTGTATTTTGTGGTTCTTCTATGGTATATTCAACAGGTTCGTTACAGATAGCATCACACAATATTGTTTCTAAATCTTCGTATTCAGAATGTTCACCAAGACTTGCGAGGACGAAAGAGTTACGAACATATCCCGCGTTAACAGATATAAGCTCTTGATCGAAATAAAAACCGTAATGCTCAACAAAAAAAGTGATTAGCATTACAACTGTTCTTGTGTTACCCTCTCTGAATGGGTGAACTTGCCAGATAGCAGGAAATAGTCGGGCTACATTTTTAGCAAATTCATCTTTTGGTAACTTTGCCCAATCAATTGCGTTGATGTTTTTCCAAGCGGTTTCTAAATCTTTTTCAATGTCTTCATTATTGGAATACCAGACACTTTTTCCTGCAAGAATTTTCTCTCTTTTCTGTACTGTCCCGCCCATTCATAAACATCGCCAAATAATTCCTTGTGGATATAACAAATGCCGTTGGATGAAAAATCAGAAAAACCGTTTTCATACAACAACATCATATTAGCTCTGGAAAGCTCTGCTTCAGCAATATCTAATTCTTTATCGTTTGTTATGCCGAGAAGATTTTTCAAAACATTACTGTTATCAATTAAATATAAATCGTTCATAGTTATACCTTTTTATGAGCTGCGATAAGAGCCGCCTTCATTTGCAATCCGGTGATTTCACCTTTTGCCCATTTATCTGATAACTCACGGGCGTAGTCAGAAACAGGTACACCCTCAATTTTATTGAGAGCATCAGCAACTTTAATCGCATTTATTCTTTTTTCGTATTGCTTCGGTGACATTTTTATCGCCCCTTTCTTAATTCATTTTATCACAAAATATGATAAAATACAACTTAAAAAATTCGTTAGTTTTCCACTTGCCATTTCCCATTTGCCACTTGAATAATTATATTATTCTGTTGTAAACCTCATTTTCATTTGGTATAATGAAAGCTAAAGGAAGTGTTACGATGCATAATTTTTTTGTTGATGAAAAAAACCGTCAGGGCGATTTTTATTACATAACCGACTCTGATTTTAATCATATAAAAAATGTTTTACGAATGAAAATCGGTGACGAGTTTCTTGTAAGCATGAACGGTAAAAGTGATTTATGCGTTCTCCATGAGCTGACGGGGGATAGTGCCGTTGCGAAAATTCAAGAAGAAAATTATCAGGATACAAGCTTACCCGTTAAGCTTTATCTTTTTCAGGGGCTTCCTAAGGCTGACAAAATGGAGCTTGTTATTCAAAAAGCGGTTGAGCTTGGGGCGGAAGGTATTATCCCCGTTGAAATGAACAGATGCGTTGTGAAAATTGAAGAAAAGAAAAAGAAAAGCAAGCAGACTCGTTGGCAGGCTATTTCCGAAAGTGCCGCAAAGCAAAGTAAACGCACCGTAATACCCCGGGTTTTTGATGTTTTGTCATATAAACAGGCTATGGAAAAGGCAAAGGAAATGGATTTATTTATCGTGCCTTACGAAAGCAAGGACGGTATGGCTTCAACTAAAAAAGCACTTTCTGAAATGAAAAAGGGAATGAAGGTCGGTATTCTTATCGGGCCCGAGGGCGGTTTCGATGAAAAAGAAATTCTTGAAGCCGAGAAAATCGGCGGAAAAATCGTTTCTTTGGGTAAACGAATTTTAAGAACTGAAACTGCCGCTATAACAGCCCTTAGTATATGTATGCTTTATGCGGAAATGAATATTGAGGTCGAAGAATAATGAAAGAGCTTCCTTTAAAGTTTACTGAAAGAATGAAAGGTATTTTAGGTGAAGGCTACAGTGATTTTTTAAATGCCTATACCGAAACACCCGTAAGAGCTTTCAGAGTTAATACAGATAAAATTTCTGTTGCGGATTTTTTGAAAATTAATCCGTTTAATATAGAAAAGATTCCCTATGTACCAAACGGATTTTATTTTACCGATGAAAAAATCGGTAACCATCCCTTTCATCACGCAGGTATGATTTACGTGCAAGAGCCGGGAGCTATGGCACCTGCTGAATGTATTGATTTAGAGCCTGACTGGTGCGTGCTTGATATGTGCTCTGCACCCGGAGGAAAAAGCAGTCAGCTAAAAAATAAGCTTGGTGAAAATTCTGTTCTCGTTTCAAATGAGATAATTCCCTCAAGATGTAAAATTCTTACGGGTAACGTTGAAAGGCTAGGTCTTAAAAACGTTGTTACTACTTGTATGGATACGAAAGCCTTAGCAAAGGTCTTTCCTGAGAGCTTTGATTTAATTATGGTTGATGCGCCTTGCTCGGGTGAGGGTATGTTTCGTAAGGACGACATTGCCATTGACGAGTGGAGCGAGGAAAACGTTATAAGCTGCGCTTCTCGTCAGAAGGAAATTCTCGAAAACGCAGTAAAATGCCTTAAAAACGGCGGTTATATCATTTACGCCACCTGCACCTTCTCTTTAGAGGAAAACGAAATGACGGTTGATTGGTTTTTAAAAAATCACCCCGATTTTGAAATTGTAAAGGTTAAAAAAGACGTTGAGGAAAATACCTGCGACGGTGTTTTCTTTGAGGGCTGCACTTCTGAAAATATAAATTATGCCCGAAGATTTTACCCTCATAAAAGTAAGGGCGAGGGTCAGTTTATGGCGGTGCTTCATAACACAAATACACCCGTAAGCGCTTTTAAGCCTACAAGAAAAAACAACGGTAAAATTGATAAAACCGTTTTCGATTTTCTTGACGATACCCTTGAGAGCTACGATAAAGAAAAGGTTTTGATGCACAAAAGCACGCCCGTATATTTCACGCCCGATTTTGAGGTTAACAATGCAACCGTGTTTTCCTGCGGTGTAACTATCGGTGAAATTAAAAAGAATTATATTCAGCCTCACCATCAGTTTTTTATGGGGCTTGGTAATAAATTTAAAAGAAAAATAGACCTTTTACCCGAAAGCGATGAGGTTAAAAAGTATCTTCACGGTGAAGAGCTTGAAGCAAATTGCCCTAACGGTTGGGCGGTTGTGACTGTAGGCGGTGCTACTCTCGGTGGTGTAAAGGTTGTAAACGGCAGAGCAAAAAACCATTACCCTAAAGGGTTAAGAATAAGATAAATTAAAAATAAAAAATAAAAAATAAAAAATAAATCTCTCTTGTTTTCAGCTTGTTGGCTGGAAGCAGGAGAGTTTTTTCGTTTTTTAAAAAATTTTTTTGAAAACTTTTTTAAATTTTGTCATATATGTTATAGAGGGTTATTTTGAAAACAAAACAACGTTTTTCCCTTTTTTCTCGGCGTATTTCAAAGCGGTGTAAGCTCCGCCGTTTTCCCTTAAAACGTAAAAAATACAAAAATCACTTTGGTCTATCATCCATTTGTTTCTTTTTGTTATGGCGGCTTTAAAGTGGGCTTGTGCAGCTTCAGCGGGAATTACAACGTCATCATACAAGGTGTTATAAAAATCCTTGTTAGAATTTAATTCGTCAGAAAAATACGGGCGGACTAAGGTGAGCCTGATGTTCCCGTGAGTAAGCCTTACTTTTCTTACGGCAGAAGCAGATGCTTTATCAAAGTCACCGTGGTCACCGACTAAAAATTCGGTAACGTTTTCGTTTTCGATTAACTCGCATATTTTGTTGTAAAGGAAATCGTCAACAGGGTCAAAAACATCTCTGTGACCGAAAAAGCAACAGGCTCTACCCATAAACACACCTCTGATATGTATTTAACTAAATAATACACATTTATAGTGTGTAAGTCAAATTATAAAAAGAGAGGAATATAGATGAATAAGAATTTATTTCAAAACAGAATGAAGGCTTTGAGAAAAGAAACCAGCATTTCCGCCAGAGAAATGAGCTTAAGGTTAGGGCAAAGCGAAAACTATATCAACCATATTGAAAACGGAAAAATTATGCCCTCGATGAACGGATTTTTCCTGATATGTGATTTTTTCGAAATAACGCCCGAAGAATTTTTCGCAACCGAAAAAGAATATCCTGTAAAATTCAAGGAGCTTGAAAGGGTTTGCAGTACCTTGACTGCGGAGCAAATCGACCTGCTTATTGATATTGCAGAGAATATGAAAAAATAACACCGAACACTTCGGAAAGTGTTCGGTGTGGGAAACGTCATTTAATTATGAACAGCAGTAGATGTAAGTAGTACCGATAAGAGTTGAGTTCTCGTAATCGCATCTTGTACAAGATTCATAATCATATCTTTTTTCTTGGCATCGAGGCGCGGTTGCGTTTACTTTGTGAGTTATAGTAGTCACTACCGAAGCCTCTAATTTGTGACCAAAAAGAGTACAGGTTAAACCGTATGTAGTTGATGTGTTGTTTTGGCTTTCGGGGTCAGAGTAAAAAGCAATAAGCTTTTCTTTAGTTTCTTCAGAAATATCTTCGTTGTGAATAATAATTGTAACGTCGTTATTTTCAACAGCTTCTTCAGCAGAAGCGGGGATAACACTAAGGCTTAAAATAAAGCAAAGGGATAAAATTAAGGATATTACCTTTTTCATTCCTGTTCCTCCAGATTTTCTATTATATCTAATAGAATCTGCATATCATTACAGGTTATTTTATAGTAGTTTCCATTATAAGAGAATTGAACAATGTTTGAATTTACATTTGGTAAAGCTAAAAAATAATAATCAATCGAATTTGTAGATATTTGTTTATCATAGATTTCTGTGGCTTCTTTTGGCAAATTACAATTCAACATTACTGAATATAAAAGGTTTTTATCTGAAAAAGAAAAATCAATTCTTTTTCCTGTTTTATCATTGGTGATGAAAATTGCTTCTAGTTTTGTACCATTTGGTAAATTGTCAGGCAATATAATATGTAGATCTTCTTTTTCTTGTAGATCTGATAAAGATGCGTATTTCTTTCGCTTTCCATTGTTTATAAATGTTATTCCATTTTCAACATATTCTTCACCTACAGGAACACTGTGAACAGACCCAAACTTCTCTTTCATTGAATCGATTATATCCCATTCAAACGCAACGGAAACAAAGCTTAAAATTGCAACGAGAATTGCAATAACCGCAGCGATAAGCAAGATTCTCTTTTGTGTGGTTTTTGTTCGTACATTTTTATTTGCCTTAAACTCTTTTATATTATCGGAGCTTTCGGCAAATGATATTTTTCTGACCTTTTCTTCAATCTCTTTTTCAGAAAGTGAAACCGTTTTGCCCTGTAGCTTAAGCAAAAGCTTAACGCAGGATGAAATCAACTCGCAATCCATTTCCTCAACAGGCTTTTCGGCTTCTCTGTCTCGCAAAACAGAAAGATATTTAATTGCATCAGCATTTTGCTTGTACTTATTTTTCATAGGCTTGTCTCACTCCTTTCAAAGAAATTTTCCCTTTGCTTGACAAAGGCTTTTTTCTCCTTTCAATATATATATGACAAAATATTGAAAAGTTTTCACTTTTTTTTGAAAATTTTTAAAAAATTTTTTGAAAAGGATTAGAACATAATTTTTATAATAAGCTGACCGATTGATGTGAATGTGAAATTTACGCGCTTTGTTATCCTCTTTCTTAACCTGAAAGCTCTTGACCCTACAGTTTTTAAGGGTATGTTAAGCTCTTCTGCAATTTCCTTATGGGATTTCTTTTCAACGTAAATCTTCTCGTAAAGCTCTCTGTCTCTTTTTGAAAGGGCTTTTAAAACAAATTCTTTTTGCTTAAGAATTTCTTCATCGTCAATATTAACGTCGTTTTCAAGGTGAACAAAAATTTCGGCATCACTTATTGAAGCAGAATTTTCCGTCAATTCTTCAAAATGCTTCTGAAGCTTTTTATTTGCTCTTACGTATTCCTTAATTTTATTATTAGCAACCCCGTAAAGCCAAGCCTGAATATTTATATCTTCAAGCTTTTCTCTTTTCTCATAGAAAAACTTAAAGACCTCCTGAGTAACCTCGGAAGCCCCGTCTTCATCACAAAACAAGTTTGAAAAACAAAATGAGTAAACTGCTTTGTAATATTTCTTTGTAATAATTTCAGCCGAAATTGCATCTATCACAAAAATCATTCACCTTTCAGATAATATAAATCATTATATCATAAAAAGATTTTTATTCAACAAATTTCGACAAATAGAGGTTTATTTGTTTGACAAACCAATTTAAAATGGTAAAATGAAATTGATTAAAAACAAACGGGAGAAAAAGGTATGATTTTATCTCAGACTATAAACTGCATTTTAAAATTTGGTAGCTTTAACGCCATTAAAATGATAGCCGAGGCAGGCTTTGACGCTATTGACTACGAAATGAGAGATGCTTTTAACAATAAAAATATCGTTTCGGATGATGAAAGAAAACAATATGCCAAAGACCTTTTAGAAGAAGCAAAGAAAAATAATATTTATTTTAATCAGGCACACGCTATAACTTACGTTCCTGCAGAAGACCCCGAGGAAGCTCACAGGCTTTTAAGAGAAACTAACAAAAAGGTTATTGAAATTGCCTCACTTATGGATATTAAAACTCTCGTTGTTCACCCCGTAAGCTTTGGTGGTTATATTGGTAACGAAGAGTATGTTTTTTATAGAAATATGGAATATTTTAAAGAGCTTTTACCATATGCCGAAAAATACGGTGTTAAGCTTGCTTGCGAAAATATGTGGTGCGGTGACAAACGAAAAAAGGTTACAACAGGCTCTACCTGCAGTAACCCTTATGAACACGCTTATTACGTTGATTCAATGAACAGTGAATTTTTTGTTGCTTGTCTTGACGTTGGTCACAGTAGCCTTGCAGGCAGAGAAGCACAAGACTGCATAAGAGTTTTAGGTGACAGGCTGCAGTCACTTCATATTCACGACAACGATTATTTAGACGATATGCACACCCTTCCGGGACTCAGTGAAATGAATTGGGAGGAAATAACAAAAGCCCTTGCAGATATTAACTACAAAGGCGATTTTACTTTAGAAACAGACCATTTCTTTGATTCTCTCGATACCTTAGAGGAAGCCGAAACGGGTATGAAATTAGCAGAGCTTATCGGCAGAAAAATGATAAGAAAAATTGAAAGCTATAAATAAAATATAAAAGGTAAAGTCACCAGTCACCAGTCACCAGACTCGCTGCGCTCGTAGTGAAGAGTGAATAGTTAATAGTGAAGAAGTTACGGGTCTGCGACGCTATTATATAAGCTTTATGGGGAGTGACAAATTTAATAAAACAAAAAATTATCCAAGGCGTGTACCTTCCTTCGAAGGAAGGGGGACCACCTTGGATTTTTTTATTTATTGAATTCATTTTCAAGCGTGCCTATTTGTAATTCTTTCGATATAGTTTTACGGGTGGTGGAAGGTTCTCTACGCGACAAAGGAGCGTAGTTGAATCGTAAGATTCAATTGTAAGAAAGTTATCTTTTTAATAAAGTTAATATGATACTATTTCTTGTGAATTTACTTTTTAAAAAGAGGTTACTTGGTGTC
>JAZUBO010000016.1:0-152250 GCA_045638585.1 Acutalibacteraceae bacterium | reverse complement strand
TTGATGTTAAACGCATTACATGGAAGCGTTGCGTTGATATGAACGACAGACAGCTTCGTAACATCGTTGATGGTCTTGGCGGAAGAATGCAGGGCGTTCCTCGTGAAGACGGTTTCGATATCACAGTTGCAAGTGAAATTATGGCTGTTTTCTGCCTTGCAACATCCTTAACTGACCTTAAAGAAAGACTCGCAAGAATCGTTGTTGCTTATGACTATTCAGGCAAACCCGTTACTTGCGGTGATATCAAAGCTCAGGGCGCAATGACAGCTCTTCTTGTTGATGCAGTTAAACCCAACCTTGTTCAGACTCTTGAAGGTACACCTGCTTTCGTTCATGGCGGACCTTTCGCCAATATTGCTCACGGTTGTAATACAGTACTTGCAACAAAAATGGCAATGAGCACTGCTGATTATGCTATTACAGAAGCAGGCTTCGGCGCAGACCTTGGCGCAGAAAAATTCCTTGATATGAAATGCCGTGGTGCAGGAATTAAACCCAATGCAGTTGTAGTAGTTGCAACAGTAAGAGCGCTTAAAATGCACGGTGGTCTTAAGAAAGACCAGTTAGGCGAAGAAAACCTTGAGGCACTTGAAAAAGGTATTCCTAACCTTCTTCGTCACGTTTCAAACATCAAAAATGTTTATAAGCTTCCTTGTGTTGTTGCAGTTAACCGTTTCCCCACAGATACAGATAACGAAATTGATTTTATTATCAACAAATGTAAAGAGCTTGGTGTTAATACCGTTCTTTCAACTGTTTGGGCAGATGGCGGTAAAGGTGGCGTAGAGCTTGCAAAAGAGGTTGTTCGCCTTTGCGAAGAGGAAGATAATTCAAACTTCACATTCTCTTATGAAACAGAGTCAACAATCGAAGAAAAAATCGAAGCAGTTGTAACAAAGGTTTATGGCGGTGACGGAATCGAGTTTACAACAAATGCAAAGAAACAGCTTGATTCTCTTAAGGCAGACGGCTTCGGTAATCTTCCCGTATGTATCGCTAAAACACAGTACAGCTTCTCTGATGACCCTTTAAAGCTCGGTGCTCCCGATGGCTTTAAGGTAACAGTAAGAAATCTTAAGGTTTCTGCCGGTGCAGGCTTCATCGTTGTTCTTACAGGCGACATTATGACAATGCCCGGGCTTCCTAAAGTTCCTGCCGCTGAAAAAATCGATGTTGATGATGACGGCAAAATCACAGGACTTTTCTAATATAAAATTAACATTTAACTCTCAGGAGATTACTCAATTATGGAAAATACAACAGAAAAGAAAAAGATAGTTTTAAGCTGTATTCAGCCTACAGGCACACCTACCTTAGGTAACTATTTAGGTGCGCTTAAAAACTGGAAGAATATGTGTGAAGATTATAACTGCCTTTATGGTGTTGCAGACCTTCATTCTATTACAGTTCCCACTTTCCGTGAGAATCCTGCACAGCTTAAAAAGAATACACTTGAGCTTTATGCGCTTCTTATTGCATTAGGTATAGATCCCGAAAAGAACGTAGTTTTCGTTCAGAGTCATGTGCCTACTCACGCACAGTTGGGGTGGATTCTTAATTGCTATACCCAGTTCGGTGAAGCAGCAAGAATGACACAGTTCAAAGAAAAAAGCCAGAAGCTTGGCGGTAATATTTCAGTAGGTCTTTTCGATTATCCTGTTCTTATGGCAGCTGATATCCTTGTTTACGGTGCAGACTATGTTCCTATAGGTGCAGACCAGAAACAGCATCTTGAGCTTGCAAGAAATATCGTTGACCGCTTCAATATGATTTACGGTGACGTTCTTAAAATGCCCGATCCCTTTATCGGTAAAGCAGGTGCAAAAATTACCTCTCTTCAGGACCCCGCAAAGAAGATGAGCAAATCAGACGATAACCCCAAATCATATATCTCAATGCTTGACGAGCCTAACGTGATTATGAAGAAAATCAAGAGTGCGGTTACTGATAGCGAAGCGTGTGTTAGATATGCAGAGGGTAAAGACGGCATAAATAACCTTATGACAATTTACTCTTGCTGTACAGGTAAGTCCTTTGATGAAATAGAGAAGGAGTTTGAGGGCAAGGGCTACGGTGATTTCAAAACCGCAGTAGGTGAGGCAGTTGTTGCCGAGCTTGCACCCATTCAGGCTCGTTTCAAAGAGCTTATAGCTGATAAGAAATATCTTGAAGAATGTATGAAAAAAGGTGCAGACCTTGCAACAAGAATTTCACAGAGAAATCTTGATAAGGTAATGAAAAAAGTAGGCTTCTACCAGTGTAAATAATACTTCTTTAAGCGAATACGGCGTTTTGCTCAGTTCGGCGTATCTCATACGCCTTCACCTCGCAATTCCACCGTCTTCATCTTAAATAATATAATCAAACAAAGCAAAGGTCTGTGATGTAATTGTAAACATCACAGACCTTGACCGTTATCAATATATTATATTGTAGCGAAGCCCCGCATCTTTCTCTACTCAAGATATAGGTGTGGAAGGCTTCGCAAATTTTTAATTGTATATTTATAATTGCAACGCAGTTCCGAAATTTGCCACTTGCCATTTGCCATTTGCCATTTCCTGCTTTCATAAGTCGACCGCAGGTCCTGACACTCCTCACTTCTCACTCCTAATTCCTCACTAAAAAGAAATCCCCGTAACGTATAATGTTACGGGGGTTTTTCTTTAAGGTTAATTAGTTAGCCTTATTAAGTTTGTTAACGAGCTGTGATTTCTTGTGAGCTGCGTTGTTCTTGTGAAGAAGACCTTTAGCAGCAGCCTGGTCGATTTTTTTAACAGCAACCTTAACAGCTTCAGCTTTTGCTGCATCGTTAGCTTCGATAGCTGCATTAGCTTTTTTGATAGCAGTTTTAAGAGCAGAGTTAGCAGCTTTGTTTCTTGCAGCCTTTGTTGCGTTAACAACAACTCTCTTCTTTGCAGATTTAATGTTGGGCACTACGTGACACCTCCTCTTTTGTATCATACATTCACATATATTACCACGAATGTAACCTAAATGCAAGTTATTTTTTTATAAAAAACGGTATTTTTTTATTATTTTTCAAATTTTTCCTTGTAAGCGGTAATTGCCTCTTCAATTATTGAAACCGCATCAAGCACACCCTTAACCTCGTCAATAGCAGTATCCTTGCTTTCAAGGGTTTTATAAACAGAGAAAAAGTGTTTCATCTCGTCAAAAACGTGAGAGGGAAGCTGACTGATATCTTTATAAGAGTTATAAGTAGGGTCATTAAAGGGGATAGAAATAATCTTATCGTCTGCCGCACCGTTATCAAGCATGGTTATAACACCAATGGGATAACATTCAACAATTGACATAGGCTGAATCTGCTGTGAGCATAAAACAAGCACGTCAAGAGGGTCGTTGTCTTTAGCGTAAGTACGGGGAATAAAGCCGTAGTTAGCAGGGTAGTGGGTAGAGGTATATAAAACTCTGTCAAGACGAAGAAGACCTGTTTCCTTGTCTAACTCATATTTCATTTTACTACCCTTGCTGATTTCAATAACAGCAGCATACGATGAACGGGAAATTCTATCGGGATTTATATCGTGCCAGATATTCAAAACTATCGCCTCGAATCATAATATTTTTACACTGTTTCGCTACCAAATCATTATAGACCTTTTTTTCGTAAAAATCAACATATTTTTGTTAGCTTATTTGTTGAAAATCACATACTTCTTTTGTTTTAATGAGATTCATGAAAAATAAATCAAGAATTTTATGAAAACAAAACAGCCGTAATACACGACTGTTTCTGTAAACACTTATGAGAATAAGAAATTCTTAAATGTTGCAATATAATCTTTTGCTCTTACAGCACTTGTGCTTTCGGCAAATATTCTTAAAAGAGGCTCTGTACCGGAGAAACGGCAAATAACAAAGCCGTCTTTAAAGTAAACCTTGCAACCGTCTTCGTAATTTACTCTTACAATTTCATCGGCAAACTCAGGTAAACGCTTATCAACAAGAAGTGTTTTTTCAACGCTTTCTTTAATAGCAGGGTCAAAGCTCATATCGTCTTCAACCATAACAAAATCACCGAATTCTTTATGAAGTGCTTTAATCATTTCAGAGGGTGATTTGCCTGTAACGCTTACCATTTCAGCAAAAAGAGAAGCAGCGTAAATAGAGTCTTTACCGTGAATGTGACCTCTAACTGTAAGACCGCCTGAAGATTCACCACCGAGAACTGCATCAACCTCATCAAGCTTTGACGAAATGTATTTGAAACCAACGGGAACTTCATAGCATTTTTCACCGAAGCTTTCAGCAATTTTGTCAAGCATATGGGTTGTAGCAAGGTTTCTTACTACAGGACCTTTCCAACCTTTATACTTCACGAGATAGTAGTAAAGTAAGCAGAGAGTATCGTTTGCGTTAATATATTTACCGTTTGAGTCTATAACACCGAGTCTGTCACCGTCACCGTCCATAGCAATACCTAAATCGTATTTGCCGTTTAAAACTGATGTTTTAAGGCTCATAAGGCTTTTTTCTGACGGTGCAGGCATAACACCACCGAAATAAGCATCTTTGTTAATATTGATAGTGTCGATAGTGCATCTTGCGGTGTGAAAAATAACGAGGAGAGGATATGTACCCGAACCGTGCATTGAGTCAAAAAGAACTCTTAAACCGCGTTTTCTAAGGGCTTGCATATCAAGTAAATCGATAATGTCGTCAAGGAATTTATTAAAGGGATTATCCAAAAACTGAATTTTACCTGCTTTTACTGCAGATTCAAAATCTTCGTGTTCAACGTTAGAAATATCGGCAATAATTTTTTCAAGCTTTGCAGTTGTTTCAACGGGAGCGTCGCGACCCTCTTCAACGAATAACTTTATACCGTTGTAAGATGCGGGGTTATGACTTGCAGTTATTTCAATACCGAAATATAAGTCTCTGTCTTTAACTGTGTGCATAACAAGGGGAGTAGGGGCAGAACGAGCCATAAATAAAACAGTGATGCCGTTTTCAGCAAGTACCCCTGCAACCCATTTTGCGGCAGCTTCTGAAAGGAAACGTCTGTCATAGCCAATAATAACGGGCTTGTCAGTTTTATTTTCTTCTTCCATAAGCTTATAAATGCCTTTTGCAACACGTCTTATGTTTTCGCAAACAAAATCTTCACCGATGATTGCACGCCAACCACCTGTACCGAATTTTATGGTATCCATAATATATTTACCCTCCTTGAAATTTCAAGAAATGTTTGATTTCGGTTTTATTTTATCACAAGATTTTACTAAAATCTTACAAAATATGTCATTACTTTTATAATTTTGGTTGCATTTTTAGTTGTATGTGTATACAATAAAAGTCAGGAGTGGTTGTATGGAGTATTTTAAAACACATCTTAATTGCCCGTTAAACGTTGACGGAATATATACCGTTCATTACTTTGAATATGCAAAGGATTTTGCTTATTCGGGTGAAATGCACGATTTCTGGGAGCTTGTTTATGCAGATAAAAAGAATCTTTTTATTACCGCGGGGGCTCAGGAGGTTGAGCTTGAAGCAGGGCAGATTTATATTCACAAGCCAAATGAATTTCACAATATCCGTTGCGACGGTAAAAGAGCCGCCAATTCGGTTATTATATCCTTCGATTGCAATTCACCACAGCTTTTTTCAGTTGCGGGTCAGGTTATAACTGCCGATGAAGATGAAAGAAAATTTATAGGAAATGTGGTAAAAGAATCAAGGTCTGCTTTTTCTACAAGGCTTGGTGACCCTTATATCAGCGTAATGGAAAAAGCTGATAATGGTAGTTTCTGTTGTGAGCAGTTAATAAAGCTTAATCTTGAAATGCTTCTTATAAGCCTTATCAGGTCAAACGAAAATAAAAAAGCACCCGCAATAAAGAAGAATAGCACCATTCTTGCTGAAATTACCGATTACCTCACGGAAAATGTTGAAAACAAGGTGACTTTTCAAGACGTTGTTAAAAGGTTTAATCTATCACCATCTGTTTTAAAGAAAATCTTTCGTGAGCAGGTGGGGTGCGGTGTTATGGATTATTTCACGCGTTTAAAAATTGACCGTGCAAAAGAGATGATTAGAGAAGAGAAATATAATTTTACCGAGATTTCCGAAAAATTGGATTTTAATAATTCTCAGTATTTCACAACCGTCTTCAAAAGAGTTTCGGGGATGACACCGTCCGAATATGCTAAATCAGTTATTTCTAAATCGAAATATAAATAGCAAAAAACACTTAACGCTCATTATAGAACGTTAAGTGTTTTGCTTTTTATTTGTTGTTTAAATCGGGTGTAACCGCAGGGCTTGTACAAATATGGTTTACAATATCCGCCAATTGCTTCGGTGTTTCCTTACAGCCTGTTAAAATCCAGGTAAGATACACGCAAAGAGTACCACCGATTCTATAATTTTCATAAAAAGTGTTTTCTGTATTTGTATTGTAGTTACCTTTAATATACAAAAATGACTCTAAAATAAATTCAAATAAATTTGCGTTTGCCAAGGTAAGCGCAATTTCCTTTTCATTACACAAATGCTCGAAAACAATATTGATATATTCTTCGTGAGAAGATATTGGTGTGTCGGTTGTTTTTTTTATAAAGTCTTCGTATGTTTCATATAATCTTTTTTTTATAATTGCATCTTTAGATTCAAAGTTTCTGTAAATAGCGTTTCTTGAAACGCCGGCTTTTTTGGCAATCTGAGTTATTGTTATACTGTCATATGGGTGTTGTTTCAAAAGCTCCCATAATGCTTCGTATATGCAATCTTTAGTGAAACGATTACTTTCGTTATTTGATACTTGTGCCATGTCAAACACTCCCCTCTGTGTTGCACAATAAGCATAGCTTATAAATCCGCAATTATATTTTATCATATTAAAAATTTTTGTTCAAGAAAACAAAATGTGTCATTTCTGTTTGTTTTGTTACACCGTACCTAAGATTTATTGACTTACTTATAGTTTATTTTATATATTTAAATTGTTATAAACGGAGAGGAACGTTTGTAACATCAGCTTCTGTAAATGTGCGGCAATTAATTTGCAGAAGCTTTGGAGGGAAATTTAAAAGGGTGCGGCTTTTATGAGAATTTTATTTTTTCAACCCATGCTCAAGTTATTCTACAAAAGAGTAACTTGTCCGTTGGGTTTAATGTCTATTGCGTCATACCTTAATGCAAATGGGCATAATGCAGTTATTTGTGAGCGTTTTTTTACAGATAAAACTGCAGAAGAAATTTTAACTGAAAATAACCCCGATATAATCGGTATATCAATAGTTGCTAATCAGTATTTGCAGGATTCTATTGAAATATCAGCGGCGGCTAAAAAATTGGGTGTTCCTGTTGTCTGGGGTGGACCTATGGCTTCTGAAATACCTGAAGAAGCTTTAAGAAGCGGTGTTGTAGATTATATCAGCTTTAATGAGGGTGAAGAAACCTGGTTAGAGATGGCAGATGCTCTCAGGGACGGTAAGCCCTTTGATGATATTAAAGGCTTGGGGTACATAAAAGACGGTGTCTTCGTTGAAACAGAGAAGAGACCATTTATTGATCTAAAGAAATTACCGCCTTTGGATTGGGAATTGATAGACCCGCCTAAATATTTTCAACAGTATTATCAAAGTCAGAAAATGCTTTATATGTACCGCTCAAAAGGGTGTATAGGCAGATGCACTTTCTGTTATAACCCCAAATACCATTGTTCAACCTTCAGAACCCGTAATGAAGAATATTTATTTGATGAGATTGAGTATCTTATCAATAAATACGGTATGGACGGTGTTAACTTTTCAGACGATTTATTATTTAAAACTGAGCAGGAGGCAATTGATTTCTCAAACGAAGTGCTCAGACGTGGCTTGAAGTTTTATTGGGGCGGCGGCTTAAGAGTCGGCATTATTAAAAATACCGAAACCTTTGCCTTGATGCATAAAGCAGGCTGCCGATGGTTTTTAATCGGTGTTGAAACAGGCTCGCCTAAGGTTCAGAAGGAAATAAAGAAATATTTCCCTGCTGAAAAAATCAAAGAAACCTTTGAATTGTGCCACAATAATGGTATAACCGTAATTGCATCGTTTATGGTTGGTTTACCCGGTGAAACTGCCGATGACCTTCGCGAAACAGTTGAGCTTGCAAAAGGCTTGAAATCAACTGTTTTAGGCTTTCAGCATTTCACACCAATTCCGGGTACGGAAATTTTCGACCAATTAGTTGAAGAGGGGAAATATACACCTTTAAAAACCTTAGAGGAACACGCAAACACATTTTTTGGTGAAAAGTTTTCGTTTAACGTTTCCGAGGTAAGCGATAAAGAACTCAAGGTAATAAAAAACTATTTCCAAATGAGAGCCTTGCTTTTTAAAAGCGAGTTTAAGGACGATACCGATAAACATCTTTTCGCAAAAATTGCGAAAAACGCTTTCATAGCTCTTTCGGGTCACGGTATTTTGCACTTTATAAAATCATTCTTCTTCGGATTAAATGACTTTTTAAGTGCAGTAGGTGTAGTTCTGCATCCAAAGATAAGAAAGAAATATAACTTGTATTTCTTCAGATAATTAAAAAATAATCAAACATACATAAAAGCAGGTTGAAGTCAAAATCAACCTGCTTTTTTATTTGTTAAATCATAAACAAAAAACAAAGGACACCCGATTGGGTATCCTTTGTTGTTGGTTGCGGTGGTGGGATTTGAACCACACGTTGCCCTCTTGCGGTGCCCAAAATTCTTTGTTCGCTATTCGCTTCACAGAATTTTGACCGCTGCGCCAAGCAACTCTCCCTGCATCCGCCACCGGCGGCGGTCGAGTGGCTTGCCCCGGGAACCCGTCGGTCGTGTGGTTCAATTCATTTCACAACAAAAAAGAAAAGACACCCTGTTGGATGTCTTTCTTTTCTGGTTGCGGAGGTGGGATTTGAACCACACGGCCTCCGGGTTATGAGCCCGACGAGCTACCAGGCTGCTCTACTCCGCGATATTTACTTGCCTCTCTCGAGTGCTTGAGTATTATAACACTATAATTATATGTTGTCAAGTGTTTTTTATTCTTTTTTAATTTATTTATTTTGTCCTTATTTTTGCGGATTCTGACCGAAAACAAACCTGTTGTTGTTCTGTATTTGCATCAATCATTTTTTATTGAAAACAAATTCCGTCTGTGATATAATTTTTCTATCTCAAAGCTTGTCTGAATTTAATTTTTGCGTGGTGCTGTTATGAATCAGGAAATCTATTTCAAAAATGCCCGTTGGGTTGGAAAAAGTGATTGTAAATCTAATGAATTTTTCGTTTTGCGAGGTCGCTTTAATGTTACTGAAGCCGTGAAAGTAAAACTTTTTGCTTTGGGCTTGGGTTTTTTCAAATGCTATATCAATGGTGTTTGTATTAACCCGGATACATTTTTACCTCTTTCATCTGATTTTGAGGCAACGGTTGACCCTGTTGATGAGGTTTTGACGGGTCACAGAATTTACGTTCCTGATTTCGATATTACGCCTTTTGTTAAAAATGGAGAAAATGTAATTGCGCTTCATTTCGGTGGTGGTTGGTATTGCCATCACAATAGAGCTTTCGGCTTACCTAAAGCAATTTATCGTATTTCTGCCGAAACAGAAAGCGGTACTTTTGATTTCGTTTCTGACGAAAGTTGCAAAATCAATAAAAGCTATATAAACGATTATTGCTTTGTTAAAAACGAGCAACAGGATTTTTCATTATACGAAGATTGCTTCGGTAATGATTTTGACGATACTTTATGGCAAAATGCAGAGTCAGTTAAGCCTGTTATCAGTGAATATTGTCAAACAAATTGCCCTGTTGACACATTGATTGAAGAGCTACCCTTAAAGAAGATTGGCAAAGGTGAAAACGGCTTTGTTTACGATTGCGGTGAAAATACAACAGGTTATCCTGTTATAAAAGTCAATGCACCTATAGGTGAAAAGGTTGAGGTTGTTTTTTCAGAAGAAATTTTACCCGACGGTAAAATTGATATGTCTCATAACCACGGACAGAGATTTACAATTATTTCAGACGGTAAAGAAAGAATTGTAGAACCGCAGTTTACTTGGTTTGGTTTTCGTTGCTTTGAAATAATCGGTAGTGGTGAGGCTTTGTGCGTTAAGGTTATTTATTCCGATGTTAAAGTGAATTCGGAGTTCGAGTGCAGTAATGAAACATTAAACTGGACTTATAAAACCTTCATGCATACAATGCTGTGCAATATGCATACCGGCCATCCGTCAGATTGCCCTCACCTTGAAAGACGAGGCTATACCGGTGACGGTCAGCTTACCTGTAATGCCGTTTTTACAACGATGGATGCAAAAGCTTTCTATGAAAAATGGCTTCAGGATATCGCAGACGGTCAGGACACTTTAAGCGGACATATTCAGTATACTGCACCGTATATCCGTAGCGGTGGCGGTCCGGGCGGATGGGGTAGCGCTATCGTAGAAGTGCCTTATCAGTTATATAAGCATTTCGGCGAAAAGCAAGTGCTTTCAAAATATTATAATGCAATGAGAAGATATATCGATTATCTTGAAGAGCATTCTGAATTCGGTCTTGTTACAAGTGATAAAAAAGGTGAGTGGTGCCTTGGTGATTGGTGCGGCCCTAACGTAATTTATCCCGATAAAGATATTACCGCCCACAATCAGCAAATGGTTATCCCTGCGGCATACGTTAACACTTACTTTATGGTGAAATCACTGGAGAAAATGTGTGAAATCGCTGGTATTATTGGTAAACCCGAAGATATAGAAGAATACAAAGAGAAAATAAATCTTCGTAAAAATGCAATAAGAGCCGCTTATTTCAATGCGTTTGACGACAACTTTGTTATGAATGTTCAAGGCGGTAACGTTTTTGGCTACGATATAGGTTTAGGTAATGAAAAAACCTATAAAAATATTGTAAGATATTACGAAAAAACGGGTTGCTTTGATACAGGCATTTTCGCAACTGATATTCTTATCCGTCTTCTTTTTGAAAACGGTAACGGTGACCTTGCAGTAAAGCTTCTTACAAATGACGGTGCTCAAGGCTTTGAGCATTGGCGAAAAAACGGTGCTACAACGTTCCACGAGTATTGGGACAGTAACAGAAGCCGTTCTCATAATCACCCCATGTTCGGTGCTCCTGTGGCATACTTTTTCGAGTATCTTTTAGGTATAAGGCAAAAACCCAATACTGCCGGGTATCACTCACTTTTAATTGAACCACAAGTGGTGTCTGAATTTAATAAAATGTCCGGTAGTATGACTATACCAAACGGAAAAGTATCAGTAGAATACGAAAAAATAGAGGGTGCTGTTAGCTTTAAGATTGTTATACCATCTGCTACAGAAGCAGTTTTGCGATATAATGGTCAAGAAATTACTCTTGCCGAAGGCGAAAATAATTTGATGATAAATTAAAACAGTAGAGGAAGATTTGAAATGAAGCATATTGAACAATGGATTTGGCTTCCGAAAGATAAATATACGAATGCCCAGAATACTGTTTACAGCGGTTTTGAAGATAAAACCAAAGGAAACTATACTGTTGCGGAATTTAAAAAGGAATATGTGTTTTCCGAGAAAGTTGTAAGTGCAGAGCTCAGATTCAGCGGAGATACAGCTTTTCAGTTGTATTGCAACGATTCTGTTGTTGCAACAGGTCCTGCCTGTGTTGGTGGTGATTTCATCGGCAATGAAACCGGACGAGAGAATTTTTATGCATTTGAAACCACAATAAAGCCGGATTCCGAAGTACTGAATTTTTTTGCACGAGTAAAAATGATGCCCGTTCAGATATGTGAATATTCCAAAGGTCGTGGCGGTTTTATGCTTTCTGCCATACTTACTTTTGCTGACGGAACTCAAAAGCATATTTTTACCGATGACAGCTGGATGGTAAGACAAAACAGAGCATATAAGTCTTTTGATTGCTATGACGGCAGAATTTCACCTGATGAATACACAAAAGCCGAATGTATCGAAAATATCTGGAATACATCAACTGCACCCATTCCGGTAAGAGAAGAAAGTGATGTTTTCTGTGAAAACAGTAAAATTTCAGTATCGCCTTACGAAGAAAAGAATGTTCTTATAACTTTTGATAAAATTTGGGCAGGCTTTATACACGTAAAGGCAAAAACGCAAGGGGAGTTATCCGTTTGCCTGACGTGCCGTGAGCTTGAAGAATCACCGTCAATTAAAGAAAATTTGATTTTTGTTGACGATGGTGAATATAGAAGCTTCTATATGAACAGTGCAGGTAATATTTCGGTAGAGATAAAAAATGAATCTGCCTTTAATGCGGAGCTTACTGTTTCTTTTGTGTCAACGCATTATCCCGTTTCAAATGAAGCAACCACAGTTACAAGCGATGAAGAATTAAATCTTGTATTAGAAACTTGTAAGCATACGTTAAAAATATGTCGTCAGACACATCATCTTGATAGTCCGAAGCATTGCGAACCGTTAGCGTGTACGGGTGATTATTACGTAGAAACACTTATGACCTTGTTTTCTTTCGGGGATATGCGACTTGCTGAGTTCGACTTGATTCGTACGGCAGTTATGCTTGAACGTGAAAACGGAAGAATGTTCCACACTACATATAGCTTGATATGGGTGAAAATGCTTTATGATGTGTATATGGCTACAGGTAATATAGATTTGCTGAAGAAATGCGAGAAGGCATTACAGCTTCTTTTGAAACGCTTTAAAACGTATATCGGTGCAAACGGGTTAATTGAAACACCACCGGACTATATGTTTGTTGATTGGATATATATTGATGAAATTTCAATGCATCATCCACCTAAAGCGTTAGGGCAGACTTGCTTGAATATATTTTATTTCGGTGCGTTGGATACTGCCGAGAAAATTTTCAGAGAGCTATCACAGAACGAGCTTTCTGTTGATTGCGCAAACGAAAGAGAAAATCTTCGCAAAGCTATTAACTCGAATCTTTTCGATGCTCAAAAGGGTATCTATTTCATGGGGCTTAATACACCTACGGAGGAAAGCCTTATTGGTGGATGGATGCCGCAAAATACAGATAAAAGATATTATATGAAGCACGCAAATATCCTTGCGGCGTATTTTGGTGTTTGTGATGAAGCTACAAGCCGAACTCTTGTTAAAAAAATACTTTCAGATGAAATTGAGGGTGACTGTCAACCCTATTTTCTGCATTATTTACTGGAAGCTGTTTGCAAGCTCGGATTAAGAGAAGAATATACTATGCAAATCTGTAAGCTTTGGAAAAAGCCTGTGCAGGAGTGTTCAAAGGGCTTGGTAGAAGGCTTCATTGCCCCTGAGCCTACATATTCATTTGATCATAGTCATGCCTGGGGCGGCACTCCGCTTTACTCTCTTCCAAAGGCATTGATAGGTCTTGAAATTATTTCACCCGGAATGGGTGAGATAGCTCTTTCTCCGTCATTGTTGGGATTAGAGTATGCAAAGGTTGAGCTTTTGACACCGCACGGAAAAGTAATTTGTCAAATGGAGAAAAACAAAGAACCGATTATCACCAATCCCAAAGAGGTTATGGTAAAGCTTCGTTAAATTGTTATAAAATCCAATAACCATTTACAAATACATATTTCTGTGATAGAATTATATATGTTGATATATGGCGAAAAATGGTCTTGAAACTTCTGCGACTGAACAACTTATGAAATCAAATTTATTTTATATAAATTGATTATATTTTTTAGGGGTGTTTATATGAGAAATTTAACAATTAAAAGGCAGAAAAGCTTTGTAGCAAGCTTGCAAAAAGCACACGTGTACATAGAAGATTACACTTGTCAGGATACCGTTATCAAAGACGTTCCTTGCAGAAAATTAGGTACTTTAAAGAATAACGAAGAAAAAACCTTTGTTATTGGTGAAACGGAAGCAAAAGTTTTTGTTGTCAGTGACAGACTCAGCAAAGGCTTCAGTAACGATTTTTATACAATTCCCGCAGGCGTTGAAAACGTTTATTTAACTGGTAAGAATCACTATAATCCCTTAAACGGCAACGCGTTTTTATTTGATGGTGTTACCGATGAGGCTGCTTTAAAGAATCGTAAGAAAAGCAAAAAAATTGGTTTAATTATATTAATTGTTTCCTTGATTATCGGTTTTCTTATCGGCTTTTTCGGTGACTATTTTGAAAGTAAAGGTGACCCCAAAACTTTTGCTTTAGAAGAAATGAGAATAACCTTAACAGATAAATTCCAAATGACAGAATCTCCTGATTCAGATTTCACTTTAGAAACAGACCTTGTTGCAGTTTTTGTTGAAAAGGAAGAACGTACTCTTCTTGAAGATTATGGTGAGCTTACTTTAGAGGACTACGGTAATCTTGTTATTGAAAACGGTGGTTTGTCTGGAATTTCAGAATTATATCAAGAAGGTGAGATTTACTACTTCGAGTATGCTTATGAAGACACAATTGATATATATTATCTGAATTATGTTTATGAGAGCGAAGATGCTTTCTGGCTTGTTACCTTTGCTATAAACGATATTGATTCATATGGCTATTTGGATTACTTTTCCGAATGGGCAGCTTCTGTTGAGTTTGTGGAATAAATAATCAATCCAAAAGGCGGTTTTTACCGCCTTTTTTCTTTTCCTCGTTTACATTGTTTTTATATTGTGATATAATATAAAAAATATTGTTCGTTTGCGGTTATGGGGTGATATTATGAAATTAATGTCTTTTAATACACAGTCTTGCACAAACTTTATAACTAAAAAAATAGATTTCCCTTTTATTGCTGAGGGTATCAAAAGGTTTGGTGCCGATATTGTTGGCTTAAATGAAATGAGAGGGGCAGATCCTGAGTCAGATTTCGTTAATCAGGTTGAAGAGCTTGCAAGGCTTGCAGGGTATGAATATTTCTATTTTTCAAAGGCTTGCGATATTGAAGATGACGACGGTCCTTTCGGTAACGGTGTTTTATCAAAATACCCTTTAAAAAGCATTGAAACCTTCGGCATTCCCGACCCCATAGAAAAAACAGGTGACCAGCTTTACGAAACAAGAGCAGTTTTAAAAATAACTCTTGAAAATGGTCTTACTGTTTTAATTACTCATTTCGGTCTTAATTACGATGAGCACGTTAATGCAGTTGAAACTGTTCTTAATTGCCTTGAAAAAGAAAAATGCGCTTTTATGGGTGACTTAAACGTTGAGCCTCAAAACCCCGTTTTAAAGCCTATTCAGGAGCGTTTAGTTGATACTGCATCTGTTATCGGTGAAACGTTGTTAAGCTTTCCGTCAGATAAGCCTTATAAAAAAATAGATTATATTTTCACAACACCCGACGTGAAAATTATATCGGCTGATATTCCGGATATTGTTTGTTCAGATCACAGACCCCATATAGCAGAAATTGAATTTTAATTTAATACAAAAATTTGAATCGGAGTAAAAAAATGAAGATTAAACCTCATAAAAATAAAACTGTAAAAAAGCTTTCGATGCCTGATATGAAAAGTCTTAAAAAAATAAATCCTAAAAAGATGGTTGCCGCTGTTTTACTTGTAGCTATAATCGGTGCAGGTGTTTACGGAACTTCTGTGGGCATTAAAGAAAAAATTGAAGATAAAAAGCTTGAGAATAGCGTAACTACTACGGAAGCTCCCGTTATTACTATAAAGGGCAGAGAAAAAGTTTTTACTGAAAACGGTGTTAAAATCACACTTACCGACAGATTTGAAATCAAAGAAGACTCAGCTATTGATGCAGGCTTTACGGCACAAGGTGTTGAGATTTATTTCTTTAACGAAACCTTCGAAGATTATCCCGAGGACAGAGAGTTAACAGTACCCGAATTTTTGAAATCATTAGCAGAAATGAATGGTAAAGACCCCGAAAGTATAAAAGAGGAAGACGGTCTTTATTACTTTGAGTATATGTATGATACCGGTAAAAAACTTGATGCTTACGTTGTTACTGCTTATAAACATAACGACGGTTTCTTAATTGCTAATTTTATAACTGCAAATGCTGATGCTATGGCTTATAAAGAACATATTATCAAATGGGCAAAATCAGTTGAATACGTTAGTGAATAATAGGTAAAGGTGTTCTTATGGTATATCCTGAAAATAATAAACTTGTATCTAAAATCGATACATACTTAAACTGTGCAGAGGCTTTTGCGTATAGAAGCACTTGCCTTAAAAGAAAATACGGAGCAGTTATCGTTAAAGACGATGCAGTTGTTTCGACGGGCTATAACGGCTCTCCGAGGGGCTTTGAAAATTGTTGTGAAATCGGTGTTTGTCCGAGAATGGAACTTGATATGCACCAAGGCGAGGGTTACGGTATATGCAGAGCCGTACACGCTGAAATGAACGCACTTTTAAATTGTTCAAGGCAACAAACAATGGGTGCTGATTTGTATCTCACAGGCATCGACCCTAAGGATAATTCAGTTTACAAAGCAAGACCTTGTCCCGTGTGCGCAAGAAACATAATTCAGGCAGGTATAAGAAACGTTTATCTTCGTGTGGGTGAGGGTGCTGATAATTATATCGTTATACCCGCAGAAGAACTTAATTGGTTACAGACTTTAGAAAGTAAAGAGGGGTAATAATGATTAAGAGAATTTTAAAAATAATTGGTCTTATTCTTTTGTTATCGGTGTTTGTCAGCGGTGCGGTAGTGTCACCGTTTGCAATAAGCTTTCTTTCTTCAAAGTTTGATACCGATTTTGAAATTCCTTCCGATAACAGTATTTTGTCTGATTGTTGTATTGTTGAAAAAACAACTATTCACCTTGATAAATGCGATAACGTAAACCGTAAATCCGAGAAAGCAGGTTGGTTTAATTACTACGGTATTTCTTACCGTTCCGATTCATATATGAAGGGCGAGATTTGCTATAAAATAGGTCTTAAAGAAAAAACAGAAGAGTTTTTCCTTGAGCCTACCGATGAAAATGGAAAAATTTTTTATTCCTTTATTGATAACTGTCTTGACGGTGTAAAGGGAAGCAGTGTTGAAACTATTTCTCTTGAAACCTTAAACGGTGAGGGAAATTTTGCTTTGCTCGGCTTCAACGTTTTTAATAGAGCTATCCCGGAGCAAGAAATTTATATTCAGTCCGATGAATATAAATTAGGAATCGATCTTCTTTGGGGTGGTGCTTTAAGCTATCTTGAGGATTTGAATTCAAATGTTCAGGCGGTATTGGTTGACGAAGAAATCAAAGTTGATTCAAATGCAAGTGAAAGATATAATTCTGAATCTGTCAACGATAGCGTTAACCTTATAAACAGAAACGATACAGGCAGACTTGTTCAGCAGTCATATTACGGTACTCTTGATTATGACCACGGCGTTTATATGGATAATGATTGGCGTTATAACCCTGTTCAAGGTGGTAATCAGTTTAACGATGCAAGTAAAATCATCGATTTGAGAGTAGAAGATAATCTTTTGTATGTAAAATGCAGACCGCTTGACTGGGCAAAAGAAAAAGAATTTGCAACACCCTCGTATATGGAAGCTACTTATAAAATTGAGGGTAAGCTTGTTAAGGTGACCTGCAGATTCGTTGATTTTTCAGGTTATCCCGAAGCTGAAGCTACTCAGGAATTACCTGCATTTTACTGTATTGAGCCACTTAATGAATTTGTATATTATAAAGGTGATAAACCGTGGACGGATGGTGCTTTAACCGAAGAGTCTGAGCTTATTTTCTGGCCTGATGCAGGTTATCCTAATTTCGTTTCACTTGAGCATTGGGCAGCCTTTAAGGGTGAATTTGACGATAGTTTCGGTATAGGTCTTTATGTGCCTGACCAGACTACGTTTTTAACAGGTGTTTATTTGAGAGGGGAAACTACAAACCCCGATCCGTCAAACGACGGACCTACCTCGTATATCGCTGTAGTAGAAAACAGAAAATTCCAAAGCTTCGTACCGTCTGAGTATGAGTTTTACCTTACAACAGGTGACACCGCGGAAATAAGAAATGCTTTCAGAACAATAGAAAATTGATTTTGTATTAAAGACGAGCCTTTAAATAACTCAAAAGCTCGTCTTTTGCTTTTTATATAATAAAAGAAGTAATATTCAGGCGTTATTTGTTGTATTTTATAATTGACTTTATAAATTAGGTATGTTATATTTATAACAACCGATAGAGGTGCATTGTGTTATCAGTACCCGTAGCGTAAAGGCTTGCCGGAGCCGTTACGGTGAAAGGAACAGGTGCCGAAGACGGCTTACGGTAAAAAGTCGGTCTGGCAACAGGGAATAATATCCGTGCTGCTGTCGCCATTGGCGGAGAGCTATCTTACATATTTTTGTGCCGTTTTTTATGCTTTTGTGTATTGCGGCAAATTTGTGTGTGGGTAGTTGCTTTTCGGCAACTATTATTTTTTTGTAGGGAGAGTATATTATGAAAAATACTGTTTTCCAGGGTGTTGCAACAGCTCTTGTAACTCCTATGAATGCAAATGGTGTAGACTATGATGCGTTTGAAAGACTTATCGAATGGCAGATTGAAGAGGGTATAAACGCTCTCGTTATCGCAGGTACAAGTGGCGAAGGCTCAACTCTTACTGATGAAGAGCATAAAGAGGTTCTTCGTTTTTCAGTTGAAAAGGTAGCAGGCAGAGTACCCGTTATTGCAGGTACAGGTTCAAACGATACTGCTTATGCTATTGCTCTTACTGAGTTTGCTTGTGAGGTTGGTTGCGATGCTATGCTTCTCGTAACACCTTACTATAATAAAGCAACTCAGAGAGGTCTTATTGAATCTTTCAGAGCTATAGCAGATGCTTCAACAAAGCCCTGTATTCTTTATAACGTTCCTTCAAGAACAGGCTGTAATCTTACACCCGCTTCTTGTGCAGTTCTTGCAGAGCATCCTAACATCGTGGGTATCAAAGAAGCAAGTGGTAACATTTCGCAGATTGCTGAAATTGCTGCTCTTACAAAGGGTGAGTTTGATATCTATTCAGGTAACGATGACCAGATTGTTCCTCTTATGTCTTTAGGCGGTAAGGGTGTAATCTCTGTTGTTTCAAACATTCTTCCCAAGAAAACAGTTGAGCTTTGCGATAAATTCTTTGCAGGAGATCTTGAGGGTAGCCGTAATATTCAGTTAGAGCTTCTTCCTCTTATCAATTCTCTTTTCTGCGAAGTTAACCCCATTCCCGCAAAAGCAGCAGTTGCTGCAATCGGCTTCGGTGAAAATTACGTTCGTCTTCCTCTTACAACTATGGAACCCGAAAACGAAGCTAAAATGCGCGCTCTTATGAGAGAACAGGGTCTTAACGTTTAATTGTTAAAGGGTAAATATTTATGATTTGTTCGAATCTTGAAATAAAAGACGGTGTTTTGTTTTTCGGCGGTAAAAGTACTGCCCAATTAGCAAAGAAACACGGCACACCAATTTACGTTATGGATGAAAAAACCATTCGTAAAAATTGCCGTACTTATATCGATGCTATGAAAAAGTATTTCGGTGAAAACGCAAGACCGTTTTATGCAAGTAAGGCTTGCTCATTTAAAAAGATATATAATATTGTAGGCTCTGAGGGTATGGGTGTAGACGTTGTTTCTGTCGGTGAAATCTATACTGCAAAAATGTCGGGCTATGATATGAAAAATGTTTGCTTTCATTCAAACAGCAAAAATGATTACGATATAAGCTTTGCTATTGATAACGGTGTAGGCTGCTTCGTTGTTGATAACTTAGAAGAGCTTGAAGTTATCGATTTATTTGCAGGTGAAAAGGGCATAAAGCAAAAAATCCTTTTCAGAATAACCCCCGGCATTGATACTCATACTTATGAAGCTGTAAATACAGGTAAGGTTGATTCAAAATTCGGTTTCCCCATTGAAACGGGTGCCGCAATGGAGATTACAAAAATTGCTCTTACAAAGGAAAATGTTGACCTTGCAGGCTTCCATTGTCACGTTGGCTCTCAGCTTTTTGATTCAGACGTTTT
The DNA here is from genome assembly GCA_045638585.1 of Acutalibacteraceae bacterium. GTDB lineage: Bacteria > Bacillota > Clostridia > Oscillospirales > Acutalibacteraceae > DTU089. The sequence continues at coordinate 132,288 of JAZUBO010000016.1, read as the reverse complement.
CCTTCGTTCTGCAGAGATTATGCTTAACTTTATCGCAGACGTTAAAAACACTCTCGGCTACGAAGCAAAAGAGCTTGATTTAGGTGGCGGTTACGGTGTAAGATACACCGAAAAAGACCCCGTTTTAAATATTGAAGACAATATAAAACAAGTAGCAGAGTACGTTAAAAAGCTTTGCAAGGAGTTAAATATCAAAGAGCCTGCTATAAGCATGGAGCCGGGCAGAAGCATAGTTGCCGATGCAGGTATTACTCTTTATAAAGTAGGTAACGTAAAGCGTATTGAAGGCTATAAGAATTACGTTGCTATTGACGGCGGTATGGGTGATAATCCCCGATATGCTCTTTACGAGTCAGAATACACTGTTGTAGCGGCTGATAAAGCTAATGAAGAGTGTAGCTTCACTTGCGACCTTGTTGGTAGATTTTGCGAAAGCGGAGATATAATCCAACCCTCAATTAAGCTTCCTGAAAGCGTTAAACGAGGCGACCTTATTGCCGTTCTTACAACAGGTGCTTATAACTATTCAATGGCTTCAAACTATAACAGAATCCCCAAATTACCCGTTATAATGGTAAATGGTGACGATGATTATATAGCAGTAAAAGGCGAAACTCTTGAAGATATAATTAAAAATGACCTTTAAAATAAACAACCGATTAAGAAAGTTCTGTTTTTCTTAATCGGTTGTGATTTTTATGGTGCTGCAGTTGTATCTTGGACGCTGAATATATTATAGGAATAACAGACTATACCGTTTGAGGTCATATATTCTCTTTGTTTTTCTTGGCTGTTAAGGTAAGCCCAATTCCACAACAAATCAACAGTATCTAATTTCACGGATTTATCTAAGGGCTTTGCTTGACCTCTTTCGAATTTGATTATACCGCTTTTCCCGTTTACTGTGGTGTAAATGTTTTCTTCGTTTTCGAGTTTTTTTATAAAAAGCACGAAAGACTCTTCTTCTTCGCTATAGTTTTCATCGTTAACTATGGTTATAACCTCGCCAATACTTTTGTTTACAGGGCAGTCAACATAAACCTCGGTGTAATATTTTCCGTTTTTTTCATAGCTTTTTATATACTTGATTTCTTCAGCCTCTTTTCCGTAAAAGCAACGGGCTTTATGCGTGCTTGCAAGTATAACATAATCTGCTGCTTCGTTTAAATCAGAAACCTTGATTTCATCTTTAGTTAAAGCTAAAACAACACATATTGAAGAAACTAAAAGAACGAAACACAGTATTGATATAAGAATTTTCTTTTTCATAGCTACACCTTTATGTTTTTACCTATAACATAGATTCCCGTTACCATCAGCCCTATTGATAAACCGAGGAAAACGCCTGAAAAGAAATCGGTGAAATTTGTTCCGCCTAAAAGACGGGAGAGAACCAAAAAAGTAACACCTAGAACAATAACTAAAAATCCGTAAATGGTTTTGTTTTGTTTTTCAAGGCTATAAACACGCCTCAATAAAAACATTATTCTCATATCTTCGGTATTTTCGCGAGTATTATCTTTTTCTTCTCCGTCCATAAGCTCGGAGACGGTAATTTCCAATTCCTTGCAAAGTGGTTTAATAATGCTGTAATCCGGCATACAGTTGCCGTTTTCCCATTTCGATATAGTTTTATTTGAAACACCAAGAATTTCAGCTAACTGCATTTGTGTAAGATTTTTTTCTCTCCTTTTTTGTGCAATAAAATTACCGATTTGCTTTTGGTTCATTGTTTTACCTCCTTATTTATCATTTAAACTTTAATGTTTTCTTAAAAGAATGGGGGATGGTTATAATCCTTTAATTAACTTAACAGTAAATCTTTTGATTGTCTTTTTACACCCACTAAAAAGAGAATTTAGGTGGAATATGAGATTTTAAAGGAAATATATCATATTAAAATGAGCTTTGTAAAAGATTAAAGATAAACGCAAACAGCAATAAATAGAAAGGTGGTCCCCTCTCTTCGAAGAGAGGTAAGACCACCGCAAGTTTTTGTATTATTTTTATATTGATTATTAGTAATTTTAAATTTGGTAATTATATTTTATTTCTTTTCATTTATAAATGCCCTGAATAAAGGCAGACAAGCATCGAAAAAGCCTTTGTAGGCTTCACAGTAATCTCTGTCGTATCGGTTTCTTTTACATCCACCGCCGCGACATAACGCAAGGTATCTGCATTTTTTACATTCTTCTTTTATTTTAAGGCTTTCTCTTAAAAATCCAATAGCCTTTTCGCTGTGTGCGAGTGTATCAAAATTTTCGTCTGTAGAATTTATGTTACCTAAAAGCCACTCGTCTGTGCAGTAAAAGTCGCAGGGGTAAACGTTACCGTTACCCTCAACAACAAATTGATGTGTGCAGTGACCGCACATTCCGCATTGCTCTGTAGGGTTTCCTAAATAAAGGTGAACAAGGTTATCAAAATACCTGATACTCGTATATTCACCTCTTACGTAGTCCTTAACGTAAGCATTAAAGCCGTGAATAAGAAAATGCTTGTACTGTTCAACCGTCATATATAATTCACTTTCAGTATCGTCGCCGAAAGGACGAAGGCAGGGGATAAACTGAAGATATTTGAAGTTCCTTTTTTTGAAATATCTTAAAATTGTATCAATGCTTTGGGCACATCTGCCCGTAAGAACGGTAAGTATATTAAACTGAACGTTGTGCTTTGTAAATATATCCGCAGCTTTTATAATTTTATAAAAGCTGTTCTGACCTTTATCATCAATTCTGAAAGAGTTGTTGTCAAAATCACCGTCAAGGCTTAATCCTACGAGGAAATCATGCTCTTGTAAAAATTTTGCCCATTCATCATCAATAAGAGTTCCGTTTGTCTGTAAGCCGTAAAATATTTTACTTCCTTTTTTGTTGTGCTTATCAACGGTTTCGCAGAAAAATTTATAAAAATCAAGCCCCCGTATAGTTGGCTCACCACCCTGAAAAGCGAAAGCAATGCTTTCACCGCTTGCAAAATCAAGGGCTTTGATTATTAGATTTTCTGCACATTCTTCAGTTAAAAGACCAAAGCTTTTAATATCTCTGTGGTCTGTAACGTCGTGATAAAAACAGTATTTGCATCGCATATTACAAAGGCTTGATGCAGGCTTTATCATAATTGAAAGTGGTGGCATAGTTTATCACTCTTCTTGTAGCATTCAGCCTCGGATTTTCCGAGGCTGAATGTTGCATTTTTATTTGTAATATTCTTCGTTTACTCCGCGACGGTCAGATTTGAAATCCTTCATAATCTCATTCATCTTTTCGTTCATTTCCTCTGCAATGGTGGGGTAAACTGATGAACGGTTAAGGTTTTCACCAATATCGTCGCTTAAAATATGTAACCAGTTCTTTCTGTATTTATCAAAGAAAGCAGAGTTGTCGTTCTGTATTCTTTGGAAATATTTGAATGTGATATATTCGTTGTCTGTAAGAACGGGATATTTGTAGTCTTTATATTCTTCTCTTGAAAGCACGTCTTCAGTTGAAACTGTGTACTGAATAGCCTTGAGGCTCTCTCTCTTCATATGAAGAATGGGGTGTTCTTCTGTATGTACAACAGTATCGTTTTTAAGAAGCGGTACTAAAGAAACACCGTCAATATCTCTGTCAAAGGGGAGGTAATTCTTTTCGCCACCGTTGCCCGTAATGCCGCAAAGCTCAACCAATGTTGGCATAACATCAACGAGTGTAGCACTTTGAGTTCTTGTTGTGCCTTTTTCCCAAAGACCGTTGTTGTTACCCCAACGAATCATACACGGTACTTTCTGACCGCCCTCGTAAGCGAGGTATTTACCGCCTCTGAGCTCACCTACGGAGCCTTCAAGCGCAGGTCCGTTATCACTTGTAAAAATGATAATAGTGTCGTCCATTACGCCTAAATCCTCAAGAGTGTTGAAAAGCTCACCGAGATAATAGTCAAATTCTGTAACGCAGTCTGCGTATGTACCCATACCCGTTACGCCGTCGAAATCATCACCTGCGTAAATGGGAGCGTGAGGCCACGGTGTAGCATAGTATGCAAAGAAAGGCTCGTCAGAGTTTTTTACAGAATCAGTAATCCAGTCTGTAATTTCATCGTGAATCCATTTTGTTGTTTTGCTCTGATCCTTTAATTCATCTGTGCCGTGAACTATTTCATATTCACCGTTTTCTTCGACAACGTGGTAGAAGGGCTTCATATCGTTTACGTGGTGACTGCCGTAGAAATAGTCAAAGCCTTGGTTTGTTGGAAGATATTCACCGTAATCGCCTAAATGCCATTTACCGAAAGCACCTGTATTGTAGCCTGCATTCTGGAAAATCTCTGCAATAGTTATTTCGTCACCGAGCATACCGTCTGCATTGTTGCCCATCTCAATTGAGTTAAAAATACGGGTCTGCGCGAAGGGTGAAAGTGTGTCAACTGTGGGGTAAATAACGTTATCGGCATAACCTCTGAAAGGATATCTGCCTGTCATAAGAGCAAATCTTGCGGGTGAGCAAACAGAATAGCTTGAATAGAAGTTATCGAAATTGATGCCTTCTTCACCGATTCTGTCCATATTAGGTGTGTCATAAATTGCTCCGTTAAGAGATGTATCTGCGTAACCCATATCGTCCATAAGAATGAAAAGAACGTTGGGGTTTCCTGATTTTGCTTTATCTACACCGTCAAGGTAATCGTCGTGACCGTCCCAAAGGCGTGTTGTGTTTGGCTTGGAACGAAGATTCATTGTAAGAACGTAAAGAACTGTTGTTCCCGCAAGTGCAATACTGATAATTGAGGTAACAACCTTGTGAGCAGTTGTTTTGCTAAAAGCTTTTTTTGATATTATTACAAGAGCTACAATTGCAATAATACAGGGGAGAAGTAAAAGAATATTACCGCCGAGTCTTGTAAGGATATTACCTGCACCTGCAAAAAGTGGATTTTCTGCACTTGACCAACCGGCTTTACCACTTGAAAAAGCACCAAAGCCGGCATCGGCACCGAATATGAGGAAATAAAGGAAAATACCGACTGCACTTGCGGAATAACCAACAATATTAAATAAATAAACTTTCTTTTTTATTACAATTCCAAGGAAGATAAGAGCAGATAAAATGCACATATATGCAACGTTTACAACTGCTACTAAATTAAGCCTTAAAGCCAAAAGAGCAACACCTAAAATAACACCGATAGCGGCAGTTATAAGCGGTAAAACCTTTTTGCTTTTATCAAAAGTAATACCTTGTTTCACACGAAAACCTCTTTTCATAAGTGTATATACCTTAAATATATCATAATAACCATTTTTTTACAATATAAAAACTGCCCGATTTTCGAGCAGTTTAATAGGTAATATAAACAATAAAATCAAACTGAAACTGAAAGCACGAAATCACTTGCGCTTAAAAGAGCATTAACTTCTTCGGGGTTAATGTGGCTGTTTGCTCTCACTGTATACATACAAACGATTTTTTCGTTTCGTTTTTCAACGTCGCAAGAAATAATTGTGTAACCGTTCTCTTTTAAAAGATTGCTTATTGTTTCAATAGCTTCTGCATCTTGCACAAGTTTTACGGTAATTGCCGCTGTGCTTGTGTTTTCAACGGGAAGAATCTTATGAATAACAATCTGAACAATAAGAAGAATCAAGGTTGCGTAAACTGCTATACCGTACATACCTGCACCTGCTGCAAGACCAATACCTGCTGTAGTCCATACGCCTGCGGCAGTTGTAAGACCTTTAACAGTACCTTTATAAACGATGATACCTGCACCGAGGAAAGAGATACCCGTAACAACCTGAGCCGCAAGTCTTGCACCGTCAAGGTTAACGTGGTCTGCATAGCCAACGATATCAAAGAAACCATATTTGCTGACAACCATAATAAGAGCTGAGCCGAGAGCAACGATAATGTGAGTTCTGATACCTGCCTCTTTCTGACGAAGAGTTCTTTCAACACCGATAGCCGCACCGCAAGCACCGGCAGTAACAAGAGCTAAAAGGAAAGGAAGAACGCTTTCAACTCTGAAAGTTGCTAAAAATGATTCTAAAACTTCTACTAAATCAAATGACATAACGCTATCGTTAAAAAGCATAGTAGCCTCCTGAAAATTATATTATCTTGACATTATAATACATATTTAGAATTCTGTCAAATAATGACCGAAAAATTAAAGTCATAAAAAAAGCATTGTCCTCATAGCATTTATTGAAGAATTAAAAAGATTTTATTTCGGAGGTAGATTTATGACAGACACAAGCATTTACAAGGATATTGAAGCACGAACAGGCGGAGATATTTATATAGGTGTTGTAGGTCCTGTGAGAACAGGTAAATCAACGTTCATTAAAAGATTTATGGATACCTTGGTTTTACCTAATATTAACAGCAGCTATAAAAGAGAACGAGCTCAAGACGAGTTGCCACAGTCTGCAACTGGAAGAACAATTATGACAACCGAGCCTAAATTTATTCCCGAAGAAGCGGTGAAAGTAGATTTACCCGATAACGCCTCTTTAAATGTAAGGCTTATTGACTGCGTAGGCTATATTGTTCCAAGCTCTTTGGGTTATATCGAAGAAGACAAACCCCGTATGGTAAAAACACCTTGGTATGACCACGAAATTCCTTTTAATATGGCGGCTGAAATCGGCACGCAAAAGGTAATTACCGAACACTCTACAATAGGTCTTGTTATAACTACCGATGGCAGTATAAGTGATATTCCCCGTGAAGAGTATGAGGAAGCAGAAGAAAGAGTTGTTGAGGAATTAAAAAATATCAATAAACCCTTTGTTATGCTTCTTAACTGCACCGACCCTTATTCTGCATATAGTAAAATGCTTTCGGATGAGCTTTCATTCAAATATAAAGTTCCCGTAATTCCCGTAAACTGCCTTGAAATTGATGAGGAAACAATTCGTGTTATTTTAAGCGCGGTGTTATTCAGATTCCCAGTAAGTGAAATTGGTATTTCTCTTCCCGGTTGGGTGAACGACCTTGATACAGAGCATTGGTTAAGAAAATCTGTTTGTAATTCTGTAAAAGAAGCAGCTTGTAAAATCAATTGCTTAGGTGATATCGTTTCAATGGCAAAGGATATAAGCGAAAACGAAAATATCCTTGAAGCAACAGTTGTAAAGTTGGATTTAGGCAAGGGCTGTGCGGTAGTAGAAGCAAAGCTTTCGGGAGATTTGATATACAAAATCATTGAAGAAAAAACAAAGCTTAAAATTACAAGTGAAAAAGAGCTTGTCGGGACATTAAGTGAGCTTTCCGAGATCAAGAAAAAATATGATAAAATCAAATACGCTCTTGATGAAGTTGAAGCAACGGGCTACGGAATTGTAATGCCCGATATTGATGAGCTGACCCTCAAAGAGCCTGAAATAGTAAAGCAGGGCGGCAGATATGGTGTTCGTCTTTCAGCGTCCGCACCCTCAATTCATATGCTCAAAACCTGTATTGAAACCGAGGTCGCACCCGTTGTGGGAACAGAAAGTCAGTCTGAAGAATTGCTGAAATACTTGCTTACAGGCTTTGAAGAAGACCCCCATAAAATATGGGAATCAGATATTTTCGGTAAATCTCTCAATGAGCTTGTAAACGAGGGATTAAGAAGTAAATTGTGCCATATGCCCGTTGATGCAAGAGGTAAAATTCAAGAAACTCTAGAAAGAATAATAAACGACGGCTGCAGCGGCCTTATCTGCATTATTTTATAACCAAATAAAAAAACACTAAAATCATCACCCGAAAAAGAATTTTTACATTCTTCTTCGGGTGGTTTTGTTTTAAAAATACGTAATACAGAAACTTACTTTATTACCTTAACAATATTGACTAATTCTAAAATTATATTATAATTAAGTTGTAGGTTAGTGAATTTAAATACGTTCTTTTCTTGTGAATCACCCAACCATAGATACCGTGTGATCTCCAAAGCATACACAACCAATGAAAGTTATTGAATACGATATGTTACGTTTTTAATCAGATTTTTTATATAGAGCAGATTTTTACGCGAATCGTTCTCTCTTATGTCTTATTTGATATTGTACCCATCTAATAAATTTTCAAACAAATCACAACTAGCTGTGGGAAACACTCTACATATAACTCTTTGGCTTTTTTCTATAGATTTTTCTTTATTTTGGTCTTCAATCATACTCGCACCTCTTTTCAAAATATTTTGTATATACATTGTACCGTATATAAAAAAATATATCTTGGTGCGAAAATAAAAAGCTTCGTTTCGCGGAGTATTTTCGTTATTTATCCTTACCAAAAATATAGGTCTTTTTTTGGTATATATGCGAATTGAATTTTTTTTACGAAAAGAGGAAAATTAGGGGAATATGATTTTTCTCACATTCTATATAAGGAGTTTTTGTAGGGAGATTTTTTGTTTATTTTTTAAGAAATATTTTTTTGAAATCCCTGATAATTTGCCTGATATATGTTTCAAATGTATTTATGTAATTTAAAAGAATAAACAATTTAAATTGAAAAAAGTTGGTGGGTAATGTACAAAACCAAATATCTAAAATGTAACATGTTGCCATTAATAGTTGGGCTTTTTTTGTTACTAGTTTTCATATTTCTTTCTTCTTTTATGGTTGGTCGCTTTAGTGGTGTGTCTCCAATTGAAGTAATTAAAGTGTTAATAAATAGTATTTGGGGCGATGTATTTAAACCTACTTGGTCGAGTACGGTGGAAACAGTAATACTGAATCTTCGGTTGCCAAGAATAATAGCTGCAATCTTAGTGGGTGCTGCTCTTCCTATGGCGGGAGCCACTTATCAGGCTATTTTTGCGAATCCTATGGCATCACCTGACACTTTGGGCGTATCTAGTGGTGCTTCATTAGGTGCTGTTTTTGCAATTTTGCTTGGGTTAAGCAGTTTTGCTATTGAAACTGTTGCCTTTATTTTGGGTTGTTTCGCAGTTCTGATAGTTTATATAATATCTATGGTGATGTCAAAAGGAAGAAATATGATACTGTACCTTATTTTAGTAGGTATGGTTGTCTCTTCTTTGCTTTCTGCAATTTTATCGATTTTAAAATATGTGTGTGACCCCGAAAATGAATTGCCGGCTATTACTTTCTGGCTTATGGGAAGCTTTAACAAAGTGACATATAATGATATTAAAATATATGTTGTTTTTTTTGTTTTGGGTGCCGTTCCATTGTTTTTTCTTCGTTGGCGAATGAACCTTCTTTCACTAAGTGATGTTGAGGCTAGTTCGTTAGGAGAGAACACAAACGTTTTACGTACTATAACCATTGTTTGTGCAACATTGTTAACTGCATCTGCCATTGCCATTACTGGTGGTGTTGGTTGGGTAGGATTGATTATACCGCATATTGCCAGAATCATTGTTGGGCACGATTTTAAGAAGGTATTACCTATTAGTGCATTAATGGGCAGTTCTTTTCTACTTGTAATGGATAATTTAGCACGCTCTCTAACGGGTGCAGAAATTCCTGTAGGAGTTTTAACCTCGTTGATTGGTGCACCTATATTTTTCTTTATATTGATAAAATTCAGAAGGAATATGCTTAATGAAAATTAAATTTAATAATTTAACCGTTGGGTATTCTTCTAAAATTATTTTGCAAGATTTAAATATTGAGATTTTAGAGGGAGAAAGTGTTTGTTTATTAGGTCCAAACGGAATTGGTAAAACAACAATATTCCGAACTATGTTGGGTTTAATTGCACCACTTAAAGGTTCGATAAACATTAATGATATCAGTCTGAAAAAGTTTAGTAACAAGGAACTGGCTCATTATTTTTCTTATGTTCCCCAAGCTAAAAACTATTCCTATCAATTTACAGTTGAAGAAATTGTGCTTATGGGACGTGCTATGTATATCAGAAAATTCGGAGAACCTACGAAAGAAGATTATAAAATTGCTCATGATGCAATGGAAAAGCTTGATATATTAAAAATGAAAGATAAATTGTATTCTGAGCTTTCGGGTGGAGAACAGCAGATTGTTCTTATTGCAAGAGCACTTTCGCAAAATGCAAAATTTATAATAATGGATGAGCCTGCATCGAACTTGGATTTTAGTAATCAAAAAAAATTGCTTGATGTTATAAAAAGTCTTTCGAATTTTAATGTTGGCATAATTATGGCGTCTCATTCTCCTGAACATGCTTTTGTCTGTTGTGATAAGGCTCTCCTTATCAAAAAAGATAAAAATTATTTATACGGTCCTGTTGAGGAGATTGTGACATCAAAAAATCTTTCACAAGCATTTGGTGTTGAAGTTGAAGTGATTGAATCTTCGATTAATTGTGGAGTAAAAGCTTGTGGACTAAAGTAGTGATTGTTTATAGCAATAAAAAATCAATTTAAAAGGGGACAAAAACAATGAAAAAAAACAAATTCTTTAAGGTTTTCTCAGTAGTACTTGCTACATTGCTGATGGTTATGGCATTTACAGGCTGTGGAAACAATAATGAAGACGTAAGTCCAAGCAACAATACAGATATTGATTCCAAAAGAACTATTGTTGACATGAATGGAGACAGTATCGCGGTTTCTGAAAAAGTAACAAAGTATATTACACTTTGGCCTTCTCATCAATCCGTACTTGCCATGCTTGACAAATGTGAAGGAATGGCAGCATCCATGTATGACCCCAATGACGCATTTAGTGCTTGGTTATATGAAATGTACCCAAATGTTCCATATGATTCTAGCATTGGCGAGGAAATGTCTGCAGAAGAGGTCATAGCACTTGGTGTTGATGTGGTTTTTTGGCAGAATCCAGCCAGTGAACCTCTCGCAAAACAGTTGAATGCTGCAGGTGTTGCTGCTATAAATATTGCCTTTACAGATTATGAGAGCATGAAAAAAGCTATTTCTATTACAGCCGATGTATTAAATACTGATTATGCTAGAGATATGGCTACTAAGTTTAATGCCGAATTGGATAGTACTGTGAAAGAAATATCTGATATTACTTCCACTATTAAAGATGAAAATAAATTGAGAGTTCTTAATTTAAGAAATTTCGAAACACTTAGAGCCGATGGCAAAAACACTGTTGCAGATACCTGGTTAGGCATTTGTGGTGCTGTTAATATTGTATCAGAACAAAACCTTGAAGGTAATCAATTTTTAACAAAGGAACAGATTTTTGAGTGGAATCCGGATATAATTGTGTCTAGTGCAACAGGTGATGCTACTTGGGCATATGAGCAAACCGACCTTGCTACATTGTCTGCAGTAAAAAATAAAACCATATATGACAACCCAGCTGGTATTTTCTATTGGAACAGATACAGTACTGAAACAATCCTTCAATTAAAATGGGCGTCCAAACTTTTCTACCCCGAACTATTTTCAGATGTAGATATTGAAGAAGAAATCAAAGATTATTACAAAACATTTTATGATTACGAGATTTCTGATGATAATATACAACAAATGCTGAATGTTCTTACACCTGTTGGTTGGGGCAAATAATAGCTAATAAACCATAACGCTACCCGGGTGTCATTATATTTATGGCACTCGGGGTTTTTAGTTAGTGAGAGTCGATAAGTATGATTAGAGAAATTTCTAAAAAAATAGTATCTGTAATTATTCCGGTCTACAATGTAGAACCATTTCTTGAAGAATGCTTGAAATCAGTTTGTTCACAAACATATACCGCATTAGATATTATATGTGTTAATGATGGCTCTACAGACAACTCATTAAACATTTTAAATACATATGAACAAATAGATTCACGTATTAGAGTCATAACAAAAGATAATGGGGGATTAAGCTCTGCAAGGAATTACGGTCTAAGAGTATGTAAAGGTGACTATATTATTTTTGTTGATTCTGATGATATGTTAGTAAATAATGCAATAGAAATAATGATTGAAACAATTGAAAGTACTAAATCAGATATACTTGTGTTTGGCGCAGAACTTTTCCCAAAAGAAAACATTAAAAATAATGATTTGATTTCTTTATTATCACCTGCAAATAATTCATATCAAGGTAATGAAATTACCGAAAGAATGATGTTTGATGTAGATTGTTGCAACATTTATGTATGGAATAAAATGTATAGGCGAGATGTTATTAGCGGAGTTTTTTTTGATGAGAATATTTTATTTGGTGAGGACAGATGCTTTTTATTTGATGTTTTCCCAAATTCCAATATAGTTACCATAATCGAAAATAAATTGTACAGGTATCGCCAAAACGTTACAACCTCTTTAACTGAAAGCTTTAAAGATAAACAATTGGAACGAACAAAATGGAAAATTCGTATTATTGAACATACTGTACACAATTGGATGGAAAATGAAAAAATAACAGTTTGTGCGAAAAGACGATTAATTCTTTGGGTCACGGAATATATAGAAAGAGCTATTATTGGTCTTGACTTATATGAAAAAAAAGAAATCAAGGATAATCTAGTATTGATTACTAATAAGTTTGCATGTGATTTACAATAAGAGGATATACGTATGTGTACTGAAATTATAGCTGTTATAGAGAAAGAAATAGGAAATAAAATTATATTTTTCAAAGAAATTGTAGAAGGGCATTCAAAGGATAAAAAGTATTATGTGGAATCAACTCTAAGAAAGTATTTCATTAGAATAATCCCTTGTTCAGCAAATATGATAGAAAAATATCGTACTTTAAGAGAAATTGGAGTGAACCACAATGAACTATTGTCGCCAGAATTTCTTATTATTTATAAAGAGTATTTAATAATAGGTTTTGATTGGATTGTTGGTACTCCTTTGTCAGAAGAATTTTGTGAGTATGAAAAACAGGCTCAAATATCAATTGCGCGTAGGGTTGGTAAAGCAGTTAGAAAATTTCACGAATTAACAGAAGTGAATTCATGTGATAGGGAATTTTCTTTTAATGAAGATGTAATAAATGATTTTATTGCTAAATATCTTTCTAATAAACAAGGTGATAAATTCAGAGAAACCTTGGAAAAATTCGATTATTCAAATTTAAAAAAATCATTAATTCATTGTGACCTCAGACCAGCAAATATTATAGTTAAAGAAAACAATGAAATTATGATAATTGATTTTGAATGTATGTCGTACAACTTATCCTATATCGACCTAACGTATTGTCTTTTGTTATCTGCAAAATATCAAACATACGGACAGGAACTTATTTATGGCTATTTTGATGGTGTTCCTCCAAAAGATTTTTGGGATGTTCAAAACAGCCTTCTTGCAATTGAATTGATAAGATACGCTGCAAATCCGAGGAACACTTATGAAGATGTAACACAAAAATTAGAACATTTGAAAAATTACCTCTTTTAAAAACCCTTTTGGGAATATAGTTCCCTTTTTAACCACTAAAATCACAGAAAGTTTTGATATTTATGAAATTAGATGAAGAAAGAGTATATGGGAACAAATATAAAGTCAACTATATTTTTGAAAGAAACAGTGAATCACGTTGGTTAATTGTAACATTCTCTTCTGGGGTCTCAAAAATAGCAGAAATAAAACGACCATATCACTATATTAATTTGTGTAGAGAATTCCCATTCAATCGTCTTTATATACAAGATAGTATAGGTAACAGAGGCACATATTATTTGTGTAACAATATGGATTTTCAGGTGTCTGAGACCGTATGCAATCTAATATTATATATTTGTAAAACTTATAATATCCCAATTAACAATGTTATCACGCTTGGTTCATGTAAAGGAGCTTCATCAGCCCTTCATATTGGATTAAAATTAAACGTTGGGAATATATTAGCTATCCATCCGCACCTTAAAATTGGCAGTTATGTAAAAGAACATGCATTAGATGTATACAAAGATATGGTAGGGAAGGGAAATGATAATAACCTTACAATTATTGATAAATATCTAATAAACCTTTTAAAACAGGATTATTCATCAAATATAAAAATACTAGTAAGTGAACTGGATGATGATTATACTTTTCAATTCTTGCCTTTTGAGAATATTCTGTTGAGCCACACGAACTCCGATGTTTTAATTGAGAAAAACAATTTAATTTTATCGCATGACGACACTTTTTATAATCTTCATTTTTTTAGAAAACATATATGCCAAATTGTTTTCAAAATAGATTATTTTTATAAAAATGGTGATTTTTTTATTAAGAATAACGGCACACCTTTTTATATATTAATTCAAAGATTCAACGGCGAAAAAGACAAAAGAATTATTTGTAACCAACCATTGGTAATTAATTTGAATGACGTCCAGAAGATATTTTTTATCAATTCAAAAGATAGCTGTGCAGGAATACAGATTTATAACACATATGACACCTTTATACCAACATGCAAAGAGAAGAACGATTTCTTGATATGCGAAAATAGTTTTGAAAAAAATGATGACAAGATAAATTGCTATTTAAAAATTTATTGTGATAATGAACCTCCATTTGTCGTAAAAAATAACGAGTCATACACTTTTTTTATTAATAAAAAAGAGTTTCCGTTACCCATTAATAGAATAAAATACTGTTGGGAAGTTGACGAAACGAAATATGAAAAAATTGTTTACAAAAGTTGACGAGTTATATAATAATAGAGAAGACAGGGGAGAGAAGACAGGGGACGGTGCTGTGTCCTAGTCATAGAGTCTTAAAAATTCCTTTACAATCAAGAGTTTTGCCACTTTTTAAAATTTAATCAAAAGAAGATAGGGGACGATTCTGTGTCTTATCCTTAAAATATCAAAATCCCCTTAAAATCAAACAAAAAGCGTTCGGGAAAAATCCTGAACGCTTTTTATTATTAGTCTTCTTCACTTTTCAATTGACCGTAGCTTCTGTCAACAACAATAACCGCGTAAAGATTTCCGTTACCTGCCTCGTTTATACGCTTTTTGATAATGTGAGTAAGCTCATCGTCAGAATATTTGTATCTCGGGGGCACAACAACGTCAAATAAAACGTTTTTCGCTTTATCACCAACAACAACTCTGAAATCGTGGAAGGTGATAACAGGGTCAATATCGTTTAAAATTTTTGCAACAAGAGCTTTTAAATTGTTTGTTTCTTCGCAGTCAAGAACGGTGGGGTCAAGGTGAACAACAAGGTGAATGTTAAATTTCTCTTTAAAATCACGTTCAATTGTGTCCATAATATCATGGCAGATAAGAACGTTGATTTTTGCGTCCATTTCAATATGTGCAGAAGCAAAGTAACTACCGGGTCCGTAGCTATGCACCATCAAATCGTGAACACCTAAAACGTTTTCATAAGAAAGCATTTCTTTTTCAATTTTTTCATACATTTCTTTTGAGGGCGCCTGACCTAAAAGAGGACCAACAGTTTCTCTTACAAGGTTGATTCCCGAAATTATAATGAAAATTGCAACGGCACAACCCATAATCCCATCAAGGTTAAAGCTTGTGAAATGTGAAATGATAGTTGCAACTAAAACTGCAAAGGTAGATAAAACGTCGTTTCTGCTGTCAGTAGCAGTTGCTTCAAGGGCTTTTGATTTGATTTTCTTGCCCAGTGTCATATTAAATCTGTAAAGCCAGAGCTTCGCAAGAATAGAGATTACAAGAACGACAATAGCAACCCAACTGAAGATGCTTTCAACAGGGTGTAAGATTTTGTCAAAAGATGTTTTGAAAATTTCAAAGCCTATGTAAATAATAAGGAATGAAATAACAAGCCCCGTTATATATTCAATTCTTGCGTGACCGTAAGGATGGTCTTCGTCAGCAGGTTTTTCAGAAAGCCTGAAACCAACTAGGGTAACAATAGATGACCCTGCATCGGTAATGTTGTTCGTAGCATCAGCAGTTATCGAAACGCTGTTAGAAACGCTGCCTATAATAAATTTGATGGCACTTAAAAGTAAGTTGCATACAATACCTACAATACCGGCAAGCCTGCCGTAAGCCTCTCTGCCTTGAGGTGTATCTTTATCTTTGTTTTTTAAAAAAGCTTTAATAAGAATATTTGTCATTATATCCCTCTGTTGTTAAAATTTACATTTAATGATTATTATATTTAATTTATACGAAAAGTCAAATTATAATCTTACAAAATTATGATAAAAATTTTATTGATAGACAAATTGAAACTAATGTGATATAATTATTTTTAACAAAAAAATTGCCGAAAGGTGTGTATTTAATTATGGATAAAACACTTGTCATTTTAGCAGCGGGTATGGGTAGCCGTTACGGTGGTCTTAAACAGATTGACCCCGTTGGTCCTAACAACTCAATCATTATCGACTATTCAGTTTACGATGCTGTTAAAGCCGGTTTTAATAAAATAGTTTTCATTATCAAAAAAGAAAACCTTGAGCTTTTCAAAGAGGTTATCGGTGATAAGGTAGCTAAACACGTTAAGGTTGAATATGTTTTCCAGAGCACAGACGTTTTACCTGAAGGCTTTACTTGCCCTGAAGACAGAGTTAAACCCTGGGGTACTGCTCACGCTCTTTATTGCTGTAAAGGTGTTGTTAACGAGCCTTTTGTTGTTATCAATTCTGATGACTTTTACGGTAGCGGTGCTTTCTCTCGTCTTTCAAAATGGATAGATGAAACAGAATTCACAACTGCACCTTATAAGTTTGCGATGGCAGGCTATTATCTTAAAAACACTCTTACTGATAACGGTACAGTTTCAAGAGGTGTTTGCGAGGTTGACGAAAATGGTCAGCTTGTTGATGTTGTTGAAAGAACAAAAATTCAGCGTGTAAACGGTGTTGTTTCTTACACAGAAGACGGTGAAACATGGTTTGAGCTTCCCGAAGAGGCTTTCGCTTCAATGAACTGTTGGTGCTTTATGCCCGAGCTTATTGACGAAATTGAAAAATATTTCATCGAATTCTTAAGCACAGAAGCAAAAGAAAATCCTCTTAAATCAGAGTTTTATATCCCTCTTCTTGTTCGTGATATGCTCGCTTCTAAAAAATGCACTGTTGACGTTATCGAAACAGACGATAAATGGTTTGGCGTAACTTATAAAGAAGATAAGCCCGACGTTGTAAAATCAATCACCGCCCTTGTGAATGAGGGTAAATATCCCGAAAAACTCTGGTGATTTTATGAAAAAATTATCTTTGGTTTTTTGTTTACTTGCCTGCGTTGTTTTGCTTTCTTCTTGCGGTAGCGATACTGCACCTGAGTCAACCGATAGTAGCTCAACAACCGAGGCAGTAAACGATAACGTTATAATAGAAATTGAAAAATTAAATATTGCTGATGAAGCAACCTTTTCTGACGATTTAAAGGCTTACGGTGCTGAAATTACCGATTCTGAAGACGGTGAAAAGCTCGTTTGCGAGTTTACAAAGAACGAATATGCTATTCTTATTCAGGATAAACGCGAGGAAACCGTTAAAGCTTTTGAGAATTTAGAAAACGACGCTGAAAGCTATGTCGAAAAGGTTGAGTATGACGATGATTTTCGTAACCTTAAAATTTACGTTAATAAAGAGTCATACGATGAAAAAGCTTCTGCTTCTTCTTTAGGTAATACCTTTAACGACTATGCAATTGGTGCTAAAGCCGTTGCATTTCAGATTTACCTCAATGACGGTCAGAAAACAATAACAGAAATTTATTATACCGGTGCTACAGAGCCGATTTCACGCTTTACGTTACCACCGGAAAAAGATTCGTTTTAAAATTGTAAATGGCAAATGTATTTGTAATCACCAGTCTTCAGTCACTAGTCTCCAGTAGGCTTTGTGGAGAAAGACAAATTTAATAAAACATAAAATTATCCAAGGCATGTACCTCTCTTCGAAGAGAGGGGGACCACCTTGGATTTTTTTATTTCTTTGATAAACTTTCGTACGTGTCTATAATTAGTTTTTTAGATTTAGTTTTACGGGTGGTGGAGAGTTCTCTACGCGACAACGGAGCGTAGTTGAATCGTAAGATTCAATTGCAATAAACTGACTGTTACAAAAAACTTAAAAGAACAATGTCAGGAACATTTTTTGAGTGTTCTGTGTAAATACCTCTATTCACACAATAAACTATAACAGTAACTATGTAACGTATATAACAAAATTTGACACTGCAAATATTTGGTGTATAATGTTCATGAAAGGTAATAATCTGAAATTTTACCTTTCTTAAGTTTCGATTGATTTATTTTAGTATAACAAAGAGGTGCTGATATGTTCGATTTAAATAAGCTTCTTTCAGATAAAGGTGTAGACCAAAAAGATTTTTGCGAAATGACGGGCATTTCTAAAAAGCGTTTCAATAATCTTTTAGCTAATAAAAGTATGTTAAGGTTAACGGAAATTGAACGTATTTCGGCCTTTCTTGGTGTTTCTGTGCCTGAAATGTTTAACGGTGTATACGTGAGAAAAGGTGAGCTGGAAGAGGTTGCTAAAACAAACAATGAAAACAGATTTGCTTACTTTTTAAAATTTGCAACAAAGAAATTTGATGAATTAATAAAAACTGCAAATGCTTTTGCGGGTTTGTTTTTCTGTTTGCTCCTTTTTATTTATTTCTTTACCGTAATTTTAAATCTGTTTAATGTTTCCTTCGTTCCCGAAATTGTTGTGTTAGGAATAGTTTTACCTACCACGTTAGCTTGGGAGGGAGTTCGCTTCGGCAGAAAAGTATTGGCTAAAAATATACCGCCTAAGCAAAGCTTTATGAATTTTGCAAGTGCTTCATGTTGTGTTGCCTTTTTGTTGTTGGGTATAACAACCTTTGTAAAGGGCATAATTACTATCCCTGTTTTAGCGCTTCTTATAGCTTCTGCTATTTTGGTGGTAATCCCCGTAATTTTACCCAAATTAAAAATCAAGGATACCACAAAAGAGCTTTGCGGATATGCTTCTATCGGATTGTCTGCCGTTCTTACGTTTGCTTCCTTTATTATTTTAGGTATCATTAGTGACAATAATACCGATATTGATTTTGATAATCCTTATAATATATTGTTTTCAAGCGAATTAGTTCTTGCTCTTAGACAAGCAGTTGTAAGTGTGGCTTTATTGGTGCTTTGTGTTTTGGTAATCACTTTCTTTATCGTATATAAAAAATATATTTTTGTTAAAAAAGCATATACATATTTCACTCCGATGACTGAAAATGTTAAAGAGAATAAAGGCTATGCAAGTATCAGATTGTTGTCCGCTGTTATGTCCGTAGCTCTTTCTTGCTTCCTTGTTTTTATGTATGAAGGTCTATTTTATAAAGGCTTATATACCGTTGCATTTGATGGTTATCAGATGAATTGGGTTGCGGAATATATCGAAGATTTTGATACCTCTTTTGCTGACGGTGAATTTTATAGTGTTGAGAATAATGGTGCTAAAGTTCATATTCCTAAAGAGTTTGTTCTTTCTGAAGATGATGAAGACAAGGATATAAATGTGGGTGTAAATGAAGACACAGGCGAAGAGGAAAATAAAGACCTAGATGAAAATATCATTTTAAGTTATAAAAATGATAACGAAGAGCTTATTTCGTTCCGGTTTGATGACTTCTATTCAGACGGTTTTACTTATGATTTGTACAAGTTTGTTGCCGAAAGCGGGGATGTTGAAGTTCCTGACGAGTTTTTAGAGAAAAAACAAAAAGAGTATGAAAGATATTTGGGGGTATATCCTGAAACATATTATGACTGGATAAAATTATGTTCAAGCTATACTATTGACGATATCAGTGTTTTTAACGGAACGAAAGCACGATTACTTTTATCCGTTTTCGTCATGAAATCAGTTGGAGGAACGTACGATACCGACCGTTACTTGTACGAAAGAGATGGTGTTTGTGCCTCGATAACAAGTATGTATGCGGAGGGTACAGATAAACGTTTGACTGTCATAAACTTTGATGATAGTGACAGCCGTTCAGGTAAGTATGATATTCATATTATTACGTCAGGCAATAATGCTGAAGAAGCTTATGATTTAATGGTAAAAATACTTAATTCAATTTCTTTTGAAGAATAGTTTATTAGCATAACGAATAATTAAAAAACTCTGTGATAGCAACTGCTATCACAGAGTTTTTCTTCTCTCAATCTCTCTTAAATTCTCTTTAAATTCTTTCTTTATCCAAACAAACGAAAGAATCCACGCACCAATTACCGCAAGGAAAATGTCAATTCTGCCCAGGGGGAAAAGTGAAACTATCGTAAAGAAAATAGCCGTACCCATATTCTGTATTTTTAAAATCATCAAAAACCATTCTGCAACAATAATCATTCTGCAAAAGGGGAGAACGCATACAATCGACCAGCAAAGACAAGCGGTCTGCGGACCCCAATTTTTCGGTAGCTTCCACATCATAGGAACGTATTTATCAGGGTCACCGTAGTTTATGTGAGCAAGGTATCTCTTTAAGTCTGTTTCGTCTGTAACGGGCGGCTTGTATTTTATAAATGCATAGTAAGCCATTAGAACGTAACCGACTGTTGTTACAACGTTTATTATTATAAGCCCCGACCAACCGAAATCCAGCATATCGTAAAGAGGGTTGCCTTCTAAAAGCAGGTTAGGTGTAGCAATGTAAGTAAATAAAAGGTCGAGTATTACCGTCAGTATATATGCCGAGCAGGTGATATAAAACATTTTCTTTTTTCGTGTCAAAGCTTTCGCCTCCCTTGCTTCATATATTTATTTTAGCACTTGTTCCGATAATTGCAATACTTTTTCACCATACACAACTTTTGTCATAATATGTTAATGGTGATATTGAATTATAAGGAGTGGTGCAAATGGTTATATCACTTGATAAATTGAAAAATGGTTGTACTGCTACCGTTTTAAATATAAAAACTAATGCAAATCTTAAGCAACGGCTTATGGATATCGGCTTTGTAAAAGGAGCAACCGTTAAAGCGGTGCATAAAAGCCCCTCAGGTAATCCGAAGGCTTATTTTATTAAAGGTGTAGTTATTGCTTTAAGGAATTGTGATGCTTCTGAAATTATGGTAGAAGTTGAAAACAATGAGTGAAAAAATAACAACAGTTGCCCTTGCGGGTAACCCAAACGTAGGAAAATCAACTGTTTTCAACGAGCTTACGGGACTTAAACAGCATACGGGTAACTGGACGGGTAAAACTGTAGATTTAGCTTCGGGAACGGTAAAGAAAGATGATGTAACATATCGTTTTATAGATATCCCGGGAACATACTCTTTAAAGCCTCACTCAAAGGAAGAGGAGGTAGCGAGCGAGTTCTTATGCTTTTCTAAAGTTGATGAAGCAATTGTTGTTTGCGATGCAACAAGCCTTGAACGAAATCTTTATCTTGCTCTTCAAATTTTAGAAACGGGTATAAAAACAACTGTTTGCATAAATCTTCTTGATGAAGCCCGTAAAAAAGGTGTCGTGCTTAATTTACCTCTTCTTTCACGTGAGTTAGGTGTAAATACCGTAGGCACAACTGCCCGTGACGGCGAAGGGATAGAAAGATTATTGAAATCTCTTTCAGAAAAAGTACATCTTACTCCGATAAAAATAAAATATGATACTGTAATTGAACAAGCTGTAGAATTTGTAATCCCCGAAATTAAAAAATTAAATGTTAAGAGCGTAAACGAAAAATGGCTTGCTTTACGCCTTCTGGAAAATGATTTTTCTGTTATTAACTATCTCGAAAAGAATTACTCTTTAAATCAATTAAAAGCTTTATATAATTCGGTTGAAAAAGGTATTTGCTTTTACAATAGTAATTCTCAAAGCGGTGTTCCAATATCCGAGGCAATATCTGCAAAATTATTCGAGATAGCCGAAAGTATTTCAAATAAAGTTACCGTAAGTAAACCAAAAGCAGATAATATGTATAAACGCGATAAGATTTTTACCAAAAGAGTATCGTCATATCTTGTGCTGCTGCTTATTCTGTTTTTTATATTTTATATAACTATCGTCGGTGCTAATTATCCGTCACAATGGCTTTCTGAAATTTTTTCCTTTGCTGAAAATAAATTGTTTCAGTTATTCACCAATATCGGTGTGCCAGGGTTTTTAAAAGAAATGCTTGTTTCCGGTGGGTTTCGTGTCTTGGGTTGGGTAGTTTCGGTTATGTTGCCGCCAATGGCAATATTTTTCCCATGCTTCACTTTTCTCGAGGATTTAGGGCTTTTACCGCGTATTGCTTACGTGCTTGATAACGGTTTTTATAAATCGGGTACTTGCGGTAAACAAGCGCTTACAACCTGTATGGCTTATGGTTGTAACTGTGTGGGCATATCGGGTGCGCGTATTATAGATTCAAAACGCGAAAGACTTATTGCAATAATAACTAATTCACTTACGCCCTGTAATGGCAGATTTCCCGCAATAATAAAGCTTATTTCTATTTTCTTTGTTTCGTTTGGTAAAAGAAATATAATAAGTGCTTTTATTCTCGCTTTTATCATTGTGTTGAGTTTAGCTTTAACACTCGTTTTGTCAAACCTTCTCTCAAAAACTCTTTTAAAAGGTGAATCTTCTCACTATATTCTTGAATTACCACCTTATAGAAAGCCGCAGCTTTCAAAAATACTTTTTGAATCAGTAGTGAACAGAACGCTTTTTGTGCTGGGAAGAGCAATTGCTGTTGCTTTTCCTGCAGGTATTGTAATATGGCTTTTAACCAATTTAAGCTTTAATGAAAATATGAATTTCTTATCTTTAATTTGTAGCATATTTGAGCCTCTTGGAAAGGCCATGGGTATGGATGGTGAAACTCTTTCAGCCTTTTTTCTGGGTATTCCTGCAAATGAAATTGTTTTACCTATTGCCTTGATGTCTTATTCGGGAGCAGGGGAGCTTACGGGTATTGAAAGCACGAAGATTATTTCAGATATTTTGTATTCAAACGGTTGGAATAATCTTACTGCGGTTTGTTATATCGTTTTCTCTGTTGTTCATTTTCCGTGTGCTACTGCTTTAATTACGGTTTATAAAGAAACGAAAAGCTTTAAATGGACTGTGTTGTCATTCGCGATACCAACCGCTTTAGGCATTGTTTTATGTTGCGCTATAAACCTGATTTCAAAAATTTTTATATTATTTTAAAAAAATATAAAAAAACGCTTGATTTTTATTCTCCTTTGTGATAGTATTCTACTGCTAATGTGTTATCAAGTTTAAAGAGGTGAATACAATGAAAGAAGGACTTCATCCCAAATACGGCGCAACTCAGGTAAAGTGTGCATGTGGCGCGATACTCGAAACCGCTTCAACAAAAGACGGTATGCGTGTTGATATCTGCTCAAAATGTCACCCGTTCTTTACCGGCAAGCAGAAGCTCGTTGATACAGGCGGACGTGTTGAAAGATTCAATAGAAAATATAACCTCTCTAAGTAAGTTATATCTGCTTGAACAGCCGGTGAGTTATCACCGGCTTTTTGCGTTATATAAAATCAGGAGTTACATATATGAGTAACGATTCTTACAAAACACTTTCCTGTCAAGCTCATGATGAATACATAGTAAAGCATTCAAGGTTTATAGGCTATGCAAAGCCCGTAAAAACCGAAAAAGAGGCGCAGGAATTTATTGCGGAAATTTCTAAAAAGCATTGGGATGCCAAGCATAACGTATACGCCTATTCTATAAGAGAAGGCGGTATAAAAAGATACTCTGATGACGGTGAGCCTCAGGGTACTGCAGGTATGCCCGTTTTAAATGTTATTCTTCAAGAAGATATTACCGACTGTGTGGTTGTTGTTACCCGTTATTTCGGTGGTATTCTTTTAGGTGGTGGCGGTCTTGTAAGAGCCTATACCCATTCTGCAAAAATCGGTATAGATGCCGCAGGAATTATCACCTTGTCAAAATGGACGGTTTGTAAAATCTCTTGCGATTACACCTTTTACGGTAAGCTCGAAACCTTTATCCGTGACTTCGGCGGTGTAATTGAAAACACTGATTTCGGTGAAAACGTAACTCTTGAATTCAGAATAGAAAAAGGCATGGAAGCTTCTTTTGATAAGAAATTGAAGGATCTTACTAATGGGAAAATCAATTTTGATGTTACAGGTGAGGTCATCGCAGATAAAAAATCATAATTTTTATGTTTTTTTGTCAAAATAAAAAGGATTTTTTAAAAATTATCAGTATTTATTATCAGAAGAGGGTGATTCTGTGAATAATGATATAAGAATCAGAACTTTGGAAAGGGAAAAAGCAACTCTTTCAAAGTATGCAATGCTTTGCGAAAATTCAAAGGGCAGAGAGCTTTTAGAAGAAGATTGTCCCGTAAGAACAGCTTTTCAGCGTGACCGCGACAGAATTCTTCATTGTTCTGCTTTCAGAAGATTAAAAGATAAAACACAGGTGTTTTTAGCACCCGATAACGTTCATTATCGTACTCGTTTGACTCACACCCTTGAGGTTTCGCAGATAGCAAGAACTATTGCACGTTCTCTTTCTCTTAATGAAGATTTAACCGAGGCTATTGCTTTAGGTCACGATTTAGGTCATACACCCTTCGGTCACGCGGGTGAAAGAGCCTTGAATCAGGTTTATGAAAAAGGCTTTACCCATTTTGAACAAAGCTTAAGAGTGGTTGATAAGCTTGAACGAGGCGGTCAGGGCTTAAACCTTACCTACGAGGTTCGCGACGGTATCCTTTGCCACACAAGAGGTAAAGAAGCCGATACCCTTGAAGGCAGAATCGTAAAATTAAGCGATAAAATAGCGTATATTAACCACGATATTGACGATGCCCGTCGTGGTGGAGTTTTAACTGAGGATGATATTCCTCTTGAAATAAGACTTGTTCTGGGATTTTCAAAGTCGCAGAGAATCAACACAATGATTATGTCTGCAATTGAAAATACAACAGACCAGTTGAAAATGGCAGATGATGTTCAGGAAGCCTTTGATAAGCTTCACGCCTTTATGTTTAAATATGTTTATACTAACCCTGTTTGCAAAAGCGAAGAGGGTAAAGCGGAAAATATGATTAAAGAGTTATTCAGATATTTCTCTGTTAACCCTTACAAAATGCCTGAATTTTACTACGATATAGCTAAAAAAGAGGGGGCTGAAAGAGCCGCCTGCGACTATATTTCGGGTATGTCAGACAGTTATTCTTTGAAGATTTTTAATGAGTTGTTCGTACCAAAGACATGGAATGATTAACTTCTTCACTCTTCACTATTACTTATTACTTTAAACCAAGGGGGTGTGTTTGATGCCGCGTCTACCAGATGAATTTATTCAGCAAATAAGAGATGCCAACGATATTGAATCT
This sequence comes from Acutalibacteraceae bacterium, assembly GCA_045638585.1. Classification (GTDB taxonomy): domain Bacteria; phylum Bacillota; class Clostridia; order Oscillospirales; family Acutalibacteraceae; genus DTU089. The sequence goes on along the minus strand of JAZUBO010000016.1, from coordinate 107,113 downwards.
GTTATTTCAAGCTACGTTGAATTGCGAAGAAGAGGTAAAAATTTAGTTGGCTTATGTCCTTTCCATAACGAAAAAACGCCATCATTCACTGTTTACCCCGAAACCGCGTCATATTTTTGCTTCGGTTGCGGTGCCGGTGGCGAGGTAATTAATTTTATAAGAAATATTGAAAATCTTGATTTCTTTGAAGCGGTAAAGCTTTTAGCAGATAGGTCGGGCTTAAAATTACCCGATACCCAGTATGACGATTCTACTGCAAATCTTCGCAGAAGAATCTACGAAGCAAATAGAGAAGCGGCAAGATTTTTTCACGAAACACTTTTTACTGAAAAGGGTAAAGCACAGCTTGATTACCTTGTAAGAAGAAACGTTTCACCTAAAATGATAAAGCATTTCGGTTTAGGTGCTGCCCCTGACGATTGGCACGCTTTAGCCGACCATTTAAGGCAAAAAGGCTTTAAACAAAGCGAGCTAGTTGCCGCTAATCTTTTAAGAGTTACCGAGAAAAACGGTAAAAAATATTATTACGATGCTTTCAGAGCAAAGGTAATGTACCCCGTTATAGATTTAAGAGGTAACGTTGTTGCTTTCGGTGGCCGTGTGCTTGACGATAGTAAACCTAAATATATAAATACATCTGATACTCTCGTTTATAAAAAAAGCAACGAGTTGTTTGCTTTAAATCTTGCTAAAAACGGTAACGATAGAAAGCTTATTCTCTGCGAGGGTTATATGGACGTCATAGCTCTTCACCAAGCAGGCTATGAAAACGCTGTTTCAACTTCAGGTACTGCCTTAACACCAGAGCAGGTAAGCCTTGTTTCACGTTATGCCGATGAGGTCGCCCTCTGCTTCGACTCTGACGAAGCAGGTCAGAAAGCCGTAAGAGCCGCCCTTGCACTCTTTTCTAAAACGGGTGTTAAGGTTAAGGTTATCAAATTAAGCGGTGGTAAAGACCCCGATGAAATTATAAGAGTTCACGGCAAAGAAATGTTTGCAAAGCTCTTGAATCAGGCTGATAACGATACAGAATATAAGCTTTCAAGGTTAAGGGAAAGATATCCTACAGCTACCGATGACGGCAAAATCAACTTTTTACGAGAAGCCGCAAAGGTACTTGCTTTTACCGATTCCTTGGAAAGAGACGTTTATGCTATGCGCCTTTCCGATGAATTAGGCGTAAGTAAGGATGCTATTATTCAGCAGATAAATATGGTAAATAAAAAAGAGCAGTATAAAAAGGCTAAAAACGAGTTAGCCGATGCTCAGAAACAAGCAAAAGAGCTTGAAAAAGCAGTTGACCCCCAACGAATTAAAAACGTCCGTGCCGCAAAAGCGGAGGATACAATCCTTATTTCGCTTCTTAACAACGGTGCGTTTTACAAAAAGCTAAAGGACAAGCTTGTTCCGGAGCTTTTTGTTACAACGGTCAACAAAAGACTTTTAGAGGTAATTATAGGTCGTCTTGAAATGGACGAAAGTGTAGATATATCGCATTTATCACAGTATTTAACATCGGAAGAAATAAGTGCAGTTGCAAGGTTGCTTGCAAATCAGGCGATGGTTTCAAATACTGTAAAAGAGTGTGAAGACTGCATAACAGTCCTTGAAGATGAAAGACGAAAAAGAGAAGCCCCAACACCATCGCAGATGAGTGACGAAAGCTTCCTTGCGTTTTTCAGCTCTCTCAATAAAGACGCAAATGATAATTAAAATGTGAAAAAGAAAGGTGATATTACAATGGAAGGCTGGGAGAAAAAACCGCAAATTAAAGCTTTGATTGAAAAAGGTAAGGTTAGCGGTAAATTAGCAACACACGATATCGATAATACCATTCTTGAAATAGATGGCTTTGACGTTGACGATATCGAAAAGCTTTATGAGCTTATTGAAAGCAACAGTATTGAAATTATCGATGATATCGGTGATGAAATGCTTGATGCTCTTTCAATGGATATTGAGTCTACAAAATCCCCTGATGAAGAAACACCTGCCGATGCAAAAGCAATGGCAATTGATGACCCTGTTAAGGTTTACCTTAAAGAAATCGGTCGTGTTCCGCTTCTTACATCGGAAGAAGAAATTGAGCTTGCTATCCGTATTTCTGAAAATGACCAGGAGGCAAAAAAACGTCTTTCAGAGGCTAACCTCCGTCTTGTTGTAAGTATTGCAAAAAGATATGTTGGTAGAGGTATGCAGTTCCTTGACCTTATCCAAGAGGGTAACCTTGGTCTTATTAAAGCGGTTGATAAGTTTGACTATACCAAAGGCTTTAAATTCTCAACCTATGCTACCTGGTGGATTCGTCAGGCAATAACGCGTGCTATTGCAGACCAGGCAAGAACTATCCGTATTCCCGTTCATATGGTTGAAACTATCAATAAGGTTAAAAAGACAAACAGTCAGCTTCTTCACGAAAACGGCAGAGACCCGACAGCAGAGGAAATCGCTGAAAAGCTTGATATGCCCGTTGATAAAGTTCGTGAGATTTTAAGAGTTGCTCAGGAGCCTGTTTCTCTTGAAACACCTATCGGTGAAGAGGAGGATAGCCACCTTGGTGACTTTATTCCTGACGATGACGCTCAGGCACCCGTTGATGCCGCTTCAATGGCTCTTATGAGAGAGCAGTTAGCAGAAGTACTTAAAACACTTACCCCCAGAGAAGCAAGAGTTTTAAGCCTTCGTTACGGCCTTGAGGACGGTAACCCCAAAACTCTTGAAGAGGTTGGTAAAGAATTCAATGTTACTCGTGAGCGTATCCGTCAGATTGAAGCAAAAGCTCTCCGCAAGCTTCGTCACCCCAGCCGCTCAAAGAAATTAAGAGATTTCCTTGATTGATTTATAGAGCAACCTGCCTACCTGTATGGTCAATCTCATAACTATCCCAATAAATAAGTTCACTGACGGTTACGAATTCGTAGCCGTCGGTTTTTAATTTTGCAAGAATTTTATCAAGTGCCTCAGGTGTGTTTTCAACTCCGTTGTGAAATAAAAGAATAGAGCCGTTTATGGTTTTAGAAGTAACTCTTTCATACATTTCATCAACTGAAAGTAGCTTCCGGTCTGAACTATCAACATTTGACACAAGGGATAAGACAAAAAATAACTCTACGAAAAAATCGTAGAGTTAAGATTGATGTGTAATGTGCTTTTTGAAAATATCCTTTAAATAATCAGTAATGCCATTTGCAGAATGTATTGTTGCAACCATAAGCTCATCAGTATCTATTTCAGAAAAGTTTATATCATAACCACAAAATCGTATAAGCTGAGCAATAAATATTCTTTGTGTTCTACCGTTGCCTTCTCTGAAAGGATGTAGCATATTTGTTGAACAATAAAAATCAACGATATTATCAATGAAATCAACAAAATCAAGATTTTTGAAATAATTAAGGCTTTTTAATCTGTCGAAGCAAGCATTCGCAACATCTTCAATATTTTCAACAGATGTGAAATTTGTACCTTTTTTAGAAATATCAACAGTTCTTACTTTTCCTGCCCACTCATACAAATCTTCAAATAAATATTTGTGTATTTGTTTGTAATGTTCAAAATCGAAAGATGTGCTTATAGCTTTTCTTTCTAATTCAGCAGTTTTTGCTAAAGTGATACCTGCTTCAAGTTTTGCAAGTTGTTCTTCATTTTGAATGTTGAGTTTGTTAATAAGACAATTTGTGCCTTCGTAATAATCGTCGGTTAAAGTCGTAATACTATAGCTCATTATACAACACCAACCGACTGTTTAATTAGCGAAATATACTGTTCCATTGATATCTCGTTGTTTAAAAATTTTCTACATAAATCCTTGCTATGCTCATCAATTGAAAAACCTTCCATTTCAACAGAAGCAACAGCATTTTCAATTGCTTTATCAATAGACATATATTTCACCTCACTTTTTATTTAATATACCACAATCTATAATTATTATCAAGTATCTGTTGATTGTATTTTTATCTGCCTACCGGTATGGTTAATCTTATAATTATCCCAATATATAAGCTCACTGACGGTTACGAATTCGTAGCCGTCGGTTTTTAGTTTTGTAAGGATTTTATCAAGGGCTTCGGGAGTGTTTTCCACTCCGTTATGAAAAAGTAAAATTGACCCATTCTGCACTTTTTCGGTCACTCTGGTGTACATTTCTTCAACGGAAAGCAACTTCCAATCAAGACTGTCAACATCCCATTGAATCATTTTCATACCAAGGCTTTCGGCTGTTTTTATGCTCTTGTTGTCATAGTCTCCGCTTGGTGCCCTTACCGTTTTCGGTGTTTCGCCCGTAATAGCTTTAATTTTATCGTTACAGCTTGTTATCTCTTTTCTAATCTCTTCTCTTGATATTTTACTGAAAGACGGGTGAGAGTCTGAATGATTACCGATTTCGTGACCGTTTTCGTGAAACTTTTTAACTGCCTCAGGGTTTTTATCAACCCAGTCACCAACTGCGTAAACGGTGATTTTTGCGTTGTGCTTTTTTAAAATCTCTAAAATTTCGTCTGTATCTTCCGCAGACCAAGCCGCATCAAAGGTAATCGCAATTTTTTTCTCGTTTGTTTTAACTGAGTATATAGGCAGTTTCCTTTCGGTTGTGCTTGCTGTTGTGCTTATGTGAGATATGGTTATTGTGGATATAATTGTGAAAATAATTAAAGCAACTGCGACTAAAGACGTGTTTAATGCGATAACTTTATATTTCAAAAAAATCACCCCGAGAAATTATATTCTCGGGGTTTCTTCTATATACTGTTAAAAATTATCAATATTCACCGCTTAAAACTGCCTCGGCACAGCGTATGCCGTCAACAGCGGCAGAAACGATACCGCCTGCATAGCCTGCGCCCTCACCTGATGGGTAAAGACCGCGAAGCCTTGTAGCCTGAAAAAACTCGTCTCTTATAATTCTTATAGGTGATGAGCTTCTTGATTCGGGAGCCGTAAGCACTGCATCATATAAATTAAAGCCGTTGAATTTGTTGTCAAAATCTTGAATTGCACCTGCAATTGTGTCAGTAACCTTTTGAGGTAAAACAAGGCGAATATCCGTCATGTTAACACCCGTCGGGCAAGAGGGGTTAACTGCACCTAATTTTGTTGAGGGCTTGTTTTTCAGGAAATCACCTAAAAGCTGTGCAGGGGCAGTATAATCACCGCCACCAAGCTTGAAAGCCTTTTGCTCAATCTCTCTTTGAAGATACATACCTGCAAGGGGGTGGTCGCTGTCAAAGGGTGGCTCGATACCAACAAGCAAAGCGCAGTTTGCGTTTTCTTTGTCACGGGCGTATTCACTCATACCGTTTACAACCATTCCGCCATCCTCTGATGATGCCGCAACAACAGTACCACCGGGGCACATACAGAAGGTGTATAAGCCTCTGCCATGCTGTGGGTGACAGGCTAATTTATAGTCTGCCGCAGGCAAAAGGGGAGAGTTCCATAATTTTCCGTACTGTGCTTTATTTATATGCTCTTGAGGATGTTCAATTCTCGTGCCGACAGAAAAAGGCTTTTGTATAATTTCTAATCCTTTTCTGTAAACAAGCTCAAAGGTATCTCTTGCAGAGTGACCAACCGCCAGAATAAGAGCGTCTGTTTCAATATCGGTTGTTGTGCCGTCGGGGTTTTTATAAGTAACACCCTGAACGAATCCGTTAGCGGTAATAATATCAACAAGCTGAGTGTTGAATTTAATCTCACCGCCTAAACGGATAACCTCTTCACGCAGATTTTTTACAACTGTTTTTAATTTATCTGTACCGATATGAGGTGTAGCAGAATATAAAATCTCTTCAGGCGCACCAAACTCTGCAAACCTTAAGAAAACCTCACGGCATCTACCGTCTTTGATACCTGTTGTAAGCTTACCGTCTGAAAAAGTACCTGCACCACCCTCACCAAACTGAACGTTTGACTGGGTGTTAAGCTTACGGGTTGTCCAGAAGGTGTCAACGTCTTTCGTTCTTTCTTCAACCGCAGAGCCTCTCTCAAGAATAATAGGGCGTAAACCCGCTTTTGCAAGAGTTAAAGCGGCAAACATACCCGCAGGACCAAAGCCTGCAATAACAGGTCTTAAGGGGAAAGGTCTTTTTGCTTCAGGTAAAATATATTCGTATTTTTTAGTAACAAAAGCCTTGTTTTGAGGGAAGGGTGCAACGATTTTCTCTTCATCAAGGTCGGTTTCAATTTCGGCAGAGTAAACGAGGATAATATTATCCTTTTTACGTGAGTCAATAGAACGTCTTGCAAGAGAAAAAGACTTTATATCGCTTTCTTTAATTTTAAGAGCCTTTGCCGTTGCCAGCTTTACCTCGTCCTCGGTGCAACCTAACGGCATTTTGATTTCGTTAATTCGTATCATTTTTATTCCTTATTTCAAAAATTTTCCTGCTGAAGCACCGGCAATTCTGCCCGTTGTCCAGGCTAAATGTAAGTTGTAACCGCCGCAGTCACCGTGAATGTCAAGAATTTCACCGCAAGCAAAAACACCATCAACTAAACCAGACATCATTGTTTTTGGAGAAAATTCCTCGGTTTTTATACCGCCCTTTGTTACCTGGGCAGAGTCAAAGCCTTTAGTACCTTTAATGCTTATTTCAAAGTCTTTAAGCATAGAAACAATGCTTTTAATCTGCTTACCGCTTATGCTTTCGCAGGTTGTTTTAGGCTTTAAAAAGCACCTGTTCATAAGAGCAAAGCCTAATTTTAAATTAACAATTCCGTTAAGAACAACCTCAAATTCTACATCTTTTGAGTTGTTTACAGAATTTTTAATGTGTTCAAAAAGCTCTTGCTCGCTTATCTCGGGGCATAAATCAAGGCTTATAACAAGGTTTTTCTTTTTTTCGCAAAGGTGAGAAAGATTCATTATGGGTATACCCGAAATAGCCTTGTCGGTAAACTGAATTTCGCCCTCTTCACTACCTAAAAGGGCGTCACCTGAATAAAGCCTTGCACCACATTCAGCCCTTACGCCTTTGAGTAAATTCAAATCTTTATCGTTAATTACAAGACCGCAAAGTGCAGGGTAAAGGGGAGTTAAAGTGTGACCAAAATCTGTTAAAAGCTTGTAGCAAGAGCCGTCAGAGCCGTGTACGGCTGAAGCCTTACCGCCACCGCAGATAATAACCCCATCAAATGTTTGACCGTTTACTAAAAATGAATTTTTGTTCTTTTTAATCTCGGTAACAGGGCTTTCTGCTTTAATGGTGATGCCGTCTGCCATAGCCCTGTTGACTAAAGCCTCTTTAATTGTTGAGGCTTGCTGTGAACGGGGATAAATTCTTTCATCTTCGCAATATGAAAGTACGCCTAAAGAACGAAAAAAATTCTCTGTGTCTGCATATTGGGAGGTTAAGATATCACGAAGAAAGCTCTTGTTTCCGTAAAAATGAGAGGGGGAAAGATCTTTGCTTGTAAAGTTACATCTGCCGTTACCCGTTGCAAGAATTTTTTTGCAGGGCTTATTCATTTTTTCAAAAATGGTGATATTAATATCAGGATTTTCAAAATGCGCTTCAATAGCCGCACTGAAGCCCGAAGCACCACCACCAATAATGGCTAACTTTTTGCCCAAACAAACCACCTCTTTAACGAGAAATAGAATTAATCATATTACGAATAAACATTATACAACACATTTTTCAAAGTTACAATATGGATATCGTATATATTACTAATATATTTGTTAAAAAAATTAACAATATATGGTGAAAAAACAGTTTACAAACGGCTTATGATTTGCTATAATGCACTTTGTATATTGAATTACTATGTAATTTTATAACCTGTTCCTATGTGAAATGGTTTGGAGGAAATATTATGAAACGTGTTGAAATTGCTCAACTTTACAAAAATGCAGAGCAGTTTGCAAACGGTGAAATTACTGTTTGCGGTTGGGTTAAAACCCAAAGGTCATCAAAAGCAATTGGCTTCCTTGAAATCAACGATGGTGGTTGTTTCAAAGGCTTGCAGGTTGTTTTTGAAGATGCAAAAATTTCTAACTTCAAAGAGATTTGTAAAATTAACGTTGGTGCTGCAGTTATTGTTAAGGGTAACCTTATTCTTACCCCCGATGCCGCACAGCCTTTTGAAATCAACGCAACAGAGGTTATTATCGAAGGTGAATCAACACCCGATTATCCCTTGCAGAAGAAACGTCATACTCTTGAATACCTCAGAACAGTAGGTCATCTTCGTCCTCGTGCTAACACATATTCTGCAGCTTTCAGAGTTCGTTCAGTTGCAGCGTTTGCTATTCACAAGTTCTTCCAGGAAAGAGGCTTTATGTATGCTCATACACCTCTTATTTCCTGTAGTGACTGTGAGGGTGCAGGTGAAATGTTCCGCGTAACTTCATTTGAGCTTGACAATGTTCCTACTACTGAAGACGGTAAGGTTGATTATTCACAGGATTTCTTCGGTAAACCTGCATTTCTTACTGTTTCAGGTCAGCTTGAAGGCGAAATTATGGCACAGTCCTTCGGCAAAATTTATACTTTCGGTCCTACCTTCCGTGCAGAGCGTTCTTACACACAGAGACACGCTGCAGAGTTCTGGATGATAGAGCCCGAAATCGCTTTTGCAGACCTTGCTGACGATATGGACCTTGCAGAAGATATGATTAAATACGTTATCAAATACGTTCTTGAAAACTGTTCTCAAGAGCTTGAATTCTGTAACAAATTTATTGATAAAGGTCTTATCGAGCGTCTTACAACTGTTGCAAATTCAGACTTTGCAAGAGTAACTTATACAGATGCAGTTAAAGAGCTTGAAAAGAATAACGATAACTTTGAATTCAAGGCTTACTGGGGTTGCGACCTTCAGACAGAGCACGAAAGATATTTAACTGAGGTTGTGTTCAAAAAGCCTGTTTTCGTTACAGATTATCCCAAGGAAATTAAAGCTTTCTATATGCGTCTTAACGATGATGGCAAAACTGTTGCCGCTGCCGACCTTCTCGTTATGGGTATCGGTGAAATCATCGGTGGTAGCCAGAGAGAAGAAAGACTTGATGTTCTTACTGCTCGTATCAAAGAGCTTGGTCTTAAAGAAGAGGATTATTGGTGGTATCTCGACCTTCGCAGATACGGTGGTACTCATCACGCAGGTTTCGGTCTCGGTTTTGAAAGACTTATTATGTATATGACAGGTATTTCAAATATCCGTGACGTTCTTCCTTTCCCCAGAACAACCGGAACAGCAGATTTTTAATTTGTAAAATATTTGAATTAGAGAGTGCAGAAGCAACTGTACTTATGGAGTGTGTTTATGTCTAAATTATATAGTTCAATGTCCCGCGAAGAGTTACAAGCAGAGTTAATCTCTGTTAAAGAAGAGTACGACTCTCTTAAAGCTCAGGGGCTTTCAATAGATATGTCAAGAGGTAAGCCCGGTGCTGACCAGCTTGACATTTCCGACGGTATGCTTAAAGTTTTTGAAGACGGTGACTTTAAATGCGAATCAGGTATCGACGTTAGAAACTACGGTCTTCTTGACGGTATTCCCGAATGCAAAAAGCTTTTTGCAGACCTTTTAGGTGTTAAACCCGAAAATGTTATTGTTGGCGGTAACTCAAGCCTTTCAATGATGTTTGATTATGTTTCACAGTCTATGTATAACGGTGCAGGCTTTACACCCTGGGCTCAGCAGGGGAAGGTTAAATTCCTTTGTCCTTGCCCCGGTTACGACCGTCATTTTGCAATTTGCGAATTTTTCGGAATTGAAATGATAAATATCCCTATGACTCCAGAAGGCCCCGATATGAATGCTATTGAAGAAGCAGTTAAGGATTCTTCTGTTAAGGGTATGTTCTGCGTTCCTAAATATTCTAACCCCCAGGGTATTACTTTCTCTGCCGAAACAGTTAAGAGAATTGCAAATCTTACACCCGCTGCTAACGATTTCAGAATCATCTGGGATAACGCTTACTGTGTTCACGATTTAACTGATACAACTGATGAGCTTGTAAATATTTTCGACATTCTTCCTGAAAGAAATGCTGATATGGTTATTGAGGTTGCTTCAACCTCAAAGATTTCTTATCCCGGCGCAGGTGTTGCTTGTCTCGTTTCATCTGTTGACAACGTTAAAGCTATTCTTAAAAGACTTACAGTTCAGTCTATCAGCTATGATAAGGTTAATATGCTTCGCCATGTTAAATTCTTTAAGAACGTTGACGGTATCAAAGAGCATATGAAGCTTCACGCGAAAATTCTTAAGCCTAAATTTGATGCAGTTCTTGACACACTCAATGCTGACCTTAACGGCCTCGGTATTGCTGAATGGAATGTTCCTAACGGTGGTTATTTCATCAGCCTTGATGTTACAGGTGGTAGTGCTTCAAGAGTTGGTGTGCTTTGTAAAGAAGCAGGTGTTACTTTAACTAACGTTGGTGCAACCTTCCCTTACGGTAAAGACCCCACTGACAGTAACATCCGTATAGCACCCACATTCCCTACACCCGAGGTACTTATGAAAGCAGTTAAAGTCTTAACTGTTTCTGTTAAATTAGCTTGTCTTGAAGAACTTTGCAAATAAGAAAATAAGCAATTTAAGGTGATATTATGTTAAGAATCGGTCACGGATATGACGTTCACGCATTTGCCGAAAATAGAAAATGTATTATCGGCGGTGTTGAAATCCCTTATGAAAAGGGGCTTTTAGGTCATTCTGATGCAGACGTTCTTCTACACGCAATTTCTGATAGCCTTTTAGGTGCAGCTGCTTTAGGTGATATAGGGAAGCATTTTCCCGATACTGACCCGCAGTACAAAGGTGCTGACAGCATCGTGCTTTTAAAAAATGTTGTTAATCTTATTCATTCAAAAGGGTATAAGGTTAATAACATTGATGCTACCGTTATTGCCCAAGCACCAAAAATGGCGCCTTATATTCAGCAAATGAGACAGAATATAGCCGACGCTTTGTGCGTTGATGTTGAGTTTGTTAACGTTAAAGCTACAACGGAAGAGAAGCTTGGCTTCACAGGGAGAAAAGAGGGCATTTCCGCCCACTGTGTGTGCCTTATAGAAAAAGATTGAATTTGAGGGTTACTTAGAGCATATAACTCTAAGTAACCCTTTTTGTAATACTCATAAAAGGAAACAACCTTACGACCCTTGCATATTATGTAAAGGCAGTGCTTGTCAACTGCCCTAACTTAATACGGAAGGGTCTTTTTATGAGTAAAAAAGGTATTAAAGTCGCCTCTGTAACTTACGCTATGAAGGGGCGGGAAATCTTACAAAAAAACGGATATAAAGCCTATCTGACCCGCAATCCCCATCCGGAAAACGATGAGGGGTGCGGGTATGTTATTTATGTAAATGATATTGATAAAAGATGCTTTAATTTATTGAAAAACAACGGTATAAAAGTCCTCGGAACCGTTGATTTAGGTGATATTTTATGATTTATCTTGATAATGCCGCAACTTCATATCCCAAGCCGCCGGAGGTCATTGATGCAGTAAAAAATTCTATGATTTTTTATGGTGCAAATCCGGGAAGAAGCGGTTACGATATGTCCGTTAAAACCGCAGAAGAGGTGTTCCTTACAAGGTCAAAAATCAACGACTTTTTTAACGGCTATGGCAGTGAATACGTGTCCTTTTTCAGTAATTGCACTTATGCTTTGAATACCGCTATAAAGGGTATTGTAAAAAGGGGAGACCATATTATAATTTCATCTTTAGAGCATAACTCTGTGTTACGACCTGTGTATGCTTTGAAAATGTCGGGAACAGCCGATTTCACCGTGTTTAAGGCGGATGAAAATGAAGGGGTTTTATTGAATAATTTCCGCAAATCTTTTAGAAAAAATACAAAGCTTTGTGTTGTAACTGCGGTTTCAAATGTGTTTGGAAATATATTGCCATTAAAGAAAATGTCTGAAATTGCACATAAAAACGGAGCATTGTTTTTTGTTGACGGTGCTCAAGGTGCAGGTGTGGTTAATATTGATATGAAGGCGATGGGTATAGACTGCCTCTGCATACCCGGTCACAAGGGTCTTTTAGGCCCTATGGGTACGGGTGCTTTGCTTCATAAAAATCTTCATTTTTCACCAATCGTGCAGGGAGGAACGGGTACTTCTTCTTTTGATTACACTCAACCCGAGGGCTACCCCGAAAGGCTTGAAAGCGGTACTCTGAATGTGCCGGGGATTTGCGGTCTGAAAAAAGGAATTGAGATAGTAAAAGATATCGGAATTCCTAATATTTTTACTAAAGAAAGTAATCTGTGTGAGATGTTATTTTATGGTCTGAGAGGTATTGAAAACGTGAAGCTTTACAGAGAAAATTACGACCGAGAAGGATTTGCACCTATCGTGACCTTCAATGTAAAAAATCTTCATAGTGAGCATGTTTCTTCTGTTCTCAATGACAATGGTTTTGCTGTAAGAGGTGGCTATCACTGTTCACCCTTAGCCCACAAATTTTACGGCACCCAAAAGGCTGGTGCAGTAAGAATTTCTCCCTCTTTCAACACCGAAGAAAAAGATATAAATAATCTATTAAATTTAGTTAGAAAAATTGCATTTTAATAAATTATATGATATAATTACAATATATTGGGTAAAAATGTGTGAATGAGCAGCTGTTTTTGCTTTTTCTGCACGAAAAGTTTACGAAGGCGGTGACAAAATGGAAGGAACATTAAGTTTGTTAGATAAAATTTCAGGTGCTTTAATGAGCTTCGATTTTTTGTCTGATTTGTTAGATATCTTACTTGTTACTTTTATTATCTATGAGGGTATAAGAATTGTTCGTGGCTCAAGAACTTTTCAGGTTATCAAGGGTTTAATTTTTCTTGTTGTTGTTTACGTTGTAATCAACTTCTTTGAAATGGAAGCCAGCGAATATCTTATGAGACCGCTTATCGAAAACGGACTTTTAATCGCAGTTGTTTTGTTCTCGCCCGAATTAAGAAATATGCTTGAGAAATTCGGCAGACGTTCCATTACCGATTTTTCATTCCTCGGTTTCAGAGCAAACAAAGCCTTTAATGAAGAGGTTGCAAATCTTGTCAATGATTTTTGCAAGGCTTCAACCGAAATGAGCGAAACAAAAACAGGTGCTCTTGTTGTTTTTGAGAGAGAAACACCTCTCAAAGATATTATAAATTCAGGTACGGTGCTTGATGCTAAATCATCACCCGAAATTTTTAATAGCTTGTTCTTTAAAAACTCCGCACTTCACGACGGTGCTGTTATTGTCAGAGACGGCAGAGTTCACGCTGCTGGTTGTATTCTTCCTTTAACACAGAATAAAGACCTTGCAAGTGAGCTTGGCACTCGTCATAGAGCCGCTATCGGTATGAGTGAGCAAAGTGATGCGGTTGTGGTAGTTGTTTCTGAGGAAACAGGTTCAGTTTCCGTTGCAATCAACGGTGTTCTTCAAAGAGACGTTTCAAACGGTGAATTAAGAGAGATTCTTTTAGGTGAGCTTATTCCCCGTATGAATGAAGATGAAAGTTCTAAAAAAGGGTTTTTAAAGAATTTCTTAAAAGCTAAATCAAATGACAAAAAAGACGACGGTTCTGTAAACGAAACAGAAGTTGAGCAGAATGAGAGTAACAGAGGTGATATTGATGAAGAATAAGCTTCAACTTAACAAGTTGTTTTATAACGATAAAGTTCTTCTTGCAATAGCATTTCTTACAGCTCTGATTATATGGATATACGTCGTTGTTAACGTAAGTCCTGAAACTACAAGAACAATTCAGAATGTTAAGGTTACGATAGATACTTCAGTACCTTCTCAATTTGGTCTTGAGGTTTTCGGTGAAAATGAATTTTACGTTGACGTTACCGTTAAGGGTAAAAAGTATCTCATTTCTTCCGAGTCTTTAGTTGACGATATTGTTGTTACTGCCCAGACAAACAACGTTGATTCTGTTGGTACAAGAACGCTTCAGTTAAAAGGTGAGTCTTCTTCAGGTAACGATGATTACGTTATCGAATCCCTTTCTTCAAAAACCATCGACGTGTATTTCGACACGGCTAAATCTATACAGATGCCTATTGAGCCTATGGTTGTTGCCGATGGCTTTTCTATAGTAGGTGAGGGCTATACCTGTGGTATTATTAATCTTTCTGAGGGTGTAGTTACAATAACAGGCCCGTCAACCGAGGTTAACAGAATCGAAAAGGTTATTGCAAAGCTTGTTCTTGACGCATCTCTAACCTCAAATAAATCAGCTGATGCAAAGGTTCAGCCTGTTGACGATGCGGGTAAAAGTAATTTCGAATATCTTACAATGAGTCTTGACTCTGTTGTTTTAACAATTCCGGTGTTGCAGGTTAAAGAGCTTTTAACAAGTGTAACCTTTAAAAATGCTCCTACAGCTTACGTTACAACACCCTTAAAGTTTACGGTTTCACCGAGTAAAGATTTGTTTAACATTTCAGTTGATGAATATGAGCAGACGGTTGTTTACCCCGTTGGTATTATAGACTTTAAAAACCTTTCACCGTCTAACCATGTCTTTACTTTCTCTGCAGATAACATTAATAAAGCAGAAACAAGCTCTACTGCAGGGTATACTGTTAACGTCGATATGTCTGGCATATCTCAAGAGTATGTAACAGTTCCTTATGAGCGTATTCACGCTAACAATCCTAACAACGTGGATTATAAAATATCCGGTCTTAACAAATCGGTTGTAATCGTTGGCCCCGGTGCTTCTCTTGAAGCTATCACTTCCGAGAATATCAGCGTTGAGGTTGATTTGTCTGAGGTCAATATAAACAAAGGGCAGACAACAACTGTTCCTGCAGTTGTTACTGTTCAAAGTGATAATTGTTGGGTTTACGGAACTTATACCGTTGAAATCAGTTTATAAAATTTCAATTTAAAAATCACATTACAAGGTTAATTTTGAAAAAAGGAGAGTGACTTTATGAAATTTAAAAGAATAATAGGTCTTTTGTGCGTTATTTGTTTTATAATCTCAAGCTCGGGTTGCTCTCTTAATTTCTTTTCTGTTGAAAGCCTTATGAAGCCGCCAACTCAACCGGGTGAAAACGGTGAGGTGCAAAAAGCATTCTTAAAGCTTATGGGTGACAAAAATATTCAGTTAAAAGCCCCTCAAAGCGGTGACTATCAGACAGCCTTTATTCTTCGTGACCTTAATGGTGATAATTCCGATGAAGCAATAGTTTTTTACACAGACTCTTCTGTTGATGCAACCGTCAGAATGTCACTTCTTGAATGTGTTAACGATACTTGGGTTATCTGTGCCGATGTTAAGGGTAGCGGTAACAGTGTGCAGGACGTATCTTTTTCAGATTATGATTCAAACGGTAACTTTGAGATATTTGTCGGTTGGTCACTATTTGATAGTAAATCGACGAAAATAGTCAGTGTTTACGGTGTTTCATTAGGTAAAAACGGCATCTATGAATTGACAACATTAGGTAATGAGTATTACAGTACTAAGAGCTTTATTGATATCAATGGTGATGATAAACAAGATATGGTCTTAATCTATCTTGACGATACGGGTGAAACACAGCGTTCCTTCTTCAGATGCTTTTCTGTTACTGACAATAAGAGCTTTGTTAAGTTCGGTGAAACTGAGTTGTCACCAAATATAAGCAGTGTTTCTAAGATTCAGACAGATACAGTTTCTGTCAACAATAAAAAATCAACACGCATTTTTGTTGATTGTCTCAAAACCGATAATACGTTGTTTACCGAGTTTTTATATTGGGATTCTTTGATTATATCGTTAGTTAAAGGTATTGAATCTTCCGATACAACCACTACAAGAAACTCAAAGGTTTTCTGCCGTGATATCGACGGCGATGGTTTGTTGGAAATTCCCGCAAATACGAAATTGTGCGGTGACCCAAATGCACTTACCGTAAAAAAAGAGGACGGAACCTATTCCTTTACAATGCTTCAATGGATTAACCTTTTCGGTGACAAGAGTGAGGGCAACGTTCATACGGTGTTTAACCCGATTGATATGTATCTTTACCGTGTAACCCGTATCGATGAGGTTACGGTTAAATATGAGTCGCAAAGCAGAGCCTTGTCATTCAGGGTATGGGATGAGCAAGAGCAGATGATAAAAGACGTTATCTTTACAATTTATTATTCTTCAAAAGGTAAGGAACAACCCGAAGGAACAAAGCTCTTACACTCTGTTTCCGGTGGTGACCGGTTCTATTATGAATTATCCGATTTCGGCAAAACCTTCGGTGTTACCGATGAGGGAATTGAATCATCATTTATTTTTATCTGATATGGAAGTGAAAATATGAAAAAAGTACTTATTGCTGAAGATGAATCAGCCATTCGCGAAATTATTGCGATTACTTTAAAACGTGCAGGCTACGAGGTAACTGAGGCTTGCGACGGTCAACAGGCATTGATGCTTTATAACGAAAAAGAGGGCGATTTTGACGTAGTGCTTCTTGACATTATGATGCCCAATATTGACGGTCTTGAGGTTTGTAAACGTTTAAGAGCTGTAAGCGGTACGGTAGGTATAATAATGCTTACAGCAAAAACTCAGGAGATGGACAAGGTTTCAGGTCTTCTTATGGGCGCTGACGATTATATTACAAAACCCTTTTCACCGTCGGAGCTTATGGCGAGAGTTGACAGCGTTTACAGACGTGTTGCTATGAATACTCAGCAAAGCAAACCTCAGGAGAAATCAGATAAAATCGTTCTTGAGCCTTTTGAGCTTAATTTGAGAAACAGAGCACTGTTTAAAAACGGTGCACCTATTGAGCTTACTCAGGTTGAGTTTCAGATTATGGAATTCTTTTTCTCAAACCCCGGTAAAGCTTTAAGCCGTACTGATATTCTCAAAAAAGTATGGGGCGAATCTTACTTCGGTGATGAAAAGGTAGTAGACGTAAATATCAGAAGATTAAGAATGAAGATTGAAGACGAGCCTTCAATTCCGAAGCACCTTGTTACCGTTTGGGGTATGGGCTATAAGTGGTGCTGAATTAGATTGAAATATTAAAACGAAAACAAAATCAATGAAAGGAAGTGAGAACAGTGAAATTTAAGGGAATTACAAAACGATGGGCAACTAATACCTTGCTTATAACTGCTCTCATTTTGCTTGTTTTGTTTTCTGTTTGTGTTCTTTTTGTTGTTAGCTATTACAACAACTACGTTACCGATTATCTTTCAGGTTATGCAAATGATAACGTAACTACTTTCTTTACACCGTATCTCGGTGCGAATGACGAATTATTTACCCAAAAATCAAAAGAGTTTATTGATAGCTTTAACGATAAAAGCAGAATGGAAATTCAGGTAATCAACCGTTATGGTGAGGTTTGTGTTTCCTCATCCGGCTTTATTGTTGATGAAAAAATAGATAATATGCCCGACGTTGAAGAGGCGATAGTGTCAAGCAGCGGTATCAGCAAATGGCGTGGCTTTAATGACGAAGGCGAGCATATTATGTCAGTTGCTATGACTTTGCCCGATTATGACGATGGTTTTTCAGGTGCAGTTCGTTTTATTACGTCAATGAGAGGTATAGACAGACAAATTTTAATGTTTATTCTCGTTGTTTTAGTGGTTTATCTTATCTCATTAGGCTTCGTTGCTCTTTCAGGTATGTTCTTTGTAAGAACTATTGTTTCACCCCTTCAGAAGATAAATGACGTTGCCCGTGATTTTGCAGACGGTAACTTTAACGTCCGCGTTGAAACAGATGTTGAAGACGAAGACGAAATAACAGAGCTTTCCGATTCGATAAACGCTATGATTGCCGAGGTTGCTGCAACTGACCAGCTTAAAAACGACTTTATCTCAACCGTTTCTCACGAATTACGTACGCCTCTTACTGCTATTAAGGGTTGGGGTGAAATGTTAAAAGAGCTTGACGGTGAAGACCGTGAGCTTGCCCGTAGAGGTACAGAGGTAATAATCAACGAGTCCGAGCATTTATCAAGACTTGTTGAAGAGCTGCTTGACTTCTCAAGAATTCAGAATGGTAATATGACTCTCCGTCTTGAAAAAATAGATGTTTTGGCAGAGCTTGACGAAGCAATTTTCGTTTTTAAAGAGAGGTCAAAAAGAGACGGTATTGAGCTTACCTACAGCGTACCCGAAATTCCTGCACCAATGATGGCAGACCCTAACAGAATCAAGCAGGTTTTTGTTAATGTGCTTGATAACGCATTTAAATACAGTAAGCCGGGCGGTCTTGTAAATGTTGAAGCAACAGTTGAAAACGGTGTTTTAACTATAAGCTTTCTTGATACAGGTTGCGGTATCGCAGCTGAAGATTTACCTAACATTAAAAAGAAATTCTATAAAGCAAATCTTGAGGTTCGTGGTTCGGGCATCGGTCTTGCAGTTGTAGATGAAATTATAAAGCTTCATAACGGTTCATTTGAAATCAACAGTGAAGTTAATATCGGTACAACCGTTACCATTATTTTACCTGTAGAACAGGTTGCGGTTGAAGCACCGATTCCCATAATTGAAGAAACGGCGGTAGATATAAATGAGTAAAGATTGTAACGGTAAGGTTTGCCATAAAACCTCAATAGGCGGGCAGGCTCTTATCGAGGGTATAATGATGCAGGGTCCAAAGGGTGCGGCGATGTCTGTTAGGCTTCCCGATGGCACTATTGATACAGAAATGCTTGAGGTTAAGCATTTGAGAGATAAATTCAAGCCTGCAAAGCTTCCTCTTATCAGGGGCGTTGTTAATATGGTTGAGTCTCTTCTTTTCGGCTTCAAATGTATGGAAAAATCTGCTGAAAAAGCAGGTATTGATGACGGTACAGACCCTGAAGAAATGTCCAAGCTTGATAAATGGCTTTCCGACCATTTCGGTCCTAAGATGATGGCGGTTGTAACCGGTATCTCAATGGTGCTGGGTGTTGCACTTGCTTTTGGTCTTTTCTTCTATTTGCCTACGTTTTTAGTTGATATCGTTGATAAGTATTTGTTTAAAAATGCACTTTCTGAATTACATCCTCTTTTCGAGGGTATAATGAGAATGGTAATTTTTGTTGCTTACGTGTGGTTAGTTTCAAAAATTCCTGATATCAAAAGAGTGTTTATGTATCACGGTGCAGAGCATAAATCAATTTTTTGTTATGAGCACGGTCTTGATCTCACCGTTGAAAACGTAAAGAAACAAAAGCGTTTCCACCCTCGCTGTGGTACAAGCTTTATTTTCGTTGTACTTATAATCAGTATCTTCCTTTCATCAGCCCTTGTTGTGATTTTCCCCGGTATTGATGACGTAAGAATTGTTTGGATGGGCATAAAGCTTTTGATTATGCCTCTTACTGTTGGCGTAAGCTATGAGTTTATTAAATATGCAGGTAAGCACGAAAATCTTCTTGTTAAAATTCTTTCTGCACCGGGTCTTTGGATGCAGAGAATAACAACACAAGAGCCTACCGACGATATAATTGAGGTTGGTATTGAATCTTTAAAAGCAGTCCTTACGGATAATCCGGAGGATGATGCGCTTTGAGAAATTTATATTCCGTATATCGTGAAGCAATAAAAACCTTGAGTGAGGCAGGGTGTGATAGTCCCGAGTTTGATGCTCAACAGCTTGTTTCATATTGCTTCGGTATGAATAAAACCCAGTTGCTTTTAAATTCAGGTAATCCCGTTGATGATTGCAAGCTTATTCTTTTTGACGATTGCGTTAAAAGAAGAAGTAACCACGAGCCGTTACAGTATATTATCGGAATGTGGGATTTCCACAAATTCAGCTTTAAGGTGGGGGAGGGCGTTTTGATACCCCGACCCGAAACTGAAATTCTTGTGGATTATGCTATTGAAAAAATTAATAAAACAGGTTGCGAAGTTGTATTCGATTTGTGTTGCGGAAGTGGTTGCGTGGGTTTAAGTGTTGCAAAGCTCTTCCCTATGGTTAAGGTCTTTTGTGTCGATATTTCAGATAAGGCTATTGAATACACGAATAAAAATAAAGAGCTTTTATGTGCAGATAACGTTACGGTTGTAAAAAAAGATATTCTTGAAACGATAAGCTTTCTTGGTTTACCCAAGCCCGATTTGATTCTTTCAAATCCACCGTATATTAAAACCGAAGAAATAAAAACTCTTCAACCTGAAATTGCCTTTGAGCCGTTTATAGCTCTTGATGGCGGTAGTGACGGTCTTGAGTTTTATCGCGCACTATCTGAAAATTGGTTTCCCTTTATCAATAAGGGCGGAAGTATTGCTATGGAGTGCGGTGAAGAACAAGCAAGGGATATTCTTTCAATGTTTGTAAATAAAGCCCAGAAAGCAAGGATTATAAAAGATGCTTGTGGAATTGACAGAGTTGTAACTGTTACAAGATAATTGTTGTTAGATTATAGGAGGCGTGTTTATGCTTAGATATATCAGCCAGTTTATGCGCGGTGATATGGAGTTTATAGAGCTTGTTATTTTAGTTGGTTCTATTTGCTTCGTGGTTTTTTGTGCAACTCCGTTGCATGAATATGCACACGCCCTTGTTGCTGTAAAATTAGGTGACGATACACCTCGTTTAAGAGGTAGGTTAACAATTAACCCTATGGCACATATTGACCTTTGGGGTGCTGCAATGATTTTCCTTTTCGGCTTTGGTTATGCAAAGCCGGTTGAGGTAAGAATGAGACGCTTCAAGAAGCCTAAAAGAGATATGGCTTTAGTTGCTCTTGCGGGTCCTGCTTGTAATCTTTTACAGAGCCTTGTGTTTCTGTTTATAAAAGCAGCTTGTGAATTCGGTGCTTATAAAACGGGTAATGAGGTTATGGCATATATGAGCATTTTCTTTCTTTATGCTGCTTCAATAAACATAAACCTTGCGGTGTTTAATCTTCTTCCCGTTCCACCACTTGACGGTTCAAGACTGGTAACTGCATTGTTGCCGTCAAAATATTATTACAAAATTATGCAGTATGAGAGATATATTATGATAGGTCTTATTTTCTTGTTGTTCACAAGAGTTCTTACAGGACCACTTTCGTTTGTATCAGGCATAATACTTGCATTGTTCTCAAATATTACACAAATTCCCTTTGAAATGATGATGTGAAATGGAAAAATTATCGTACAAATTAGAGGTGTTTGAGGGTCCTATGGACTTGCTTTTACACCTTATAACAAAGCATAAACTTGATATTTATGATATTCCGATTTTTGAACTCGTGGAGCAGTATACAGGTTACGTCCGTGAAATGCAGGAAGAGAATATGGAGGTTGCCAGCGAATTTTTAGAAATGGCGGCAAGGCTCGTTTACATTAAAACTGTCTCTCTTTTGCCCGTATACGATGAAGCAGAGGAGCTTAAAAACGAGTTGAGAGATGAGCTTCTTGAATATAGAGATTGTAAAATACTCGCAGGTAAGCTTTCGCAAATGACTGAGGGCTTCAATTATACAGTAAGAGCATTTCCCGAAGACGTTTCTCCCGATATGTCATATAAAAGACTGCACGAGCCCTCAGAGCTTTTGGGAGCATATTCGTTAGCGGCAGGTAAGAAGCTTCGTAGATTACCTCCACCCCTTGACTCTTTTAAAACTATCGTTACAAAGAAAATTGTTTCTGTTGGCTCTAAAATCGAGTCAATTGTAACCTCTTTGAAATCAAAGCGTAAAAGAAGACTTTATGATATTTATAAAGAGGCTAAATCTCGTTCAGATTTAATTGCCGCTTTCCTTGCGGTGTTAGAGCTTGCAAAAAATAAAACAATTTACGTTTCCGGTGACGGTGACGATATTCAGATAGAACTTTTGGAAGGAATGGAACCCGTTGATTAACAAAAAACAAATAGCAGCGGCACAGGCTGTGCTTTTTGCGGCAGCCGAGCCTGTAGAGTATAATAAAATAGCGTCTGTGTTAGGTGTGGATGATGACACAATGCTTCTTATACTTGATGAATTAAAAATAAAGCTTGATGCAGAGGATAGCGGTATTTGTCTTTTGCAGTTAGATAATAAATATCAGCTTTCAAGTAAGAAAGAGTTTGTTGAAGAAATTAGAACTATTCTCGATTTAAAGAGAAATGCGCCTCTTTCACAGGCTGCATTCGAGGTTCTTGCAATTATTGCATATAACCAACCAATTACAAAGCCTTACATAGAGCAAATCAGAGGCGTTGACTGTTCGGGTGTTGTTAATACACTTTGTCAGAAAGAGCTTGTTGAAGAAAAAGGCAGGCTTGAGGTACCCGGAAGACCTGTTCTTTACGGTACAACAGCTAACTTCTTAAGATGCTTCTCATTGAAATCTCTCGACGAATTACCCGAACTTCCCGCGGCAGACAGAGAGGTTCTTATGTCAGACGTAGATAACGGTCAGCTTTCACTTTTTGATGATTCAAAGCCTGAAAGCGAAGATGAAAATGAAGATAAAGCGGAGTAAATTCGCGTTTTATAAATTTCTGTAAATGAAAAGGGTGATAACGTGCCTGTTTTATATACGCTACTCGGAATAATACTCTTTATAGTAATTTTGGTTTCTATTAAAATTTCTGTAGTCATTGATTACGGTGAACAGACTTTCGTAACACTACAATATCTTTTTATTAAAATCCCTGTTGTAGATCCGACAAAAGAAAAGAAGCCTAAAAAAGAGAAAAAACCGAAGAAAAGTAAAGGCAAAAAAGATACTCAACCTGTAGCACAGTCAACAGATGCTTCTTCAGAGGCAACAGAGGGTGAGCAAGCTACAACCGATGATACAACAGATAAAAAGAAGCAGCCTCAAGAGAAAAAACAAGGTAACAGCCTTATTAAACAGCTTTACCTTGACCAAGGCTACGAGGGTCTTGAAAAGATGCTTCGCGGTGTTGGTAACGGTCTTGGCGGTTTCTTCGGAAAACTTTTTAAAACCTTTACAATAGATGAGCTTTATATTACAATGGTAACAGCGGGTGGTGACGCGGCTGATACAGCAATTAAGCACGGTAAGCTTTGTGCTTGGTTATATCCTGTGCTTGGTAAGCTTGTTTCCACTTGTAAAGTAAGGAAATACGATTTTGATATAAGCCCTGATTTTCTTGCCACAAAATCTACCGCAAAGGCTTACGTCAAGCTTCACGTAATTCCTATCAAGGTTACAAACGGTGTAGTTGTTCTGGCAGTTCAACTTGCATTCAAAGTTCTCTTTAAAGTTCTTTTCGCTAAAAAGAAAAGTGATAAGAGTAAAAAGGCTGTAACCCAAGAAGCAACTGAAATTGTAGAAACAGTTGCCGAGGGTGCTAATAAATAATCAATAATTAAACTTATATAATCAGGAAGGAGTTTTTCAATTATGGAAAAATCAGCAAACGGTATTCTCAAAACAACAATCGAAAAGGTAAGAGATTTAGTTGACGTAAGCACAATTATAGGTGAGCCTATTAACTTACCCGACGGTCTTACAATTATCCCTGTTTCAAAGGTTACATACGGCTTTGCTTCAGGTGGCTCTGATTTCCCTTCAAAAAATAACACAGAGCTTTTCGGTGGCGCAGGCGGTGCTGGTATTACAATCAACCCCGTTGCATTTCTCGTTGTTAAAGACGGTGACGTTACAATTAAGCATATCGTTTCAAATGATAATGCAGTTGAAAGAGCTGTTAGCTTAGTACCCGAAATGTTTGATAAGGTAACTAACCTTGCTAAAAAGAAAAAAGCAGATTCAGAGGAAACTGTTGAAGCAACTGCTGAATAATCTTTTATAAAATCCTAACCACCTGCATATTATTTTTTGAAAGCAGGTGGTTGTTTTGCTGAATAGAATATGCGTTATTCTTGTCTTACTTTGTATAATGGTGCAGTCTTTTTGCGTGGTTTCGAGTGCAACTGATGAAGTTGTTTTGTCAGCAGATTCTGCAATTCTTATGAATGCGGATACAGGTGAGGTTGTTTTTGAGAAAAATTGCCATAAGCAACGTGGAATTGCGAGTACAACAAAGATTCTGACGTCGGTTATACTTTTAGAAAATATGGATTTATCTACCGAGGTTAAAGTAAACGGTGAAGACGTTAAGATAGAGGGCACGTCTATTGGCTTAAAGGCTGATGATGTTGTCACTTGTGACGTGTTACTTAAGGGTATGCTTTTAGAAAGCGGAAACGATGCCGCTAATGTTACTGCTACAGCGGTAAGCGGCTCTCTTGAAGCGTTTTCGGTTTTGATGAATGAAAAAGCCAAATCGATTGGTATGAAAAATTCTTCATTCAAAAACCCCTCAGGCTTAACAGACGAAGAGCATTTTTCCACCGCTTACGATATGGCTTTGCTCACTCGTTATGCAATTAAAAATCCAACCTTTAAAAGTGTATGCTCATTAAAGCAAGTAAGGGTTTCATACGGTAATCCGCCTTGCGAAAGAATGTTTACTAATCATAATAAGCTTCTTAACAGTTGTGAGGGCGTGTTTGGTGTGAAAACAGGCTTTACAAAGGCTTCAGGCAGATGTCTTGTCAGTGCCTGTGAAAGAGACGGTGTAACTCTTGTTGCCGTTACCTTAAAAGCACCTGACGATTGGAATGACCATAAAAAGCTGTACGATTACGGTTTCTCAAAAACTGTAAAAAGAACGATTAATTTTGATGACAGCAATATTAAATTAAGCGTTGTCGGGTCAGATAAAAAGTTTATAAAAGCCGGTCTTTTTTCTGATTTAGTTTACTTTTCGGCAAAAGAAATTGAAACAAAAGCTGTTGTTTATTGCGAACAGTTTTTATATGCAGATATTAAATGCGGTGACATTGTAGGTAAGGTTGAAATAAGAGATAATTATAATAATCTTCTTTGCGAAAGCTTCCTTGTAAGTAAAGAGGATGCTTATATAAATTTCAACCCGCAAGAAAAACCACCGTCATTATTTGAGAAAATCAAAAACTATAAAAGGATAAATTAAAATATAAATTATGGCACAAGAAAGATTACAAAAGTATTTATCAGAGTGTTCTGTTGCTTCAAGAAGAAAAGCAGAAGAGCTTATAAAAGCAGGTAAAGTTAAGGTTAACGGTAAAATTGCCCAGTTGGGTGATAAGGTTGACCCTAAAAAGGATACCGTTACTGTTAACGGCAAAAAGGTTGCTGCAGTAAAACAGAAATACTATATTATGCTTAATAAACCAAGAGGTTATGTTACAACAATGAGTGACGAGTTAGGCAGAAAATGTGTTGCTGAGCTTGTTGAAGACGTAGGTGCAACAGTTTATCCTGTTGGCAGACTTGACAGAGATTCTGAAGGCTTATTACTTCTTACAAACGACGGTGCATTTGCTAATGCAGTAATGCATCCCAGAAAACACGTTCCTAAAACATATAGAGTTACCGTTCGTTCAAATATCAACGATGCCCAGGTTGAAAAACTTGAAAATGGTATTGATATTGACGGTGACGGTCGAGAAACCTTACCTGCAAACGTGAGAATCATTGAAAAAAGTGCAGGCAGAAGCGTTTTCGAAATCACAATTTACGAGGGCAGAAATAGGCAGATTCGTAAAATGTGTGAAGAGGTAAGCCTTGAGGTTATAAGACTTAAAAGAAATGCTGTAGGATCTATTAAATTAGGTATGTTAAAGCCGGGTAAATGGCGTGAGCTTACAGAGGATGAGGTTCATCGACTTCAGTCCCAATAAAATTGACAATAATTTATATATTTAGTATAATAAAAAAATAAATTATTTTTCAGAGGATATAAAAATGATTAGAAGTATGACAGGCTTCGGCA
Organism: Acutalibacteraceae bacterium; assembly: GCA_045638585.1. Taxonomy (GTDB): domain Bacteria; phylum Bacillota; class Clostridia; order Oscillospirales; family Acutalibacteraceae; genus DTU089. The sequence continues at coordinate 81,434 of JAZUBO010000016.1, read as the reverse complement.
GAGCTCAGGCTGCTGTTGAAGGTTACAATATTACAGTTGAAATCAAAAGCGTAAATAACAGATATTTTGATTTTTATGCTAAAATGCCCCGCACCTTTGCTTTTCTTGAAGAAAAGGTAAAAAGTCTTCTTTCAACTGAAATTTCAAGAGGTAAGGTTGAGTGTAGTATTCAGATTGAAACTACTGCTGACGAAAGCGTTATCGTAAGCGTTAACGAGCCTCTTGCAAGGGGTTACGTTAGTGCAGTAGAAGAAATTGCAGAAAAATTCGCAATTAAGAATGATTTAACAGCACTTTCAATTGCTCGTTTTTCTGACGTCCTTTCTATCACGAAAGCACCCGTTGACGAAGAAGATTTATGGAATAAAGTTCAGAGCGTTGTTAAGGATGCTCTTTCAAGTTTTATTTCAATGAGAGAAACAGAGGGTGAAAAGCTTAAAGCAGACGTTCTTTCAAGAGCAGATACTATTATTTCAAACGTTTCTTATATTGAAGAGCGTTCACCCGAAACGGTTAAACAGTATTCTGAAAAATTGCTTGAAAGAATGAAAAACGTTTTAGGTGATACTCAGATTGATGAGTCAAGAATTCTTACTGAAGCAGCAATCTATGCCGATAAAATAGCAGTTGCCGAAGAAACAGTAAGATTAAGAAGTCATATTGATCAGTTACATACGTTACTCTCTTCTGACGAAGCAGTTGGTAGAAAGCTTGACTTTCTTATTCAGGAAATCAATCGTGAAGCAAATACAATCGGTTCAAAGGCTCAGGATGTTGATATAGCAAGAAAAGTTATTGACATTAAAGCCGAGGTTGAAAAAATAAGAGAACAAATACAGAATATCGAATAGGATTGATAATATGAAGCTTGTAAATATCGGTTTCGGCAATCTTATAAATGCCGATAGAGTTGTTGCCGTAATCAGTCCCGAATCAGCCCCTGCAAAGCGTATGATTCAGGAATGTAAAGAAAGAGCACAGCTTATAGATGCAACCCACGGCAGAAAAACTAAAGGTGTTATTATTACCGATAGTGATAATGTTGTGTTATCATTTTTAACTGCCGAGCAGTTGTTAGCAAGATTCAATGACCAAAGGGGAGGACAAGGCTTTGGATTTGAAGAGTAAAGGTATGCTTGTTGTTTTTTCAGGTCCGTCAGGTTGCGGTAAAGATACAGTTTTAGAAAAAATCAAGCAAAAAGGCTATGTTTTTGACAAAACCGTTTCCGCTACTACAAGAGCTATGCGTGACGGTGAAAAAGACGGTGTGGATTACTATTTTATTTCAAAAGAAGATTTTGAAAATAAAATTAAAAATGATGAATTTGTAGAATATACCCAGTATAGCGGTAATTACTACGGCACTTTAAAAAGTGAAATTGAAAATCGTGTAAATAAAGGCGGTTGTGTTCTTCTTAAAATTGAGGTTAAAGGCGGTTTGAATATTAAAAAAGCTTTTCCTGAGTCTTTTTCAGTATTCATTTTCCCGCCCTCAAAGGAAGAACTTAAAAAACGTCTTTTGGGCAGAGGTACAGAGACAGAGGAAAGCTTTAATAACCGTTTTAATATTGCCCTTGAAGAAATGGCTACAGCTCCTCAGTACGATTACGTTGTTATTAATGATGACGTTGATTTGTGTGCAGAAAAGATTTGCGGTATTCTCGAGGCAGAAAAAAGCAAATATTCACGTATGCAAAACGTTGTTGATGAAATATTAAACAAGAATTGAAAGGAAGATAAATTTATGCTTAATCAGGATCTCAGTAAAGTTCTCACAGGTCACATCAGTCGTTACTCTCTTGTAACCGCTACTGCAAAACGTGCCCGTGCAATTTCTGATAAAAATTTAGAGGATAAGGTTATTTCAACAGAAAAACCTGTAAGCGAAGCACTCAACGAGCTTCTTAACGAAGAGTACAAAATCGTTGAGCCCGATGAAATCGCAAACATCTGATTATGGTTGACGGTGGTTTTTTTGCCGAAGTTGCCGTTGAAGGAATAGCATATCATTTCGATGCACCTTACTCTTATAAAATCCCTTGGGAGCTTGAGGGTAGCGCTTTAGCGGGATGTCGTGTTTTAGTGCCTTTCGGTAACGGAAACCGAAAAAAACAAGGACTTATATTGTCTGTGAAGCCGATTTTTGAAGCCGAAAACGGGGTGAAGCTTAAGTCAATAAGTTCTGTGCTTGATAAAGCACCGCTTTTTGATGATGAAATGATTTCACTTGTTTTCTGGCTGAAAGAAAACACCTTTTGCACTCTTTACGAGGCGGCAAAGGCAATGCTTCCGGCCGGTATAGGTCTTAATTACGTTGTATCGTATATGGCAAACGTAATTACCACCGAAGCAGAAAATAAATTAAACGAAGATGAATTGCAAATTTACAACTATTTAAAAGGTGGTTGTAAATTCGTAAAAAAAGAGAAAATTTTATCCGATTTAGGCTTTGACAGTGAGTCAAGAATTCTTGATAAGCTTGTTAAAAAGGATATTTTGCTTACAAACGTTGACGCCAAACGAAAGGTTGGCGACTTAACCGTAAGAAACGTGCGTCTTGCCGTTAGTGAAATTCAGGCGGAAGAAATAGCACCAACCTTAACAACAAAGCAGAAAAGTGTTTTAAATTTGCTTATTGATATCGGTGGCGCTTCTGTTAAAGAGGTCTGCTATTTTACAGGGGTAACGCCCGTTGTTGTAAGCGCTCTTGAAAAGAAAGGTTTAGTTGAAACCTTTGATAGTGAAATCTACAGAAAACCGGGTTATGACCGTTCAAAAGAAAATGCACCGTCACCGGTTTTAACTGATTCGCAAAATGAAGCTTATCAGAAGCTTTTAGATAAATATAATTCACCTGAAGGTGCTGCGGCACTTCTTTACGGTGTAACAGGCTCGGGTAAAACACAGGTTTTTTTAAAGCTTATTGAAAAGGTTGTTAATGACGGTAAAGGTGTTATCGTTATGGTGCCTGAAATTGCCTTGACACCGCAGACTCTCGGTATTTTCTACTCTCATTTCGGAGATAGTGTTGCCGTTTTCCATAGTGCTCTTTCCGCAGGGGAGAGAATTGACGAATGGAAACGAGTTAAAAACGGTGAAGCTAAAATTGCAATAGGCACTCGTTCCGCTGTTTTTGCACCTTTTTCAAATTTAGGTCTTATTGTTATTGACGAAGAGCATGAACATACCTATAAGTCTGAAATGTCACCCCGTTATCACGCCCGTGACGTTGCAAGATTCAGATGTGCTTATAATAATGCGTTGCTTTTGTTATCATCAGCAACACCATCTGTTGAATCATATAAAAACGCAATTGACGGTAAATATACTTATATAAAGCTGTCTCAAAGATACGGTAAAGCAGTTTTACCACAGGTTGTAACTGTTGATATCAGTAATACTCAAGGTGCTTTGAGCAACGAGCTTTACGAAGCACTTGAAAAATGCCTTGAAGAGAAAAAACAGGCTATTCTTCTTATGAACAGAAGAGGCTTCAATACTTTCGCAAGCTGTGGTGCTTGTAAAACCGTTTTGACTTGCCCTAATTGCAGTATTTCACTTACTTATCATAATGCAAACAAACGCCTTATGTGCCATTATTGCGGTCACTCTGAAATATATACAGATGTCTGTTCAGTATGCGGTGAAAAAGCAGTAAGATATTCAGGCTTCGGTACTCAAAGAATAGAAGAAGAGTTAGAAAATATCTTTCCGGGTGCCAGAGTTTTACGAATGGATGCAGATACTACAATGGCAAGATACTCTTATCAGGAAAAATTAACTGCATTTGCAAACGGTGAGTATGATATTCTTTTAGGTACTCAGATGGTTGCAAAAGGGCTTGACTTCCCTCGCGTAACTCTTGTGGGTATTATTTCAATTGACCATCAGCTTTATAACGACGATTTCAGAAGCAGCGAGAGAGCGTTTGATTTGTTAACTCAGGTTATCGGCAGGTCGGGTAGAGGAGACTTTGAGGGTAAAGCCTATATCCAGACAACCTTACCCGATAATGATATAATTGAGTTGTCAGCACAGCAGGATTACGAATCATTCTTCGAAATGGAATCAGTCATAAGAAAAAGTATGGTTTATCCGCCTTATTGTGATATATGCTCGGTAACCTTCACAAGTGAGTTGTTCAACAATTCCTTTAAAAGTGCAAAAATCTTCGCAGATATGGTGGTTAAAGCCGTTAGCGAAGAGTTTACCGACGTTAAAATTAATCTTCTTGGACCTATGCAGCCGAGAGTTTCTAAAATAAGTAATAAATACAGAAATGTTTTGACTATAAAATGCAAAAACAACAAACGTTTCCGCAGTATGATGTCACAGCTTTTAAAAGCATATCTTAAAGATACGAAAAACTGTACTGCAAGCGTTACCGTTGACATAAATCCTCTTTCGTAATTTGAAAGAGAATGTTTAAAGGAGTATATTGTGGCTATTAGAAATATAAGGGTTGACGATGACCCCATTCTCAGAAAAAAATCACGTGAAGTAACAGAATTTAACGATAGACTTTTTGATTTGCTTGATGATATGAAAGAAACAATGTATCATTCAGGCGGTGTTGGTCTTGCAGCACCTCAGGTTGGCGTTTTAAAAAGAGTAGTTGTAATGGATGTAAGCGAAGACAGAAACGAGTTTATTGAGCTTATTAACCCCGAAATTACTTTTGAAGACGGCTCACAGACAGGTGTTGAGGGCTGTCTTTCCCTTCCCGGTCTTCAGGGCACTGTAACAAGACCTAACATCGTTAAGGTGAAAGCTCAGAACAGAGAGGGTAAATGGTGTCTTTATAAAGGTGAAGCTTTAAAAGCACGTTGCTTCTGTCACGAGTTAGACCACTTGGATGGTGTACTTTATAAAGATAAGCTTGATGAGGGCGAGCATCTTTATAGAGTTGAAGTTGAAGAAGACTAATCAGAATTGTTGTTTTAAGATTATAATTTAAGGTGATTTTATGAAAATACTTTATATGGGTACACCCGATTTTGCGGTAAAGCCTTTAAAAGCCTTAATTGAAAAAAATTACGAGGTTTGCGGTGTTGTAACCCAACCAGATAAACCTGTAGGCAGAAAAGCAATTTTAACACCTCCACCCGTTAAAATTGAAGCTGAAAATGCAGGTATAAAAGTTTATCAACCGCAAACACTAAAAAACGGTGAGGGAATTGAAATTCTAAAAGAAACAAATCCCGACGTTGTTATAGTTGTTGCTTACGGTAAAATTCTTCCAAAGGATTTTCTTGAGTTTACAAAATACGGTTGTATCAATATTCACGGCTCAATACTTCCTAAATACAGAGGTGCAGCTCCTATTCAAAGATGTGTTCTTGACGGTGAAGAGCTTGCAGGCGTAACTGCTATGCAAATGGATGTTGGTCTTGATACGGGTGATATGCTTTTAGTTGAAAAAACTAAAATCGGTGAAAATGAAACCTCGGGTGAGCTTTTTGAAAGATTATCAGATATGGGTGCAGAGCTTCTTATTAAAACTCTCGACAAACTCGAAAAAGGTGAGTTGATTCCCGAAAGGCAAAATGATGATGAAAGCACTTATGCTTCAATGCTTGATAAATCGATGTCACCTGTTGATTGGACAAATTCCGCACAGCAAGTTCATAACCAAATAAGAGGGTTAGACCCTTGGCCCGTTGCTCTTACAATGTTTAACGGTAAAACTTTAAAGCTGTTTCGTTCGTATATTGCCGAATCTTCATGTAGCGGTGAAGCGGGTACGGTTAAAAACGTTAAAGACGGTCTTTCAGTTTTCTGCGGTGACGGCAAAGCAGTTGTTGTAACCGAGGTTCAGTACGAGGGTAAAAAGAGAATGAAGGCCGCTGACTTTTTGAGAGGCAACCCTATTCCCGACGGTTATTCTTTATTAAAGAATTGTTAACAGATTTTTATTTCTATTGTAAATTTTTTGTATTAAATTGTTATCGGAGGTTGACATTATGCCATTTTTTTACATTGATTACTATTATATAATTCTTGTTGTTCCGGTGATAATTGCGTCTTTGATTATTCAGTCAAGGTTAAAATCAACTTACGCTAAATATTCAAAAATTAATAACGCAAAAAATCTTACAGGTGCTCAGGCGGCACAAATGGTTTTAAATTATTACGGTATTTATAACGTTCGTATTGAAGGTGTAAGCGGAACTTTGTCTGACCATTATGACCCGACTAAAAACGTTATAAGACTTTCAGACGGTGTTTTCAACAGCACCTCTGTAGCCGCTGTTGGTGTTGCTTGTCACGAAGCGGGTCACGCTGCTCAACACGCTCAGGGTTATGCACCTATTAAGGTTAGAAATGCGATTTTACCAGTATGTAATATCGGCTCGACCTTATCAATGCCTTTGCTTATTGCAGGTCTTATTTTTTCATTTGAGCCTCTTATATGGATAGGTATCGGTTTCTTCTCTTTCGTTTCAATTTTCCAGCTTATAACCTTACCTGTTGAGTTTAATGCAAGTAGAAGAGCTTTAAGTGTTATTGAATCAAATGGGCTTCTTTCATTTGAAGAGAAGCAAGGTGCAGCAAAGGTGCTTAAAATGGCGGCTATGACTTACGTTGCGGCTCTTGCAACAAGTGTGGCACAGCTTCTTCGTTTGATTTTAAGATACGGCGGGAGAAGAAGATAATGAGCAAAAACCCGAGAGAAATAGCTTTCGATATTCTTTGTAAAATCGAAGCAGATAAAGCATATTCAAATATAGCTATTGACAGTGCTGTTAAGATGTATAATCCTGACAGCACTGATTGTGCTTTTATTTCTCGTGTGGTTTACGGTGTGATTGAAAGAAAAATAACTCTTGATTACATAATAAATAAATATTTATCTCAACCGATAAATAAGTTGAAAACTCCCGTTCTTACTGCTTTGCGAATAGGCGCTTATCAGATTTTGTTTATGGATAAAGTACCTGATAGGGCTGCGGTTAATGAAACAGTAAACTTAATTAAAAAGGGTAAGTTTTCCTATGCTTCGGGGCTTGTAAATGCAGTTTTAAGAAAGATTTCCGATAACAATACCCTTGATTTTGGCTCTCTTCAGGGTGACGAATTAATTTCAGTTAAATATTCTGTACCCGAAGAGCTTGTTAGGTTTTTAAATCACCATTACGGAAAAGAAAATGCAGAAGCGTTTTTTAAATCTTCTCTTGAAGCTAAAAAGATTTTTGTTCGCGTAAATAACACGAAAATTTCTACTGATGATTTGCTTGAGTTTTTCGAAAACGAGGGTGTTACCGCAAAGAAAACGTATCTCCCCAATGCTTTCGAAATATCCTTTAACGGTGCAGTTTATAACCTTGAGTCGTACAAAAAAGGCTTTTTCCACGTTGAAGATTTGTCCTCCCAGCTTTGTGTTGAAGCGTTAGACGTTTTTGAGGGGTGCACCGCTATCGACGTTTGTGCCGCACCCGGTGGTAAAACCTTTACAATTGCAGAAAATATTAAGAATGTCGGCACTGTAATATCCTGCGATATTTATTCACAAAGAACTGATTTAATTAAAAACGGTGCAGAAAGATTAGGTCTTGATTGTGTTAAAACTGCGGTAAACGATGCTTCAGTTTTTAACGAAGCCTTCCCAAAGGCTGATAGAGTTCTTTGCGACGTGCCTTGTTCGGGTTTAGGTATAATAACAAAGAAGCCCGAAATAAAATATAAAAAGCTTGATGACGCAAAATCGCTTTTGCCCATTCAAAAAGAGATTTTGAATACGTCAGCAAAATACGTAAAATCTGGTGGTAAATTAGTTTATTCAACCTGCTCGGTTAATCCTAATGAAAATAGAAAAATATGTGATGCTTTTTTGAAAGAAAATCCTGATTTTGCTTCAGTAAGAGCGTTACCCGATATAGAAAGAACAGCTGAAGAAGGGGATTATTTAACTCTTTTTCCGCATAAAAATAACTGTGACGGCTTCTTTGTAGCCGTATTTGTAAGAAAGTAAGGAATTTATGAGTAAAAAAGATATTGTTTCATTAAATTTTGAAGAGCTTTGTGAAGAACTTAAAGCTTTAGGGTTGCCCAAATTCAGAGCAACTCAGGTTTACGATTGGCTTCATAAAAAATGTGTTTCATCTTTTGAAGAAATGACAAATATCTCAAAAGATATGATTCGCTTATTAAGTGACAATTTTGTCATATTTTCCTGTACTATTGAAAAAAAGCTTGTTTCGCAGTATGATAATACTGTAAAATACCTTTTCTCTTTGCCTGACGGTGAGTATCTTGAGTGTGTTGTTATGGACTACAAATACGGTCATACAATATGCGTTTCAACTCAGGTAGGGTGCAAAATGGGTTGCGCTTTTTGTGCTTCGGGTATAGGTGGCTTTAAGAGGCATCTTGCCCCGTCAGAAATTCTCGGTCAGATTTATGCCGCACAAAGAGATTTGTCTTTACGAATTTCCCGTATCGTGCTTATGGGGATGGGTGAGCCGCTTGATAACTTTGATAATGTTATGAGGTTTCTTTCTCTCGTAAGTGACGAAAAAGGTCTTAATATCGGTATGCGACATATATCTCTTTCAACAAGTGGAATCGTGCCTCGCATATACGATTTGCTTGAAAAAAATCTTCAGTTGACTCTATCCGTGTCTTTACATGCACCAAATGACGAAATTCGTTCAAAGATTATGCCTGTAAACAACAAATGGAGTGTTGACGAGTTGCTTAAAGCCTGCAGAGCTTATGCAGATAAAACATCGAGAAGAATTTCCTTCGAGTATGCTATGATGAAAGGCGTAAACGATACACCTGAATGTGCTAAAGAATTAGCCTTGAAGCTTAAAGGTATTTTGTGTCATATAAATCTTATCCCTGCAAATGAGATTGCAGAGAAAAGCCACAAACGGAGTGCTGACAGCGATATTGAGAGCTTTAAAAAGATTCTCGAAAAATACGGTCACACAGTTACAATAAGAAGAACATTAGGGTCAGATATTAATGCTTCCTGCGGTCAGCTTCGCAGAGAAAAAATAAAAGAAGATAATAAGTGAGGTGAAACACCGTGAAAGTGTATGCAAAAACCGATATAGGTAAGCAAAGAGAAACAAATCAGGATGCTTTTGACACAGGCTATTTCGATGATGGAACAGTATGGGCTGTCGTTTGTGACGGTATGGGCGGTGTTTCAGGCGGTCAGGTTGCAAGCTCTCTTTGTATTGATAAAACTGTAAACGCAATGAAGCGTTCTTACCGAGAAAATATGACCGTAAACAATGTTAAAAATATGCTTGTTTCTGCTATCAATGCGGCAAACTCCTGCGTTTTTGATGAATCTCTTAAAGACAGAGAATTAAAAGGAATGGGCACTACAATTGTTGCTGTTGTTATCGTTAACGGTATTGCAGTTATTGCCCACGTTGGTGATAGCAGAGCATATCTTATAAACGATACTATCAAACAGATTACAAAAGACCATTCCTACGTTCAGTTGTTAGTTGATAACGGCAAAATTACAGCTGAAGAGGCTGAAACTCATCCTGATAAAAACATTATTACAAGAGCAATCGGTATAGAGGGCTTTGTTGATGTTGATATTGATTTAGTCGATATTAAAGATACAGATAAAATTCTTTTATGTAGCGATGGCTTGAATGGCTATGTAAAAGATGAAGTAATATTAGAAACAGTAAAAAAATACGGTGATTCTTCAACCGAAAAACTTGTGGAAACGGCAAATCTTAACGGTGGTCGCGATAATATTACCGTCGTTTTGATTTCAAGCGATAATCAAGGAGAGTAAGTATGGAAAATTATGTAGGTAAAAGGCTTGACGGCAGATACGAGATACAAGACGTTATCGGTGTCGGCGGAATGGCTATTGTTTATAAAGCTTATGATAATATTGACGATAGAATTGTTGCGGTAAAGGTTCTTAAGGACGAATACCTTGCAAATGAGGAGTTTCGCAGAAGATTCAAGAATGAATCCAAAGCAATTGCAGTTTTATCTCATCCCAATATTGTTAAGGTTTTTGACGTTAGCTTTGGTGACAGACTTCAGTACATCGTTATGGAATATGTTGAAGGTATCACTCTTAAAGAATACATAGAAAAATGCGGGTTTATTGATTGGAATGAAGCACTTTTCTTTATTATTCAGATTCTTCGTGCTCTTCAACACGCTCACGATAAAGGCATTGTTCACCGTGACGTAAAGCCTCAGAATATTATGCTTCTTGAAAATGGAACAATTAAAGTTACCGACTTTGGTATTGCCCGTTTCAGCCATAGTGAAACAAGAACTGTTACCGAGAAAGCTATCGGCTCTGTTCACTATATCAGTCCCGAACAGGCTAAAGGTGAGCTCACCGACGAAAAAGCAGATATCTATTCTGTTGGTATCGTGCTTTATGAAATGTTAACGGGTAAACTGCCCTTTGACGGTGACAGCGCCGTTGCAATAGCTTTGATGCAGGTTAATGACGAGGCTACTCTTCCTCGTATGATTAACTCCCAGATTCCTATGGGCTTTGAGCAGATTACTATGAAGGCGATGCAGAAGTTACCTAGAGAAAGGTATCAGAGTGCAGCTGAAATGCTTCTTGATCTTGAGGAATTGAAGCGTAATCCTAATATCAAATTTGATTACAGAACTTATTTTATAGATAAAGAGCCAACTCGTCCTATTGCTAAAGTTCAAGAGAAAAAGAAAGTTCAGACTTATCAGGATGATTTTGGTGATACGGGTGTAAGAGAGCGAGTTTCAACCTCTCCGGTTACCGATGTTCAGAACAAAACTGCCCGTCGTCCCGTAAAACCTCGAATAGAAGAGCCTGTAACCCGTTCCAAAAATAAAAACGGTAAAAGTGTAGCTATTGTAGCAGGTGTTGCGGTTGCATTAGTTCTTGTTATTATCGTTCTTATAATTTCTATGCTTAAAAACGGTAGTATCACTTTAGGTGTAGGCAAGAAAATTGAGGTTGATAATTTTATCGGCTTGAATTATGAAGAGAAAATTCTCGGTAATGAAGATTATGAGGAAAAATACAACTTTGAAACTTATTACGCTTCTTTTTCTGATGGTGAAGAGGGTTGTGTTTATGACCAGGACCCTGAAGCAGGTACTGAAATACCTAAAGGCTCAACAATCCGCCTTTATATTGTTAAAGCGGGTGAGGGTCAGGTAATACCTGATTTTGCAGAGAAAAATTATAAAGAAGCTTGTGATTCACTTGAGCGTTTAGGCTTTAAGGTTAACGTTGTTCCTATTGAATCCGATGAATTTGAAATCGGTCAGGTTGTTCGCACAGAGCCTGCCGCAAACTCAAGTGTGTTAGCAGGGTCGACAGTTACTGTTTATTATGCAGCAGATATAAATTCAAATAAGCTTTTTAAAATGCCCAAGCTTGAAGGTAAATCTTTAGACGAAGCAAAAGAATTGCTTAAGAAAAACGGCTTGGTAGTTACAAAAATCGAAACTGCAGACAGTAGCATTGAAAAAGACTACGTTATAAGTCAGTCACCGGCTGACGGCTCACCCGTCAGAGAGGGTGATGGCGTTGTGATTACGGTGAGCTCGGGCTGTCTTAGTGCTGAAAAGCAGCTTAATTTACCTCGTGCAGGTAAAATAACTGTTAAGGTTATGCTTGACGGTGAAATGATTAAAAGCGAAATCGTTGATACTAATAATAGTACTTCTTATTTAGTAAATGTTAGCGGAAATAAGCCTGATTCTAAAATTGAGGTGTATTTAAACGAAGCTCTTTACTATGAAGCAACTGTTGATTTTACAAGAGAGCCTGTTAACTTCAAGAAAGAAAAGTTCAACGACGTTACCTTCTATGTTGATGTTATGGGGATGGAAGAGCTTGAAGCTGTAGCTGCTCTTAATGCTAATGGTTATCGTAATATTACTTTAAAATATGAGGTAAGCTTTGAAAAGGCGGGTACTGTAATAAAACAAACACCTGATTACACAGGTAACCCTCACCTTGATAAAACAAGCTCTATTACTCTCACTATAGCAAAAGATGCTTCGTCAGCAGCAACAACAGAGCCATCAACAACCCCAACAATTATAGTTCAATAAATATGGATAAAATTTTAGACGGAATTATTATAAAAGGTATCGGAGGCTTCTATTATGTAGAAGCCTTCGGTGAAATTTATGAGTGCAAAGCAAGAGGTGCATTCAGAAAAAAGAAAATTACCCCTCTTGCAGGTGATAGAGTTACTATTACTGTCAGAGAAAATAAAGAGAATACTATCGATGAAATCAAAGAACGTAAAAACTTTCTTTTACGTCCGCCCGTTGCTAATATAGATACTTTAATTATCATATCATCTGTTAAAGAGCCTGTTCCAAGCTTACTTGTTATAGATAAGCTTACGGCTATTGCAGTTGATAAGGGTATAAAGCCCTGCGTTGTTTTTTCAAAGAGTGATTTAGGCTCTACTGAAGAGTATGAAGCAATCTATAAAAAAGCAGGAATTCCCGTTGCATCTGTGTGCTGTAAAACAGGCGATGGTATAGACGACGTTAAAAAGATGATAGGTGACGGAATTACTGTTTTTACGGGTAATACAGGTGTTGGTAAATCATCTCTTTTAAATTCAATCGACGAAAGATTTTCTCTTGCTACCGGTGAAGTGAGTGACAAATTAGGCAGAGGTCGTCATACAACCCGTGAGGTTACTTTATATAAAATCGGTAACGGCTACGTTGCAGATACTCCCGGCTTCTCTTCTCTCGATATTGAGCAGACAAGTGAAGTAATAGTAAAAGAAAATCTTCCTTTCTGTTTTCCGGAATTCAGTGAATATCTCGGTAAATGCAAATTTACAAGCTGTTCTCATACCGTTGAAAAAGGCTGTCTTATTTTAGAGGCGCTTAACAGTGGTGAAATTGATAAAAGCCGTCATGCAAACTACGTTTCAATGTATAACGACGTTAAAGATTTAAAGGATTGGCAGTTGTAACATTTATTCACGTGCTTCATAGTATGTAGTAAACATATTAAGGAGTGGTGATTTATGAAAGTAGTTGTATGTCGTAGTCCCAAGATTCTTAAAGGTTTTCTTAAGCTTGTTTTTGGGATAAAAGAGTAAAAGCTACATATAAAATAAAAGAAAAACACCTTGTTTTCAATTATTGAAAACAAGGTGTTTTTTATGTTATCAGAATTTTGTAATCGTACCTGCGTTGTATTCAAACGGCACGAAGCCTGCGTCAATAGCAGGGGAGTTGTCAGCAAGTGTAAAATCGCGTTTTTCGACATCCTTGAACAACGGGTCAGCAAATACACCGTTATTGTAATAACCTCTGCCTTCCATACCGAGAATGTTTTCACTTTCAAAAATCTTTGTTGACGGACCTGAATGAACCGTTTTACCTTTTGTATGGTAATCCCAGTAAAGATTGTTATCATCAATAAACCAATCAAGATTTATTGTTTCAAAATACATAGGTGTATCGTCGCCAACAAGGATATTGTTGTAAAGATACAATGAATTATGTTCTTCTCTTCTTGTGATTCTGAATTGACCCTCGCCACCAAAAGCAAAAATGTTGTTTTTAATCATATTATCCTTGCCGTAATGCTGGTGGAAGGTTTGTGAAGAGCAATCGTAAACGAGGTTGCTTTCAACGAGAATTTTAGAAGAGCCTTCGTCGAGGTAAATACCCCAACCACCGTAACCGTATTGACCTTCGTCACAACCTACGTTATAAATAACGTTGCCTGAAATTACGGTATCGGGCTGAATACCGAGGGTATAAATACCACCCATATCTGAAAGCCAACCGTTACCGATGTTGTATATAAGGTTGTTGCTTATGTTAATATTGTTTGTAGGATTATCTGTATAACCCCAGTTCCAACCAACAGAAACACCTGTATACCAACCGTCGTGAATTTCGTTGTGAGTAAGGTCGCAGTCAATAGCGTGTGTAAGAAGAATACCGATAGCGTTATTGAAAATTCTGCCGTATTTACTTATATGGCAGTCAGTAACGTCAATGTTTTGAGTTGATGCAGGAACAACAAACTCACCGTGAATAAAAATTGCATTTCCGCCGATTTCGTTGAATAAGCAGCTTGTAATTTTACAATCCTTTGAAGCCTTGTCAAATTTTACTGCGGAATAAGAAATGTTTTCAAATTTACAGTCGGTAAAATTGATTTTGTTTGAAGATGTGATGAATATTGCAGACGGTACTTCAAATGCCGCCTGAGGATGTTCAGCACCGTATTTAATTGTTTTGTAAAGCTCGTGAGATTCATCAAACGGATTTCCTGTATACTCACCGTTTATATGGTCCCAATCGGTGTTTATGAAATCGATACCTTGGAAAGAGATATTGTTTGCACCGTCGATAGTAAAAAGCTGCTCATTTACACCGGCAAAAAGAACAGTATTCTCGATAGTATCATTTTCCTCGGGTATGTAGTAAAGCTTTCCTTCCGTGCGGTCAAGATACCATTCACCCGGAAGCGAGAGAGCTTCTCTTACGTTTTCTAAAATATAGTTATCGTCAACTCTCGTCTTCATAGCGGTAGGCTTTGCGGTTACGATTTTACCTGTTCCCTTATCAATTGAAATTACGGGTAATAAATCCTCGCACCAGAAATGCATAAGCTTAATATCAATATCAGAAACATTTCTAAAATCAAGTAAGTCTTCCTTGTGTGCATAAAGAACAGGGGAGTGAACAAAAAATTCAGGAGCCCATTCAGCTAACACCTTTTCATTATCTTCAGGCTCAGCCGCTACTTTAAATACGTCTGTTTTTGGGTAGTTAGGTCTTGAAAGTCTTTTACCGTCCTTGAATAATGAACGGAAATAATCTTCGTCACTTTCAACGGGCATATCTGTAACGAAAGCGTCAACGTTATTGATTTTAGTCTTTTTCCAATTACCTTTTATCTCTTTAGAGCCCGTAAACTCAACCTTTTCGTTAGGGTAAGAACGGTAAACAACGTTTTCTTTATCTGTGCTATCAAATGTTACTGTTTCAAAAATTTCGTAGGTACCTTCTCTGAACCAAACGGTAATTTTTTCGTTTTCGGGTACGTTAACTGTTTTTAACTTCTCTTTAGCACCCTTTAAGCTTTTTAAAGGTGCCTCAAGTGTACCCTTAGCAGTATCATCGCCGTTTGGAGATACGATTAAGTCATATTCACCCATTGTAAAGTCACCTTCGTCAAATGCAAGCTTTTCGGTTGCTTTTGCTTTCGAAGAAAATTCAGGCTCTCTTTCATTAGGTAAGTTTGCAACGAAAGCAATAACACCTAAAATAACTGAAACCGTGAGAATTACACAAACAATAGGTAATGCAATTTTTTTAACTTTCTTTTTGTTTATTTTAATTTTCATAGTATCACCTTAAAACTTAACTCTTTCACCTGTGTGAGCGTTTATAACAGCCTTGTGAACACCTATATAAGTGTTTGAAATATATTTGTCAAGGTGAAGACTGCCGAAAAACCAATGGTCAAAATCACTGCACTTTGAAAGCTCGTCAAAGTAAGCATTAAGCGCAGTAACTCTTAAAGCCTCGTTATCACCAAGCTTTAAGAAGCCCTTAATTGTTGTTGAGGGCTCGTGGGTGATAATAACGTCGATTTTGCAGTCGTTATTTTCAAGGTTTGTTGCACCCTCAAGAAGCTCTTCTTTAGAGGGGATTTCATATTTCAACCAAGGGTTATCTTCAAGTCTTGAGTCAAGGTCGGGGCTTTCACCGCCACCCATTGTGAATATTTTTAATCCATCAATAGTGAAAACCTGACCTCTCATTAAATGAAAGATATTATCGGAAATCTGATGTACCTTGCCACCATTCCATGAGGTGAGAGGGTAGCTGTTAAGTAAATCAAAGTTTTCGTGAGTGCCATCTATAAAGCAGATATTGTATTTTCTTTTAGAAAAAGCCTTGAGTATTTTTTGCTCGGCTTTAGACCTGTCCCAGATAAAACCGAAATCACCGCAAACTATTAAAGTGTCACCCTCGTTAAGACATTTTAAAGCGTTTTTGGAAAGTCTTTCAGGGTCGCCATGAGTGTCACCGGTAACGTAAACCATATTTCTTGCTCCTCTTATAAAATAAGTGTTTCTTTTTTATTAAAATTTGATTTTTACTATTTCTTTTTTATATAAAAAATGATATAGTTATAATATACATTTTATTCTATAACATTTTGCGGTGATTGTCTATGAAAAAATTACTGATTTTAATAAATTGTTTAATTCTTTTGCTTACGGTTGTATCACCCGTAGCCTATGCCGAAGAAGAGGAGCCTGCAGTTAAAACCAAAAACGGTTACTATGATATTGACTCTCCCGAATATGAAACTGAAATAGCTTTGCTTGTAAATGCAGATACAGATACTGTTATTTACAGTAAAAATGCAGATAAAATTACTGCACCTGCATCCCTTGCAAAAATAGTGACTGCAATGGTTGTTCTTTCCGAGTGCTCTAATCTTCAAAAAGAGGTAACCTGCTCTTACGATGCTGTTCATAGTCTTGATGGTACTGGTAGCTCCGTGGCAGGTCTTAAGCCGGATGAAGTAGTAACTGTGGAAATGTTGCTTTATTGTATGTTCCTTCCCAATGCAAACGATGCAGCCCAGGTTCTTGCAGAGGAATTTGGTAACGGTGATCCTGATGCTTTTGTTGATAAAATGAATAAGTATGTGAAAAAGTTAGGTTGTAAGAATACCCGCTTTGCAAATGCTCATGGTCTTGATGATGAATCTGTGCCCGGTTTTGAAAGCGATACCCAAAGTAGAACAACTGCTAACGATATGTATTTAATAGCAAAAGATGCTTTGAAAAACGATACAATAGTTACGGTATCATCAAAATACGGTAAAACAATGCCCGAAACAAATAAGAGTGATGAAAGGCATTTGTACAGCACAAACCCTCTTATCAATAATTATTCCGACTATTATTATGAGGGTGCAATAGGTCTTAAAACAGGTACGACCGATAAAGCAGGTGCTTGCCTTGTTTCAAGTGCAACAAAAGACGGGTATACTTATATTTCTATTGCTATGCAGGGCGTGCTTGATTATTCAGACGGTGCAAAGTCTTATAACTCAGCTTACCTTATGTGCCGTTATATGCTTCGTTGGGCATTTTCAAATATTAAAATGAAAATTGTTGCCGACAGTAACTTTATTATGGGTGAGGTCGGTGTTAAATATGGTCGGGGAGCTGACTACGTAGGTTTAGTACCTAAGGAAAATATTGCCGTTGTTATTCACGAAGATTTAGATGTTGAAGACCTTACGCTTTCTTTACCTGAAAATTTCCCTGAAAGCATATCTTCACCTATTGAAAAGGGAGAAAAGGTAGGAACAGGTCAGCTGATGTATGAAGACGTTGTTATTGCAGATATTGATTTAGTTGCTTACCAGACGGTAAAGAAAAACTATTTATGGGCGGCTTTCAGCTGGATAGAGGGTATAGCAACCTCGAAAGCCTTTCTTGTAATTATAGTAGTTGCTATTGTAGTTGCGCTCGTTCTTTTCTTCGGAACAAAGAATCAAAGAAAGAAAAAGAAACGTCGTAAAAACTCTATCGAGGTAGTTAAAGATTATAGCAATCTCGCAAAGTAATTGTGTATATTAAACACAAGCGAAGCACCTAATTTGGTTGTTTTGCTTGTGTTTTTTTGCGAATTTTATAAATTGCCACTTGAGAAAAATATACGAAAAAACGAGAAAAAACGAGAAAACGAGAGATACTCTAAATTATTTTAAATTTTTGTAAAAAATATGTTGACTTTAAGTAGTCGGTGTGATAATATATCAAAGCAATAAAGAGGGCAAAAGCCCAATATTATACGGAGGTAAACTGTTATGTCTACTTATATGCCTAAAGGCAAAACTGAGCGTCAGTGGTACGTTCTTGACGCAGAAGGCAGAACTCTTGGTGACGTTGCTGTTGCTGCTGCTGTTCTTCTTCGCGGTAAACACAAACCCACATTTGCTCCCCATGCTGATTGCGGCGATAGCGTTATCATCATCAACGCTGCTAAAGTCGTTCTCACAGGTAACAAACTTGAAGACAAAATCTACTATCATCACACAGGCTACGTTGGTAACATGAAGTCCGTTAAATACGGTATCCTCATGAAAGAGAAACCTGAATTCGCTGTTCAGAAAGCTGTTAAGGGTATGCTTCCCGATAACACACTTGGCAGAGCTGCTATTGCACGTCTTCGTGTATACGCAGGTGCAGAACACGATCAGGCTGCTCAGAAGCCCATCGTTAGAGAATTTTAAGGGAGGAGGCACTAATTATGTACGAAAGCAAAGCATATTTCTACGGTACAGGTAGAAGAAAAAAATCAGTTGCACGTGTTCGTGTATATCCCGGTACAGGTAAAGTAACAATCAACGATAGAGATATCGACGATTATTTCGGTCTTGAAACACTCAAACTTATCGTTCGTCAGCCTCTTGCACTTACAGAGTCTCTCGAAAAATACGATGTAGTTTGCCGTGTTAACGGTGGTGGCGTTACAGGTCAGGCTGGTGCAATCCGTCACGGTATTGCAAGAGCTCTTCTTCAGTCAGAAGATGACGTTCGTCCCATCCTCAAAAAGGCAGGTCTTCTTACTCGTGACCCCAGAATGAAAGAAAGAAAGAAATACGGTCTCAAAGGCGCACGTCGTGCACCCCAGTTCTCAAAGAGATAATTTCTTTGTATATTTCCAACTCCTTGCAGAAATGCAGGGAGTTGTTTTTTGGTACAAACTGTGGTGGTCCTCACGACTGTCGTCGTTGCGGTAGCTCCTAAAAACAGTCCACAGGACTGTTTTCTTAACGTCGCTACAGTTCTCAAAGAGATAATTTCGGCTTTGCCGAATACAAAAATGCTCTGCATATGCAGAGCATTTTTTATTATCTCTTTGATAACAGTTATATTCGCCTACGGCGAGTTATATTGCTTCGCAGTGATATTCAGACTTCGTCTAAGTGATATTGCCTTCGGCAGTTTGTAGGCGAATAAACTCAGTTTATAGTTGATTACGTTAAGGTCTATCAGTATAAAGATTTGATAAATAACAAATAATAAAAACTCTTTACTTCTGCATTTTACAGAGGTAAAGAGCTTTCTTTTTTATGATAAAATAATTTTAAATTTCGATAATATCATCGTCTGTGGAGATTTCAAATTCTTTAGCTTCATCTGTGTCATCAAATATCGAAACCTCGTCGGTTTCTTCAATAATACCATTGTAATTATTGAATTCAGCCACCATTTTATTGAAGTTTTTAATTAAAATAAAATGACCGAGGAAAAGACCGGGTATACTGCAAAAAACAACAAGAGCACCGCTTTCGCTAAACTTTAAGCCGTAACGCTCTGCATTAAAATTCATTCTTTCAGCTAACTGATATTTCCAAACGAAGCCGAAAACAAAAGCTGTTGCAAGGCTTAAAATAAAAGAGGGGATATATTTCATTGTTTTTCTGCCGTCACCCTCGCAAAGAGTGTTAATATCTTTAGCTAATTTGCTCCAGAAAAAAAGAGCGTAAATACCGAGAGTTATAACTGATAAAAAGTAGTATTTGAAAAGACTGCGTTGTTTAATTTCTGCTTTCAAAATTACATACACCTTCTTAAATTTTTTATATTACTTTACAAATTTAGTATATTACAATCATTGATAAAAATCAAGATTATAAATGTTAATAAATTTACGCTCAAAATCCCGTGTTTTCGGCAAAAAACCTCGTTTGTGTCATTGACTTTTTTAAAAATATATGTGATAATATCCTGTAAAATGAGTTACTGTGTTTTTCGGTAATTATAGTATTATTAAAAGTATTTTTAAGGGGGAGATTTCTCTTGAAGAAAGAACTCGCAAAACAATACGACCCTAAAAACGTTGAGGAGCGTATTTATAAATCTTGGTTAGATGGAAAATATTTCCATGCAAAGTGTGAAGAAGGTAAGCCTACTTACACTATAGTTATTCCGCCACCCAATATTACAGGTCAGCTTCATATGGGCCACGCGCTTGATAACACTCTTCAGGATATTCTTATCCGTTGGAAGAGAATGTCAGGCTTCGATACCTTGTGGCTTCCCGGTACTGACCACGCTTCAATTGCAACAGAAGCAAAAATAGTTGAAGCAATGCGTGCCGAGGGTGTTACTAAAGAAGATCTCGGTCGTGACGGCTTCCTTGTTCGCGCTTGGGATTGGAAAGAAAAATACGGTGGCAGAATCGTTGAACAGTTAAAGAAATTAGGTTCTTCTTGCGACTGGGACAGAGAAAGATTCACTCTTGACGAGGGTTGCAACAAAGCTGTTAATACAGTTTTCAAAACTCTCTACGATAAAGATTTAATCTACAGGGGCAACCGTATGGTTAACTGGTGTCCTTGCTGTAATACTTCAATTTCCGATGCAGAGGTTGAATATGAAGAGAAGGACGGTAGCTTCTGGCATCTTCTTTACACAGTTAAAGAAACAGGCGAAAAGCTTGAGCTTGCTACAACCCGTCCCGAAACAATGCTTGGTGATACCGCAGTTGCTATCAACGCAGAAGATGAAAGATATAAGCATCTTCACGGTTGCCACGTTATTTTACCTCTTCTTAACAAAGAAATTCCAATCGTTTGCGATGAGCACGCAGATATGACAAAGGGTACAGGTGTTGTTAAAATTACACCTGCTCACGACCCCAATGACTTCGAGGTTGGTCAGAGATGTAACCTTCCTATCGTTCGTACATTTACTTATGACGGTCGCCTTACTGGTGCAGAGGATAAGAGAATTGCAGACGAGCTTATCGCAAGTGGCAGAGCAACTGAAAATGAGCCCGAGGTTCTTGATTGTGGCAAATATGCCGGTATGACAACAATGGAAGCAAGAAAAGCAATTCTTGCAGACCTTGAAGCAGGCGGATATATTAAAGAAATCGAGCCTCTCAAGCACGAGGTTGGTACTTGCTACCGTTGCCATAGCACAATTGAGCCTATGGTTTCAAAACAGTGGGTTGTTCGTATGGTTCCTCTTGCAAAGCCTGCTATTGAAGCAGTTGAAAAAGGTGAAACAAAGTTCGTTCCCGAAAGATTTACAAAGAACTACCTTAACTGGATGAACAATACTCGTGACTGGTGTGTATCCCGTCAGCTCTGGTGGGGTCACAGAATTCCCGCTTGGTATTGTGAAGATTGCGGTGGTGTTACAGTCAGCGTTGATGCACCCGAAAAATGCTGTAAATGCGGCTCTGTAAATCTTAAGCAGGATGAAGACACTCTTGATACATGGTTCAGCTCAGCTCTTTGGCCATTCTCAACTCTTGGTTGGCCCGAAAAGACTAAAGATTTAGAGCATTTTTATCCCACAAACACCCTTGTTACAGGTTACGATATTATCGGCTTCTGGGTTTCTCGTATGATTTTCTCTGCTCTTGAGTATACAGGTAGAGTTCCCTTTGATACCGTTCTTATTCACGGTCTTGTTCGTGATGCTCAGGGTAGAAAAATGTCAAAATCTCTCGGTAACGGTATTGATCCCCTTGAGATTATTGACCAGTACGGTGCAGACGCTCTTCGTTTCTCTCTCGCTACAGGTAACAGCCCCGGTAACGATATGAGATTTATGCCTGAAAAAATTGAGGCAAGCCGTAACTTTGCTAACAAGCTCTGGAATGCAAACCGCTTTATCCTTATGAATCTTGATGAGGATGAGCCTGCACCTCACATTCCCGAAAACCTTGCAACAGAAGATAAATGGATTCTCAGTCAGTTCAACAGCCTTGTTAAAGCTGTTACAAACTCTCTTGAAAACTATGAGCTTGGTATTGCAGTTCAGAATCTTTATGACTTCATTTGGGACGTGTTCTGCGATTGGTATATTGAAATTGCAAAAATCCGTCTCAACGGTGATAACGAAGAGGGCAAAAAGACTGCAAGAGCCGTTCTCGTATACGTTATGAGCAACACTCTTAAGCTTCTTCATCCCTTTATGCCCTTTATCACAGAAGAAATCTGGCTCGCTCTTCCTCACGATGGCGAAAGCATTATGATTTCTGAATGGTGCAAGTACGACGAAGCACTCAACTTCCCCGTTGAAGAAGAGGCTATGAACAGAGTTATGGCTGCTATCAAGGCTATCCGTAACCGTCGTGCAGAAATGAACGTACCGCCCTCAAAGAAAGCAAAGCTTTATATCGCTACAAAATATATCGACGATTTCACAAACGGTAGCGTGTTTATGAACAGACTTGCTTCTGCTTCAGAAATCGAAATCGGTAGCGAGTTTGAGGTTGAGGGTAGCGTAAGCGTTATTACAGAATCTGCAAAGATTTTCATTCCTCTTAACGAGCTTGTAGACTTTACGGCTGAAAAAGCAAGACTTCAGAAAGAGCTTGAAGCAGCAAAGAAAGACCTTGAGTTTGTTGAGAATAAGCTTAATAACCCCGGCTTTATGGCTAAAGCACCCGAAAAGGTTGTTGCTGCTCAGCGTGAAGCACAGGCTAAACATTCAGCAAAAATCGCAATGCTTGAAGAAAGTATTTCTAAGTTACAATGAATTATATTGAATCGGTAAATTATATACATTCATTATTGAAATTCGGTATCCGTCCCGGTTTAAACGGGATGGATGCCTTATTGCATTTGTTAGGTGAGCCACATAAAAGTTTAAAATTTGTTCACGTTGCCGGTACAAACGGCAAAGGCTCAACCTCAACTGCAATTTCAAACGTTTTAATTGAAGCCGGCTGTAAAGTCGGTCTTTATACCTCGCCTTATGTAACAGATTTCCTTGAAAGAGTGCAGTATAACGGTAAACCCGTTGACAGAGAAATTTTTGCAAATTCTGTAACTAAAGTAAAAGAATTTGTAGAAATTCTTGAAAATCAAGGTACAGAAATTACAGAGTTTGAAGCCCTTACCGCATCTGCTTTTATGTGCTTTAAAGCTCTTGATTGTGACGTTGTTGTACTTGAGGTTGGTCTTGGCGGCAGGCTTGATGCTACAAATGTTATAGGTACACCTCTTGTAAACGTTATAACCTCTTTATCTATAGATCATTCTGCAATTTTAGGTAACACTATTGAAGAAATTGCCTTTGAAAAATGCGGTACTATTAAAGAAAATGGCACAGTTATTTCTTCCTTTGGGCAAGATGAAAAAGCTTTAAAGGTAATAGAAAAAATGTGTTGTGAGAGAAATAATATTCTTATTGTTCCCGATAAAACGAATCTAAAAATAGTTGATTCCGATATTTTAGGTGTAGAATTTTTATATAAAAACAACTTATATAAAACGTCTATGGCAGGATTTCATCAGGTTAAAAATATGACCTGCGTTATTGAAGCTTGTCAGGTTTTGAAGAAGTATTTTGGTATTTCTCAGGAGAATATTTTTAACGGAATAAAGAAAACCGTTTTACCTGCAAGGGTAGAGGTTATATCTGAAAAGCCTTTGGTTATTCTCGATGGCGGTCATAACGAAGACGGTGCAAAAGCATTTTATAACGGTGTTTCACCGTATCTTGATAAATACGATAAAGTGTTCGTAGTTGCAGGTATGATGGCTGATAAAGCCGTTGAAACTTCTTTGAAACCGCTTATTGAGTTGTGCCATTCTTTCATTGCTGTAACACCTGATAATCCAAGAGCTATGAGCTGTGACGAGTTAGGTGAAATTGCAAAGAAATATTGCGAAAACGTATCTGCAATTCCGTCACCCGTTGAGGCAGTAAAAGCTGTAGCTAAAAAATTAGGTGATAACGATGCGCTTTTGGTTGTCGGCTCACTTTATCTTGCGGGTGAGGTAAGAGAAACTCTTTTAAATCTCTTTTAAATTCACAGTAATTTAATTGATTTTAATGTTTTTTAGTGTTAAAATGTTTATATAAAATAGTTGAGTGAGAGGCGGGAAGCTGAAATCACTCGTTAGGAGTATTTTAATGGTAGAATTTGATGCTTTTGCAGGCGGTATCGAAATTGGTGGCTTGCGAAATATGCTTGAAATAAAAATACTTATCTGTTACATTCTTGGTAATGTTAAAACACCTATGAAGCGTACACAGATTTGTGATACTCTTCAAAAAACCGGTCTTGTAAATTATTTTGATGCAAATGCGGCAATTGATGAGCTTATTGCAACTGAAACTCTTAAAGAAACAGAGTATTGCGGTGAAGCTTGTCTTGACGTTTCTGCAAAAGGTCTTTACGGTGCAAGAGAGCTTGAAAATACTCTTCTTCCCGGTGTAAGAGACCGTGCGGTTAAAGCTGCTTTAAATATCGTTGCAAGAGCAAGGGCTGAAAGAGAAAACAAGGTTGAAATAAAAAAAGTTCACAACGGCTATGACGTTACTTTTGAAATTGAAAGCTTGGGTGACAGATTATTGTCACTTACTCTTAACGTTACTGACGAATTTCAGGCAGAGCAGTTAAAGGACGGTTTCCTTGATGACCCCGGTGCTCTTTACTCTGATATTATTAACAGACTTGTTAAAGAATAATTTTAAAATATTAAACACCTGACACTTTGACTGTTAACACAGTGTGTCAGGTGTTTTTTTTAATTAAGTTATCGCGATTTTATTTACAGCAACCACAGCTGCCACCGGGGTTAAAAGAAGATGAACCACAATCGTTGCCCTTTAAGTTCGGGGGGAAGAATTCGTCAATGGGGAAACCGATTTTTCTGAAGGTGTCGCAGGGGTCTTCGGTGTCACAGCAGCATTCTTTAGTGGGTACGCAGAAATCGTAAGCAGGTATAAGCATCTGCACGTCTCTTTCAAGCTGAATAATTGTGAAAATGCCGAGAGTAACCTTAACAGCTTTTTCACATTCGCAGTCACAGAAATTACCCTCAAAGCAACAACAAATATTTTTAGGAATGTTGTCGCAGCAGTTGCCTAAAGTGTTGCAACAGTCACAAATACGGCAAATCTGAGCATCAAGCACAATGGGGTCAACGCTCTGTACTTTTGCTCTTGGGTTAGTGTTGCCAATAGGCATCTGGTCATCAAAGCCGTCGCATACGTAGCTCGATGAGAAGATTTTTACGTTACCGTCGCTACCGTAAAGAATACACTTTTTACCAAAGGTAACAAGACCTTCAAGAATTGTAGGTGAAGCGGTAGGGCAGGTGTAAGCATCAAGGCAAACCTTTACGAAAAACGTAAGGTCTACTGAATAGCAGCCCTTGTTGAAAGGCACTTTCTCAACTTCAACAAGGCAGTTAAGTATTTGGGCGGCTCTGGGCTTCACAATTGAAGCGTTATCGAGAATACATTGACCTCTGTCGGTAAGGTAAACCCTTAAATCAGTAAGGCAATCCTTGTCGGCACAAGAGTCGTAAACTCTGTTGGTGTCGATGCAGATAGCTTCTTTGATGTGGTTAAGCTCTGAGCCAGAAAAGCTTTTGTTATCAGCCATATCTTTTCCTCCTGAAATGTATTTGAAGTTAGAAACTTAAACTTCATTACATAGTATGAAAAGATACGGAAATAGTTACAGTAATTTTTTATACCCCTGTTAAATCAAAAGGCGGTATATATTCCTCTTTCGCTGAAGAAAGCTCTTGCATAAAGCCGTCTTCAATACCTGAGTCGAATAAATAATCTTCTATTTCATCATATTCCTCTTGGGTAAGTCTTCTTGATAATTCATCGTGAGGGCAGGATGGAATTGGTGTAAATTGACTCATAAGGCTGAATAAAACTTCACCCTCGTTAAAGCTATTCTTAACCCAGTCAATAACGCTTTTTGTGTTTTCGAGGTTGTTCGGCAATATCAAATGACGGATAATAACACCGCTTTTCATTATGCCGTTGTCATCGATAACGTAATTGCCAACCTGACGGTGCATTTCTTTTATAGCCTTTGTAGCTGTTTCAAAATAATTGGGAGACTTTGAATATTTAACTGCAAGAGAGTTATCGCTGTATTTTAAATCGGGCAGATAAATTTGCACCTTACCCTCAAGTCTTTTAAGCGATTCAACAGATTCGAAGCCTCCGCAGTTATAAACAACAGGAACGGGGAGAGGCTCGTTGAGAGATTTTAAAACTGCGTCAATAAAATGAGTTGCAGTTACAAGATTTATGTTGTGAGCGCCTTGAGAAATCAATTCTTTATAGATTTCTTTTAATCTTTCAATTGTAATTTCCTTACCGATACCGCCTCGGCTAATATCCTTGTTCTGACAAAATGAGCATTGAAGATTACACCCCGAAAAGAAAACCGTACCGCTACCGTTAGTACCGCTTATTGGTGGCTCTTCCCAAAAATGTAAAGCCGCTCTTGAAATTACAGGGCTTTCACCCATAAGGCAAAAGCCCTTACCGCTATCGGTAAGAGCTTTTCTTAATACGTTACATTTTCTCGGACAATCGTTACAAATATACATAATCAGTTACCTGAAATCAATTCGAGATAGTTCATAGAAACCCAACCTGAAATTCCATCATATTTGATGAACCCCCAGTCACCCCATACAGCAGTAACCTTAACGGTTTCACCTTTGGGAACAGAACCGAGTCTTTCGGAAGCCACGTCAGCCTCAGCCCTTATGCTTAACGGGTCGTCTTGGGTAACAACCTTGTAAGTGCCTGTTTTGTTTGAAGATGAAGCGGTTGTTGTGGTAGTAGCAGGAGCTTTGGTTGTTGCCTCTGTTGTAGCTTTTGTTGTAGATTCCTTTGTTGTGGGCTCGGTGGTTGCTTTAGTAGTAGCCTCTGTAGTTTCCTCTGTGGTTTCTTCAGTTGTTGATTCTTCAGTGGTGGTAGTTTTACCCTCGGTTGTTTTATCGGTATCGTTTTTATTGGTTGAATTCATATTTGCAATAGCTTCAAGGTCAATAGAAACGCCTTCTTCGGTAGTTGTATTATCTGCGGCCTTTTTACCAGAATTAGCTGTAGTAGTAGCAACAACCGCAATAACAACAGCCGCTATAATTAAAAGTGCAGAGATAATTAAAACAATAGTATTTTTGTTTCTCAATTTATCCATAGTAACCTCTCCTTGAGAAATACTTTTCGACATTATACCATTTTTTTAGACGAAAAGCAATAGTAAAGGTTGCTAATGCAGTTCCTAAATTTGCCACTTTCCACTTGCCTTTTACCACTTAATTTAACATTCTGTAAACACTGAATAAAATGATAAAAAACTATTGCTATATAATAGTATGATATGGTATAATAAACTGTAAAATTATTGGTGGTATTATGTCCGCTTTTAAGTAAGGTGTTTGTCAGGCTTGGTGGTGAGTTTAAGTGGTAATTTTCGGTATTGACCCCGGTTATGCAATTGTGGGTTGCGGTATTGTCCGATATGAGAAAAACAATTTTTCTTTAATGGGTTACGGTGCTGTTACTACCGATAAGGATATGCCATTTAACGAAAGACTTAAAAAAATTTATGATGACCTTACCGAGCTTTTAGAAAAATTTAAGCCTGATGCGGTAAGCATCGAAAAATTATATTTTAATACTAACCAGAAAACAGCTATCGACGTTGCACAAGCAAGAGGCGTTATTGTTCTTGCAGTCCAGAATGCAGGTATTCCTCTTTTTGAGTATACTCCGCTTCAGGTGAAGCAAAGCATAGTCGGCTACGGTAGGGCAGAGAAAAATCAAGTTCAGGAAATGACAAAAATCTTTTTACATCTTGATTCTATCCCAAAGCCCGACGACGCTGCCGATGCTCTTGCCCTTGCTATATGCCACGGTCACTCAAGCGGCTCTCTCATATTAGGTTTGAATAATTAGAAGGTGTAAATATGTTTTACAGTTTAACAGGTAAAGTGATATATAAAGATGAGCAAACACTTGCTATTTCTTGCGGTGGTGTAGGCTTTAAATGCTTTACTACAAGAAAAACCCTTTCAGAGCTTTCGTTGAAAGATGGTGACGTAACAGTTTTTACTCACCTTAACGTTCGTGAGGATGCTCTTGATTTGTTTGGTTTTTCAACTGTGCAAGAGCTTGATGCTTTTAAAATGCTTATAGGTGTTTCAGGTGTCGGTCCTAAAGCAGGTCTTGCGATTCTTTCAGAGCTTACTCCCGATGCTTTTGCAGTTGCAGTAGCGTCCGGTGATGCTAAAGCAATTACAGCCGCTAACGGTGTAGGGCCTAAGCTTGCTCAAAGAGTTATTATGGAGCTTAAAGACAAAATTGGCGGTATGTCCTTTGTTTCCGAAGAAAGCAGTGCAGTTTCAAATGCAGTTTCTTCTGTTAACAATATGAGTAATACTTCAGAAGCAATAGCAGCTCTTACAGCCCTCGGCTATTCACAAACTGAAGCTTCAGTGGCGGTTAGTAAGCTTTCACCCACGCTTTCAGTTGAAGAGCTTATTAAGGGTGCTCTTAAAAATATGACGTTGAGATTTTAATAATAAATCCACAGGAGAATTATAATGAACGACTTTTTTATTGCAGATGAGGAGAGAGTAATTGCTCCTGAATATATTTCGGATGACAATGAAATTGAAACCTCTTTAAGACCTCATTCTCTTGATGAGTACATAGGTCAGGAGAAAGCAAAAGAAAATCTTAAAATTTATATAGAAGCGGCTAAAAATCGTCACGAATCACTTGACCACGTTTTGCTTTACGGCCCTCCCGGTTTAGGTAAAACAACTCTCGCAGGTATCGTTGCAAATGAAATGGGTGTTCAAATCAGAGTTACCTCAGGCCCTGCTATTGAAAAGCCCGGTGATTTAGCTGCTCTTCTTACAAGCCTTAACGATGGTGACATTCTTTTTATAGACGAAATCCACCGTCTTTCACGAAGCATTGAAGAGGTTCTTTATCCCGCTATGGAGGATTTTGCTCTTGATATTATCATCGGTAAAGGTCCTTCGGCTCGTTCAATACGCCTTGATTTAAAGAAATTCACCTTAATCGGTGCAACAACGAGAGCAGGTCAGCTTTCAGCACCCTTAAGAGACCGTTTTGGTGTTATTTTAAGGCTTGAGCTTTATACTCCCGAAGAACTTGCAAGAATAGTTAAGCGTAGTGCCGGCATACTTAATATAGAGGCTGAAAATGACGGTGCATTGGAAATTGCTTCTCGTTCAAGAGGAACACCTCGTATTGCAAACAGGCTTTTAAAAAGAGCAAGAGACTATGCTCAGGTTAAGGGCAACGGTATTATAACCGTTGAATCTGCCCAGAATGCTCTTGAAAGAATGGAGATTGACGAGTTAGGTCTTGACCTTGTAGACAGAAATCTTTTAAAAGCTATGATTGAAAACTACAACGGTGGTCCTGTTGGTCTTGATACGATAGCTGCTATGATTGGCGAAGAAGCAGTTACAATTGAAGATGTTTATGAGCCTTATTTAATGCAATTAGGCTTTTTAACAAGAACACCAAGAGGCAGAAAGGTAACCGCATTAGGTTATCGTCATCTTGGTTACAATCCTACAGAAAATGATACTCAGGGGACATTTGAATCTTATTGATTAATAATTGGAGGTTTTCACTATGGGTAGACTTTTTGGTACAGACGGTGCAAGAGGTGTTGCTAACTCCGAGCTAACTTGTGAGCTTGCAATGCAGATAGGCAGAGCAGCCGCTATGGTGCTTACCAAACACACAAACAGACGACCGAAAGTCCTTATAGGTATGGATACAAGAGCTTCATCACAGATGCTTGAATCTGCAATTTCCGCAGGTCTTTGCTCTGTTGGTGCAGATGTAATGCTATTAGGTGAAATTCCAACACCTGCAGTTGCGTTTCTTGTCAGAAAATACGAGTATGATGCGGCGGTTATGATATCCGCATCACATAACCCTTGTGAATATAACGGAATAAAAATTTTCCAGGGAAACGGCTTCAAGCTTCCTGATAGCTTAGAAGAGGAAATTGAAAGCATTATCCTTGATAAAACCCAGGTTCCGCCAATAAAAGTAGGCGGTGACGTTGGTAGAATAACTCGTTCAAAAACCGCAAGAACTGACTATTCAAATCATCTTAAATCTGTTGCTGAAGATGATTTAGCAGAATATGGCATTGAAAATTTAGACGGTTTAAGAATTGCGGTAGACTGCTCAAACGGTGCAGCTTCAGTAATTGCACCTCAATTGTTTATGAGCCTTTGCGGTGATGCTTACTTTATAGCTTCTCACCCCAACGGTACAAATATCAACGAAAAATGTGGCTCAACTCACCTTGAGCTTTTACAGGATTTTGTTGTTAGAAATAAATGCGACGTAGGTCTTGCCTTTGACGGTGATGCTGACCGCTTCCTTGCAGTTGATGAAAACGGTGAGGTTGTTGACGGTGATAAGCTTATCGCAATATTCTCTAAATATTTAAAAGATAAAGGCAAATTAAAAAATAATACTGCTGTTGTTACCGTAATGAGTAATATGGGCTTTTTCAAGTTTTGTGAAGAAAATGATATCAATTGCGAAAAGACAAAAGTCGGTGACAGATACGTTCTTGAAAATATGGTTGAGAATGACTATATTATCGGTGGTGAACAGTCAGGTCATATAATTTTCCGAGAGTTTGCAACAACCGGTGACGGTGAGCTTTCGGCTTTAAAGCTTCTTTGCATTATGAAAGAAAGCGGTAAAAAGCTTTCAGAGCTTGCAAGTGAAATGAAGGTATTCCCTCAGGTTCTTATTAACGTTCGCGTTTCCGATTTTGGTAAGGCAAGATTTCCGAGAGATAATGAAATCAAAAATGCTATTGAAACCGCCGAAAAAGAGTTAGGTGACGAGGGCAGAGTGCTTGTTCGTGTTTCAGGCACAGAGCCTCTTGTTCGTGTAATGCTTGAAGGAAAAGATGAAGAAAAAATCAATGTTTTAGCGCAAGAGATTGCGCAGGTTATCAAGGAGAGATTACTTTAATGAGAGTATCTGAAAATTGGAAGGATTATGAGCTTATAGATTGCTCTGACGGTGAGCGTCTTGAAAGATGGGGAGATATCTTTCTTATAAGACCTGACCCTCAGGCTTTATGGAATACACCGAGAACTAATCCTTTGTGGAAAAATGCACACGCCCGTTATCACCGTTCAAATCAAGGTGGCGGCTCTTGGGAATTTTATAAAAAAATCCCGGAGGTTTGGCAGATTTCTTATAAAGAGCTTAAATTTAATCTTAAACCAATGGGCTTTAAGCATACAGGCGTATTTCCCGAGCAGGCTTGTAACTGGGATTATGTTGGTGAAATAATCGAAAAAAGCGGCAGAACTGACGTTAAGGTTTTAAATCTTTTTGCTTATACGGGTGCGGCAACGGTAGCGGCTCTTAAAAAAGGTGCTTCCGTTGTTCACGTTGATGCTTCAAAGGGCATGGTTCAATGGGCAAAGGAGAATGCGGCTTCTTCAGGCGTTGCAGACAGAAATGTTCGTTGGATAGTTGATGACTGTATGAAGTTTGTTGCCCGCGAAATAAGAAGAGGGAATAAATACGATATTATCATTATGGACCCACCATCATACGGCAGAGGCCCCGGTGGTGAGGTCTGGAAGTTAGAAAACGAGATATTCGGCTTTGTTTCACAATGCTGTGAATTACTTACCGAAAATTCTCTTGCAGTACTTATAAATTCTTATACAGCAGGAGTTTCACCTGCAGTTATGAGTTATATATTGAATTCAACAGTTGCAAAGCAATTTGGCGGACACGCTGATTCTTCCGAAATCGGCTTAAAGGTTACTGATAGCGGCTTAGTTCTTCCTTGTGGCTCAACTGCGGTGTGGACTAAATAATATGGAAAAAATTATAGAGTTTAAAAATGTTAGCTTTAAGTATCCCGACGAAAATGCAGAGGCATTAAAAAATCTTAATCTTGATTTCTATAAAGGTCAGTTTACTTGTGTCCTTGGTCATAACGGCTCGGGTAAATCTACAATGGCAAAGCTTATAAACGCTTTGTATATTCCATCAGAAGGGTCGGTAACCTCTTATGGTTACGATACTTCTGTTGAGGAAAATGAAATGAATATCCGTCGTAACGTTGGTATGGTTTTTCAGAATCCTGATAATCAGATAGTTGCAACCATCGTTGAAGACGATGTTGCTTTCGGTCCTGAAAATCTTGGTGTAAAACGTGAAGAAATTAGGCGTAGAGTTGATGAAGCTCTTAAGCTTGTTGATATGTATGATTACAGAAAACATGAGCCACACAGGCTTTCAGGTGGTCAGAAGCAAAGAGTTGCAATTGCGGGTATTATCGCAATGCAGACCAATTGCATCGTTCTTGATGAGCCTACGGCAATGCTTGACCCTAAAGGCAGAAAAGAAGTTTTAAACGCTTTATTTAAGTTAAAAAACGAGTTAGGTATTTCAATTATTCTTGTAACTCACTTTATGGATGAGGCAGTTCTTGCTGATAGGGTAGTAGTTATGAATGACGGTAACGTTTGTCTTGATGGTGCACCAAGTGAGGTTTTCTCACATACAGAGTTACTTAAATCTATCGGTCTTACAGTACCGAAGCCATTAGAGTTAGTTACAGAGTTAAATAAAAAAGGTGTTGAGCTTAAAGGCTCACCTCTTACCGCTAATGAATTTGTCAGCATATTCAAGGATTATATAAATAACAGAGGTTAAAAAAATGTCAGTGCTTTCAGTGCACAATTTAATATATGGTTATTCAAAGGGTACACCGTTTGAAACGGGTGCTCTTAATGGAGTTACTCTTGATTTTGAGCAGGGTGAAATAGTTGCTGTTATCGGTCATACCGGCTCGGGTAAAAGTACACTTTTACAACACCTTAACGGTCTTTTGAAGGCTGATTCGGGTGAGGTTTTGTTTGAGGGAAAGGATATTCACTCTTCAAAAGAAGCTTTAAGAAACTGTCGTTTCAATGTGGGTCTTTGCTTCCAATATCCCGAGCAACAGCTTTTTGAATCAACTGTTTATGCCGATATTGCTTTCGGTCCTAAAAATATGGGCATTTCAGAAGATGAAATCAAAAACAGAGTTTATGAATCTATTAACTTCGTAGGGCTTACAGAAGATTATCTTGAAAAATCACCATTTGATTTATCAGGTGGTGAGAAAAGAAGAGTTGCTATTGCGGGTATTCTTTCAATGCAGCCGAAAGTGCTTATTCTTGATGAGCCAACAGCAGGTCTTGACCCCGTTGGTAAAAATAATCTTTTGCAGTTAATAAAGGATTACAACAAGAAAACAGGTAGTACAATTATCTTTGTTTCTCATAATATGGATGACGTTGCTGTCGTTGCTGACAGAGTCATCGTTATGAATAAAGGTAAGGTTGAAATTTCAGGAACTATTGAAGAGGTTTATTCACAAGGTGAAAAGCTTGCTTCATTAGGTTTAGACGTTCCCGAAATAACTACTATTTTCCTCTCTCTCAAAAAAGCAGGCTTTGATTTAGGTGATACCGCTTACACAGTTGACGGTGCGGTCAAAGCTATAACAGAATATTTAAAGGGGGAGAACGATGGTTAAAGATATTACAATCGGGCAGTTTTTCCCCGGAAACTCGTTCCTTCATAAATTAGATGCGAGAACCAAAATAATTCTTACATTCGCATTTATTATCTTTATTTTTGTTTGTAAAAACTTCTGGTCAATGGGTCTTTTATGTGGCTTTGCGGTGATAACTTATTTGTTTTCAAAGCTTTCACCGAAAATCATAATTAAAAGCTTTAAACCCTTGTTACCGATTATTTTCCTTACAACAATTTTGCAGTTGTATTACACTCAAAAGGGTAACGTTTTATTTGAGTGGAAATTTATAACAATAACCGATGGTGGAGTTTATATGGCAATATTTATTGCCGTAAGAATTTTAACTCTACTTTTAATGAGCTCGCTTCTTACTTATACAACTTCACCGACTGATTTAACCGATGCTATTGAAAAGCTTCTTTCACCGTTAAAGGTGTTTAAGGTTGATGTTCACACCTTTGCTATGATGATGACAATAGCCTTGCGTTTTATCCCTACACTTATTGATGAAATAGACAGAATAATGTCTGCCCAGAAAGCACGAGGTGCAGATTTTGAAAGTGGCGGAATTGTTAAAAGAGTAAAAGCTCTTTTCCCTATATTCATTCCTCTTTTTATATCTGCCTTTAAACGAGCTATTGAGTTAGCTGATGCAATGTCCTGCAGATGCTATACCGGTGGCAATACAAGAACAAGATTACGACAGATGAAATTAACCTACCGTGATATAATTGCTGTTGTGATAATGGTTGCAGTTTGTGCTTGTATAATTATTCTTAATATTAAATTACCCAAAGTAATATGAGAAATTTATTATTTAAAATAGCATTTTGCGGTGCTGCTTTTCACGGTTGGCAGCAGCAAGATAATGCAGTTACCGTTCAGGGTGAATTAAAATCTGCCTTTAAGCGTCTTACAGGTGAAGATGTAAACATAATCGGTTGTAGCAGAACTGATGCAGGTGTTCACGCAAACGAATTTTTCTTTAACGTTCGTACAGACTCTACTATCCCTGCTGAAAGCTTTCCGGTTGCCTTGATGTCATCAAAGCTTCCGGGTGAAATTTCAGTTTATTCTTGTGAAGAGGTCGATTACGATTTCAATGCAAGGTTTGACTGCGAAAAAAAAGAATACGAGTACGTTATTGAAAACACAAAAACACCCTCACCGTTTTATTATAAAAGAGCTATGAATTATAAGTACGATATTGACGTTGAGTTGATGAATAAAGCCGCAAAGCACTTTATCGGTACTTTTGATTTTTCAGCCTTTTGTGCGGCAGATGCACAGGTTAAAAGTAAGGTTCGTACAATATACGATGCTTCTGTTGTCAGAGACGGTGATTTAGTTAAATTCAGAGTACAAGGTAACGGCTTTCTCTATAATATGGTTAGGATTATGGCAGGAACTTTGTTGTATGTTAATAACGGTAAAATCAAATGTGACGATATACCATCAATAATTGAAGGTAAAGACAGAACTAAAGCGGGAATTACAGCAATTCCCGATGGTCTTTATCTTAATAAGGTTTTTTACGGAGGTGAAAGTATTGAAGCTTAAATTAACTGAGTTGAATAGCGGTTACGAGGGTTACGGCAAAATTCCCCGTTTTTCAGATAAAACAAGAAGCAAGATGATAATAGCCGGTGTCCTTGTTGGTGTGTTTATTTTTGTTTACATACTTTCAACCGTAGGTATTATTCCGCTTGATGCTATTTCAGCGAGAGTTACAACGTTTGCTTCAGGTGATTCTGAAAGATTGCCAATACAAACCAATACCAATTCAACTATAGCAATTAAAACTATCGGAGATAATCTTCTGATTCTTACAACTGAGAGCTTTGTTGTTTTCTCTCAAAATGGAAAAGAGATTTACAATCAACCTCATAGCTTTGCTTCACCTGCGGTTTCGATTAACGGTGACAAAGCAGTCGTTTTTGACAGAGGTGACAAAGGCTATTACTTAATAACCGATAAGAAGGTTGTAAGCAACGGTGAAGCTGACGGTGATATTATTTGTGCCGAATACGGTAAAGCAGGTAACTATGCTTTCGGTACAAGAGCAAATGATGCAACAAGTCAGTTAACAGTTTATTCTGTTACAAATAAGATTGTTTTCCAATGGAACAGTGCTTATGACCACATTACATCAATAGCACTTGCAGGAAACGGCAAATATGCAGGTGTTTGTATTTTAGGTGCTGAAAACGGTGAGATGTTCAGCTGTGTTCAGTATTTCGGTTTTGATTATGCTGAACCTGTAAATACTCAAAAAATTCTTGGTGTTACTGCTTTTGATATAGAGTTTACAGCAACAAACACTTTGACCTTGTTTACTGATGAGGGCGTGTTTAAAATAGGTAAAAAAGCTGAAAAATATGAAGCTGTAACAGAGTATTTTTCAAGTGAGTTTAATTCCTTCGATTGTTCTGATAAGGGTAAATATGTAGTTGCAATTGCTAAATACGGTAGTGCAAACGATTATCTCATATCTGTATATAACGAAAAAGGAAGATTAAAGTCAGAAATTAAAGCCGAATATACAATAAAAAGTGTAACAATGAGTGATAAATATGTTTTTGCTCTTGCCGAAAACAGTTTGGTAGTTTATAATTTAAGTGGGCATAAGATAGGTGAAATCACAATTGAGGGTGAAGCCTACAGCGTTTGTCCTACAGATAAATTTGCATTTGTAAGTTCATTAAATAAACTTTCAAGATGTTATTCTTTTGGCGATTCAACACTTGAAATTTCGTGATGATAAAAAATTACAAGGTGCGTGAATTATGTCATTTAATGTATATTTAGTTTTTAAGGAGGGTTTTATATGAATTTTATCGTTGACGCAATTATTATCGCAATAATAGTTTTAGTTGTTGTACATTCTTGTAAAAAAGGTTTTGCATCATCTCTTGTTGATACTTTTTCTATGATTATTGCTTCAGTAGCATCGTATTTTGTATCACCAAAGGTTGCCCAATTCCTTTATGATTATTTCATTAAAAATACAGTTTCAAGAGGTTTTGAAAAAGCTCTTGATGAAATCAATACGGGTGCAGCAGTTAATGAGAAAATAGATGCTATGGTTGCTTCCTTACCTGAAGGTGCTGTTAATTTAGCTCAGAATTTAGGTCTTGTTAATTTAAACGGGGTAGGCATACATTTGTCAGGTACTGTTGATAATACCCAGCTTATTTCAACCGTTTTAAATAATATTGCTTACAGTGTTATGACTACAATAACAAAGGTTGTCGTGTTCTTTATTCTTTTTGTGCTGTTTACTCTTGCGTTAAGAATGGTGTCAAAATTCCTTGAAAAAGTTAACAAGATACCGTTAATCGGTAAGCTTAATGCAGGTCTTGGCGGTGCTTTAGGTGTTATAAAAGCAGCTATCATTGTTTTAGTGGTTTGTACTGTGATGTATTTTATCGCTTCTTCAAGTGATAATCTTCAGCTTGTAAGTGCTATAACAAGCTCAAAGCTTTATAACTTTATTAATGGAATTAATCCTATTTTGAATATAACGTTTTAATTAGAGGTGTGAATTATGAAAGATTTATTTAAAGGATGTTGGACAATCCCAAATCTTCTCAGCTTTTTGAGAATTGTAATTGTTCCCGTTTTTGCATATTTCTTTATGCAGGGCAAGTACGGGTGGGCAGTGTTTATGCTCGTTCTTTCAGGTCTTTCCGACTTCTTTGATGGCAAAATTGCAAGAAAATTCAACCAGATAAGTGCACTCGGTAAAATGCTTGACCCTGTTGCAGATAAGCTTACACAGATTACACTTGCAGTTCTTTTGTTCTTGTCTTTTAATAAGGCTGAAGATGCAACTCTTAAAGCTTTTAGCTGGGTTTTCCTTGTGTTTATCGTTAAAGAGTTTGTAATGGTTATCGGTGGCGCTATAATGCTTGCTTGCGGTATCAGACCCGGTGCTGCTGAAATTTACGGTAAGGTTGCAACCTTTGCGTTCTATGCAGTTATGATATTTATCGTTGCTTTCGGTCCTGAAATCGGCGTATTCAAAGATTTCTTTACAATTCCCAACGTTCTTATGATGATACTCGTTGTTATTTCGGCAATACTAACTCTTGTAGCATTTGCAAGCTATATGCCCGGAACATACAAGCAGTTTAAAGAACGTTTCAGCAAGAAATAATTTATTATTTCAATTTTTATCTCAGGAGCAAATTAGTTAGATGAACAACAAAATGATATGTAGTAAATGCAAAAAACGTCCTGCAGTTATTTTCGTGTCACGTGTTGACGGTGAAAATACAACTCAAGAGGGTTTTTGCTTAAAATGCGCTACTGAATTAAATATCGGCCCTATTAAACAGATGATGCAGAATATGGGTATCACAGAGGATGATATTGAAGCAGTCAGCGAACAGTTTGGCGATATGATGGAAAATATGGATGATTTTCAGTTAGGCGGAGCAGGTACAATGCCTTTTATGCAAAATCTCTTTAATGGCAGTAATCCTCTTATGTCAAACGACAAACAGAATGAAAATGATACCGAAACTGAAACAGAAAAAGCAGAAGAAAATTCAGATGACGGTAAGAAAAATAAAAAGAAAAAAGGTAAACATAAAACAAAAAGAAAGTTTCTCAACTCTTATTGCACAGACCTTACTGCTAAAGCAAGAGAAGGTAAAATAGACCGAATTATAGGCAGAGAAACTGAGATTTACAGAGTTACACAAATTCTTTGCAGAAGAACTAAAAATAACCCATGCCTTATTGGTGAGCCCGGTGTTGGTAAAACTGCCATTGCAGAGGGTCTTGCCCTCAAAATTGCAGCAGGCGAAGTTCCTGCGAGAATTGCCGATAAAGAAATTCATCTTCTTGATTTAACTTCACTTGTTGCAGGTACTCAGTTCCGCGGTCAGTTTGAAAGCAGAATCAAAGGTCTTGTTGATGAGGTTAAAGAGGAGGGGAATATCATCCTCTTTATCGATGAGGTTCATAACCTTGTTGGTACAGGTGATGCCGAAGGCTCAATGAATGCTGCTAATATCCTTAAACCCGCTCTTTCAAGAGGTCAGATTCAGGTTATTGGTGCAACAACGTTCAATGAGTACCGTAAGCACATCGAAAAGGATGCCGCCCTCGAAAGACGTTTCCAACCCGTTAAGGTTGAAGAGCCATCAGTAGCAGATTGTTACAAAATGCTCGTTGGTATTAAAGAATATTACGAGGATTTCCATAAGGTTAAAATTGCTGATTCTCTTGTTTATCGTGCGGTATTATTATCAGAAAGATATATAAATGATAGATTTTTACCTGATAAAGCTATCGACCTTCTCGATGAAGCTTGTACTTGTGCAAACTTAAGAAATGTTGCAATAAGTGATTATCAGAAGCTTACAGCACGTATTGAAGATTTAGTAGAACGTCAAGATGAGCTTCTTGAAACAACTGCTGAAGAAGGCCCTGATTACGAAGCAATTTCAAAGCTTAAAGCAGAAAAAATTGCTTTGGAAAAAGAAGCAGCAGAGTTGAAAATCAAAGCTGACGATAACGACGTAACTGAAGAGGATATCGCAAAGGTTATCAATCTTTGGACAGGTATTCCTACATCAAAAATCATCGAAAATGATATGAGAAAGCTTTCAAACCTTGAAAGCAAGCTTAAAGAAAGAATTATAGGTCAGGATGAAGCTATCGAGGTTCTTTCTGCGGCAATAAGAAGAAGCAGGGTTCAGATTTCTGCAGTTAGAAAACCTGCATCCTTCATCTTTGTTGGTCCTACCGGTGTTGGTAAAACAGAGCTTGTAAAACAGCTTGCAAACGAGCTTTTTGAAACGCCCGAAACTCTTATAAGACTTGATATGTCTGAGTTTATGGAAAAGCATAGCGTTTCAAGGCTTATCGGTTCACCTCCCGGTTACGTTGGTTATGATGAAGCAGGTCAGCTTACTGAAAAGGTAAGAAGAAAGCCTTATTCAGTTGTTCTTTTCGATGAAATCGAAAAAGCCCATCCCGACGTGCTTAATATTTTACTTCAGATTCTTGATGAGGGTAAAACAAACGACGCACAGGGTAGAACAGTAAGCTTTGAAAACACCGTTATTATAATGACCTCTAATGCAGGTAGCCATATTACCGAAAATGCACTTGGCTTTAACAGAGATAAAAACCAAGCATCAAAAGATAAGGCTTTAAAGGCACTAAAAGAATTTTTAAGACCCGAATTTTTAGGTAGGGTTGATGAAATCGTTGTCTTTAATAGCTTAGGTAAAAATGAGCTTATCAAGATTTCAGAGGTACTTCTTAATGAATTGAAATCACCCCTTAAAGATAAAGGTATCGACCTTGTTGTTGGTGAGGGCGTTTACGAGATTATTGCAGATATGTCTGAAGACGGTGGAAGAGGCGCTAGAGATATAAGAAGAACAATTAGAAAAACAGTAGAGGATTCTATTGCTAATATTCTTATTGATAATGCTGGCGCACCTGTAACAACTATCAACGTTACAGCCGCTGATGGTGAAATTAAAGTAGATTATAAATAATGAAAATCCGACAGAGCATTTTTAGTTTGTTCTGTCGGTTTTTAGAATTACGGAGTGAGTATGAAGAAGAGTGTTGTAGGTATCCTTGCACACGTTGATGCAGGTAAAACAACTCTTGCCGAAGCCTTGTTATTTAAGGCAGGTAAAATAAGAAAATTAGGTCGTGTCGATAATGGTGATACGGCTTTAGATACTCATTCCCTTGAAAAAGAACGTGGTATCACAATTTTTGCAGGGCAGTCTGTTTTAAATTTTGACGAAGAGTTAGAGATTTATCTTCTTGATACTCCCGGTCACGTTGATTTTTCTGCTGAAACAGAGAGAGTTTTGAAGGTCCTTGACTATGCAATCCTTGTTATTAGCGGTACTGATGGTGTACAAGCCCACACAAGAACATTATGGAAGCTTCTTGAGGCATATAACATTCCGACATTCGTCTTTGTTACAAAGATGGATTTTTGCCGTATTTCGGAAGATGATATTTTAAAAGACCTTGATGAACTTCAGAATGGTAGCTTTATCAATTTTTCAGTTGATAATTTCTCAAATAACTTTGAAGCAATAGCTATGTGTGACGAGGGTGTTTTAGAAAAATATCTTGAAAGCGGTAACGTGAGCTACGAGGATATAATCCGTCTTATAAAAGGTCGCAGATGCTTTCCTTGTTATTTTGGTTCAGGTCTTAAGGGCGACGGCGTAGATGCCTTTATTGATGGTTTAAAGAGGTTTATTGTGCCTTTTGATTACAGCGATAATTTTGGTGCAAGAATTTTTAAAATTACACATGATTCAAAGGGTGAAAGAATAACTCATATTAAAGTTACAGGCGGTAGTCTTAAGGTTAAAGATACTGTAAGCTACGGTGACAGAAACGAAAAAATCAACGGTATAAGAATTTATACGGGTGAAAAATATGTTTCTGTTGATGAGGTGAAAGCAGGGGGCGTTTGTGCAGTTACAGGTATAACCTCGGCTAATTGTGGTGATGGCTTCGGCTTTGAAGAAGCCTTTACACAGACACTTTTAGAGCCTGTTATGAATTACAGACTCGTTCTTCCCAATGATTGCGATGCTAAAGCCTTCTTACCTAAAATGAAGCAGTTAGAAGAGGAGGATCCTCTTTTACACGTTACCTGGAATTCCTTTTTACAAGAGATAAACGTTTCTCTTATGGGTGATATTCAGACTGAAATATTAAAAGCTTTGATATCGGAAAGATTTGATGTTGATGTAAACATTGACAACGGTAGGGTAATGTATAAAGAAACTATTTCTAATACCGTTGAGGGCGTAGGTCATTACGAGCCATTACGCCATTATGCCGAGGTCCATCTTGTATTAGAGCCTTTACCTCGCGGTAGTGGTCTTGTTCTTCAAAGCAAATGTAATGAAGATGCTTTAAGCCGAAATTGGCAGAATCTTATATTGATGCATTTAGCCGAAAAAGAGCATTTAGGCGTGCTTACAGGCTCACCTATTACAGATATGAAAATCACTCTTGCCGCAGGCAGAGCCCACTTAAAGCACACAGAGGGTGGCGATTTCCGTCAGTCTACATATCGTGCAGTCCGTCAGGGGTTAATGCAGGCTGAGTCAGTTCTTCTTGAGCCGTATTATACCTTTAAGCTTGAAATACCAACGGAGCAAATCGGTAGAGCTATAAACGATATAAGAATGAAAAACGGCACGTTTGATGCACCTGAGGAAATTAACGGTGTTAGTATACTTAAAGGTAAAGCACCCGTTACAACCTTAAACGGTTATGCTTCAGAGGTTGCCGCGTATACAGGTGGTAGGGGAAGACTTTTCTGTGAGCTTTGGGGTTATGACGTTTGTCACAATCAGGAAGAGGTAATCGAAAACTCGAAATATTCACCTGAAGCAGACCTTGAAAACACACCCGATTCTGTGTTTTGTGCCCACGGTAGCGGCTTCAATGTTAAATGGGATAAGGTTCATGAGTATATGCATATTGAAAGCTGCTTGAAGCAAGAAAAAGACCCTTATGAAGTAAATCTTAATAAGAGGAATTTTCATATAGACGATAAAGAGCTTGAAGCTATTATGAAAAGAGAGTTCGGTGAGGATAAGCACCCGTTTTATAGGTATAACCATCGTGCAACACCTATAAGACCGGTTGAGGTGAATTTCAATACCGAAATCAGAAAGAAATACGTTATCGTTGATGGCTATAACGTGATTTTTGCCTGGGATGAGTTAAAAGAGCTTTCGAAAACAAATTTAGCCCACGCAAGAGAAAAGCTTCTTGATATTTTATGTAATTATTCTGCCTTTACAAAAACAGAAACAGTTGTTGTTTTTGATGCTTATAAAGTTTCGGGTAATCAAGGTGAAAAGTTCTTATACAATAATATAAAGGTAGTTTATACAAAAGAACGTGAGCTTTGCGATAACTATATCGAAAAGCTTATTCACGAAATCGGTAAGAACGAAAACGTGAGGGTCGTTACCTCTGATAACCTTATTCAGCTTTCCGCTTTCAGATATGGCGTTAGACGAGTTTCAGCACAAGAATTTGAAAGGGAAGTAAAAGCAGTTGATAAAAATATTGACGACCTGCTTTATAAAATTAATAAACCCCGTCCATCTAAAGTAGGGGAGTTAATTAAAATAATAGAGGAGGGGTAAAATATGCTTCTTCAAAATAAAATAGCACAGTATAAAGCATATAAAAATGGGATAAAGCATTGTACTTTTAATCCAAATGGACCGGGTGTTGTGAGAATACATTTGATTCCGCCAAAATTCAGGTTGTTTTCAAATGAATCGTACTTAATTATATTAAACGGGTATTATATTATTCCTGTTGGATATTCGTGGGCGTTACTTTTATCAAGCTTTATTGACGAGGTAAATAAGTTTGACGGTAAACCTATAACCGAAGCCGATGAACTGACAATTGAGAAGATTACAATTAAAAAAATAAAACATATCTACCCATTTGTTGACGGTGAATCAATTAAGGATGATTTATTGCAAATAGTTGATACACTGTTTCAAGTTGCCGGGACGGGTAAAACTGACGAGGAAATTGAAAAGTTGTCTATACGCTCATATTCTCAAAATATGACAGCACCTCATAGGATGGATTTGCTTGTAAGCTCAATGACCGACGAAAACGGTGCTTGGAATTGTAACCAAAAATGTCGTTTCTGTTATGCTGCAGGTCAATGCAAGAGCAATGTAAAAGAGCTTTCTACAGAAGAGTGGAAAAAAGCTATTGATATTCTTCGCAAATCTAATGTTCCTATGGTTACATTTACGGGTGGTGAGCCTACAATGCGAGATGATTTGGTTTCGCTTGTTGATTATGCAAAATGGTTTGTTACCCGCCTCAATACTAATGGTATAAATTTAACTGAAAAGTTAGCCGAAGATTTAAAGACTGCAGGGTTAGACAGTGTCCAAGTTACCTTGTATTCTTACGATGAAGCAACACATAATGAGCTTGTTGGTTGCAACGTTTTTTTTGATACCGTTAACGGAATTAAAAATGCAGTTAAAGCAGGGCTTGATATAAGTGTAAATACCCCGTTGTGTAAAAAGAATGCCGACTATGTAAAAACTCTTGAATTTATCAATTCTTTGGGTGTGAGCTTTGTAACTGCAAGTGGTTTGATTTGTACAGGCCTAGCAACTAAAGAGTACACAGAGTATGACTTAAACGAAGACGAGTTGTTTAACGTAATAAAGCTTTCGAAAGAGTATTGTGATGCAAATGAAATGGAAATTGACTTTACATCACCAGGTCTTATTTCTAAAGAGAAGTTAGAGTCAATTAATATGAAGGTTCCAATGTGCGGCGCTGCTCTCAGCAATATGGCAATAGCCCCTGACGGAACAGTTGTTCCTTGTCAAAGTTGGTTAGGTGCGGATTCTTCATTGGGTAATATCTTAACCGATAGCTTTGTTGATATGTGGAACAATGATTTTTGCAAAAAATTAAGAGGATTATCAGAGGTTGAAGCACTTAACTGTCCCTTCAGAGCAAATGGAAAAGGAGGGAGTTACTAATGTCAAATTTG
Source organism: Acutalibacteraceae bacterium (assembly GCA_045638585.1). Taxonomy (GTDB): domain Bacteria; phylum Bacillota; class Clostridia; order Oscillospirales; family Acutalibacteraceae; genus DTU089. Next base: position 37,462 of record JAZUBO010000016.1, on the reverse strand, counting down.
TATTCAGAGGAAAATATTAAGAAAAAACGTACTTTTCCTACCAAAAACACGATTCTTCTTGTAGTTTTAGTTTTGATACAAATAGTTGCCATTGTTTTAGCTTGTCTTTACAAGCCACAACCACTTGATGTTATTAAAGAGTATAACGTTGTTGTTGTGCCTGCTGAAGATGGTAGCCTTGATGTTGAATATTCTTTACTGTGGGAAGCGGTAGATACGTCTGAAGAATTAACATGGATTGAAATAGGTCTTGCCAATCCCAACTACACTGTCTATGAAGACTCATTATCCTCTAATATTGCCGAGTATTCATACATAAATGATGATGGTTATGTTGCTTTAAGGCTTGATTTTAAAGATTCTTATATAGGCGGTGACAGTTTTCGCTTTTCCTTCAGAATAAATCAAAGTGCAATGCTCTGTAAAAATGAAAATTATTATTTTTATGAGTTCGTTCCCGGTTGGTTTAATGAAACTCCTATTGAAAAATATGAATTTAGATGGAAGCTTGAGGATGCTATTCTACAAAACAATAGTGACTCACAACGTAGCGGTTTTGCTGTTTGGTCAGGCGGTATGGAATGTGGCGATTACCGTCTTATGAATGTTTTTTATTCACCTGACAGATTCTTAGGTTCTCCTACTGTTACTTACCGTAATTTTGACGATAGCGGAGCTTACAACGGATTAAAAGGTGATAAAACAGCCGCAATTATGGTTTCACTTTCTGTTGTAATAGTTATAGCTGTAATCGAGGTTAATTTAGTTGATAGCTTTGTTTCCTATAGTCGCGGAAGAGGCTTCTTGACTGGTTACGGATATCACGTTCATACCTTTGGCCGTGTAAACCCGATGTATGCCCGCAAAAGAGATGCGGCGGCACGTACGGCATCTTCGAGCACAAGAGGTGGCTTCGGCGGTGGCGGTTGTGCTTGTGCCTGCGCTTGTGCTTGTGCCGGTGGTGGCAGAGCAGGGTGTAATCAGAAAGATTCATACACGAATATAAAAAGATAATATCTCTACATAAATCAAAACCCCACGTTCCTAGGAACGTGGGGTTTGTATATTATTAGCAGATTAATTATACACGAACAATGCTTTCAGCAAGCTCTGCAAGACCGTCAATAAGAGCTGAACCTACGCCCTCACCAAGAGAGATAAGCTCGTGGTAGTGGTTAACGGGGTCGCCTAATGTGTAGTCGTTATCGGGAACAACGTAACCGATAGCGTCGTTCATAAGACCAAAGCATCTTACGTCATCACCGAAGATACCAGCAGCTGATGTGTAGCCTGATTCAGTCTCGAAAGGTTTAGCTGTAACTGAATATTTAGCTAACACTGTTCTACCGTTGGGAGCAACGATATCCTGACAGATTTCACCGGGGAGGAATACTGTCTTGAACTGGTTACCTAATTCCATATAACCGATTTCAGTTACTGTTGAGTATGTACCATCTTCGTGTGAAATAACAACGTAGTTAGCCATATTGAGCTTACCGATAGCTTCGATAAGACCGTTAGAAACAGGAACTTCTACCTGAGCAACAAGAATGTTAAGGAAGGGTTCAACCTCAACTTCTTCGCAAACAACGTCGTTACCTGCATCGTCTTTGTTCCAGCCCTCGTACCATACTGAGTAACCGGGGTTAACAGGCATAACCTCGCCAATGAAGGGCTTTTTGTCGCCGTTAAGAACAATTTTCTGCTCTGCAGCTTCGTAAGTTCTGTCTGTCATATCAATAGCAGCAAGCTGTGTTCCGTTTGCACTTACGTCGAATGTATTATCAACGTCGTTCATAACAGCAGTTGCAATTGATTCATCAACATAAATTTCAATGGGGTTACCCTCGTCGTCAGTAATAGCAACTATACCATTTGTTTTGAGTTCGGTAATTGTTAATTCAGCATCATATGCCTTTTCAGTAACAGTATATTTACCGCTCTTGATAGCAACAGTATTCTTTTCTGCATTAACAGCAAAAGTGAAATATTTATTAACTTTGTAAATGTTGATAGTATCGTCAGCACCTACTAAGTTGATTTCTGTGTAAGAAGTTAATGACATACCATAATCGTTGAATTCGGGGATAAGATTACCGTTTTCGTCATAGATAGAAATTAATTCTGTATTTTCAGCAATTTCGTCTGCATTGTTATTGATAACGGGGTCTGCAATAACTTCTTCCATAGTTTTATCTAATGAAAGAGCCATTCTTGCAAGCTCGTAACCGTATCTCATAGATTCTTCAGCTCTGTGTATTGTGTCAATGTTGTCACCTGTAACACCACGAGCCATATAAATAGCAGCGATAGCGCCCTGGAAGAACATAAAGTTGTAACCTGCATCTTCAAGGAATTTACCACAGTAGAAGAGGTAGTCACCACTGATTTCACGACCTGAGTTGCTTGAGGTAGGAAGACCTGCAACGTCAGGGTGAGCAGCGATGTTAATCATCATTGTCTTTGTTGAATCAGCATTGTCGGGGTAGAATGTAAATCTTTCGATATCAGTCATAGCAATCTGAGATTCGCCTGAATCGTAGGGTCTGCCTTCTTCGTCAAGCTCGAAAATGATTTCACCTGCACCGGGACGGTTCTTATTCTGGAAATAATCCTGACCGAGATCTTTGGTTGCGTAAGTAAGAACACCGGGTTCCATAGAAGCATGAGCCTCGATAAGTGCGTTAGCAACCTTATCTTTAAGGAATTCCATATAAGCGGGGTTAGTACCCTGAACTAATTCTTCACCTGTGCCGAAAGCACTGTTAAGACCGTTGCTTGCAATCTTTGAAAGAGTTTTAGTCCAAAGACCTTCTGTATCAATACAGCTGTGTGTATGAGTAGAAGAAATGTTTATAGCAACGATGTTGTTAGCAGCAGCATAGTCTGCAAGGCGTTCACGAATATCTTTAATATCAGCATTTGTGATACCGATACAGTCGATAGTTGCGAAAAGAACATCGCCTCTGCCTGTGCCGTCACTGATAGCAATACATCTTGCCTTCATATCGTCCTGAACGCCTCTGATGTTAACGATACCTTCAACAACGTTTGAGAAACCGTTCTCAATTGCGATGTAACCGCCAAGGTAGTATGTACCGTTAGAGTAATCGTGGGGGATAAGGCTTGTGTTTGCATAACCTAAGTGCCACTGTGCATCTGCATCAGCACTTGTTTTGAACTCGTTACCGGTACCTGAGTAGAAGTTTTTGGAAATCTTGTCAGTATTTCCTAACTCTTCGTCGGGTACGAAACCGGGTCCGTCAGGGAAAAGACCTGACAAGAGGTTTGCAATAAAGTTTAAAAGAGTTTCAACGATATCGGCAAAAATAACGCCAATAGCGTTTTCGGATTCACCGCTGATGATGGGGTATGCACTTGAAGCACTTGCAGTAACTGCACCAAAAGATGCAAATGTAAGAGTAAGCGCAAGAACAACAGCAATGAGTTTTGTTAATCTGCTTTTTCTCATGGTTTATTTCTCCTTTTATACCGCCTAAAAGCCGACGATATTATTTGATACCATATTTTACTATATATATAAGAATTTTTCAACTATCAATATGACTAAATTAACCTGCTTGTATTCTATATTTTGCACAAAAATTAAATAGTATATCTAATGTTTGAATATATGCTTGATTTTGTATTGACAATTGCTTGTTGTTTGTGTAAAATATTAAAGAATTATTATGTATCAAGGGGGATACCAACAATGAGAAAGAAAAAAGATAAAAATCTCAATCCCGAATCAAAAGCTCCTGCAACTCCCGTTGATGGTCATGTTGTTAAGTTAGTTGCGTTGATTGTTGCTACTTGTATAGTTGTTTGTCTTATTTCAAGCACCGCTATCAAGCTTTTATCATCTACATACTACTTACAGAATCAGCGTAAGTTAGCAACCAATATTCCGATTGTTGATGCGGCTCTTGACAAAATTACTGATGGCGAAGCAGGTGCACCTCTTCCCACAGATCCGCCCACAACTCAGGCTCCCGTAACTCAGGCTCCTACAACTCAGGCACCTTCTTCAACAAAAGCACCTGATACAACAAAGGCTCCTGACACAACTAAAGCTCCTGATACAACAAAGGCTCCCGACACAACAAAAGCCCCTGAAACAGAAGCTCCCACAGAGCCCGAAACAGATTCACCTGAAACAATCAAGCAGAAACAGGATGTTCTTAATCAATATAAGGCTCTTGTAAGCTATGCTAAAACTGCAGGTAAGCCTTCATTTACAAAAGTAACTTACAGAACACTCACTAAAGACCTCTTAACAGGTACTCTTCTTCACAGCGTTGAAAAGGCATATGCTGATTACTTTGTTTCAAAAGAAGCTGCTGAAGCTGCTCCTGTTTTAGTTCCTGCTAACACAGCAACTAGCGAGTTTCTTATCGACCATCAGTTGTATGCTTGTATGCTTGCAACTGAAGATGCATCAGCCGCTATCAAAACTGCTACAAACGTAGATCTTGAAGACGGCAACAAGAAGCTTACAATCGTTCTCAGAGATGAAACTGACCCTGCTGCAACTGCTCCCGATGCAGATAAAGCAGCAAGCTTCACAAGTGCAATGTTCCCCGTTGTTACTGCTGATACACTTAAAGAAAAAGTTAATTCAACTCTTATTATTTCTGAAATTTCTTCTGCGTCTGTTACTTATTCAGATTGTACTGTTGAGGTTATTTATAACCCCGTTACAGGTAGAATTATTTCTATGACTCAGACTGTAAACTACACAGGTAGCTTCAAGGGTATGCTCCTTACAAGCTCCGGTACAGTTACCGAGGTTTCAGAATATAAAGATTTCAATTACGGAATCATCTGATTTAACTAAAAGCTTACGAAAGAACAAGCGTTATGCTTGTTCTTTTTTTGTGTTTAATTAACAAATTTTTATACTGTTTTTCTGTATATTGGAAAGCAATATGTATTCATAGATACTTGATAAATATATGTATATGTGATATAATTCCATACTGTATAATAATACATAAAAGTTGTTACTTTTATGAGGCAAGGTGAATTTTATGACAAGAAGAGAAGCAAGAGAACAGGCCTTTATGGTTCTTTTTGAGAAAATTTTCGATAATGAATCAACTATTTCCGAAATCGTTGAAATTGCAAAAGAAAATGAGCTTATTAAAATCAATAATTTTGCTGAAGTTCTTTTAAAAGCGGTTGAGAACAATGCTGAAGAGGTTGACTCTGTTATAGAGGTGAATTTACAGGATTGGACTCTTTCTCGTTTACCTAAAGTGTCTTTAGCTGTTTTAAGACTTGCAGTTGCTGAAATCAAATATGTTGATGAAGTGCCTGACGGTGTTGCTGTTAACGAAGCTGTTGAGCTTGCAAAAAAATACGGCACAGCTGTTGACGCTTCCTTTATCAATGGTGTTTTAGGTGCGGTTGCAAAAGTATGAAACAAATTTTTCTTGGTATTGATACAAGCAATTATACAACCTCTGTAGCTGCTGTTTATTACAATGGTTATCTTTATGATAGTAGGCTTTTACCTGTTAAAGAGGGTGAAATAGGGTTAAGGCAAAGTGATGCTGTTTTTCAACATACAAAGGCCTGTTATCTCGCATTATGGCGACTTTTACAAACACTTGGTTTTCCAAAATCTAAAGCTGTTGGTGCTTCGGTCAGTCCTACAACTCAGGAAGGCTCTTATATGCCATGTTTTCTTGTAGGTGAGAGTATAGCCAGGTCTATTGCTCTTACCAATGGTATTCCGTTTTATGCTTTTTCGCATCAGCAGGGGCATATTGCTGCTGCTGTGCTTTCTGCAAAAAAACCCAGGCTTTTGAACAGAGAGTTTTTCTGCTTTCACGTTTCGGGTGGCACAACTGACCTAGTGCTTTGCTCACCTGACAAACAAAATATTTTTAAAACGAAACTATTTTCTCATTCATTAGATTTAAAAGCAGGACAAGCCATTGACAGAATCGGTGCTAAAATGGGTTACCCGTTTCCTGCCGGTGAGTATGTTGATACTGTTGCAAAAGAATCTGTGACTGAATATTCAACAAAAGTTAAGCTTTTTGAAGGCAACTGCTCTTTATCGGGTCTTGAGAATAAATGTAATAAAATGCTTGATGATGGCGAAGCTCCGTGTGACGTTGCAAAGTTTCTTCTCACGTATATTGCAGATACGATAACTGCAATGGTGGAGTATGCATTTAAGAATTATCGTGAATTACCAATTGTTTTCGCAGGTGGGGTAATGTCTAGCGAGGTAATAAGAGAATTTCTTGAGAGTAGATTCGATTGCTATTTTGCAGCGCATAATTTATCTAAAGATAATGCGGTAGGTATTGCATATTTAACGTCTGTAAAATATAAAAGGCAAAATAGAAAAAAATGAATTAAGAGGTGCAAAATGTATTCACCGACTCCTACTGTATACAGTGTTGCACAATTAAATAATTATGTAAAATCAGTTCTTGATAACGACGAAAATTTAAATCATTTATTCGTTACGGGTGAGATTTCAAACTATAAGCCCCATTACAGCGGTCATATGTATATGACTATCAAAGACGAAACTGCATCAATAAAAGCGGTTATGTTTGCGGGCAATGCCTCAAGGTTAAAGTTTTCACCCGAAAATGGAATGAAGGTTATAATTTTCGGTACGGTGTCTTTGTTTCAGCGTGACGGCTCTTATCAGTTTTATATTAATGATATGCAGCCTGATGGTATCGGTGCTTTGAATATTGCTTTCGAGCAGTTAAAGAAAAAGCTTGAAGCTGAAGGTCTTTTTTTAAAGGAATATAAGAAGCCGATTCCTAAATTTCCCGAAAGAGTGGGTGTTGTAACATCCGCAACAGGTGCCGCAGTTCAGGATATTTTCAACGTTTTAAAAAGAAGATATCCCGTAGCTGAAGTTGTTTTACGACCTTGTCAGGTGCAAGGGGAGGGTGCGGCAAACGATATCGCAAAAGCTATTAAAGAGTTCAATAAAGTCAAAGGTGCTGACGTTCTTATCGTCGGTAGGGGCGGTGGCTCCATAGAAGATTTATGGGCATTCAATGAAGAAATTGTAGCTCGTGCAGTCTTTGAGTCTGAAATACCCGTTATTTCTGCAGTAGGTCACGAAACAGATGTTACTATCTGCGATTTCGTTGCCGATTTACGAGCTCCCACACCATCTGCGGCAGCCGAATGTGCTGTTCCTGATAGCTTTGAATTAAAATCTAATTTACTTTTATATAAACAAAGGTTAAATGTTCTTGCTAAAAATATTGTTGACGGTGAGAGAAGCCGACTTTCTGCAATAGAGAAAAGCGGTGCTTTAAAAAATCCGCTGATTAAGATAAATGAAAGTAAAAAAGATATTCTTTATCTTAATGAAAAGCTAGTAAATCTTACGGCATCTGTTATTGAAGCAAATAGAGGTAAAGTTAATGCTTTATGCGGAAAGTTAGATGCTCTAAGCCCGTTAGGTGTTATTGCAAGAGGCTATTCAGTAACTAAAAATAAAGAAAAAATCGTTAAAAGTATTAAAGATGTTAATGTTGATGATGAAATTACCGTTAATCTTTCAGATGGTTTACTGACTGCAAAGGTTTGTGGTATAAATGAGGAATAATTTATGGAATTTAATTATGAGAAATCTTTAAAACGCCTTGAAGAGATTGTTTCAATAATCGAAGAAGGTGGTCAACCATTAGAAAAAACACTTGAGCTTTTCTCTGAAGGTACAGCACTTTTGAATTCTTGCAGTAAATATCTTGATAGTGCAGAACAAAAAATCTCAAAACTTCTTGCTGACGGTGATGCAAATGAATAAAAAAATTGAAGAGTTTTCTCAGCTTATTGAAGGAAATCTTTATAAATATTTCAATACTTATTTTGATGAATATAAAGTGTTGTTTGACTCAATGGAATATAGCGTGAAAAACGGTGGCAAAAGAGTAAGACCTCTTTTAACAATGCTTTTTTGCGATGCTTGTGGCGGAGAACCGTTAAAAGCAGTACAGTTAGCAGTTGCCGTTGAATATATCCACACTTATTCTTTAATTCACGATGATTTACCCTGTATGGATGATGACGATTATCGCAGAGGTAAACCCTCTAACCATAAGGTCTATGGTGAAGCAATGGCTCTTCTTGCAGGTGACGGCTTGTTAACTGCCGCTTTCGAAAGAATTGCAACCTGGTCAAGAGCAGGTCTTATTGAGAGTGATGTTGCCGTAAATGCTATTAGCGAGTTATCTGCTTATGCGGGTAGTAGAGGTATGATAGGCGGTCAGGTTATTGATATTCAGAATGAAGATAATAAAGAGATAAAGCTTGAAACACTTATGATGCTTGATAACTTGAAAACAGGTGCACTTATTGAAGCTGCTTGTGCTTTAGGTTGTATAGTTGCAAAGGCAGACGATGATAAAATTCAGGCTGCAAAGCAATTTGCTTCCAATATCGGTCTTGCCTTCCAGATTAAAGACGATATTTTAGACGTGACAAGCTCATTTGAAAAGCTTGGTAAATCAATCGGTAGTGATATCGAAAATGGCAAAATGACTTACGTTACTCTTCTTGGTGTTGAAGAATGTCAGAAGCTTGTTGATAAGCTTACTGACGATGCATTGAAAGCATTAGATGCTTTTGAAAATAACGAGGCTTTAAAGGAATATGCCCTTTACCTTGCAAAAAGAGATTATTGATATGGAACATAATTTATTAAAAAATATAAAATCACCTGATGATGTTAAAAAGCTTGATGAAAAACTGCTTCCTCAACTTGCCGAGGAGGTAAGAGACGTTATTATTTCAACTGTTTCCGAAAACGGTGGTCATCTTGCATCTAATTTAGGTGCAGTTGAATTAACAATAGCTCTTCACAAGGTTTTTAATTCACCTAATGATAAAATCATATGGGACGTTGGCCATCAGGTTTACACTCATAAGCTTCTTACAGGAAGATACGACATATTTAATACACTTCGTCAAAAAGGCGGTGTGTCAGGCTTTTCAAGACCTGACGAAAGCGAGCATGATATCGTTTTCAGCGGTCACAGTAGCGTTTCTATTTCTACCGCTTTAGGTATTGCAACTGCTAACAAGGTCAACGGTAAAAAGGATTATGCAGTAGCCGTAATCGGTGATGGCTCTTTAACGGGCGGTCTTATTTACGAGGCTCTTAATAATGCCGGTAGAATGAACGATGCAAGGCTTATTATTGTTTTGAATGATAACGGAATGTCGATTTCTAAAAACGTAGGTCATCTTGCAAAAAGGCTTGCCGTAATGCGTTCAAGGTCAGGCTATTTCCGTCTTAAAGCTGTTACCGAAAAGGTTGTTTCTAAAATTCCTTTCGTTGGTAGAAAACTTTCAGATAGATTATTTAAGCTCAAAACAGAGCTTAAAAATATGATTTATCAAAGTAACTTCTTTGAAGATTTTGGTGTTCGTTATATGGGACCTATTGATGGACATAATATCGAACAGCTTTGCGATGCTTTAGAGGGTGCAAAGCTTGTTGATAAGCCCGTTATCGTTCACGTTAATACAACTAAAGGCAAGGGTTATCTTCCTGCACAAGAACACCCATCAGATTTTCATGGTGTTGGTCCGTTTAATAAAGAAAACGGTGAAATTCCTTCCGCTAAAACTAACTTTTCAGAGAAATTCGGTGAGTTTTTATATAACCAAGCTCCGAAAGATAAACGGATTTGCGCTATAACAGCCGCTATGTCTTTAGGTACGGGGTTGCGTAATTTCTCTGATGAATTCCCTGACAGATTCTATGATGTAGGTATTGCCGAGGAGCACGCGATTCCTTTTGCATTAGGTATGTCAAAAAGCGGTATGCTTCCTGTGTTCGTTGTTTATTCAACCTTTTTACAGAGATGCTATGACCAGCTTATGCACGATTGTGCTTTGCAGAATACAAGAATGATTATCGCAGTTGATAGAGCAGGTATCGTAGGTGACGACGGTGAAACCCATAACGGTATTTATGACACCGCTTTCTTTAATGGTATACCTAATATAACCGTTTATTCACCTGCATATTACTGTGACCTTAACAACGCTCTTGTTAATTGCCTTTATCACAGTAACGGTCCTTGCGTTATAAGGTATCCTCGCGGTGCAGAGCCCGAGAAACCCGATGAATATATTTGCGACGGCAGTCATTTTTCAGTTTACGGTGACGAAGATGCCGATATCGCAATAGTTACTTATGGTAGAATTTTTGCGGATGCTTATAAAACAATGTGTAACCTTAAAGCTGAGGGCAAAAAGGTTAAGCTTGTTAAGCTGAATGTAATAGTACCCATTGCCGTGGACAGTGTTTTTGAATTAAAAGACGTTAAACATACCTTCTTCTTTGAAGAGGGGGTAAAAAGTGGCGGTGTTGGTGAGCATTTCGCAATGACAATGCTTGAAAATGATATTAAAAGTGATTTTTGCCTTACCGCATTTCCCGATTGCTTTGTAAAGCAGGGTAAAACAGAGGTTATTTTAAATGAATATAATCTTGATAGTGACGGTATGTTAAAGGTAATCAGAGGAATTATTGATGAGCAATAAAAAAAGACTTGATTTAGCCTTGTTTGAGCAAGGCTATGCAGAAAGCAGAGAAAAAGCCAAAGCCTTAATTATGTCGGGTATTGTTTACGTTAACGACCAGAAAGAAATTAAAGCAGGTCGCGACATAAAAGATGATGATGTTATTGAGGTTAGAGGTAGCACTCTTAAATATGTAAGTCGTGGCGGTCTTAAGCTCGAAAAAGCAATGCAGAGCTTTCCTATTGATTTAAATGGAAAGCTTTGTATGGATATCGGTGCTTCAACGGGTGGCTTTACCGATTGTATGCTTCAGAACGGTGCAACCAAGGTTTATTCAATTGACGTTGGTTATGGTCAGCTTGCCTGGAAATTAAGAAGCGACGAAAGGGTAGTAAACCTTGAAAGAACTAATTTCCGCTATGTAACGAAAGAGGTTATCCCCGAGGATATTGATTTTGCTTCAGTTGACGTTTCCTTTATTTCACTTAAGCTTATTTTACCTGTAATGCACACCTTGTTAAAAGACGGTGGTGAGGCGGTCTGCCTTATTAAGCCTCAGTTTGAAGCGGGTAGAGAAAATGTTGGTAAAAAAGGCGTTGTGAGAGACCCTGCAATTCACGAAATGGTTATTAAAACTATTGCTGAATTTGCAAATGAACAGTCATTTGAGGTTTTAGGCTTAGAGCATTCACCTGTAAAAGGTCCTGAGGGTAATATCGAATATCTTATGTATATTAAAAAATGTAGTGAGCCTCAGAATAATGGGGATGTTATTGCTACTGCATATGACCTCGTAAAACGTTCTCACGAAGTTTTAGATAAGTGATATTTAAATAGGTGATATAATGAAATTTTTTATTATTCCCAATATGACAAGGCAAAACAGCAAAAAAATAACCGAAGCTGTGCTTAATAAGCTTTTTGACCTCGGCTGTAGTGCTGTTATGAATGCTGATTTAAAGTCTTGTTTTAAAGAGCTTTCCAATATAGAATTCAGTGAGTCTTATGATGCAATAAAAGATTGTGTTGCCGTTATTTCAGTAGGCGGTGATGGCTCATTTATTCACGCGGCAAAGATAGCAACAGGGTATAACAAGCCTATTATTTGTGTGAATGCAGGTAAATTGGCTTACCTTGCTTGTCTTGAAGGCGATGAAATAGACCTTTTGGAAAAAGTTATAAAAAATGAATATTTAACCGAAAAAAGAATGCTTTTAGATGTGTCGATTATTGACAAAGAGGGTAAAATATTATATCATTCAAATTGTATCAATGATGCGGTTGTTTCAAGAAGTGGAACTATAAGAATAATGAAGCTTTCTGTTTCTTGTAACGGCACACCGCTTATTCACTATATGGCAGATGGTGTTATCGTTGCAACCCCAACGGGTTCAACGGCTTATTCACTTTCGGCAGGCGGTCCTATTGTTGAGCCTTGCGTTGAAAGTATGATGCTTACACCGGTTTGTCCTCATAGCGTTTTTTCAAGAACTGTTGTTCTTGATGGTGCTTCAAAGCTCGAAATTGCTCATGATAACAGCGGTGAAGCAATTCTTTCCTGCGACGGTCAAACGGCTGTGATTATTCCCGAAAATGCCGTTGTTACCGTAAAACGTTCAGAGGATTATGCCTCATTTATAAAGATAAAAGAAGATACTTTTATTGATATCCTCAATAAAAAAATATCGGGATAGGGTGGAAAATATGAAAAAAAGAAGACATAAACTGATTTTAGATTTAATCAACCGTTATGATATCGGTACGCAGGACGAGCTTCTTGCTCTTTTACGTGACGAGGGCTGCGACGTTACTCAGGCAACCGTTTCAAGAGACGTTAAAGAGTTACGTCTTTTAAAAACACTTGGTGCAAACGGTGTGTATAAATATTCAGTTGAACGTGCTAATGACAACGGTTATTCCGGTATGTTTGACGCTCTTTTTCAGAGTGCAATGACAAAGGTTGATTATGCAGGTAATATCTGTGTTATTAAATGTTCACCCGGTCTTGCAGGAGCTGCTTGTGCTACTATTGATGCGATGAACGTTCACGAGGTAGTAGGCACAATTGCAGGTGACGATACTATTTTTATGCTTTGCAGAACTTCTGACGAAGCTCAGGGCGTTGCAGAAGCACTTAACCGAATGATAGGTAGGTAATTTTATGCTTTCCGTTTTAAAGATTGAAAACATAGCTATAATTGAAAGTGCAGAAATAGAATTTTCAAAGGGCTTTAATGTGCTCAGCGGTGAAACGGGTGCAGGTAAATCAATAATTTTAGACTCTATTAACGCAGTTCTCGGTTTCAGAACCTCCCGTGAGCTTATCCGCACGGGAGCGAATGAAGCCCGTGTTACTGCGTTGTTTTCTTGTATAGATAAAAAGGTTGAAGATAAATTAACAGAGCTTTCTTTACCTTTAAGCCCTGACGGAACCTTGCTTGTTTCAAGGGCTATCAGTGCTGACAAAAATATATGTAAAGTAAATAATGCTATTACAAACGTAACCGCTTTGCGAGAAATCGGTGCAGAGCTAATCAGTATTCATGGTCAGCAGGATAACAGAGAGCTTTTAAACAGTGAAACTCATATTGGTTATATCGACGTAATCGGTGGCTTGCAAAATGATGTTTCAAATTATAAAGCTTCTTTTGATAGATTAACAGAAATTAAATCACTTATTAAAAAGCTTTCCGGAGATAAAGAGGAAAAAGTTCGTAGAATTGATATTTTATCTTACCAAATTGATGAAATTGAAAAAGCTGAAATTAACCCCGGTGAACGGGAAAGGCTTAAAGAAAGACGAAATGAGCTTTTAAATTATGAGAAAATTCAAGGCGCACTTTCCTCTGCATACAGCACGCTTAATGGTGGAGATAGCTTCAGCGGTGCTGTTGAAATGCTTTCAGGTGCATTCAGAGAGTTATCGTCAGTTTCAGGCTTTTCTGAGGAGCTTAATAAGTTGTCCTCAAAATTAGGTGACTTGTATTACGAGGTTTCAGATGTTTCTGACTCTTTACGTGATGCTCTTTCTGATGACGGATTTTCTCAGGCTGAGCTTGAAAATATTGAAAACAGACTCGATTTGCTATACAAGTTAAGCAAAAAGTACGGTGAAACTGAAGAAGATATTTTAGCTTTCGCAGAGAATGCTCAAAAAGAGCTTAACGAAATCTCATTTTCTGATGAAAAGCTTGAAGAGTTAAAAGCTGAATATATTGTTCTTTTAGAAAAAACACAGGAATTAGCCGAAAAGCTTTCAGTAAAAAGAAAGAAAACTGCCGTTGATTTTTCTGAAAAGGTTTGTAACGAGCTTAAATTTCTTGATATGCCCAACGTACAGTTTCTTGTTGATTTTAAAGATGTTAAGCTTTACGAGAATGGTATTGATGAAGCGGAATTTCTTATTTCCGCAAACGTTGGTGAAGCTCCAAAGCCAATTACAAAAATTGCAAGTGGCGGTGAGCTTTCAAGAATAATGCTTGCTTTAAAAACCGTTATGGCTGATAAAGATAAAATAGAAACAATGATTTTTGACGAAATTGATTCGGGTGTCAGTGGTAGGGCGGCTTTAAAGGTTGCAAATAAATTAAAACAAGTTTCAAGTGGTAAACAAGTTCTTTGTGTAACCCATCTTTCACAGTTAATGTCTTATGCCGATACTCATTATTTAATCGAAAAAGCGGTGCGTGACGGCAAAACGTATACAAGTGTAACCGTTCTCGATTTTGAAGGCAGAAAACGTGAAATCGCTCGTATAATAAGCGGTGGCGAAATTACGCAAACCCAACTTGAAAATGCAGAGGAAATGTTAAAGGCAGGTAATATATCATGAAAATAGGTACTTGTAGAGGTCTTGATGATTTTGAAGCTATTAAAGCAGCGGCTGAAGCCGGTGTTGATTACTATGAATGTGGCTTTGGTAATCTTGTTAATATTGATGAAGAAAAATTCCAAGAAGCAAAAGCTTTGCTCTGTGATTATAACATCCCTTGCTATGCCGCAAATGGATTTATCCCCGGTGATATGAAGGTTGTAGGGGATGATATTGATTACGAAAAGCTTGAAGCTTATCTCGACAAAGGCTTTAAAAGAGCTAAAGAATTAAATGTAAAAGTTGTTGTTTTCGGTAGCGGTGCTGCAAGAAGCTATCCCGATGGCTACTCACACGAAAAAGCAAAAGAACAGCTTGCATTTTTCTTAAAAGAGTATGCCGCACCCAAAGCCAAGGAGGCAGGCTGTGTAATTGTTATGGAGCCATTAAGATTTAATGAAAGTAAAATGATACATACCGTAAAAGACGGTATCGAAATAGGTGAGTTGAGCGGTAAAGATAACGTTTTAGGTCTTGCCGATTTATACCACATTTACGGAAATGATGATAAATTAGATGAAATAGCATCCTTTAAAGAGAAGGTTTACCATTCTCATATCGCAGAGCCCGTAAACAGAACTTATCCATTAGATACCGACTGCGATGAAACAAAAGAAATTTATAAAGCCTTTATTTCTGCTTTAAAGAGTGCAGGCTGTGAAACTCTTTCAGTGGAAGCAAGATGTGACGATTATGCAAATGATATTAAAAACTCAGTAAAGTTTTTAAAAGAAATCATTTGACAAATTTGATTTAAAGTTTTATTATTTAAACGAAAAATAAAATGTATTTTTTACTAAGAAAGGTTGTTCAATATGGGTAAAATTTTAGTAATGGACCATCCTCTTATTCAACATAAGCTTTCTATTATCAGAAATATCGAAACAGGCTCTAAGGAATTCAGAGAGTTAATTTCTGAAATTGCAAACCTTATCTGCTATGAAGCTACAAGAGATTTACCTCTTGAAGAGATTGAGGTTACAACACCTATCTGTGTTACTAAAACTAAAGTTCTTGCAGGTAAAAAATTAGCTGTTGTACCCATATTGAGAGCAGGTCTTGGTATGGTTGAGGGTATGCTTGCATTGGTTCCCTCTGCAAGAGTTGGTCATATCGGCCTTTACAGAGACCCTGAATCTCTTCAACCTGTTGAATATTATTGCAAGCTTCCCAGTGATATAGACGAAAGAGAGGTTTTTGTTGTAGACCCCATGCTTGCAACCGGTGGCTCCGCTATTGATGCTATTACCCAGATTAAAAAACGCGGTGCAAAGCACATTAAATTCCTTGGTATTATTGCCGCACCCGAAGGGCTTAACGCTCTTCACGAAGCTCACCCCGACGTTGATATTTTCGTTGCATCACTTGACGAAAAGCTCAATGACCATGGCTATATCGTACCCGGTCTTGGCGATGCAGGTGACAGAATTTTTGGTACAAAATAAATTTAAATAATTAACGGTCTGCGAAGCAACTATGCTTTTCAGACCGTTATCTTTTTGCTTTTATTCAACAGTGTTATCTGCTAAATCTGAGTTATCAGGGATAAGGTCAGTTTCTCTGAAAAGAAGAGAAATACACCAGATACCTGCAAGGGCAACAAGCACGTAAACGATTCTTGACATAAGTGCCGCCTGACCGCCGAAGAGCCAAGCAACAAGGTCAAACTTAAAAAGACCGATGCTTCCCCAGTTAAGTGCACCTATTGTTACAAGAATCAATGCAATTCTGTCTAACATAAAATACTCCTTTCGGCGATTACGCCATTTATCAGCATTTATATTATTAACAAATAGAACGATTTTATAACAGCGCATAAAAATTTGTTTTATGTACCATTTTTGTACCTTTATATATTTTATAATGAATTTGCTATTTAAATTCAGATTAAAACGTGGTAGTATATAAAAAGAAATAAGCGGAGGTAGATATATGCTTTATCTTGTTAAGGGAAGAGCCGGTAGCGGCAAAACAAATAAAATCAGGCAGATTATCAATGAAAATTGCGATAACTCAATAAGTAAGCCTTTGCTCATTGTTCCTGAACAGTTCTCTTTTGAATCCGAAAGAGCAATGCTTAAGTTTTTAGGCCCTAAAAAGCTTAAGCAGATTGATGTTTTAAGCTTTCCTCGTATGGCTCTTTCAAATATAAAAAATTCAGTTGAAGTTCAAAGTAAAATCGCAAGCAATGGCGTTAAAACAGCCCTGATGGGTGAGGCTTTAGTTCAGCTTGATGGTCGCCTTGAAATTTTCAAAAACTTCCGCCAAAATTGTGTGACTTTAGGTCCTATAGTTGATTTTGCTAAAGAATTAAAATATTGCTGTATTGATAGTGAGCTTTTAAACGAAAAGCTTGCAGGTCTGAACGATTGCTTTTTAAAGGAAAAAATTAAAGAGCTTGACCTTATTAATAATACTTATGATGCACTTTTAACTCAAAGCTATTTTGATGATGCTGAGGCTCTGAGTGTGTTTAATGAATTTGCTGTTGAAAATAACTTCTTTAAAAACAGAACGGTATTTTTAGACAGCTTCAGAGGTTTCACAGAGCAAGAATATCGTTGCCTTGAAATTATTTTTTCCCAGGCTGATGACGTTTATTTCTCAATTTGCGTTGATGAAAATACCCAAAAATTCAATTCACTTTACTATATGCGCGAATTAGAGCATAAGCTTCGCACTCTTGCTAATAAGAACAATTTACCTGTTTCTGAAATTTTTTGTAATCAAAGTGAAAAGGCTTTCGGTAAAGATATTTCCTGCCTTGAAAAAAACCTTTATTCAACTAAAAAAACTGTCAGTGCTTCTTCTGACGGTAGTGTTAGTGTTGTTAAATGTAAAAATTTCGATGATGAATGTGAATTTATTGCAGCAACAATTAAAAAGCTTTTAAGAAGCGGCAAATACCGTTGTCGTGATATTGCTGTTATTGAAAGAACAAACGGTGTTTATAAAAATAATATTATTGATGCTTTAAAGCGTCTTGATATCGCTGTTTTTGACGATAGCAGAAGACCTCTTGTAAACGAAACTCTTTTTGTTTATTTAAGCTCTGCTATAGATTGCATAACTAACGGCTTTACAACCGAAAACCTTATGTGTTATTTAAAATCAGGGTTAACCTCGCTTTCTCTTTCTGAAATCTCAAGGCTTGAAAAATATGCTCTTGTTTGGGGCGTTGGCTCAAAACAATGGCAAAATGATTTTACTATGAATCCCGATGGCTTTGGTAACGATTTTAGTGAAAAGCAGGAAAAAGAACTTGATGTTTTAAATAAAATAAGAAGGAAAGCGGTTTTACCATTGCTTTCGTTGAAAAAGAAATGTGACGATAAAAGCGGTAAAGAAATTGCTGAAGCTATTTACGATTTTATCATTGAAACAGGTGTTCGTGAAAAGCTTTACGATTTATGCACTTCACTTGAAGGTGACGGTTTTCTTATTGAAAGTGAAAGGGTAGAAAGCAGTTGGGATGCTTTAATAAATATCCTTGACACTATTGCAAATCTCTATCCCGAAAACGCTTGTAGCTTGAAAAGATGGAAAGAGGTTTTTGATATTCTCGTTTCCTCGGGTGATATTGGTGAAATTCCTCAGGGTCTTGACGAGGTAACCGTTGGTAGTGCTGATAGAATAAGAATTGAAAAAATTAAAGTTGCTTTTCTTGTTGGTGTAAATAACGAAGAATTTCCGTTAGTAAACGTTCAGGGCGGCATTTTAACCGATTCTGACAGAGTTGTTCTTACTAATTTAGGTCTTGAGGTAAGACCTGCCTTTGAAAACACTATAGACGAAGAGAGGTTTATTGCATATTGTGCGGTAACTGCGGCTTCAGAAAAGCTTTATCTTGTTTATAAAACTACAGACTCCGATGGTAATTCTGTTGCACCGTCAGAGATAGTTGAAACTGCTCTTTCTTGTATAAAGGATTGCGATTATATATCTACTGACGAGCTTGATTCATCTTATTTTATCGAAAGTGAAGAGTCTGCGTTTTCTGTTTACGCTAAAAATTATTTTGACAGCAACGAGTTAAAGGCTACTCTTGAAAAATATTTCGAGAATAACGAGCTTTATTACGGTAAAAAAGCCGTTTTAGACCGCTTGAATAATAAAACCCCAGTTACTTTTAATGACCCTGAAAACTCTAAAAAGCTTTTCGGTGAAAACGTTTATATTTCTGCAAGTAAGGTTGAAAGCTTTTATAACTGTCCCTTTGCGTATTTTATGAGGTATGGTCTTAAAGCCGAGCCCTTAAAACAAGCTGCGCTTGACCCTGCTCAAAGCGGTACTATTGTCCATCTTGTTATGGAAAGAGTGTTGAAACAGTATCCTAAAGCAGAGTTTCTTAAAGCCGATATCGAGGAAATCAGAGAAACCGTTTCATCAGTTTTAAAAGAATACCTTGACGAAAAAATGGGCGGTATCGATGAAAAGTCAAAACGCTTTATGTTCTTGTTCGATAGGCTCATTGACGTTTCAATGGCTATTATTGAAAGATTAAAGTTAGAATTTCAAATTGGTGATTTTTCACCCTGCGATTTTGAATTGCGAATTGGCGGTGAAGAAATTCCTGCATATGAATTACCCTTGAAGGAGGGTAACGTTAAGGTTGCAGGCTCTGTCGACCGTGTTGATATGATGGAAAAAGACGGTATAAAATACCTTCGTGTCATAGACTATAAAACAGGTAAAAAAGAGTTTAAATTATCAGAGCTTTTTGATGGTCTTAATATTCAGATGGTGCTTTATTTAATGGCACTTGAAAAGAACGGTAAGAGCTATTTCGGTGATATTTTACCTGCAGGTGTTTTATATCTTCCCTCAAGAATTGGTGTTTCAAATTATCTGGATAGCCGTTCACCCTCAAAGGAAAACGTTGAGGCTCAGAAGAGAGTAAGCGGAAAGCTTTCAGGTATGGTGCTTGATAGCCCCGTTGTTTTCAACGGTATGGGGGTTGATAAATACCCCGATTATTTCCCTGTATCATATAAAAAAGACGGCTCTGCTAAAGATAATTTCTATTCTTTATCGCAGTTTAAAACATTATCAAAAATTATTGATAATAAGATTATTAATATGGGTGAAAGTCTTCATCAAGGTTTAGTTGGTGCTGTGCCATGTGGTACTGATGGTGAGGGTAAAATGTGCTCTTACTGTTCATATAAATCAATTTGCGGAATAGAAAAGAATGCCGATATTAACGAAATAACAAGGCTTACCCACGGTAAAGCCTTAGAAAGATTGGATGGTGAAAGCGATGAGTAAAGCATGGACCGATAATCAGAAAAAAGCTATTGAAGCAAGAGGTATGCAAGTGCTTGTTTCTGCAGCAGCCGGCTCGGGTAAAACTGCGGTTTTAACTGAAAGAGTTAAAAGTATTCTTTGTGATGTTTCTAATCCGTGTAAGGTAAATGAAATTCTTGTCGTTACATTCACCAAAGCGGCAGCAGCTGAAATGAGAGAGCGTATTTACAAGGCTATCGAAGCTGAGTTAAGTGATAATAATGAAAATAATGAGTATTTACGAAAACAAATGAATTTATTACCGGTTGGTGATATTTGCACTATTGACTCGTTTTGCTCAAAGCTTATTAAAGAGAATTTTCATCTTGCAAATGTTAACTCGGATTTTAAAATTCTTGATGATAAAGACAGTAACGAGTTGATGCAAACGGTTTGCGATAGGTTAATCACTGAGCTTTATGAAGAGAATGATAAAGATTTTGTAAATCTTACAAAAATGTTCCTTAACGACCGTGATGATAGTGAATTTTTTGAGATTTTAAGAAAGCTTTACGAGTCTTCAAGAGCATATCCGTCACCGTCAATGTGGCTTTCAGAGGTTGCGGAGTCTTTTTCACCTGAAAATTTACCCGAAAACACAGCATGGGCAGATTATATTTTCAAATATGTTCTAATGCTTTCGGAATTCCATATTGAAAGATTAGAAAAATGTATCTCTCTTATGGACGAAGCGGGCGGCTTCAGCTCCGACTATTATCTTCGTTTCAGAGGTACTGCCGATAACCTTAAATTATTATATGAATGTGCCGATAATCGTAATTGGGACGGTATGGTATCAGTAATAAACGAGGGTATAGTAGTTAAACCATATGCTCGTAACAGCAAGGTTGACGAATATATCAAAGAGCTAACTAAAAATGTTTTTGACGACGTTGAGAAAGATGTTGGCGATTTGAAAAAACATACCTTACCCACAGCTGAAGAGCATAAAAACGACTGCGTGATTCTTTACCCTGCAATAAAAAAGCTTTGTGATTCTGTAAATAGATTAACTGAGATGCTTGATGCAGAAAAGAAAGAATTAAATGCATATTCTTTTGATGACATTCTTCATAAAACAATTAATCTTTTGGTGACCTACGATGAAAACGGCAACGAGGTTGAAACAGAAGTTTTAAAAGAGTTAAGAAGCAAATACAAAGAAATTTTAATAGACGAATATCAGGATACAAACGAAGCCCAGAATAAGATTTTTCGTCTTCTTTCGAGAAATTGCGAAAATATGTACGTTGTTGGTGACGTTAAGCAAAGCATTTACCGTTTCCGTCTTGCAAGTCCAGATTTGTTTATTAAGTTAAAAGATGATTTAAACGATTATGACGGCTCAAATAAACCCTCAAAGATTATTCTTGAAAAAAACTTCAGAAGCCGAAAGGGTATAATTGATACCGTTAACTTTATCTTCTCAAGGCTTATGACCAGGGTCGTTGGTGAAATAGACTATAACGAAGAAGAATATCTTTATTACGGAGCAGATTACTACCCCGAAAAAGACACTCCTGATACTGAAATTATTTGTTACAACGATGAAGAAATTGAAGAGGAAATTTCTGAGCCACAGGTTATTGCTTCATATATAAAGCGTGTGATGTCAAGTGGTGTTAAAGTAACCGATAAAAACGGTGAAAGAAAAATCAAGTGGGGCGATTTCTGTGTTCTTTTGAGAAGCACTAAAACAAAAGCAGAATCTTATGCTGCAGCTTTGAAAGAACAAGGAATCCCCGTTAGTGCCACCATCGAAGAAAATTCATCTGATTATAAAGAAATTCAGTTTTTGTCGTCCTTAGTGAGAGTTATAAACAATCCGTTAGTTGATATACCCTTAATAGCGGTTTTAATGTCACCGGTTTTCGGTTTTACGGCAGATGAGCTTGCTGAAATAAGAATGGTTAATTCTAAGGCGGATTTATACGTTTGCCTCGTTGAATATGCTAAAACCTCATGTAAAGCTGAAAGCTTTTTAAGAAAGCTTAAGCTTTACAGAAATGTTGCCGCTTCTCACCCTGTTAATGAGCTTATAAGGTATGTTGTTAACGATTTGAGCGTTTATGACATTTACTATGCCGCAGGTGACGGAGAGCAAAGAAGAGCCAATATAAAGGGTTTTATTAACTTTGCTGACGACTTCGTTGAAAATGGTAGAAGAGGTCTTAACGATTTTGTCAGAACGTTGAATTATACAACTGAAAATGGACAAATGAAAAGTGCGGTTGACAATTCTGCCGATGATAACAGCGTAAAGATTATGTCGATTCACAAGAGTAAGGGACTAGAGTTTCCATACGTAATTGTTGCCGATTGCTCAAAGGGCTTTAACCGTCGTGATAGCTACAACTCTATGACTATTTCGAAAGAAACGGGTATAGGTCTTAAAATTCGTGATGATGAAATGTTTACAAGATATCACTCGCTTTCTTCGGCAGCTACCGAAAAAGCAATTCTGTTCGGTGATATGTCAGAAGAAATTAGAGTTCTTTACGTTGCGCTTACGAGAGCAAAAGAGCATCTTACCTTTGTTTGTGATGTTTCCGGTAAAACATTACGTAAAAAAGTAAAACTTAACAGTCATTTTACGTCTGCTGACGGTAAAATTTCACCGTATTCGGTTTATAAAGCCGGTAGTATGGCTGAGTGGTTATTATCTTGCTTTGCTTTCCATAAGGATTGTGAAGCTGTTCGTGAAAAATGCGGCATAAAAATTATAGGTAAAGAAGCGAAAACCGATTTCGGTGTTGATGTTTCTTATATTGATTTCAATGAATGTCTTGACGTTATTGAATCATATGAAGAAAAAACCGATATTCCGTGTAACGAAGATCTGCTTCAGGATATCCGCGAAAAGCTTGATTACGTTTACCCCTATGACACAAACGGCATTGTTGCAAAGGTTGCAGCTTCATCTACAGAAAAGCATAGAGCTGATAAAGCTTTCTTCGCAACCAGAAAGCCACAATTTTTAAAAGGTGGCTTTACGGGCGCTGATAAAGGTACTGCTGTTCATAAATTTCTTGAATTTGCAGATTTCGGTAAAACGTTGTATAATACTGAAGAGGAAATTAAACGCCTTTTAGAAGAGCATATTCTCACTGAAGAGGAAATAAAAGTTTTAGACGTTGAAACGGTTAAGCTTTTTGTTAATAGTGATATTATTTCAAGGCTTTTAGAATCCGATAACGTTTTAAAAGAGTATGAATTTTCTGTTTTGAGACCTGCTAAAGATATTTATGAAAACGTTTCTGAAACAGTTAAGGATGAGCAAATAGTTGTACAAGGTAAGCTTGACTGTGCATTTATCGAAAACGGTGAGGCTGTGCTTATCGACTATAAAACAGATAAAATCACAGATGAAAACGTTTTTGTTTCTACCTATAAAAATCAGCTTGATATATATTCTGATGCTCTTTATCAATGTTTAGGTGTTACCGTTAAGGAAAAATACATTTTCTCGTTTAATCTTAAGAAATTTATTAAAATTGATTGAGGTGTTTTATGAATAGAAAATTAATTATTATCTGTTCTTCAATAATTGCATTTTTATTGTTGGTTACTTTGATTGTTGTAGGTCTTACGAAGTCGAAAGATGATGTTGAAAAAGAATCAAAAATAACCGAAGAAGCTTCTAATGAAGATGAAATTACTCTTAAATCTCAAGAGGGTAATTATTCTGTAAAAATTACAGCTGTTTTTGATACTCAGCCTAATTCAGATGATGAAAATGCGCCTAAGGCTGAGCGTGTTGCGGTTGTTGTTTATGAATATAAAAATGCTGATATCACCGATGGCCTTTCGATAGGTAATACTCATTTTAAAGCCTACGATAAAAGAGGAAAAGAGTTAAAACAATATCCTCAAATCGGTATGTTTGAGCCGAGCGAGATAGGGGAGTCAGGCGTTTTTACCGCAAGCGTTGCTTTCGCTTTAAATAACGATAACAATTATTTGAAGATTGAGTATTATAACGATACTGCATCAAAGACCCCCGATGCAACCTTTGAACAAACGTGGTAAATAAAAAAGTGTCCTGATTTTCAGGACACTTTTTGTTTATTCAACATCTCCAACGTAAGCCGTATCTACAGGATATTTACCTCTGTGCTGTCTGTATTTTTCAGCACCTGATTCAAAAATCATCGTAACACCGTATTTGCTTTGAGTCATACCCTCAGACATAGGTAGAGCTGTAATTTTTTGTACAAGATTTTCGTTACTGCAAGCAAGTAAATTTATAATGTTGCCATCTATATCAACCGTGCCGACTCTTTCAGAAATCAAAATGTTTTCATAAATGTAAAGATATGAATTGTTTTTTCTTCCGTAGCTTGTTGAAAAAATAATATTACCTGTTTTTGTAAAAGCCATTCCCTGAACCTGTTCGGGAATTGCAATATAATAATCGGGGATATAGCCCGTTTGAGTTGAGTTTATACTCTTGAATTTCGGTAAGCCGTTTTCAAGGATATAGCCTTCGCAAAAAGCATAGAATGTCTCACCGCTGTCAAGAGTTTTTACAAGCGATGCCTTTTCTCGCTCTTTTTTGTCACTTTCTACGAAATCACCAAACCATAAAACGTCATCACTGAATGCAGCAAATGAGCCTTTTGTGTTTAATTTGAAATTGCTTTCAAACTTAATGCTGTCATAATTCTCCGCTTTTATTACAGCTTCAAGAGAAATTGTAAAGCATTGACCGTCAGATGATATGAAAATATATTCGTCTGAACAAGCAATACCACCTGCGTGACCTTTGTAATCAGTACCGTCATCATATTGTAAAAATAACGCCTTTTCAAATTTGCCTGTTTCAGCGTTTACCACTGTCAATACAGACGGATATGCTTCGTCTTCGTAGTAGTTGCTGATAATGTAGCTGTCTAAAGGTGCATTGTAGCAAATACCTTGAGGAATAACACCCTCATAAAGACCTGGGATTGTAAAATCAGGGGAGAACTCCTTTAAAAAATCAGAAAATTCTTCATTTTCCTCAATTTCTGATTTTAAAATAACAGAAGTTTGCGTAATTTTATTTGTAATGTCTTTTGTTTTAAGCATTTCCTTTGAACTGCAAGAGCTTAAGAAAACAATACAGAAAAGCAAAGATATTATTTTAATAAACTTTTTACTCATATTCATATATTTATTCCTCATTTATTTGAATCTATGCTATCAAAAATCAATTTATAAGCAAAATCGACAAGATTCTGACGAACCTTGCCGATTTGGTGCCTCCGGTCGGAATCGAACCAACGACACGAGGATTTTCAGTCCTCTGCTCTACCAACTGAGCTACAGAGGCGCTTGTTTCTGCAATAATATACAACAATTAAATGTATTTGTCAATAACTAAAGTGAAGATATTGACAAATAAAAATCAAATTTTGGGTAAATTTGTATAATTTACTCTTGTAAGATTTGTAAATGTGTGATATAATCTTGAGGATTTTGGATATGAGGGTAACCCCTTAAATATTGGAGGTAATTCAAGTGAAAACAATTGGTGTACTTACAAGTGGTGGCGATGCTCCCGGTATGAACGCTGCTATAAGAGCAGTTGTTAGAAGTGCTTGCGAAAGCGGAATGAAAGTTATGGGTATTCGTCGTGGTTACAAAGGTCTTATCGAGGGCGATATGTTTGAAATGAATCTTCGTTCTGTTTCAGATATTATCCACCGTGGTGGTACAATGCTTTATTCAGCTCGTTGCCCCGAATTTGCTGAGTCTGAAGTTCAGGATAAAGCGGTTGAGGTTTGTAAAGAATTTGGCCTTGAGGGTATTGTAACTATCGGTGGTGACGGTACATTCAAGGGTGCTCGTGCTCTCACTCTTAAAGGTATTCCTTGTATCGGTGTTCCCGGCACAATTGACAACGATATTGCTTCAAGTGATTTCACTATTGGTTACGACACTGCTCTTAATACAGTTATGGATATGGTAGACCGTATTCGTGACACAACAGAATCTCACGACAGATGCTCTATCGTTGAGGTTATGGGTAGAAATGCAGGTTATCTTGCTCTTAATGCAGGTATTGCTGTTGGTGCAACTTGTATTCTTATTCCCGAGGTTGATTACGATATCGACTCTTACATAATCCAGAGAATGAAGCGTACTCAGAAAACAGGTAAAGAGCATTTCGTTATCGTTGTTGCTGAAGGCGTTAAGGGTATCGATTGTAATTCACTTGCAAGATATATTGAAGAAAAAACAGGCGTTGAAAGCCGTGCAACAGTTCTTGGTCACGTTCAGCGTGGTGGCTCACCCTCAGTTCGTGATAGAGTTCTTGCAAGCCAGATGGGCTTCTATGCAGTTCAGCTTCTTAAAAATGACATCGGTAACAGAGTTGTTGTTGTTAAGAAGGATGAAATCGTTGATTACGATATTATCGAAGCTCTCAATATGAAAAAATCAATAGACCTTGAGCTTTACAGAATCGCAAACGAAATTTCAATCTGATTTTGTTTAAATAAATTAAGAAAAATTAGCAGTTCCGAATTTTCGGAACTGCTTTTTCTATTATTTTTCATAAATATTTTTCGCCTTTTTACACAAATTATTTTTGTGATTTGCGGAGGTGAAAAAGTGAAAAAAAGTAAAGTTCTATTGTCTTTTTTGTCGTTCGGTTTAACGGCATTTTTATTATTTTTGGTGTTGTCTTCCGGTAGCTTTTCGGGAGAGGAAACAGTAAATATAACCATAAACGGTGTCAGTAGCAGTATACAAAAATTCGGTGATAATATTCTGAATTTTTTTAATAATGATAAAGAAAATAATGTAAACAAAAGGACAACTGATACTAACGAATTAGTTTATGTTGGAGGTTATCCTATTGGCTTAAAGCTTTATGCCGATGGGGTTGTTATAGTTGGAACAGAAGCAGTTGATACCGAAAATGGTAGTGTGAATCCCGCTGAAAAAGCAGGTCTTAAAATCGGTGACGTTATTAAAAAAATTGATGGTAAACAAATTAAACTTAATTCTGACGTTTCTTCAATTATTGAAAAAAGCAGCGGTCAAGCTCTGACATTTACTGTAGAAAGAAAAGGTAAAGCCTTTGACGTCAGCTTTGAAACCGAATACTCTGTAAGCGAGGCAAAATATAAAGCAGGGTTGTGGATAAGAGATAGCTCTGCCGGTATCGGCACGGTAACATTTTGCACCCAAGATGGCTATTTTGCTTCTCTAGGTCACGCAGTCTGTGATATTGATACAAAAGAATGTATCCCTATTTCTCGCGGTGAATGTACTTTAGCTAAAATTACGGGCTTTATTAAAGGTGTTCAAGGCACTGCAGGTGAGCTTTGCGGATATTTAGAAAACGAAACGATAGGTAAAATTTATTCAAACTGTGAAATTGGTGTGTATGGTGAAATTGATAATTTAACCGAAAAGCAGCTTTATCCGATAGCAAATAACGATGAAATTAAAGAGGGAAAAGCGACGGTTATAACAACCTTGGATTCGGGAGAAACACAAGAATATGAAATAGAAATTCAACAGATTAATTTATCATCTGCGGATAATAAACATCTTGTTTTAAAAGTAACGGACCCAAATCTTATAGCAAAAACGG
Source organism: Acutalibacteraceae bacterium (assembly GCA_045638585.1). Classification (GTDB taxonomy): domain Bacteria; phylum Bacillota; class Clostridia; order Oscillospirales; family Acutalibacteraceae; genus DTU089. The sequence goes on along the minus strand of JAZUBO010000016.1, from coordinate 10,190 downwards.
GCGGTATTGTCCAAGGTATGTCGGGAAGTCCAATAATTCAAAACGGTAAAATTATAGGCGCTGTTACTCACGTTTTTCTAAATGACCCAACCGGTGGTTACGGTATAACAGCCCAAACTATGCTACAAAATCTAAATGAAATTAAAACAGAAAATCAAACATTACAAAAAGCCTCATAAATCATAAAGCAATCGATTTTTAATCGGTTGCTTGTTTTTTATCATTAGTTTTCGTTTGTATGAATACACTGTATTGACAAACGTGTTACAATTGTATTATAATTATATTGTCGAAATAAGTAAAAGGATGAGGTATCTTTATGAATGAAAAGAAACTTGTTATTCCGTTAAAAAGGTTTAAAGGTGAAAGTGGTATTATTTCAGTAAGGTTGCCTAACGACTTAATTAAATCTTTAGATGATATAGCAGAGAAAACAGGTAGAACAAGAAACGACATTATTCAAAAGTGTCTTGAGTTTTCTGTTGACAATCTTGAGATTAAATAATAGGTGTTAATATGGCGATTTTTAAATGTAAAATGTGTGGGGGAGCGTTGGAGATTGGTGAAAACCAATCCGTTGTCACTTGCGAATACTGTGGCACGCAGCAGACTCTTCCCAAATTAGATAACGAGAAAAAACTTGCTCTTTTTTCTCGTGCTAATAACCTTCGCATAAAAAGTGAATTTGACAAAGCAGCCGGTATTTATGAAAGCATTATCGCGGAATTTCGTGATGAAGCTGAAGCCTATTGGGGCTTGGTGCTTTGTAAATACGGTATCGAGTATGTTGACGATGGAATCGGTAGTCGTATTCCTACCTGTCATCGAACGTTGCCCTTATCTGTTATGGATGATGACGATTTTGAGCAGGCTTGTGAGAATGCGGATATCACCGCAAGAAATATCTACCGTGACGAAGCAAAAGCAATTGATAAAATTCAAAAGAAAATACTTAATATAGCATTAAATGAAGACCCTTACGATATTTTTATTTGTTATAAGGAAACTGATGATGTCACCGGTTCTCGTACAGAAGATAGTCTTATAGCGCAGGATATATATACCGGTCTTTTGAAGGATGGTTACAGAGTTTTCTTTGCAAGAGACTCTCTTCGTGAGGTTGCCGGTTCTGATTATGAGCCTTACATATATGCAGCACTTTCAAGTGCGAAGATAATGCTTGCAATCGGCACAAAGCACGATTATTACGATGCAGTATGGGTTAAAAATGAATGGTCACGATATATTTCAATGATGGGTGAAGATTCATCTAAAGTATTAATACCTTGCTTCAGAAATATGGATGCTTACGATATGCCGAAAGAGTTTAAAAATATGCAGGCTCTCGATATGGGTGAGGTTACATTCTTTGGTAGCCTTATGGAAAATATTGAGCGTATTTTAGATAAATCTAAAGGCAAAGCAGTTAAAGAAACTATTATTTTCAATAATGATAATATAGATGTCGCACCACTTCTTGAAAGAGGTTATTTGTTTCTTGAAGATAAAGAGTGGGATAAGGCAGATGAGTTTTTTGAGGCCGTTCTCAATAAAGACCCAAAAAACGCTAACGCATATTTAGGTAAGCTTCTGGCAGATTTAGAGGTTTCAAAATTTGAGGGATTAAGTGAGTTTTACACAACATTCAGCGATAATGCCAATTATCAGAAAATTATTCGTTTTGCTGATGATGAACTGAAAGAAAGTGTTAAAAGTTCAAATAATAAAATAGCAAGACGAATTGAAGAGGCTCGTAAAAAAGCATTATACGAAGATGCCCTCGAAATAATGCAGACTGCTACCACAGAAGAGATGCTTGAAAATGCAGGGTATATGTTCATTGAAGTTAAGGATTATGCCGATGCAAAAGAAAAAGCCGAAGAATGCTTTGAAAAGGCTGAAATTGCAAGAAAAGACACTCTTCTTTCTGATGCTAAAGATAAAATGTACGGCTCAAATACATCAAACTATGAATCAGCAATTAAACTTCTCGAGGAAATCCCCGGTTGGAAAGACGCAGATGAAACAATTCTACAATGTAAAAAAAGAATCGAGGAAATCTTAATTGAAGAAAAAGAGTACAAAATTAAGTGCGAACAACAATCAAAGCTTGTACGTGAAAAATATGAAGAACAGATTAAAGAAACCGAAATTAAAGCAAAAAGAAATAGAGTATTCGCAACAATCGGTCTTGCAATTCTTGCAGTAATTCTTTTGTTAATAGTATTCTTCTCAAATAATTAAAATGTAAGCATATTAAATATAATCAATTAAATATGGAGGTTTTTCATATGGCAAAAATAACTGATATTATTAAATACGAAGGCGATAACAGCACTTTTATCTGGAAACATCCTTGTGAAGATTTTAACTGCCTTACTCAGCTTATTGTTCATGAAAGTCAGGAAGCGATTTTCTTTATGAACGGTCAGGCTCTTGACCTCTTTGGTCCGGGTCGCTATACACTCGAATCACAGAATATTCCATTAATTGGTAAAATTATTAATCTTGCAACGGGTGGCGAGTCACCCTTCCACTGTGAAGTTTATTTCATCAATAAGACAGTTCAGATGTCTGTTAAATGGGGCACTGACAGTAAAGTTCGTTTCATTGATACTCTTACGGGCGTTCCTCTCGAAATCGGAGCTTCAGGCGAAATGAATCTTCAAGCTTGCGATTCACGTAAGCTCCTCGTAAAGCTTGTTGGTACAACTAACGGTATTTCTTGGGGGGAAAATCGTGACGGCTTTACAAAGAGCCTTAACGACTCATTCAGACCTCTTATTTCAACCGCGGTAAAAGCAAATCTTCCAACTGCAATTAAGCAAGGTGGAATTGATATTCTTGAAATAGATGAGAAACTCGAAGAACTTTCAGATACTCTTAAAGAGAAAATCATTCCCGGTTTTGAAGAATATGGCTTAACGATACCTCAACTTTATGTTACCAGTATCGTGTTACCCGAGAATGATCCGAATTTCAAGAAAATTCGAGAATTACATACAATTTCTTTCCAAAAGAGAATGGTAGAAGCAGAAACTGAAATCCGTACTGCAAAGGCAACTGCAGAAGCAGAGGTTACTGCCGCTCAAAGACAGATTGAATTAGAACGACAGATAACCGAAACAGAAGTTGCAAAACGAGAAGCAGAACGCGAACTTATTAAAGCACAGACAGAAGCACAAGCAGCTAAAATGTCAGGTTTTGCTGAAGCTGAGATTATGGCAGCAAAAGGTATTACCGAAAAAGAATATGTACAGGCGGATGTTCAGAAAGCCTTTGCTGAGGGTATCGGCAGTATGGGCTCAGGTGACGGTGGTAGTATGATGGGTGATATTGTGGGGCTTGGTGTAGGTCTTCAGGCTGCAACGGCTATGAGTGGCCAGTTGGGTGGCATTTTTAGTGGCTTTGCAGGTGGAGTACAGACTCCTGAAGCAACTGCTAATATTCAGTGTGCTAACTGTGGCAATACATTACCTACTAACGCAAAATTCTGCCTTGAATGTGGCACAAAGGTTGAAAATCTTGCTGAAAACGAAATGCTTTGTCCCATATGTGGAAAGAAAACCGCTAAAGGCAAATTCTGTATGGAATGTGGTGCATCCATGATTCTCAAATGTGCAAAATGCGGTGCAGAAATCCCAAGCGGTGGTAAATTCTGCCTTGAATGTGGAGAAAAACTTTAATTTGTAAATAGTAAGTTTGTTTTAAGCTTTTAGGAGTTATTGTTATGAAAAAGAATTTTAAGCCTTATGCAATTGTTTGGGCAATTGGTTTAGTAATTTTTAATTTATGTGCATTCCTCGTTCCATCACCCACAAGATTCACACCAAGCTTCTGGTTAGGTTATGGATTTATTACTCTCGCATTTGTTCTTCATTTAGGAACAGCTTTCTTTGGTTTTAAAGAAGAGTCTAAAGAGAAGTTCTTTCTTAATATATCAACAATTACCATAAGCTTCACAACCCTTATATGTACTGCTATTGTTGGTGCAATCACAATGGCTGTACCCGGTATTCCTGAATGGTTAGGTTCTATTCTTTGCTTTGCTTGCTTTGGTATTGGTATTGCAACAACCCTTCTTGCAAAAACAGCTGGTGATATTGTTGCTAAGAAAGATGAAGAAATCAAGGCACAGACTTTCTTTATTAAATCTCTTACAGTTGATGCAAATACGCTCGTTTCTCAGGCTAAAACACCTGAAATAAAAGCGGAGGTTACAAAGGTTTATGAAGCAATACGTTATTCTGACCCAATGAGTAATGATGCTCTCGCGGGTGTTGAGGAGCAAATCAAAAATCAATTTAATGCTTTTTCAGAAGCAGTTAAAGACAACGATTCCGAATTGGCTTTAGAATTATCAAATGAACTTTTGAATTTGACAGAAGTCAGAAATAATAAATGTAAATTGTTAAAGTAATAAATTGACGGCTACTGAAAGTGGCCGTCTTTTTTGTCGGATTATTGATAGGGATTTGAATTTTGAATAAAAAAGTTATCCCCGAATCCTTACATTTTTTATCTTCATTTTTCAATTTGTCAAAACATTCGACAAAATTCGACAAAATGTTTCAAATTAGTTCACAATTCTTTTTTGTGTTTTTTAGCTTTTTGTTTAAAGTAACGATTGTTGTTGAAACGTCTTGTAAACACGGATTTTCGGTGTTATAATTTTCCTACACTTTAGGAGGTGTTTTGATGGTTGGCAATGTAACAGTTTTGTTAACAGATGAAAAAGACGAGTATACCCAAAGATTAGCCTCAACTCTTCGAAACAGCCGTATGGACGTTAAAATTTGTCCTAAAAACGGTGTTGAAGTTTTGAGGATGTGTGATGAAATTTATCCCGACGTTATAATTATGGATGCTTTTCTTCAGCATATTGATGCAGTAGGAGTTGTAACAAGAATTAATGCAAACAACCCCATTAAGCGTCCTTTAATTATTGTTTTATCGGGTATAGATAACCAAAAGCTTGAAAGAGAAATTTTAAGAAGTGGCGTAGATTATTACTTTATTAAACCCGCCGATAGCCAAATGGTTTCCCAGAGAATTGTTCAGCTTTTAAGCTGGCGTGACGTTGGTGTTTCTGCAACTTATGAGCCTGTTGAGGATTTAACCGTTACAATTACCGAGATGTTGCATCAGATAGGTGTACCGGCTCACGTTAAGGGTTATCAATATGTAAGAGAAGCAATCAGGCTTACGGTTGAAGACCCCGAAATGCTCAATTCAGTAACAAAGATTTTATATCCCACAGTTGCAAAGAATTTCAAAAGCACTTCTTCTAGAGTAGAGCGTGCTATCCGTCACGGTATTGAAATTGCTTGGGATAGGGGAGACGTAGACGTTCTTAATTCTTATTTTGGTTATACTATTCAAAATCAAAGAGGAAAGCCAACCAACTCAGAATTTATAGCAATGATTGCAGATAAAATCCGCTTAAAAAGAAAATCTGCCCAAAACTTCCTCGGCACAGTTGCAAAATAAGTGAGCGATAAATTAATGAATTAAATATGCCTTGTTGAGCCTGATGTTAATTTGTCAGGCTCTTTTTTATTGTTATTTTAACCAATTAACTTACTCTCAATTTGTAACAACCTACAAACTTTTAAAAATCGCAAAAAATAAATGAAAACTTTTGAAAAAATTGTCATATATAGTTGAAAGCAAAATTATTTGCCAAAAAAGTAGGAGGTTATGAAATGAAAAGGTCGTTAAAAGTTATATCATTGTTTTTGACAGCGGTTTTGTTCATTGGTGTATTTTCTGCTGCAACACCCGTTGTAGCGGCAGATTTACAATTGCTTTATGATGAAGCAAAAAATGAAGAAAACAACAAAGCTACCGATGAAACAACTGATGAAACCGCAGAAGATGAGGTAGACGAAATCCCGTCAGTTGCCTTGTCGGAGGATGAGAGTAAACGTGAGCAATACGTTAAGCACTTTAAGATGAGTGACGGTACGTATAAAGCGGCACAATATGATACCCCCGTTCATTATCTTGACGATAACGGTAATTGGGTTGATTATGACAACACTCTTACCCAAACGGACTGCGATACAGAGCGTTCTCTTTTCGCGAAAGATTTTATCAACACACAGTCAGACGTTGAAATCCGTCTTTCAAAGAAAACAAACGGTAGTAAGCTTGTAAGAATGAAAACAGAGGACTATTCTGTTTCTTGGAATTTTGAGGATATTAAAAAAGTAACGGGTAAGGTTACGGAGCAAATTGCCGATGACGGTGACCCTACAACCCTTGAAAAGCTTAACTCTGAGGTTATGTATGAGAATGTATTTGAAAACGTTGATTTGCAGTATATTCTCACATCAGGCTTTCTTAAAGAAAATATAATTTTAAAAGATAAAGACGTAGTTACCGAGTTTTACGTAAACTATAAAACCCCCGGTTTGACTGCAAAGATTGTTGACGAAAAAACTATCGAGCTTTGCGATGAAAAGGATAATGCTGTTTTTGTTATAAACGCACCATATATGCAGGATGCCCAGGGTCACACCTCTGACGGTATAACTCTTTCAATAGCCGAAAGCAAAAACGGTCAGTTTACTATGAAAATGACACTTGATAAAGAGTGGCTTAATTCCGAGGGTGTAGTGTACCCTGTTACAGTAGACCCGATAATGAAAACATCTCAAAAATGGGATGGCACTTCAACTTGTGATAGTGCCTTTGTTGCTGCAGGCTTCTCTGATACAACCTTTGGCAGAAACGGTTTACACCCCGAGGGTAGCTTATATGTCGGTTATGAAGAAAGCTTCACATCTGAAAAAGACAGAGGTGCTGTTCGTTCATTTTTAAAATGTAACTTACCTCAATTAAACATTGCTGATAAAGTAGTAGATGCAAAGTTATATTTATATTTACGTGGTAGCAGTACATCTAATTGTATTAATATTTATAAAGTTACTAGTAGTTGGCAGAGCAATACTGTATCTTGGGATAACCAGCCTTCCGTTGAAAATGATTTGAAAATAGATTATTTAAAAATGGTTCTCTGGCAGGAACATGAATGGAAAACCTGGGAAATCACCGATCTTGTAAGAGGTTGGTATTCCGGTGAGTTCGCAAATCACGGAATAATGTTAAAGTCAGACTCCGAAGCAGACGGTTCGGGCAGAGCTTGGTTTTATTCTGATTATTTTACAACCGCAGCTGCGGCCAGACCTTTCCTCGTAATCTCCTACCGCAATATGTCGGGCTATGAGGATTATTACAGCTATACAAGCGTTGGTGCAGGCAGAAGCGGTGCTTTAAGCGTTAATAACTATAACGGTAATATGGTCTTCTCGCAGTATCTTACCGAGGATTGTGGCGGAGAAATTATGCCCGTAAGCATCTCAATGGTTTATAACTCAAATAAATCAGGGATAGATTACGCCAATATGGGCAACGGTGTGCAGACGAATTACCATTTGTTCATTAAGCCTAACCCCAATATAAAAAACGATTCCATCGATGAAGAGAAAAAGTATAAATATTACCTTAACGATGCCGACGGAACGGAGCATTACTTTTATTTTGAAGACCTTAACGGTGCAACCGGTAAGGATGAAGACGGCTTAGGCTATGAGCTTTGGGTAAACCCTGAAAGCAATACCTCTACCGACTTGAAATGGGTTAAATATAAGGTTACCGATAAAGATAAAAATACAATGGAATTCAACCGTTACGGTTGGCTTATCCGCATATCATCTTCAACCGGTAAGATGATAAATATTGACCACGAATTTCAACCTGATACCGAAAATCCAAGAATAAAATATATCTGGGACGGTGTAGGCAGATGCTATACATTCGCTTATAACGGTTCTAACAGGATAGAATCTATAACCGACCCTGCAGCAAGAGAAACAACGCTTGATTATAACGGTTATAACCTTACAAATATAACATTCCCTGATACGAAAACCGTTTCTTTCCATAGGCTTAACCACGGTGATTGTTGGGACCGTATATATTCTCCCGATAGCTATATCATTCTTATATATAACACAAGCTCTGTTCAGAAGCCTGTAACGGCAGTTGGTTGCCTTACTTACGATAACCGTGCTTTAGATTATTATGCTTTTGAATATAAGCAAAACGAAACAAAGGTAACCGATTTAGCGGGAAGAAAATATACATATCAGTTTAACGATTACGGTCAGACTACGGGTATAGTTTCCGATAACAGCGGTCACGCTCAGTTTTTCAGCTACGCCCCCGGTAACAATACAAGCTCTAACGCTAATAAGTTAAACACCTCGTCTAAAATTCAGACCAGTAGCATAAATTATCTTAAAAACCCGTCTTTCTCTTCGGGCTTTGATAACTATTGGGCGTATACCACAGCTGCAGAAAATACATATAGCATAACTACCGATTGGGGCGTTGGCCATTTTGACAACGGTTGCGCTAAAATCAGTAAATGGGCAAATGCCGGTACTACGTCAATTGTGCAAAACGTAACTAACCTTCCTGCAGGTATTTATACACTTTCAGCTTATTCTATTTTTAGCGCCTTAAACGTCAAAGGCTTCATCAATGTAGAAGTGTGGAACAGCGAGGGCTCAGTAGAAAATATTTACGGATTAGACGTTTACCCATCAACTGTCTGGGAGAAAAATTCCTTGACGGTCTGGATTGATGAGGGTAAAACTATTCGAATTGTTGCAGGTATTAAAGAAGATACAACGGGTGACCTTTGGTTAGACGATATTCAGCTTGAAAGCGGATACGGTGCAACCTCTTTTAACCTGCTCGAAAACGCAGGCTTTAAAAACGGAATAGACCGTTGGCGCATTTTAAGTGAAGACGCTAATTTTGAGGCTAATATTATTGCTTGCGGTATTCCGATTTTACAGTCAGGCGAGTTGGCAGGACAAACCCATTCGGTTTATACAAAAGCAACCTCTGCAAGCGCAGATAACTTTTTATTCCAAAGGGTAAACGTTAACGGTAAAAAGGGCGATGTTTTCTCTTTAGGTGGCTGGGCTAAAGCCGCTTCCGCACCCTTAAACAACGGAACGAAGCCTGAAAACGAGCAACCGTGCTTTGAAATTGCTTTTGAATTTTACGGCCCGAATGGTCTTATTAAGAGCGTCAAAAACGATTTTAACCCCGACGTTGATTCATGGCAGTTTAATTCATTTATGGCAATAGCCCCTGAGGATTATACATATTGTATCTATTACGTCGGCTATAGCCGTAATGTAAATGATCTTAAATTTACGGGCGCTTATTGCTATAAAGAAAACTACGGTCAGACTTATACTTATGATGACAACGGTAATATTGTAAGCTCCCAGGATTTAGCAAAAACCGAAAGCTCATTTGCTTATTCGAATAACCAGATGACAAAGCTTCTCAACCCCTCTGGCAGTAGATATATGTATTCTTACGACGACCAGAATAAGCTTTTTAAAGCCATATCTTCTGACGGTCAGCAATATTTTTTCGATTATGATGAGCACGGTAATGTTACTAATACATATATTTGTCCCTTAAAACCTGCAACCCAAATTGTAGATGGTAAAAAATATTTCGTAGTAAATGCGGGTACAGGTAAAGCTTTGGACAGTAGCACAGGCACGGGTGAAATAACCGCAACAGGCTTTACAAATTACGGCTCGGAAAATCAAATGTGGTTTCCCGTAACAACTGACGGTGGCGATAATGTTTATCAGTTGATTTCAAGAGGCAGAACAGGAGAATCTGTTTTGCCTACAGGTAGTATATTTTTACACGTTTCCGAAGACTCCAACGAAAAGGGTAATAAGGTTGTAACAACCTCTGATTATGATTATACTAAGCAGTATCTTAAGCTTGTAAGAAATAGCGATGCTACCTTTACTATGTATACCCTCAATTCAAATTATACAAAGTGCCTTAACTGTGAAAACGGTGAGGGAACAACCGACGGTATACCCGATAACGCTGTTTTTGAAGCAACCTGCGACCAAAATAACCTTAAAGAAACAATGAAATGGTATTTTTATGAAGTCCCCTCAGGCACTGAAAAATACCTTTCAACCCACGCTACCTATACCGAAAGCGGTAACTTTACAGCCTCTATAACCGACGTAAATAATTCAACAACAAGCTATACATATAACGAGGCCTTCGGTCTTCTTATGGAATCAACCGACCCCGTAGGAGCTAAAACATATTATACATATAACCCT